>DASVUZ010000001.1:0-66603 GCA_036386795.1 Allosphingosinicella sp.
GAACAACCATTACGCCATGGGCACGAGCGTCAACCGCGCCTCGGCCGAGGACCAGCTCTACCGCCGCGGCGACAGCTTCCGCATCCCGGGCCTCCAGATCGACGGCATGGACGTGCTGGCCGTGCGCGGCGCCGCGACCACCGCGCTCGAATGGGTGCGCGGAGGCAACGGGCCGATCCTGCTTGAATTGAAGACCTACCGTTACCGCGGTCATTCGATGTCCGACCCGGCCAAGTACCGGTCGCGCGAGGAAGTGCAGGGAGTGCGCGACAAGTCCGACCCGATCGAGGCGGTGAAGCGCGAGCTCGCCGCGGCCGGAGTAGCCGAGGACGAGCTCAAGAGGATCGACGGCGAGATCAAGAAGATCGTCACCGGCGCGGCCGACTTCGCCGAGCAGTCCCCCGAGCCGGACCCGTCCGAGCTCTACACCGACATCCTGGTCGAGACCTACTGATGCCCATCGAGCTGAAGATGCCCGCACTGTCGCCGACCATGGAGGAAGGCACGCTCGCGAAGTGGCTTGTCAAGGAAGGCGACGAGGTCACGTCCGGCACCATTCTCGCCGAGATCGAGACCGACAAGGCGACGATGGAGTTCGAGTCGATCGACGAAGGCACGGTCGCGAAGATCCTGGTCCCCGAGGGCACGGACGAGGTGAAGGTGGGGACGGTCATCGCGATCGTGACCGCCGACGGCGAGGCGGCAGACGGAGTCGCGGGCGCGTCGCACGAAGTCGCTTCCAACGAGGATAACGGCCGGGCGATCGCCGTTTCGCCGGCCGAGGAGGCGCAGGCCCAGCAGGCGACGGTGAACGCGCGCGCCAAGGAGGGGGAGGCGCCAGCCAGCCTTCGCGTGCAGCCGGAAGTGCCCGAAGGCACCGAGGTCGTGCGCCAGACCGTCCGCGAGGCGCTTCGCGACGCGATGGCGGAAGAGATGCGCTCCGACGAGCGCGTCTTCGTGATGGGCGAGGAGGTCGCCGAATATCAGGGCGCCTACAAGGTCACCCAGGGCCTTCTCGACGAGTTCGGGCCGAGGCGGGTGATCGACACTCCGATCACCGAATATGGCTTCGCCGGAGTCGGCGCCGGAGCGGCGATGGGTGGGCTGAGGCCGATCGTCGAGTTCATGACCTTCAACTTCGCGATGCAGGCGATCGACCACATCATCAACAGCGCGGCCAAGACCAACTACATGTCGGGCGGGCAGATGCGCTGCCCGATCGTGTTCCGGGGCCCCAACGGCGCCGCCTCCCGGGTCGGAGCGCAGCACAGCCAGAATTACGGGCCCTGGTACGCCAGCGTCCCCGGCCTCATCGTCATCTCGCCTTATTCCGCCGCCGACGCCAAGGGGCTCCTCAAGGCCGCGATCCGGTCCGAGGATCCGGTCGTCTTCCTCGAGAACGAATTGCTCTACGGCCAGAGCTTCGACGTGCCGAAGCTCGACGATTACGTCCTTCCGATCGGCAAGGCCCGGATCGCCCGCGAGGGCAGGGACGTCACCCTGGTGAGCTATTCGATCGGAGTGGGAGTCGCGCTCGAGGCGGCGACCAGGCTGGCCGAGGAGGGCATCGAGGCCGAGGTGATCGACCTTCGGACCCTGAGGCCGCTCGACACGAAGACGGTGCTCGAATCGCTCGCCAGGACCAACCGGATGGTCTGCGTCGAGGAAGGCTGGCCGGCCTGCTCGATCTCCTCGGAGCTGATGGCGGTGGCGATGGAGCAGGGCTTCGACGACCTCGACGCTCCGGTGCTTCGAGTGACCGACGAGGACGTGCCTCTGCCTTACGCCGCCAACCTCGAGAAGATGGCCCTGATCCGGGTCGAAAGCGTCGTCGAGGCCGCGAAGAAGGTCTGCTACCGGTAAAGGGGCAAAGGGAAGGAGCCTCGCTCCGTTCGGCCTGAGCCTGTCGAAGGCCCTCCTTCCCTTGACAGCCCGTCGAGGGAGGGCTTCGACAGCCTCGGCCCGAACGGGTAGGGGCTGCGCTCAATGTCACCGGACCTCGACCCCGACCGAATTCTCGCCCTGAGCTATGTCCCGGCGCGCCGCCGCGCCGCCGTCGGCGCCCTGTGGCGGCTCGACGCGGCGCTCGGAGCGGCCCTGGCCGGAGGGCGCGAGCCGATGATGGCCAGGATCAAGCTGGCCTGGTGGCGCGAGGCGCTGGAGAAGCTCGACGTCGCCCCGGCGCCCGCCGAGCCGGTCCTGAAGGACCTCGCCGCTTATGTCGTTCCGGCCGTCGCCGGCGCGGAGCTCGCCCGGATGGAAGACGGCTGGTCGCTCCTGATCGGCGACGAGGCCCTCGGCCCGGCGGAGCTCGATTCCTATGCCGCCATTCGGGGCGCGCTGCTGTTCCGCTACACGGCGCGCCTGCTCGGAGGGGAGGAGGCGGAGGAGGAGGAGGAGGGGCTTGGCCCGTCCGGTGAGGCCTGGGCGCTGGTCGACCTCGCCCGGCACTGCGCCGCAAGCGAGGATTCCGACGTCGCTCTCGAAGCGGCTCGCCGGCGGCGGCTGCCGGCGCGCTGGCCGTCGCGCCTTCGGCCGCTCGGGATGCTCGCGGCGCTCGCCGCCCGCGATTCGGACCCGGCGCGCCCGCCCTGGGAGGTGCGCGGATCGCCGGGGCGGATGTGGCTCATGCTTCGGCATAGAATCTTTGGATATTAATTGCTTTACGCAATTCCAAACGACAGAAACATCGCTTAGCGAAGACTAAGCTCCTCCTCATTCACGTGGGAGGAGAATTGCCGATGCTGAGACTAGCCGCCGGGGGGGCCTCGGCCCTGCTTCTGATCGCCGCCGGATTTTTCATCGTAAAAAGCCGGGCCGAGGCCGACGATCCGATTCCGCCGCCGCCTGAGCCCCGCCCGGCCTATTCGCGCCCTCTGACCGGCCCAGGCGCCGTCCCGCCCCCCGCCGCCGGCGAGCGAAGCCAGGCGGCGAGGCGCTTCGCCCGCTCGGACCGCGACCGCGACGGCCGAATCACGCTGGCCGAGCAGCTCCAGCCCCGCCGCAAGGCCTTCGCCAGGGCCGACCGCGACGGCAGCGGAAGCCTCAGCTTCGAGGAGTGGACCGCCTCCTCCGCGGCGAGGTTCGCCAAGGCCGACAAGGACAAATCCGGCTGGCTGGACGCGGCGGAATATGAGGCGTCGAGGCCCAGGCCCAAGGCCAGGCCCAGGTGCAAGTGCTGAGGCGAGGGACGCCGGAGCTTCTGCCTCCCCATCGCCAGATGGGGAGGGGGACCACCGAAGGTGGTGGAGGGGTGACATGGCACCACCGCGACCAGTGAGCAGCCGGAACAGCGCAACGAATCGGGCTCGGCAGCTTCGACGGGAGCCCACACCACCCGAATTCCGTTTGTGGCAGGCGCTTCGCCTTCGGCCCGCCGGGCTGAAGTTCCGCCGCCAGCATCCATTCGACCGCTGCACGCTCGACTTCTTCTGTCCGGCAATTCCCTTGGCGGTGGAGGTCGACGGCGACAGCCATTCGATGGGCGACAATCCGGAGCGGGACGCCCGGCGGGACGCGTGGTTACGGTCGCAGGGGCTGAAAGTGCTTCGCTTCGATGCGCGCGATGTCATGAACGACGTCGATGCGGTGGTTCGCGCGATTATCAGCGAAGCGAGCCGCTAGGTCACCCCTCCACCAGCTCCGCTGGTCCCCCTCCCCATGCATTCGCATGGGGAGGCAGAGCAGCGATCCATCCCGCCAGCGCTTCTTCCGCCCGCTTCGTATAGGCCCGCTTGCGGTCCGCCTTCCTCGCCTTGCCGTCGATGGGGGGGAAGAGGCCGAAATTGACGTTCATCGGCTGGTAGGTGGCGGCATCCGCGCCGCCGGTGATGTGGCCCAGCAACGCGCCCAAAGCCGTCTCGGGCGGCGGCGGCGCGAGCGTTCGTCCCGCCAGCTCGGCCGCGGCGAAGCGGCCGGCGAGGAGGCCGACGGCGGCGGATTCGACATAGCCTTCGCAGCCCGTGATCTGGCCGGCGAAGCGGATATGCGGCGCCGTCCTCAGTCGCAGGGTCCCGTCGAGAAGCTGCGGCGAGTTGATGAAGGTGTTGCGGTGGAGCCCGCCCAGCCGCGCGAACTCGGCCCGCTCGAGCCCGGGGATGGTGCGGAACAGCCGCACCTGCTCGCCATGCTTGAGCTTGGTCTGGAAGCCGACCATGTTCCACAAGGTGCCGAGCGCATTGTCCTGGCGGAGCTGGACCACCGCATGGGGCCAGCGCCCCGTCCTCGGATCGTCGAGCCCGACCGGCTTCATCGGCCCGTAGCGGAGCGTGTCGACTCCGCGCTCCGCCATCACCTCGATCGGCATGCAGCCCTCGAAATAGGGCGTGTCCGTCTCCCACGCCTTGAACTCGGCCTTCTCGCCGTCGATCAGGCCTTGGTGGAAGGCGAGATACTGCGCCCTGGTCATCGGGCAGTTGATGTAATCCTTGCCGCCTTTGTCCCAGCGCGCCGCCATCCAGGCGACGTCCATGTCGATCGAGTCCTTGTGGACGATGGGAGCGATGGCGTCGAAGAAGGCGAGGGCGTCGGAGCCCGTCGCCGCGCCGATCGATTCCGCGAGCTTCATCGCGGTGAGCGGCCCGGTGGCGACGATGGCGAGGCCGGAGGCGGGGAGGGCCTCGACCCGTTCGCGAACCAGCTCGATATTGGGATGGTCAGAGATCCGCCCGGTGACTTCAGCCGCGAAGCCTTCGCGGTCGACCGCCAGCGCCGATCCGGCCGGCACCCGGTGAGCGTCGGCCGAGGCCATGATCACCGAGCCCAGCCGGCGCATCTCGGAGTGGATCAGTCCCACCGCATTATGCTCGGCGTCGTCGGATCGGAAGCTGTTCGAGCAGACCAGCTCGGCGAGGCTGTCCGTGTGGTGGGCCGGAGTTGACTCGCCCGAGCCGCGCATCTCGGAAAGCCGGACCTTCACGCCCGCCTCGGCGAGCTGCCAGGCGGCCTCCGAGCCGGCGAGGCCGCCGCCGATGATGTGGACCTGAAACGCCATCGCCGCGCGATAGCCCCGGCCGGGCCCGCGGGAAAGGCTTCAGTCCCAGCAGACCGACAGCCGGCAGATCGCCGCGCAGCAGGCCGAGGTCGCGATCAGCCCGAAGGCGGCGGCGGGCTCGGAAAAGGCGCCGGTAAGTCCGACGAGGCCGCCGCCCATAAGCGCTCCGGACGCGGCCCAGGCCACCGGCGCCCGCGCCCAGGGAAGGGCGGCGCCGGCCCGGACCATCAGCCGGCTGCCGATCATGTTGGGGAGCACGGAGAGCAGGAATCCGACGATGACGGCCGGCATCGCCATCAGGACGAACGAAGCGGCCTGCCAGGGCTCGACGACCACCGGCCGAGGCAGCCGAAGGTAGAGCGACGCCGCGGCGGTCGAAGCCAGGAAGATCGGCCCGGCGGCGAGCGAGGCCAGGGCGATCGAGGGCGGGGAAGTCCGGGGCACGCTCATCCTCCCGTAAATGGGCGGGCCGGCGCGGCCTGGGACCGCGCCGGCGCCGGCCTCAGAGCGCGGCGGCCTGGGCCCGCTGGTCCGAGAACCATTCGTTCACCTTGCGCCCGAAATGGGCGATGGCGGACATGTTGAAGAAATGCATTCCGCCGAGCACGATCACCGCGAGCCCGACCTTGCTGCTGAGGAAGCGGATCGCCTCGGCCGGGCTGGTCGGCTCGGCGCCGAGGCTCAGGGTGAGGGTGATGAAGCCGATATTGACGAGGTAGAATCCGACCACGAGCAAATGGTTGGTCGAATTGGCGAGCTCCTCATTGTGGCCGAAGCACTGAACCAGGAAGACCTTGCCGTTGCGCGACAGGGTTCGAGCCACCCAGATCGTGATCGCGAGGGTGATCAGCAGGTAAAGGCCATAGGCAATCTCGGTCATGGCGAGTTCCTTTCTCTTCGGTTGTTTCTGTAGAAACTGAAATCGTTGGGCGCGGCTTTTGGCAGTGCGCCGGGGAGGGCTCCTATGTCTTGCGGGCTTTGCCGGCCCCCGGGACGAAGCGGGCGACCTTGCCGCCGAGCTTCATCAGGGTGACCAGGGTCGGCTTGGGAAGCACTCGCACCTGCTCGTACC
Organism: Allosphingosinicella sp.; assembly: GCA_036386795.1. Taxonomy (GTDB): domain Bacteria; phylum Pseudomonadota; class Alphaproteobacteria; order Sphingomonadales; family Sphingomonadaceae; genus Allosphingosinicella. The sequence continues at coordinate 6,066 of DASVUZ010000001.1, forward strand.
AATTGCCGAGCGTCGAGATGAATTCGTGCATCCGGGTGATCCGCTCGCGCACGTGGGGAGGGGCGCTGTCGTCGGTGGCGAGCCTGGCCGAAAGCTCGGCGAGCAGAGCGACGGTCGGATCGATCTCGCGCCGCTTTCGCTCGGCGACGATCCGGGTCAGCATTTCCCAAAGGTCCGTCTCGGCGGTGAAATGGTCGCGCCGGTCGCCCTCGATATGGACCCGGCGGACGATTCCGTAGCCCTGCAGCTCCTTGAGGCCGGTGGAGACGTTCGAGCGGGCGAGTCCGAGCTGCTCAACGATGTCGTCGGCGGGAAGGGCGCGCTCGGACAGGTAGAGAAGCGCATGGATCTGGGAGACCGAGCGGTTGACCCCCCACTGGGTCCCCATCTCCCCCCAGTGGAGGATGAACGCCTTGGCGTCGGGATGGTCGATCACGCTCACTTGCGGTTCTTTCTGTAAAAACAGAAATAGCAGAAAAGTGTACGGGCGCAATCCCTATTTTCGAATTCCGCCTTTGCGCTTGGTCCGGAGCGGCGGTCTGGGATAATCCGAAGGGCAGGGGGAAGGCATGCGGGCGACGGCACGGCTGATGGTGGCGATGAGCCTGGTGGCCGGGACGGCCTATCCCCTGCTGTGGGACCATCTGCCGGACGCGGCGGACATCGCGGTGAAGGCGGCGGGGGTGGGCCTGCTCGCTCTCGCTGCGCTGTCGCGGGCTCGGGACCCGGACGGCTGGCTGCTTGCAGCCCTGCTCGCGCTGGGAGCGATCGGGGACATGCTGCTCGAGATTTCCCTCGCCGCCGGAGCCTCGGCCTTCGCCGCCGCGCACGTCGCCGCCATCGCCCTGTACCGCCGCAATCGCCGGGCCGGGAGTGACCAGAAGGATCTGGCGGTCGCCTTCCTGATCCTGTTCGCCGCGGTCGCCGTGCCGGGCTTCCTGCTCTACGGGCGGACAGAAGGCGGTCCGTTCGTCGCTTATGCCCTGCTCCTCGGAGCCATGGCGGCGAGCGCCTGGCTCAGCCGCTTCCCGCGCGCCCTGGTCGCCCTCGGAGCGATCCTCTTCCTCGCCAGCGACATGCTGATCGCGTTCCGGATGGCCAGCGACGCCGCCGGCCTCGGCCCGCCGATCTGGCTGCTTTATTATGCCGGCCAGCTGCTCATCTTCCTGGGGGTGACATCCTCCCTGACGCCGAACCCGGCGCGGACGGAAGCCAGGCTAGTGCGGTGACAGCCTAATACGGTGACAGTGCACTCATTTCGAATTGAGTGCACTGTCACCGCATTCCCGGACAAATACGGTGACAGTGCACTGATTTCTGCACTGATTCGAATTGAGTGCACTGTCACCGCAATTCCGTTACCGCAATTCCACCGCAATTCCGTCGGCGGATCAGGCGTCGTCGCTTTCCTGGCTGTCCGGCAAGGTCTCCGGTCCGGTGCCGTCGTCCAGCCGCACCTGGTCCGACGCCGCCTCGGGCGGGGCTTCGCCGAGCTCCTCGGCGACCAGCTCCTCGGCCTCGTTCTCCGGCTCCTCGTCCTCGTCGATCCGGGCGGCGGAGACGACATGCTCGTTCTCGGCCACCCGGAAGATCGTCACCCCCTGGGTGGAGCGGCCGGCGATCCTGATGTCCCCGACAGTGGTCCGGATGAGCTTGGCCTGGTCGGTGACCAGCATCAGCTGCTGGCCGTTATGGGCCGGGAAGCTGGCGACGACGCAGCCGTTGCGCTCCGAAGTCTCGATATTGGTGATGCCCTGGCCGCCGCGGCCGGTGCGGCGATATTCGTAGGCCGAGGTGCGCTTGCCGTAGCCATTCTCGGTGACCGTGAGGATGAACTCCTCCGCGGCCTCGAACTCGGCCATCCGCTCGGCGCCGAGAGTCGGCGGATTCTGGTTCTCCTTCCACGGAGCGGCCCGAAGATAGGCCTCGCGCTCGTCGGAGGTCGCGTCGAAGCCCTTGAGGATCGACAGCGAGATGACCTCGTCGCCCTCCTGCAGCCGGATCCCGCGGACGCCCGCGGCGGTCCTCGACTGGAACTCGCGGACCTCGGTCGCGGCGAAGCGGATCGCCTTGCCGTGCTTGGTCGCGAGTAGCGCGTCGTCCTCCTCGGTCAGGAGCGAGACCCCGATCAGCCGGTCGCTCGGATCGCCTTCCTCGTCGCTCCCGAACCGCATCGCGATCTTGCCCGCGGTGGGCACGTTGGTGAAAGCGTCCATCGAGTTGCGGCGGACGGTTCCGTGGGCGGTCGCGAACAGGATGTGGAGCTTGCCCCATTCCGATTCGTCCTCGGGAAGCGGAAGGACCGTCGAGATGGTCTCGCCCTCGCCGAGGGGAAGCAGGTTCACCATCGGCCGCCCGCGCGCCTGAGGCGCGCCCTCGGGGAGCCGCCAGACCTTGAGCCGGTAGACCTTGCCGGCGGTCGAGAAGAACAGGACCGGAGTGTGGGTCGAGGTCACGAACAGGTTGGTGACCGCGTCCTCGTCCTTGGTCGACATCCCGGCCCGGCCCTTGCCGCCCCGGCGCTGGGCCCGGAAGGTGTCAAGCGGAGTGCGCTTGATGTAGCCGCCATGGGTGACGGTGACGACCATGTCCTCGCGCTCGATCAGGTCCTCGTCCTCGATTCCGTCCCAGGCGGGAGCGATCTCGGTGACCCGCGGAGTGGCGAACTGCTCGGCGATCTCGTCGAACTCGGCGCGCATCACCGCGTAGAGCTTCACCCGGTCGCCGAGGATCTCGAGAAGCTCGCCGATCGACACGGCCAGCTGCCTGAGCTCGCCGGCGATCTCCTCGCGGCCGAGCCCGGTGAGCCGGTGCAGCCTGAGCTCGAGTATGGCCCGGACCTGGGCGTCCGAAAGCCGGTAGGTGTCGCCCTCCACCTCATGCTCGACCGCTTCGACCAGCGCGATATATTGCGCGATCTCGGCGATCGGCCAGTCGCGGGCGATGAGCGCGGCCCTCGCCTCGGCCGGGGAGGCCGATCCGCGGATGATCCGCACGACCTCGTCGAGATTGGTCACGGCGATGACCAGGCCGAGCAAGATGTGGGCCCGGTCGCGCGCCTTGGCGAGCTCGAACTTGGCTCGCCTCGTGATCACTTCCTCGCGGAACCGGACGAAGCTCTCGATGATGTCCCTGAGGTTGAGAGTCTCGGGCCGTCCGCCCCGGATCGCGAGCATGTTGGCCGGGAAGCTCGACTGGGCGGGCGTGTGCCGCCACAGCTGGTTGAGCACCACGTCCGGAGTGGCGTCGCGCTTGAGGTCGATGACGACCCGGACGCCCTCGCGATTGGATTCGTCGCGAATGTCCGAGACGCCTTCGATCCTTTTGTCCTTGGCCGCCTCTGCGATCTTCTCGACGAGGCCGTTCTTGCCGACCTGATAGGGGATGGAGGTCAGAACGATCGAAACCCTGTCGCCGCGGCCCTCCTCGACCTTGTGGCGGGCCCGCATGATGATCGAGCCCCGGCCGGTATGATAGGCGCTCCGGGCGCCGGCCTGGCCGAGGATGAGCGGACCGGTCGGGAAATCCGGGCCGGGGATGATCTCCATCAGCTGCTCGATGGTGATCCCGCCGTCGTCCATATAGGCTTTGCACGCGGCGATCACCTCGCCGAGATTGTGCGGCGGGATGTTGGTCGCCATTCCGACCGCGATCCCGCCGGCGCCGTTGACCAGCAGGTTCGGGAATCGGGCGGGGAGGACCTGCGGCTCCATCCTCGAGCCGTCGTAATTGGGCGTGAAGTCGACCGTGTCCTTGTCGAGATCCTCGAGCAGGGTCATCGCCACCTTGGCGAGCCTCGCCTCCGTGTAGCGCATCGAGGCCGGAGGGTCGGGGTCCATCGATCCGAAATTGCCCTGGCCGTCGATCAGCATCACCCGCATCGACCAGTCCTGGGCGAGCCGGGCGAGGGCGTCGTAGATCGCGCTGTCGCCGTGCGGGTGGTAATTGCCCATGACGTCGCCGACGATCTTGGCGCATTTGCGGTACGGCCGGCCGGGGACGAAGCCGCCTTCGTCGCAGGCGTAGAGGATCCGGCGGTGGACCGGCTTCAGTCCGTCGCGAACGTCCGGGAGGGCGCGGGCGACGATCACCGACATCGCATAGTCGAGGTAGGAGGTCTTCATCTCCTCGACGATCTGGACTGGGGAGATATCGTGGCTGTCGATGGTCGGCGGGGCGCTGGCCAAGGGAGGTTCCTGATTCTGTCGTGGATGCGCCGGCGCGCGGAAGAATGCCGGTGGGCGAGCCTAGCCGAAGGGGATGCCGGGCGCCACCCCGCGCGCACGTGCGTACGCATGCGCACGCGCGCGAGGGGCGGCTCCTACATAGTGCCGATCGGGCGAATCGCCAGCTTCCGCCGCGACTTTTCCGCCTTCCGATCCAAGCCGCTGAAAACCGGGCTGTTTCGGGTCGGGGCAGTTCAACGGCGGTTCAGCGCGCGAGCGCTAGAAACGCTCGGCATTTGGCGGTAGAGGCCGCCTCATATTCTTTACCAGGACCGCCGGCTCAAGGCGCGTCAACAGGAGGCACTTCTATGAAATCCGTTTCCAGGATCGCGCTCGGCATCGCCCTCGTGCTCGGCGGCGCCTCGGTGGTCGCGACGGCTCCGGCAGAAGCGCAGAAGCGCAAGAAGGGCGAGGCCGCCCAGCCGGCGCAACGCAGCTTCAACCTCAGCAAGGAGGAGCGCGCGGCGCTTCTCCCGGTCCAGAACGCGATCACCGCCAAGGACTGGGCGACCGCCCAGGCCGGGCTTCCCGCCGCGGTCGCCGTCGCCCAGAGCCCCGACGCCCGCTACGCCGTCGGCCGGTTCCAGCTCGAGATCGGAGTGGGCGTCAACAACGTCGCGATGCAGTCGCAGGGCCTCGAGAATCTGATCGCCAGCGGCCAGGTGCCCGCCGCCGACCTTCCGATCATCTGGCGCAACCGCGGAGCGCTCGCCACCAATGCCGGCGACAAGGCGAAGGCCGAGGCCTCCTTCACCAAGGTCGTCGAGCTTACCCCGAACGATTCCGAGGCCCTGATCGCGCTCGCCCAGGTCAAGAACGACCTCAGGAAGCCGCAGGAGGCGGTCCAGCTGGTCACCCGCGCGATCGACATCAAGCGCGCAGCCAACCAGCCGGTCGACGAGAGCTGGTACAAATATGCGCTCAAGCTGGCCTTCGACGGGCGCCGCGATCCGGCCCTCCGCCAGGCCTCGCAGAAGCTCAGCCGGGAGCTCGTCGCCGCCTATCCGACCAAGGAGAATTGGCGCGACGCCCTGCTCATCTTCCGCGACACCAGCGGCCTCGATCCGGCGGCGGAGCTCGATCTTCTCCGCTTCATGCGGACGAGCGGCGCCCTCGCCGGCGAGCGCGACTGGTTCGACCTCGCCGACAACCTCTACCGGGCGGGCAATTACGGCGAGGCCAAGGCCGTTCTCGACGACGGAGTCGCCAAGCGGATGATCGATCCCAAGAAGGCCGCCTTCGCCGAGCTGATCAGGCTCAACAGCGCCCGGCTCAACGGCGACCGCGCGAGCCTCGCCGGCGAGGAGGGCAAGGCGATGGCCGGAGCGAACGGCGCCCTCGCGCTCAAGATCGGCGACGCCTTCTACGGCTATGGCGAGCATGCCAAGGCGATCGCCCTCTATCGCGCCGCCCTGACCAAGGGCGGAGTCGACGCCAACCTCGTCAACACCCGCATCGCCATGGCCATGCTGGCCTCGGGCGACCGCGCCGGAGCCCAGGCCGCCTTCAAGTCGCTGACCGGCACCCGCGGCGACCTTGGCGCCTTCTGGCTGGCCTGGCTGGCGCGAAGCGGCGCCTGAGACAGGTAGAGCCCGCGGAAGACAGGGGCGCCGGAGCGATCCGGCGCCCCTTTCGAGTCGCCGCCACGTCCCATATTGCGACGCCGCCCAAATGGCCCCCTTCCGCTTGGGGGGAGCGCGCGTTAACGATTGGCGGGGCCGGCTTTCGGTCCCGTTCACGAAGGGCTGGCGGCTTGCGTTTCGACGACATGATCGCGACGGTGCTGAGGCAAAGCGAGGCGCGGCCGGCCGCGCTCGCCGCCAAGTGGCGCCAGCTCGTCGACCTTCTCGCCCAGGGCCGCGCCGGCGGGGAGGCTCAGGCCGAGGCGCTGGACTGGCTCCGCCGCAATCGCGATTCCGTGCCTGAGGAGATTCGAGCGCAGGCGGCCCGGGCGCTCGCCGGCCGCCGCCTAAGCCCTTCCGCGCTCGCCTTCTTCGCCGAGGACAGGCCGGCCATCGCCTCGCCGCTCCTGGCCGGGGCCCGGCTGGACCCGGCCGAGTGGCTCGATCTCCTGCCGCGCCTCGGCCCGGTCGCGCGCGGCCTGCTCCGCCATCGCCGCGACCTTCCGCCGGACGTGGTCGATGCGCTCGCCCGGTTCGGAGCGAGCGATTTCGCGCTCGGCGGCGAGGTCGCGGCCCCGGCCGAGCTCGTCTCGCCGGCGGCGGAGCGGAGCGAAGCGCAGATCCGCGACCTCGTCGCCCGGATCGAGAATTTCCGCCGCCGCCGCGACTCCGCCGGCGCCGCCGCCGCGGCCGCGCCGCTCCCGGTCGAGGAGTTCCAGTGGGAGACCGGGCCGGACGGAGTCATCCTGTGGGTCGAAGGGGCTCCGCGCGGGCCTTTGGTCGGCCAGAGCATCGCCTCGATCGCCGAGCGCGGCCAGCATGGCGTGGACGGCCAGGCGGCCGGCGCGTTCGAGAAGCGGGCTCCGTTCCGCGACGCCCGCTTCAGCGTTCCGGGCGCCGGCGCCGCGTCGGGCGACTGGCGGATCTCGGGAGTGCCCTTCTTCGACGCCGCCCAGGGCAATTTCCTCGGCTATCGAGGCTCCGCCCGCCGGCCGAGGCTCGACGAGGTCGCCCATTCGGGGACCGCCGCCGACGCTCCGGCCGGGCTGTTCGGAACCGACCTTCCCGCCGATTCGCTCCGCCAGCTGATCCATGAGCTTCGAACCCCGCTCAACGCCATCATCGGCTTCGCCGAGATGATCGACGGCCAGTATATGGGGCCTGCGGCTCTGAGCTACCGATCGCGCGCGTCGGACATCATGGACCAGGCCCGGCGGCTCCTGTCGGCGGTCGACGATCTCGACACCGCCGCCCGGATCGAGACCCAGCGGCTCCAGCTCTCGGAAAGCTCGGTCGACGCCGTCGCTTTGCTCTGCCGGCTCCACGACGCCTATGAGCGGGTCGCCCGCCAGCGCGGCAGCCGGATCCTGATCGAGATCGAGCGCGACCTGCCCGACGCCAAGGTCGAGCTCGACGCCGCCGAGCGGATGTTCGCCCGGATGCTCGCCGCCACGATCGGCCTCGCCCGCGACGGGGAGACGATCACCGCGACCATGGCGATGGGCCATGACGGCGGCCGCAAGATGCTGTGCCTGTCGATCGACCGGCCGCAGGCGATAGACGGGCTCGACGAAGCGGCCCTGCTCGATCCCGGCTACAGCCCCGACGGCGACTGGCCCGGGGCTCCGGCGCTCGGCCTCGGCTTCGCTCTGAGGCTGGTCCGAAACCTCGCCGAGGCGGTCGGCGGCGGGCTCCGGATCGGCCGCGAGCGCTTCTTCCTCTATTTGCCGCCGCTCGAGCCCGCGGAACGCTCATCCGGCCGTAACGGTTAGCCACCGGTGGCTCGGCAGGATCAACCCGACAGGCGGGCGCATCGCCTCAACCGCCAGCCTCGGTCCAACGACTATATCGCCTTCCCGTCGAGCTTCGGCCGCCGGTTCACGGTGTTCAGCGACACCGAGGAGGAGTTCGACTGGAGCAAGCCGCGAAGCCGCGACAACCGGTCCACCACCCACATGGCGGCGATGCCCGCCCTCCAGGAGCGATTCCGGAGCCGCGGGGTGAAGTGCGTCCACCTCGTCGACCATCCGATCGCGACCGATCCCGGGTCGGTGGCCATGCTTCGTGAATGGCTGGAGCGCGACGAAATCTCGGTGGGCACTCAGCTCCATCCGTGGGTGAACCCGCCGCACGATGAAGAAATCAATACTTACAATAGCTTCGTCGGCAATCTTCCAACCGAGCTGGAACAGGCGAAAATCCGGAACCTGACCGCGACGATCGAAGCCGCTTTCGGGCGACGGCCGATCGTCTACCGTGCCGGGCGCTACGGGGTCGGGCCCAATACCGCCGGGCTTCTCGCCGAAGCCGGCTATGAGGCGGACGTCTCGGTGCGGGCCCTTCACGATTACAGCGACGAAGGCGGCCCCGATTTCTCGCTGGTCAGGCCGCTCCCGTTCCGGGTCGGGGGCAGCCACCTGATCGAGCTTCCTCTGAGCGCCGCTTATGTCGGGCGCCTTCGAGGACGCGGAGCGGCCGTCTACCGAGCCGCGTCCCGGCTTCCGCGCGGTCGCGGAATCCTGTCCCGCACCGGCCTCCTCAACCGGGTTCCGCTCACTCCGGAAGGGGTGCCGCTGCGCGAAGCCTTGGCCGCGGCCCGAGTCCTGATCGACGATGGAGTGAGCTGGTTCAGCCTGTCCTTCCACTCGCCCTCGGTCGAGCCCGGCCACACCCCGTTCGTCAGGACCGCAGACGATCTTCGCGCCTTCCACGCCTGGTGGGATGCGATGTTCGACTTCTTCGAGAGTGAAGGCATCAGGCCCGCCTCGATCGAGGAGACGATCGCCGCCGCCAAGGCCGCCTGAACCGCGTCTTGCCTTAGCCGCACCCGCTGCCTATCCGAATGGAGGCTGGGTTACGGGCCTGTAGCTCAATGGTAGAGCCGGCCGCTCATAACGGCTAGGTTGCGGGTTCGAATCCTGCCGGGCCCACCAGCCTTTTCGATCGACGCATATTTTGATCGGCGGAGGGGAAGGGGCCTTTCCTCTTCCTTCCTGCCCCGGGTCGAAGTACCACTTTCACCCGATCGTCGGGGAGTGGCGCAGCCTGGTAGCGCATCTGCTTTGGGAGCAGAGGGTCGCAGGTTCGAATCCTGTCTCCCCGACCATCAATGGCGAACAGCGGACAGTCCGGGGGACTGTTCGCAGCCATTGATCCCGAAGCGAAGCGAAGGGCTCAATGGCGAACAGCGGACAGCCCGGGGGACTGTTCGCAGCCATCGATCCCGAAGCGAAGCGAAGGGCCCGTTGGGTCCTTTACCCGGGAATCCGAAGCCTCCAGCCCTGACCGCGCACGTTGGCGATGAGGTCCTCGCCGCCCGGAAGGTCGCGCAGCTTGGCTCTGAGCCGCGAGATGTAGACGTCGATCACATTGGTCTCGGCCGGCGCCTCGTCGCCGTACATCTCGGCGAGGAGCTCGGAGCGCGAGACCGTCGCGCCGCGCCCCGAGGCGAGCCGTTGCAGGACCTGGAACTCCGCGCCGCTGAGCTCGGCCTTGCCTCCCGCCAGCCCCACGCTGCAGTCCAGCGGGTCCAGAATCATTCCTCCGATCCTGAGCGGCGAGCGCGCCGGATCCTCGGGGCCGCGATCCTGGCGGGCGGCATAGCGGCGAAGCGCGGCCCGGATCCGGGCGAGCAGCTCGCCGGGAAGGAAGGGCTTGGCGACGAAATCGTCCGCTCCGAGGTCGAGCGCCTCGATCTTGTCGCGCTCCGCTCCCCGGCCGGAGACGACGATGATCGGCAGGTCGGACAGCGCCCGGAGGCGAGGCAGAAGCTCGCCGCCCTCGCAGTCCGGAAGGCCGAGATCGAGGAGAATCGCATCGAAGCGGCCGCTTTCGACCGCCGTCACCGCATCGGCGCCGCGCGACACCGCGTCGCTCGCGAACCCGCCATAGGCCAGCGCCGCCTGCAGCATCGCCAGCAGCGCGGCATCGTCCTCGACCACCAGCACATGCGCGGTCATGCGTTTAATCTTGGCGCGAGCGGGCGGCGGCGGAGAAGCATGGAGCCGCCTTAGCGCGGCCGGCTCCAGGGCGCCACCGGCCGGCGCTTGGCGGCCGATCGCTCAATTCGCCGCGATCGTGGCACGGCCTGCCGTCATCTTGCTTCGGATACGAAACGAACCGCTTGCCCCGCCGTAATCCCCAACCGAATGAATATCCATGGATTTCAAAGCTTAAATGCGAAGTTTACTCTCTAAACGCACGATTTAATCTCCCTCTCGCCAGTTCCTGCTACGTCGGCTGATGTATAGCTGATCCCGTTCCTTCTCTCGAAACTCGCTGAACACCTGACGCATTGCGAATGTGCGCAGGTTTACTGTCTCATATCCTGAAAACGGAGGCGAATGATGTGCTGGTCCTGTGATCTTCAAGGAAAAAGGTTGGTCGCCGAAGGATTCCTCAGCCAGGCCCTGGTCCGGCACGGCAAGCTCGACAGCGCCTTCGCGGCCGGATTCGTCAGCGACGAGCCCAAGGCCGGATCGCTGGACACGATCCTCCTCGTGACCGCGGACGAGGTGCCCGACACGATCGACACCACCTACAGCGTCGCCGTGGACGGGCCGTCGGTCGTCTCCACGATCGACTCGATCGGCGACCAGGATTTCTTCAAGGTCGAGCTGATCGAAGGGCATCTCTACGACATCGGCCAGTATCTCGTCCTCGGCGGGCCGAGCGGCGTTCCGCTGGCGGACGCCTATATCGACCTCTACGGCCCCGACGGAACGCTCCTCACCAACGCCGACGGCGGCGGCCCCAACACGCCGAGCGGCCTTGACGCCCTCCTGACCTTCGTGGCTCCGGTCAGCGGCACCTATTACATCAGCGCCCGAGCCTTCGACCAGCACCCGGCCAACGGCACCAACGGCGATTCGGTCGGCGACTATGAGCTGTTCGTGAAGGACGTGACCGGACGCCCGGACACCAGCTACAAGCCCTATTACAGCGTCGAGAGCCCGCTCCACTCGATCGACTGGGGCACTCAGGTCGACCGCACCTCGCGCAATCCCGACGGCGCCGAGGGGCCGAGGGTCACCGGCAACCCGTTCCTCGCTTCCAGCAACATCTTCGGAATCGAGGGCAAGAACGTCATCACCGTCTATTTCGCCAAGGCCGGCGACGTCTTCGTGGCGGAGGACCCGACCAACCCGGGGCTCACCGCGACGATGGTCGCCAAGGGCCTCCAGGCCTGGGAAAAGTCGGCGATGGAGCAGGCCTTCGACCTCTACGAGCAGGTCGCGGACGTCGTCTTCGTCGAAGTCGCGACCCGCGAGGAAGCCGACTTCAAGATCATCACCTACAACGGCACGCCGGGGGCCGGAGCGTCGCTGCTCGGCCGGATGAGCGCTCCCAACACCCTCAATGAGGGCCAGGCGGAGTTCAACTCCGGCGACGTCCGCTGGAGCCAGGAAGGCCTCCAGAAGGGCGGCTTCTACTTCCCGACCCTTCTTCACGAGTTCGGCCACGGCATGGGCATGGCCCACCCGCACGACAATGGCGGCCATTCCAGCGTCATGCGCGGCGCCGGGACCGGCACCACCGACGTGATCGGCGGCGGCTATGGCGATTTCGACCTCAGCCAGCAGGTCCACACCATCATGTCCTACAATGACGGCTGGTCGACCTCGCCCTACGGCCAGGCGCGCTCGGGCGGCCTCACCGCCACCGAGGTGGACCATTTCGGCTGGGTGGCCTCGCTGAGCCCGCTCGACATCGCGGTGATCCAGGACAAATACGGAGTCAACGAGGAGTGGCGCACCGGCGACGACGTCTACGAGCTGAAGGACGTCAACGCGCCCGGCACCTATTACGAATCGATCTGGGACGCCGGAGGAACGGACGAGATCCGCTACGCCGGCGCCCGCGACTCGGTCATCGACCTTCGCTCCGCGACGCTGAAATATGAGGAAGGCGGCGGCGGCCGGGTCTCCTATGCCTGGGGAATCCATGGCGGCTTCACCATCGCCAACGCGGTCACCATCGAGAACGCCACCAGCGGCGGCGGCAACGACGTCCTGACCGGCAACGACTCGGCCAACCGGCTCGATTCGGGCGCCGGCGACGACTCGCTCTCCGGCGGCGGCGGCAACGACGTCCTCATCGGCGGCGCCGGAGCGGACGTCCTGACCGGCGGCGACGGGGCGGACACCTTCCGCTTCGCCGCCGGCGACAGCGGAGTCGGACTCGGCCGCGACTCGATCGCCGACTTCCAGAAGGGAGTGGACAAGATCGATCTCGCCGGCGCGTCGAGCTTCATCGGCAACAACGCCTTCACCGGGAACGCGGGCGAGCTGCGCTACGCCGCCACGTCGGAGCAGACCGTCGTCGAGCTCGACTCGAACGGCGACCGGATCGCGGATCTCCAGCTCCTGCTCTCCGGCAGCCTCCAGCTCGACTATAGCGACTTCGCAGGAGTCCGGGCGGCCGCGACTCAGGGGAGCGACCTGCTCACCGGCACCGCCGGCAGCGACTCGATCCGCGCGCTCGCCGGCGACGACTCCGTCTTCGGCCTCGCCGGTTCCGACTCGCTCGACGGCGGCTCGGGCGACGACCTCCTGGTCGGCGGCCTCGGGCGCGATCTGCTCACCGGCGGGACGGGCTCCGACGTCTTCCGGCTGGAAAGCCACCGCGACAGCCTCGCGGGCTCGGGCCGCGACCAGATCCTCGACTTCCAGTCGGGGACCGACAAGATCGACCTCAGCTCGATGGGCAGCTTCAACTTCATCGGCAAGCGCGCCTTCTCGGGAACCGAGGGCGAGCTTCGCTACGTGAAGAACGGCTTCGCCACGATCGTCGAAGGCGACCTGAACGGAGACAAGCTGGCCGACTTCCAGATCGAGCTCGGCGCCACCGCCGTGCCGGTGGTCAGCGACTTCATCTTCGCCTGAACCCGAACCGCGGCGAAAAGGGGCGTCCCGGCCGCCGGCCGGGGCGCCCTTTCGCTTTGTCACCGCGGGCGACGGCCTGGCGGAAACCAAAAGGCTCGCCCTGTCGTTCGCCCGAGCATGATCCACCGAGCTTTGCCGCCACTGCTGCTGGTCCTCGCCGCGCCGGCCTCCGCCCACGTCAAATGGTTCGAGGACTATGAGGTCGCCGCCGAGCCGGTGCCGATCGGCGCCACCTTGTCGCTTCCCTATTTCTGGCTCGGCGTCGCGCTCGTGCTCCTGTTCTTCGTCGCCACCACCCTGGTCGAGCGGCGGGCCCCGGGAGTCGCTGCGACCAAAGGCCTCGACCTCGCCACTCGGCCCCTCCGGGAGAATTCGGACGGATTCCTGATCGCGGTTCTGGCCGCCTTCTTCATCGCCCTGTTCGCGGTCGGCGGGACCTATCTCACTCCCGAGCTCAAGACCGGCTCGGAGCTGATCCCCTGGGCCCAGCTGGCCATAGCCCTGCTCGTCATCCCGAGGCGGACGCGGCCGGTCGCGGCCCTCGCCATCGTCCTGCTCTGGGCCCTGACCCTTCGCGACTACGACCTTTTCCACCTGCTCGACTATCTCGCCTTGGGCCTGGGCCTCGCCGGCTACCTGCTTCTCTCCGGGCTTCCGGACGGCCGCTGGCACGATCGCCGCTTCGCCGTCCTGCGCTGGGGAATCGCGCTCGCCCTGATGTGGTCGAGCATGGAGAAGTTCATGTACCCGCAGTGGTTCCTGCCGCTGCTCGAGGAAAAGCCGTTCCTCGCCTTCGGAATCCCCTTCGGCCCCTACACGACCATGGCCGGAGTGGCCGAGTTCACGCTCGGCTTCGGCCTGCTCTGGACTCCGCTGGTCCGCCGCCTCTCGGCCGCCGCCCTGTTCCTTCTGATGTTCGCCGCCGTCTATCCGTTCGGCCGGGTCGACCTGATCGGCCACGCCACCATCCTCGCCTCGTTGCTGGTCATCCTCGCCGATCCGATCCGCGAGGAGGCGCTGGACCTTGAGGTGACTCCGCGCGATCGACGGGCGACTTTCTTCGTCCCGCTCGGGATCGCCGTCGCCCTCGCCGTGACCATGGTCTCCTATGCCGGGATGCACCGGCTCATCTACCACGAGGCGGGCGGCCGGCTCGCCTTGCTGCTCCGGCCGGAATCGGCGCGGCCGATGCACGGCGCATCGTCGGGAGCCGCTCCGGGCGCCTTCTGGCGAAGCTCCGAACATTATCACGGCTCGGCGGGCAAGGCCGATCCCGGCGCCGCCGCGACCATGGACATGATGGCGGCGATGGACCGGATGCATTCGGACATGAACTCGGTCCAGATGACGGGAGACATCGACCGCGACTTCACCGCCCTCATGATCCCTCACCACCAGTCGGCGGTCGAAATGGCCCGGGCCTATCTTCGAAGCGGCCGCGATCCCGAGCTCCGGCGGCTGGCCGAGGCCATCATCGCCTCCCAGGAAGCGGAGATCCGCCGCATGCGCGGCCGCCGCCCGGCGCGGGCCGCCGAACCGCACGCCGGGCATTAGCCGCCGGCCCAGCCGTCATCCCGGACTTGATCCGGGACCCATGAACACCGGAGCCACCGAACAGCCGCAGGCGTCCGAACCCATGAATCCCGGCTTTCGCCGGAACGACGGGGGAGGGGGCTCAGGGCGCCGGCGGCTTGCCCTGGATATCCTCGGGCGCGTTGGCGACCAGCGAGAGCATCGCCGTCCAGGCCGCGACATTCTGCCGAAGCTGCTCGGGATCAACCTTGTCGAGCGTGTCGTCGGGCGTGTGGTGGTAGTCGAAATAGCGGGTTCCGTCCTGCTGAAGGTCGACCGCCGCCACTCCGGCCTTGACCCAGTCGCCGAGGTCGGCGCCGGCCGCCGCCGCCTGGGTGCCGAGCGCGATTCCGAGCGGCGACAGGGCGGCCGCGATCCGGCCCGCGAGCGCTGCATTGGCCTCCGCCAGGCCCGGATCCATCCGCCACACCCGGTCGGCCCCGAAATCGGATTCCGACACGAAGACGATCTTCTCGTCCTTATGGGCCTCGCGATAGGCCTTGTTGCCAAAGCCTCCGACTTCCTCCGATCCGAACCAGACCAGCCGGATCGTCCGCTTCGGCCGGCCCGCCGCCATGATCCTTTTCGCCGCCGCCGCGGTGATCGCGACTCCGGCGGCATTGTCGATCGCCCCGGTGCCGAGGTCCCAGCTGTCGAGATGGCCGCCGATGAGGACGATCCCGGCCTGCGGGTCGGTTCCCCGCACCTCGGCGACGACGTTGCCGGACTGGCGGGTGCCGAGGTTGCGCGGGGTCAGGACCAGCCGCATCGTCACCGGCTTGCCGCGCTTCAGGATTCGCTGGAGCTGCTCGGAATCCGGGATCGACAGGGCTCCGGCGGGGATCGGGGTCACGCCCTCGGCGACGGTCTGGGTTCCGGCATGGGGGTTGCGGTGGCGGTCGGTGCCGAGCGAGCGGATGACGATGGCCGCGGCGCCCTTGCGCGCCGCGATCGACGGAGCGAGCCGCCGCACCGGTCCGTAGAAGCTGTATTGCGAGCCGTCCTGCGTCGCCGTCATCTGGTGGCTGACGAAGACGATCCTTCCCCTCACCGCGGAATCCGGAGCGGCCTCGAGGTCGGCGACCGAATCGAAGCCGACGACCTCCGCGGCCAGGCCCCCGGGCGAAGTCGCTCCGCTCTTGCCGAGCGCGGTCACCGCCAGCTTCTGTGGGAAGGGCGCGACGATCTCGGCCCGCTCCTCGCCGCGCACCCAGACCGGCATGTCGTAGGGCTCGACATGGACGTTGGCGAAGCCGAGCGCCTTGAGCCTCCTGACCGCCCATTCCCGAGCCCGGGCCTCGGCCTCCGTTCCGGCCGGCCGGGGGCCGATCTCGGTGGTCAGCCCCTCGACGATGTCATAAGCGACCTCGTCCTTCAGAGCCGCGTCGCGAAGCCGCTCGGCCTGGCTAAGGGTCTGGGCGAAAGCGGGAAATGCGAGGAGGGCGGCGGCGAGCAGCAAAGCGGTCTTTTTCATGGTCTGGGCCGTAGCCTCCCCGTCATTCCAGCGAAAGCGGGAATACGTGCGCGTGGATCCCCCTCTCCCGTATTTACGGGAGAGGAGGGGCCCGCCGCGAAGCGGTGGGAGGTGAGGGTCTGTAGCAAAGAGCCGGCAAGACCCTCACCCCCCCAAGCCTCCGGCTTGGGTCCCCCCTCTCCCGCGAAAAGCGGGAGAGGAGATCCGGATCGGAGAGGGTGACAATCCGGGCTCCGGCCACTAGTTAGGCGCCGAACCCGCATTCCCGCACAGATTCTTCGGAGAGACGCGCCGCCATGGCCGCACAGTACAGCTTCGTCATGAAGGGCATGAGCAAGACCTTCCCGGGCGCGCCCAAGCCGATCCTCAACAACATCCACCTGCAATTCTATCCGGACGCGAAGATCGCGATCATCGGGCCGAACGGGTCGGGCAAGTCGACCCTGATGAAGATCATGGCCGGCCGCGACAAGGAGTTTACCGGCGAGGCCTGGCCGGGCGAGCATATCCGGGTCGGCTATCTGGAGCAGGAGCCGCAGCTCGATCCCACCAAGACGGTCAAGGAGAACGTCATGGATGGAGTCCGGCCCGTCGCCGACATGATGGACCGATTCAACGAGATCTCGACGATCATGGGCGATCCGCCCGCCGACGCCGATTTCGACGCCCTGATGACCGAGATGGGCGAGCTCCAGGAGAAGATCGACGCGGTCGACGGCTGGAGCCTCGACAACCAGCTCGAGATCGCGATGGACGCGCTCCGCTGCCCGCCCGGCGATTCCGAGGTCGCCAACCTGTCCGGCGGCGAGAAGCGCCGGGTCGCCCTGACCCGCCTGCTGCTCGAGAAGCCCGACATTCTCCTTCTCGACGAGCCGACCAACCATCTCGACGCCGAGAGCGTCCAGTGGCTCGAGAAGCATCTCGTCGACTATGCCGGCAACGTCATCCTCGTCACCCACGACCGCTACTTCCTCGACAATGTCGTCAACTGGGTGCTCGAGCTTGATCGCGGCCGCTACTACATCTATGAATCCAATTATTCCGGCTACCTGGAGAAGAAAGCTAAGAGGCTGGAGCAGGAAGAGCGCGAGGAGCAGGGCAAGCAGAAGGCGATCCAGGAGGAGCTGGACTGGATCCGGCGTTCCCCGAAAGCGCGTCAGACCAAGTCCAAGGCCCGGATCAAGGCGTTCGACGAACTGGTCGAGGCACAGGAGAACCGGACCCCCGGCAAGGCCCAGATTCTCATCCAGGTCCCCGAGCGGCTCGGCGGAACCGTCATCGAGGCCCAGGGCCTGACCAAGGCCTATGGCGACAAGCTCCTGTTCGACGACCTGACCTTCAGCCTCCCGCCCGGCGGAATCGTCGGGGTGATCGGCCCCAACGGCGCCGGCAAGACGACCCTGTTCAAGCTGATCACCGGCGCCGAGCAGCCGGACTCGGGCTCGATCCGGATCGGCGAGACCGTCCATCTGGGCTATGTCGACCAGTCGCGCGACGCCCTCGATCCCAAGAAGAACGTCTGGGAGGAGATATCGGGCGGCTCCGACGTCTTCCGCTTCGGCAAGCACGAGATCGGCACGAGGGCCTATGTCGGCGCCTTCAACTTCCGAGGGCAGGACCAGCAGAAGAAGGTCGGGCAATTGTCCGGCGGCGAGCGCAACCGGGTCCACATGGCCAAGATGCTCAAGGAAGGCGGCAACGTCCTCCTCCTCGACGAGCCCACCAACGACCTCGACGTCGAGACCCTGCGCGCCCTGGAAGACGCGCTGGAGAATTTCGCCGGCTGCGCCGTGGTCATAAGCCACGACCGCTTCTTCCTCGACCGCCTCGCCACCCACATCCTCGCCTTCGAGGGCGACAGCCACGTCGAATGGTTCGAAGGCAATTTCGAATCCTACGAGGAGGACAAGCGGCGGAGGATGGGCCCCGAGGCCGACCGGCCACACCGGATGACGTACCGGAAGCTGACTCGTTAGGCGGCCGAAGGGTCGCTGGACTCGATCGCCGGGCTTGGACGCGTCGGTCGAATCTCCAACCCCCGTTCGCCCTGAGCCTGTCGAAGGGCTTTCCTTCTCTCGCCAGAAAGGGGAGGGCTTCGACAGGCTCAGCCCGAACGGGTGCGGATCCGAGTCGCCCGCCGGCCGGGATAGCGCTGGAGAAAAGCCGATGGCACAGGATTCGAATTCGGCCCTCATCGACCGCTGCTACGCGCTCGCGCTCAAGGGCTATGAGGAAGGCGGAATCCCCGTCGGCTCGCTCCTCGCTCGGGGCGGCGAAATCGTCGCGGAAGGGTGGAACCGCCGGGTCCAGCAAGGCGATCCGATCGCCCATGGCGAGATGGACTGCCTCCGCCGCGCCGGCCGCCAGCGATCCTATGGCGACACCGTGCTCTACACCTCGCTGTCGCCCTGCATGATGTGCTCGGGGACGATCGTGCAGTTCGGAATCCCGGCGGTCGTCATCCTCGAGAACCGCAATTTCGGCGGCAACGAGGAGTTCCTTCGGTCGAGGGGCGTGGCGGTGACCGTGGTCGCCGACCGCCGCTGCGTCGAGCTGATGGCCCGCTTCATCGCCGAGAAGCCGGAGCTCTGGAACGAGGATATCGGCCAGGACTAGGTTCGGGGGTCGCGGCCACGGATCAGAATGTTCTTGACATGTTCTCATCCCTCCGCTAGAGGGATGGTCTGCCCGAGTCGGCCCGATCAACCGGCGCAGGGCAGGGATCCGGCTGAGGGGGCTCGCTCCCGAAGCCGGGCGGCCGGCGCGAAGTCATCCGGGAACGTTTGAGCTCGCGTCTACCGGAGAGCTGATCGCGAATGGTCCTTTGGGACGCATCGGAGCGGCGGGAAAGGACGGATGCCGGCGCCTGCTTGGGCGCGGGGAGGCGGGAGGCTTCGGCCGACGGCCTTGCCGTCGGGATTAGCGGCCCGACCGGACGAAGCCCCGAACCCCGTCTCCGTCGCCGACCGACGGCGAAGCCCTCGAAAGTGGGCGTCGCCGGGCCACCTCGAAGCCTTCACTGGAAGGTACGGGACCCGACGGCTCTTCCGAACAAAAGTCTGGACGCTTTCGAATCACGAACGAAAGCAAAGCAAAGTCGTCCAGCCCCGGGTGCCCGTGGCAGGACGCGCCGGCCGTTTCCTCCCCCCGTTCCCCGGCGGACGCTTCCGCGCGCCCCCATTCCGCCCATCGAGGCCCTTCCGTCATTCTGAACGCGATTCAGCGTCCAGCTTCGAGCGAGGCTCCGGCCCTGGCCGCATCGGCCAGGGGTGCCGCCCCGCGTGGTTAACCATCTTCTAACACCCTGCCGGTAGACCAAGCGCAACTCGAAGGGGCGCCTTTCAATGCTGCACAGGTCGATGCTGGGACTTCCCATGCTGCTGCTGGGCGCCTCTTGCGTTCCCCCGCTGGCGGCTGGGCACAAGGCCGCGAGCGCCGGCTCCGCCGCGCCGGCCAGGGCCGCCGCGGTCGCCCTGGCCCGGGCCGTCCCGCTGCCGTCCGCCGAGGCGATCGCTCCGGGGCAGGCGGCGGCGCCCTTCGTACTCGGCGAGCGCGGCGAGGCGGACGTCGCCGCCTCGCTCCAGTGCCTGACCGCCGCCGTCTATTACGAAGCCCGTTCGGAGGGCCTCGAGGGCCAGCGCGCCGTCGCCCAGGTGGTCCTCAACCGGGTCCGCCACCCCGCCTTTCCCAAGAGCGTCTGCGGGGTCGTCTACCAGGGGTCTCGGCGCCGCACCGGCTGCCAGTTCAGCTTCACCTGCGACGGCTCGCTTCGGGCCCGCCGCGAGCCCGTCGCCTGGGCCGAGGCGAAGCGGGTCGCGGTGACGGCGCTGGCCGGATCGGTCTACGGCCCGGTCGGGCTCGCCACCCATTATCACGCCGACTATGTCCGCCCCTGGTGGGCGGCCTCGCTTCGCCGGGCGGTGAGCGTCGGCTCGCACATCTTCTACCGCTGGCGCGGCGAATGGGGCGACCCCAAGTCGTTCCGCCGCCCCTATTCCGGGGTCGAGCTCGCTCGGGGCGCCGCGGCCGGGCCTGCGCCGGACACGGCCGAGGAGCCGATCGAATCGAGCAACGCCTTCGGAGTCAGGGTCCATCGCGGAACGCCCGCCGGGCCTTCGGCCCTGGCCGCCGCCGCCACCGAAGCCGGGGCGGGGGCGGGGGTTCGAATCCATCGCTCGCCGCCGGCCGCCGCCGTCCGCATCCATTCCGGCAGCCCGGGCGAGGGCGAGGCCGGGACCGCGCTCGCCGCGGCTCCGGCGGAAGCGTCCGAAGCGCCGGTCCGCTGAACCTCTATCTCACCCGCTTGACGTAGACCCGCCCGTCCTCGCGCCGCTCGGTCGCGAAATTGGGGACGGCGTCGATCAGCTCATGAAGGCCGGCATAGCCGTAGCTTCGAGCGTCGAAGGACGAGCGGTTGCCGGCGCGCTGGCCGACCTCGGACAGGCTGGCATAGCCGCGGCCGTCGCGCTTGGAGGCCCGGAAGGCCGCTCCGAGCAATTTGACCAGCTCCGCGTCCACCTCCTTCTTGGCCGCCGCCGGCTGGTCCTCGGCCGCGTCGGGCTCATGCGCCTTGGCCAGGGCCGCGACGTCGATGAATCGGCTGCAGGCCTGCTGGAAGGAGACCGGCGCCCTCGACGTCCCGAAGCCGTAGACCGGCACCCCGTCCTGGCGGATCCGCATCGCCAGCGGCATGAAGTCCGAATCGCTCGACATGATCCCGAAGCCGTCGACCCGGCCTCCGAACAGGAGGTCCATGGCGTCGATCGTCATCTTCATGTCGGTCGCGTTCTTGCCCTTGGTGATGTCGAACTGCTGGTGCGGCTCGATGGCGTGGCGGTGGGTCATTTCCGCCCAGCCCTTGAGGGCGGTCTTGCTCCAATTGCCATAGGCCCGGCGGATGTTGACCGTGCCGAGCTCGGCCAGCACCGTCAGCACCGAATCGAGATGGTCGGAAGAGGCGTTGTCGGCGTCGATCAGAAGAGCGATGTTGCCGGCCTGGTCGGGGTGATGATTGGGCATGGCGGCCGCCCTATCACCGCCGCCGGGCCGGCGAAAGCGGCCAGCGCCAAGCCCTTGTCCCGGCTCGATTAACGCGCCCACTGGCGCTTCGGCCGTTTCTGCGGCAGAAGTCGCGGCAGCCATGGCCGGTTCGCGCAACCTCTATGACGTTCTCAACGTCGCTCCCGGAGCGGAGCCGGTGGTGGTCGAGGCCGCCTACAAGGCGCTGATCAAGAAATATCATCCCGACCAGGCGGTCGAGGCGCCCGTGTCCAAGGACGCCGCGGAGATCAACGAGGCGTTCGCGGTCCTCAAGGACCCGTCGCGCCGGGCCGATTACGACCATCGGCTGTGGACCAAGCAGCAGGCGCACCGGCTCGCCGAGCTCCAGGCGGGAGCCACCGCGGCCCGGCCCCGCTTCGCGGCGCTGGGTGGCTGGCTGGTCGCCGGCCTGCTCGCCTGCGCGCTCGCCGCGGTCGCGCTCGGCAAGAGCCTGGCCCCGCCGCCGCTCACCGCCGCCGCGGAGGCCGCTGAAGCCGCCGAAGGCCATGATTCGGAACAGCCGGCTCGGGCCGCCGCGACCAAGGCCGCGGCCGCCGAAGCGGTTCACGACCGAATCGTCATGCCCTCCTCGGCGATCGTCATCGCCCGGGTCCGGGCCGAGCAGAATATCCGGGCCCTTCGCCGAGGCGCCCCGGCGCGCGGCGCCTCGGCCCCGCGCTACCGCAAGCCCAGGGGCTCGGCCTCCGCGCCCCGCGCCCGCGCGGGCAAGCAGGAGGACTTCCTCGAGCGCGAGGGATATATCTACTAGCCCCGGCGCCGCTCCGGCGGGCGCGGAGCGCGCGGTTTCAGCGGCAGGGTATCTTGCAGGGCCGGGTCGGATCGTTCGGGTCGCGGCGCCGCTCCCGGTCCGCTCCCGCGGCTCGCTCGACCTGGGCCTTCAGGCCGCTTTTTTCTTTCCTGTAGCCCCTGGCCTCGAGGCAGTCATAGGCGTTGAGCAGGGCCGCGACCGGATCCATCCAATATTTGTCGTTGGCCCATTCGGTGCAATAATCGACGTCGACCTGCTGCTCGGCCAGCGTCTTGGTCGGATGCGAGACCTGGGCGGTGCAGCCGGCCAGGGCCGCGAGGGGAAGCAAAGCGAGCCTCATCCGGCCTTTCTTGCATCCGCCGCCCCGGATCGCAACTTAGGGGCGATGAAGCGAGCGATGCGAAGCCCCTGGTTCATCCTCCTCCCGGCGCTTCTCGTCGTCGCCGCCTGCGGCTCGCGGCCGGAATGGGCTGACGGCCGGATGGTCCGGGAGGAACGGCCGGCGGGGGCCGGGCCGCAGGACCTGTCCAGGCTCGAGCCCCGGCTGCTCGCCCTCCACAATCGCGAGCGCTCGGCCGTCGGCGCGCCGCCGCTCGCCTGGGACCCGGCCCTCGCTTCCGCGGCCAGGGCCTATGGCCCCGAGCTCGCGCGGCTCCGCAAGCTCGCCCACTCGCCCGCCGGGGCGCGTCCCGGCCAGGGCGAGAATCTGTGGATGGGGACCCGCGGCGCCTACAGCCTCGAGGAGATGGCGGGCGGCTGGGCCGCGGAGAAGCGCCTGCTTCGCCCCGGCCTGTTCCCCAATGTCAGCCGAAGCGGCAATTGGAGCGACGTCGGCCATTACACCCAGTTGGTCTGGAGGGGCTCGACCCGGGTCGGCTGCGCCGTTCACAAAAGCCGCGAGTGGGATTTCCTGATCTGCCGCTATTCCCCGCCGGGCAACGTCGTCGGCCGCCGGGTCCCATAACCTGCCCCCATCTCGCCACGGCGAGGCAAAGGCCCTTGTCCGCCTCGTCCAAATCGTCTCAACCTGCGCCCGCAAGCAAAGGGAAGGGGCGCCTGATGAACCTGTTCGCGCGCAAGGCGGTCATCGCCGACGAGGACATGGCGCCGGAGCACCGGCTTCACCGGAGCCTCGGCTGGCCGCACCTGATCGCTCTGGGAGTGGGCGCGATCGTCGGCACCGGCATCCTCACCCTGACCGGGGTCGGAGCCGCCAAGGCCGGCCCGGCCGTCATCCTCTCCTTCGCCATCGCCGGCCTGATCTGCGCCTGCGCCGCCCTCGCTTATGCGGAGATGGCGACGATGATCCCCGCCTCGGGAAGCGCCTATACTTACTCCTACGTCGTCATCGGCGAGCTGATCGCCTGGATCGTCGGCTGGAGCCTGATCCTCGAATATTCGCTGGTGGTGAGCGCGGTCGCGGTCGGCTGGTCGGGCTATGCCGCCGGCTTCATGGCCAGCGTCGGCGCCGCCTTGCCCGAGGCGTTCGTCAAGGGCCCCGAGCTGGGCGGAATCCTCAACCTTCCGGCCATCTTCATCATCGCCCTGGTCGCCGGCCTGCTCATCTACGGCACCCGCGAGAGCGCCAACCTCAACGCTCTTCTGGTGGTGGTGAAGGTGGTCGCGCTGATCGTGTTCGTGGCGGTGGCCTTGCCTTATTTCGACCCCGCCAATTTCGAGCCGTTCAGCCCCTACGGCTTCCCCAAGAGCGTCAGCCCCGACGGAGTCGAGCGCGGAGTGATGGCGGCGGCGGCGATCATCTTCTTCGCCTTTTACGGCTTCGACGCGATCGCCACCGCGGCCGAGGAAGCGAAGAATCCGGGCCGGGACCTCGCCATCGGAATCGTCGGCTCGATGGTGGCCTGCGTAATCATCTACATGGCGGTCGCCGGAGCGGCGATCGGAGCGCTCCATTACACCCGCTTCGCCGACAGCCCGGAGCCGCTGGCGCTGATCCTTCGGCTTCTCGACCAGCCCTGGGCCGCTCGCTTCCTCGCCGCCTCCGCCGTGATCGCGCTGCCGACGGTGATCCTCGCCTTCTTCTACGGCCAGAGCCGGATCTTCTTCGTCATGGCGAGGGACGGCCTGCTGCCTCGAAGCCTGGCCAGGGTCTCGGGCCGCGGCTCGCCGGTGCGGATCACCTTGTTCACGGCGGTCATCGTCGCGGCGCTGGCCGGGATCGTCCCGCTCGACGAGCTCGCCGCCCTCGCCAATGCCGGAACCCTCACCGCCTTCATCGCGGTGTGCGTCTGCATGCTGATCATGCGAGTCCGGGCCCCCGAGGCGGAGCGCAGGTTCCGGACGCCTCTCCCCTGGGTGGTCGGGATCGGCGGGATCCTGGGCTGCCTGTATCTCCTCTACAGCCTGCCCTGGACGACCCAGCGCTACTTCCTGATCGCCCAGATCGTCGGCCTGCTCATCTATTTCGCCTATGGCGCGAGGCGAAGCGTGGCGTCGCGCGGCGCGTAACCTCAGGCCGGCTGGAACTCCCCGCTCGCCTCGTCGAGCAGGTGAAGCACCCCGTCCGAAATCGCGAAATAGGCGCCGTGGAGCTTGAGCCTTCCGTCGCCCTCGCGCTCCCGAACCCAGGGGAAGGTGCGCAAATTGGCGAGGCTGACCCGGACTCCCTCGAGCTCCATCGCCCGGAAATCCTCGCCATGCTCGGCCCGGACCTTGTCGCGCGCTCCGCGAAGCATCTCGATCCAGTCGGCGATGAAATGGCCCTCGCCGTGAGCGGCGTCGTCGAACTGGCCGGTCAGCGCGGCAGCGCAGCCGCCGCAAAAGCCGTGGCCCATCACCACCACTTCCTCGACCTGGAGCTGGGTGACCGCGAATTCGAGCGCCGCCGAGACTCCGTGGTGGCCCGCGGTGGTCTCATAGGGGGGCACCAGGGCGGCGACGTTCCTGACCACGAACATCTCGCCCGGCCCGGCGTCGAAGATCTGGGTGGGATCGACCCGGCTGTCCGAGCAGGCGATCACCATGATCCTGGGACTTTGCCCCTCGGCGAGCTTCGACCAGCGCTCGCGCTCGCGCGCCCAGCCGCTGTCGCGGAAGCGATGATAGCCGTCGATGAGCTTGGTGATTGCCGCCAAGGTCGAGTTCCCCTCATCCGTTCGGGCTGAGCCCTGTCGAAGCCCTCCCTGATCTCGGGCGCCCTAGGAGAAGGGGAGGCCTTCGACAAGCTCAGGCCGAGCGGGCGGACGAAGTCGCGCGCCGCCCGAGGTGGCGCGGGCGGCGCGAAGGCGCTAAACCCGCCGCGATTGCGGGAGCTTGCCATGGCCAGCGTGAAGTTCGCCAAGAAGAACGATTCCATCGAGGTCCGCCTGCCGGACGAGACCAAGACCGCCTTCCGGGAGAAGTGCCGGCGGGAAGGGCGCACGGTCAGCGATGCCGTTCGATCGATCATCGACGAGCAGCTCGAGCCCCGCGCAGGGCTTCGCCGCCGCCGCCGATCGCTCTGGCGGATGGGCGTTGCGATGGCCGCCGGGGCGATGATGGGCGGAGGCCTGGCGGCGCCCTCCATCGCCGCTTCCGGCGACGACAGCCGGTCCGCCTTCCACGCTCTGGACCGGGATCGCGACGGCCGGCTCAGCTACGAGGAGTTCGGCTCCCGCTAGCCCGAGGACCGCCGCCGCTGTCGGGACAGGTTTTCGCTCTGTCCGGACACGAGATCGCTGGCGCTCGAAGCGGAAAAGGGCTTGGCCGGCGCCATGACCGACAGCCCCCACACGCCGCGCCGAACGCGCTGGATCGCCGAACTGCGCAGCCTCGCCGGACTGCTCCTTCTGGTGGTCGGCTTTCACAGCCTCGCCGCCAAGCCCTTCTACATCCCCTCCGAATCGATGATGCCGGGGCTTCTGGTCGGCGACCGGCTCCTGGTCAGCAAATATCCCTATGGCTGGTCCTACGCCTCGGCGAGCTTTCACCTCCTGCCCTTCATCCAAGGCCGGCTGCTGGGGCGGCTGCCCGAGCGGGGCGACGTCGTGATCGTCTCACCCCCCGGACGCCCGGGGAGGGACGATCTGATCAAGCGCGTGGTCGGCCTCCCCGGCGATAGGGTGCAGATGGTCCGAGGCCGGCTCTGGCTCAACGGGAGGCCCGTCCCGACCCTCCACCTGGGCTATCGGACCTTCCGGACGGATTCGAACCTGCGCTGCCCCGCCGGCGATCGCGGCCGGCTTTCATGCCGCTTTCACGTCCTGAGGGAGACGCTCCCCGGCGGACGCTCCTACGACGTCCTCGATCTCCATCCGGGCGACCAGGACGACACCGCGCCGTACCAGGTCCCCGCGGGGCGCGTCTTCCTGATGGGCGACAATCGCGACAACAGCGCCGACAGCCGGTCGCCGCTGGCGTCGGGCGGCCTCGGCGGAGCCGTCCCGGTCGAGGCTGTCGGCGGAAGGGCGGAGTTCGTCACCTTCTCGCTCAAGGGCGAGGCGAGCTGGAATCCGGCGACGTGGTTCTCCAATTTTCGAACGGATCGCTCGGGCGCCTCGCTTCGGCCCGAGCCACGATGAGGCCGCTTGTTGTTTAGACCGCGGCGCATCGCTATCTGCGCTCCATGAGCGAAGCCGATCCGATCCTGTCCCCCGCGCCCGCGCCGCGCCAGCGCAAGCCCGACTGGATCCGGGTCAAGGCTCCGACCAGCACCGGCTTCGCCGAGACCAAGAAGCTGATGCGAAGCCTCAACCTCGCCACCGTCTGCGAGGAAGCGGCCTGCCCCAATATCGGCGAGTGCTGGACCAAAAAGCACGCGACGGTGATGATCCTCGGCGACACCTGCACCCGCGCCTGCGCCTTCTGCAACGTCAAGACCGGAATGCCCCGCGCGATCGACCCGCTCGAGCCCGAGCATGTCGCCACCGCCGCCGCCGAGCTCGGCCTCACCCATATCGTCGTCACGTCGGTCGACCGCGACGACCTTCCGGACGGCGGAGCGAGGCAGTTCGTCCGGGTGATCGAGGCTCTGCGCCGGACCACGCCGTCGACGACCATCGAGATCCTCACCCCGGATTTCCGCAACAAGCCGGAAAGCGCGGTCGAGGCGATCGTCGCCGCGCGCCCGGACGTCTACAACCACAATCTCGAGACGGTCCCGCGCCTCTATCCCACCATCCGCCCCGGCGCCCGCTATTACGCCTCGCTTCGCCTGCTGGAGAGCGTCAAGCGGCAGGACCCGACCATCTTCACCAAGTCGGGCGTGATGGTCGGCCTCGGCGAGCAGCGCCTTGAGGTCCACCAGGTGATGGACGACATGCGCTCGGCCGACGTCGATTTCCTGACCATGGGCCAGTATCTCCAGCCGACCCCTCGCCACGCGAAGGTCGAGGAGTTCGTTACTCCGGCCGCTTTCTCGGCCTACGGGGCGATCGCCCGGGCCAAGGGCTTCCTCCTGGTCGCCGCCTCGCCGCTGACCCGCTCCAGCTACCATGCCGGCGACGATTTCGCGAAGATGAAGGCGGCGAGGGAAGCGAAGCTGGGGGTCGGGCGTTAGGCGAGGATGATGAGCGATATTCTCGTCATCCCGGCGGAAGCCGGGACCTCAGGGAGACCCGCCGAGACCTCTAGTCCCGAGGTCCCGGCTTCCGCCGGGATGACGGGATCATAGGGCCATGACCGTCTAGCCATGCCCCGCCACACCGAAACCCGGCGCATGCCCTATTCGCCCGAGCAGATGTTCGATCTGGTCGCCGACGTGAAGCGCTACCAGGAATTCCTGCCCTGGGTCGCGGCGACCCGGGTCCGCTCCGACAGCGAGACCTTGATGATCGCCGACCTCGTCGTCGGCTTCCGGGCGATCAAGGAGACCTTCACCTCGCGGGTCGAGAAGCAGCGGCCGACCCGGATCCACACCGAATATATCGAGGGCCCGCTCAAATACCTGCAGAACAGCTGGGTCTTCAAGCCGGACGGGCAGGGGGGAACCGAGATCGACTTCTGCGTCGACTTCGCCTTCAAGAACCGCATCTTCGAGAGCCTCGCCGGCCAGATGTTCGACCGTGCGCTTCGGCGGATGATCGGCGCCTTCGAGGACCGGGCGAGGGAATTGTACGGGGATGGTGGGGCGGAATCGCAAACGGCTGCCTGAACCCGTCATCCCGGCGAAAGCCGGGACCTCGGGACTCGAAGTCTCGGTGGGTCTCCCCGAGGCCCCGGCTTTCGCCGGGGTGACGGTCAGCCTCCCGTCACACCCTCCACGGGCATCAGCAGGTCCAATGCGCACAGCGCCGCCTTCAGCCTCACTCCGCCCCGGCCGAGGTCCCCGAAATGGTGGGTGTCGGCGACGATCTCCTTCGGGTCGGCGCCGCGCCGGGCCCGGGCGAAGATCACCGTTCCCACCGGCTTCTTCTCGCTGCCCCCGCCCGGCCCCGCAATTCCGGTGACCGCCACCGCGGTGTCGGCTCCGCTTCGCTCGAGCGCTCCTCGCGCCATGCTCCACGCCACCGCGATCGACACCGCTCCGAACGTCTCGACGACATCCTCGCTGACTCCGAGCAGGCCGATCTTGGACTCGTTGGCGTAAGTCACGAATCCGGCCTCGACCACGTCCGAGGAGCCCGGGATCTCGGTCAGCGCCGCGGCGACGAGCCCGCCGGTGCAGCTCTCCGCCACCGCCAGCCGAAGGCCGGCGACGCGGTTCGCCTCCACGACTTTCCTCGCCGCCTCGACCAGCTCGGGAGGAAGGCAGAAATCTCGGGTCTCGCTCATGAATCCTCCGGCAGCCTCACTGTCGCGACCGCCTGGGCGGCAATGCCTTCGCCGCGCCCGGCGAAGCCGAGCCGCTCGGTCGTCGTCGCCTTGACGCTGACCCGCGCCTCCGCGAGGCCGAGCAGGGCGGCGATTCTCGCCCGCATCTCGGAGCGGTGAGGCCCGATGCGCGGCGCCTCGCAGATCAGGGTGACGTCGACATGGTCGATCCGGCCGCCTCGGCGCTCGACCAGCGCCCGGGCATGCTCGACGAATCCGGAGGAGGCGGCGCCGCGCCACTGCGGGTCCGAGGGTGGGAAATGATCGCCGATATCGCCCTCGCCGATCGCTCCGAGCAGGGCGTCGGTGATCGCATGGAGAGCGACGTCGGCGTCGCTGTGGCCGCTTAGCCCTCGGCCGTGCGGGATCCGGACTCCGCCCAGCCAGAGCCCGTCGCCGGGAGCGAAGGCATGGACGTCGAAGCCGAGGCCGGTTCGGCTGACCAGCCTTGCCGCAAGCCGGCGCTCGGCCTCCTCGAAGTCGCCCGGCCAGGTCAGCTTGGCCAGCGAATCGTCGCCCGCGACGAGAGCGACCTCGATTCCGGCCGCGCGGGCGACGGTGGCGTCGTCGGTCGGATTGCCTCCGGGCCAGCTCCGATAGGCGCCGCGGATCGCGGCGGTGTCGAAAGCCTGGGGAGTCTGGACTCGGAACGCTCCGGTGCGGTCGATCGGCTCGCCGAGCGTGTCCGAGCCTCGGGCGAGCGTGTCGGCGACCGGGAGCACCGGGACCGCGCCCTGGTGGCCGTCGAGGGCGCCGAGCAGCCGGTCGATCACCTCGGGCGGGCAGAAGGGCCGGGCCGCGTCGTGGATCAGCACCCGCCCGGCGGCGACCGCGTCGAGGCCGCGGGCGACCGAGATCGAGCGCTCCGGGCCGCCGGTCACCGGCCCGGCCGGATCGGCGCCGGCCATGGCGTCGAGGAAAGCCTCCTCCTGGCCCTCGCCGATGACCACCCGGACCTCGCCGATGCCGGGATGGGAGGCGAGGGCGTCATAAGCGTGGCGAAGCACGGCCTTGCCGCCGATGCGCCGGAACTGCTTGGGAGGGCCGGAGCCCGCTCGGCTTCCCGATCCGGCGGCGACGATGAGCGCGGCGGTGGACTCCATGGCGCTCCTCTAGCGGAGCCCAACCTTGCCCGCCAGCGGCTTTGCCCCTATCTCCGCGCCTCCCATGCCCCAGATCGCGCCCATCCAGATCGGATCCGTCCGGATCGACTCGCCGGTCATCCTCGCGCCGATGACGGGCGTGACCGACCGGCCGTTCCGGAAGGCGGTCAAGCGCTACGGCGCCGGGCTCACCGTCACCGAGATGATCGCCAGCCAGGCGATGATCCGCGAGACCCGCCAGTCGCTTCAGAAGTCGGCCTGGGACCCGATCGAGGATCCGGTGTCGATGCAGCTCGCCGGCTGCACCCCGCTCGAGATGGCCGAGGCGGCCAGGCTCAACGAGGATCGCGGCGCCGCCATCATCGACATCAACATGGGCTGCCCGGTCCGCAAGGTGGTCAATGGCGACGCCGGCTCGGCGCTGATGCGCGACCTCAAGCTGGCCGCCGAGATCGTTGATTCGACCGTGAAAGCCGTGAAGGTGCCGGTTACGCTCAAGATGCGGATGGGCTGGGACCACCAGTCGCTCAACGCACCCGAGCTCGCCCGCATCGCCGTCGACCTCGGAGTCAGGATGATCACCGTCCACGGCCGGACCCGCAACCAGATGTACAAGGGGTCGGCCGACTGGGCCTTCGTCCGCCGGGTCAAGGAGGCGGTCGAGGTTCCGGTGATCGTCAATGGCGACATCTGCTCGATCGACGACGTCGAGGCCGCTCTCGCCCAGTCCGGAGCCGACGGAGTGATGATCGGCCGGGGCGCCTACGGCCGGCCGTGGCTTCTCGCCCAGGCGATCCACTGGCTTCGCACCGGCGAGCGGCTGCCCGACCCGAGCCTCGACGAGCAGTTCGCGGTCATAATCGAGCAATATCGGTCGATGCTCGACCTTTACGGCCCCGAGGTCGGGGTGAATTGCGCCCGCAAGCATATCGGCTGGTACACGAGGGGGCTTCACGGCTCGGCGGAGTTCCGCAACGCTTTCAACAAGGAAGGCGATCCGAACCGGGCTCAGGCGATGCTGTACGATTTCTACGCGCCCTGGCTGAGCCGGGCCGCCGCCTGAGCGTCGAAGCGCCGTCGGCGCGCCGCCATGGGACAGGGCGACCGAAAAGAGCCACATACTGTGTTCTTTTTACCACAGGCTTGTGGTAGCCCGTCGGGGTGAACGCCGAAGCGCCGCTCAGGATCGACACCAAGCCACGCTGGCGCCGGCGGATCGCGGTCGTCTTCAGGCGCAGCCGGCTGGTCCCGTTCCTCGAGGCGGGGGCGGTCGTCGCGCTGATCGCCATGGCCGCGATCAGCTATTTCGTGGTCGTCGCCCAGACTCGTTCGCAGACCTTGCTGACCCCGCCGATGGTCGCGCTGCTGCTGGTCGCCAACCTGGTCCCGGCGATGGCGCTGATGGTGCTGGTCGCGCGCCGGGTGGCGATGCGGCGCGCGGCCTCGTCGCCGATCGGGGGGAGGGGACGGCTTCACGTCCGCCTCGCCGCGGTCTTCTCGCTGATCGCCAGCGTGCCCACCCTGATGGTGGTCGTGTTCGCCTCGCTTCTGTTCCAGTCGGGAGTCGAATTCTGGTTCTCGAACCGCGCTCGCGGGATGATCGAGAATGCGGCGATGCTCGGCCAGCAGGCCTATGCCGAAGAGCTCAACCGGGTGAACCAGGAATCGGTGACGATGAGCGGCGACCTCGCCGCCTATCTGCGCGAGGTTCCGATCGACAGCCCCGAATTCGCCGAAGGCTTCGGCCGCCAGGTCTACCAGCGCAACCTGTCCGAAGCCGCCGTTCTGAAGGCGAGCCCGGGCCAGGAGATCCAGACCATCGGAGTGGTCAATCCCTACGACCGCGACCTCCAGAAGGTGGTCTCGCCGAAGATGGTCGCTCAGCTCAGGGCGGGGGAGGAGAGCGTCGTCATCCAGGGCACGGACCGGATCGGAGCGGTCACTCCGCTCGCATTCGGCGACGACGTCTATCTCTACGCCGCCCGGGTCCACGATCCGCAGATGGTCGCCCAGCTTCAGCGCGCGAAGGGCGTGCTCGCCGACTATGACGCCCTGGTCAACCGGGCCCGGGTGCTCCAGCTGCGCTTCAACGCCGCCCTGCTTCTGGTCTCGCTCCTGATCCTGGCGGCGACCATCTGGATCGCCCTGCGCCTTGCCGACCGTCTCGTCCGCCCGGTCGGCGAGCTGGTCGACGCGGCCCGAAGGGTCACCGCCGGCGACCTGTCGGCGCGGGTCCCGGCGTCGCGCGAGCGCGACGAGCTCGGAGTGCTCGGCACGGCCTTCAACCGGATGACCGGCCGGCTCGAGGCCCAGACCGGAGCGCTGGTCTCGGCCAATGCCCAGCTCGACAGCCGCCGGGCCTTCATCGAGGCGGTGCTCGCCGGGGTCACCGCCGGAATCATCTCGCTCGACCAGGAGCGCAACGTCCGGCTGATCAACAGCTCGGCGGAGGCGCTGCTCAAGACCGACAAGGGCCGGGCGGTCGGCCGCAAGCTCGCCGAGCTTGCGCCCGAGCTCGACGCCCATCTCGACAGCGACGAGCGCGAGGACATCATCCAGTTCGCCTCCGGCGGCGAGCCGCGCACCCTGGCCGTGAAGAGGGTCCGGGTCGAGGGCGGCCATGTCCTGACCTTCGACGACATCACCCAGCAATTGCTCGACCAGCGCCGAGCCGCCTGGTCCGACGTCGCCCGCCGGATCGCGCACGAGATCAAGAACCCGCTGACTCCGATCCAGCTCGCCGCCGAGCGGCTGCAGCGCCGCTACGGAGGCGAGATCAAGTCCGACGCGGGAACGTTCGAGAAGCTCACCGGGACGATCGTCCGCCAGGTCGGCGACCTGCGGCGCATGGTCGACGAATTCTCCTCCTTCGCCCGAATGCCCAAGCCGGAGTTCCGCGAGGAGAAGATCGCCGAGATTATCCGCGAGTCGCTGTTCCTTCACCAGGTCGCCCATCCCGAGATCAGCTTCGTCCTCGACGCGCCCGAGCCGTCGCCCCTGCTGGTCTGCGACCGGCGCCAGCTCGGCCAGGCGCTGACCAACGTCGTCAAGAACGGAGTCGAGGCGATCCAGCAGAAGCGCGAGGACGGGCGCGCGGACGGCGAGAACCGGATCGCCGTCACCCTGAGCGCGTCCGACAGCCGGATCAGCATCGAGGTGGTCGACACCGGCATCGGCCTGCCCGGGGGCGACCGGGGCCGGCTCACCGAACCCTATATGACGACCCGCGCCAAGGGCACCGGGCTCGGGCTCGCCATCGTCAAGAAGATCGTCGAGGAGCATTTCGGAAGCCTCGAATTCGATGATCCCGCAACCGGCGGGACCCTGGTCCGGCTGGTGTTCGATGCGGAATCGCTCGCCCGCCTCGCCGGCGCAGCGGCCGAACAACCCCACAATGCAGCGGCGAACGGATAGCCCATGGCCCTCGACATACTCATCGTTGACGACGAACAGGACATTCGGGACCTCGTCTCGGGCGTTCTCGAGGACGAGGGCTATTCGTGCCGGACCGCGGCCAATAGCGGCGAGGTCCTGCAGGCGCTGGCCGACCGGCGGCCGTCGCTGCTCCTGCTCGACGTCTGGCTTCAGGGCTCCAAGCTCGACGGACTGCAGCTGCTCGACGAGGTCAAGCGCCGCGATCCGACCCTTCCGGTGCTGATGATCTCGGGCCACGGCAATCTCGACACCGCGGTGGCCGCGATCCGCCAGGGGGCGGTCGACTTCATCGAGAAGCCGTTCGAGGCCGGCCACCTCCTCCATCTCGTCGCCCGGGCGACCGAAACCGACCGGCTTCGGCGCGAGAATGCCAGCCTTCGCGCCCAGATCGGCCAGGAAACGGAGCTGACCGGATCGAGCGTCGCCATCAACGCCGTCCGCGCGACTCTCAAGCGGGTCGCAGGAACGGGCAGCCGTGTCCTGATCTCCGGCCCCGCCGGAGTCGGCAAGGAGGTCGCCGCGCGCCTGCTCCACGACTGGAGCAACCGCGCCCAGGCGCCGTTCATCGTGGTCAGCGCCGCGCGGATGACCCCCGAGCGGGTCGAGGAGGAATTGTTCGGGGTGGAGGAGGGGGGCGAGCTCGCCCGGCCGGGACTGCTCGAGCAGGCCCATGGCGGCACCCTGTTCCTCGACGAGATCGCCGACATGCCGATCCCGGCCCAGGCCAAGATATTGCGGGTCCTCACCGACCAGAGCTTCACCCGGGTCGGCGGCCAGCGGATGGTCAAGGTCGACATGCGGGTCGTGTCGTCCACTTCGCGCCATCTTGCCGACGAAATTGCCGGCGGCCGCTTCCGAGAGGACCTCTTCTACCGCCTCAACGTCGTGCCGGTGCACCTGCCCGCCCTCGCCGAGCGGCGCGAGGACATTCCGGCGCTGATCGCGCATTTCGCCGCCCGCTACGCCGCCGAGCAAAGGCTTCCGACCCCGGAATTCTCGACCGACGCGGTCGCCGCGCTCCAGGCCTATGACTGGCCGGGCAACGTCCGACAGCTTCGCAACGTGATCGAGCGAACCATCATCCTCGCGCCCGGAGCCCGGATCGGCTGCATCGAGCTCGACATGCTTCCTCCCGAAATCCTCAACGAGCAGGCCAGCCTGAGCTCGGGCGAGGCCGTCAAGGCGATCATGGGCACCCCGCTCAGGGAAGCTCGCGAGACGTTCGAGCGCGAATATCTCAAGGTCCAGATTCGCCGCTTCTCGGGCAACATCTCCCGAACCGCGACCTTCATCGGAATGGAGCGCTCGGCGCTCCACCGCAAGCTGAAGGCGCTCGGCATCGGCGACACCAAGGGCGAGCCGGAGGAATAGAGCTTCGGGTGCAAATCCTGGGCGGCCGCAGGCCGATCATTTTTGAAACGCGACGACGCGACGACGCAACGACGCAACGAGTCCGACGTGCTTCATTTGCCCCAAGCGTCATTCCTATGCTCGGTGTCGTTGCGTCGTTGCGTTGAAAACTGAAGGGCTGGGCCTGCGAAGGAATTGCTTCGCGAGCAGTGCTGGCACGTGAGGAGCCTCGGTGCTATTGTTTGCCGCGAAGGCACGCTCCACATTATGAAAGACGCCCCTTGCGGGCGCCTCGCGGACAACGATTCGCCAATAAGGAGAGTGGGCAATGGCCGACAAGGTCAACAACCTTCAGGACATGTTCTTGAACGGCCTCAGGCGCTCCAAGACGCCCGTGACCATGTTCCTCGTCAAGGGCGTGAAGCTTCAGGGCATCATCACCTGGTTCGACAATTTCTCGGTGCTTCTGAGGCGCGACGGCCAGGCCCAGCTCATCTACAAGCACGCCATCTCGACGATCATGCCGTCGCACCCGCTCGACACCACCGAGATCGAGCGCGCCTTCGAGGAAGGGGGCGGCCAGGCCAGGAAGCCCGCCCTTCTCCAGGAAGCCTTTCTAGGCGCGGTCCGGCGCTCCGAGGCGCCGGTGACGATGTTCCTCGTCAACGGAGTGATGCTTCAGGGCGAGATCGTCGCCTTCGACCTGTTCTGCATGCTGCTCCAGCGCGACGGGCTGTCCCAGCTCGTCTACAAGCACGCCATCTCCACGGTCCAGCCCGAGCGGCCGGTGAGCTTCATGGACCAGGAAGACGAGGAGCCGGCGGCCTGAGCCTGACCGACCAGAGCAGCGCCGGCGAGTTCGCCCGCGGCGCCAAGGCGATCGTTGCACTTCCCGACATGAAGGCGGGGAGGGGACGGCGCGACGTCGACGCTCGCCTCGCCGAGGCCGCGGGGCTCGCCGAGGCGATCGGAGTCGAAGTGTCCGACAGGCTCCATTTCCGGATCCGCTCGCCGCGGCCGGCGACCCTGTTCGGATCGGGCCAGGTCGAATCCATCGCCCTTGCGGTGGCCCGCGACGAGGCCGAGCTCGTCATCGTCGACGCCCCGATCACTCCGATCCAGCAGAAGAATCTCGAGACCGCCACCAAGGCGAAGGTTATCGACCGGACCGGGCTCATTCTCGAGATATTCGGCGAGCGGGCGGCGACGTCGGAAGGGCGGCTTCAGGTCGAGCTGGCCCATCTCGACTATCAGGCGGGCCGGCTGGTCCGGAGCTGGACCCACCTGGAGCGCCAGCGCGGCGGCTTCGGCTTCCTCGGCGGCCCAGGCGAGACCCAGATCGAGGCGGACCGGCGGCTGATCCGGGACCGAATGGCCAAGCTCAAGAAGGAGCTCGAGCAGGTCACCCGAACCCGGGCCCTCCACCGAGCCCGCCGCCAGCGGGCGCCCTGGCCGGTCATCGCCCTCGTCGGCTACACCAATGCCGGCAAGTCGACCCTGTTCAACCGGCTCACCAACGCCGAGGTGATGGCCGAGAACCTGCTCTTCGCGACTCTCGACCCGACCATGCGCGAAATCCAGCTTCCCGGCTTCGACAAGGCGATCCTGTCCGACACGGTCGGGTTCATCTCGGAGCTGCCCACTCAGCTCGTCGCGGCCTTCCGGGCGACCCTGGAGGAGGTGATCTCGGCCGACCTCATCGTCCACGTCCGCGACATCTCGCATCCCGACAGCGACGCCCAGCGCGAGGACGTCGAAGCGGTCCTCGCCGAGATCGGCGCCGGAGGGGAGGGGGGAGCGCCTTCGATCGAGGCCTGGAACAAGATCGACCTTCTCGCCCCGGACGAAGCGGGACGGGTGGCCGCGGAGTCCGCCCGGCGCGACGAGGTCGTCCGGATCTCGGCCCGAACCGGCGAGGGCCTGGACGACCTGCTCGAATGCGCCGCCGCCAAGCTCAGCAAGGGCGCCAAGCTCAGGACGGTCACCCTGGGAGCGTCCGACGGCGAGACCATCGCCTGGCTGCACGCCAACGGCCGGATCGAGAGCGAGCGCACCGACGGCGTCGAGACGGTGTTCGAAGTGCGCCTGTCGGATGCCGACTGGGCGAGGCTGCAGAGCCGGCAGAAGGCGTGAGCGTCACCCCGGCGAAAGCCGGGGCCTCGGGGAGACCCGTCGTGCCTTTTCCTCGCTGAGGTCCCGGCTTTCGCCGGGATGACGGTTCAAAGCAGCTTCTTCGCTCTCTGCCAAAGCGTCTCAAGGGCGTCTATATTCATGTCTTTCAATGGCTTGTCGGCAATCTCTTCCACCTTGCGGAAACGCTGCTCGAAGCGCTCCGAAGCTTGGCGCAGCGCCGTTTCCGGGTCGATGTCGAGATGGCGGGCGTAATTGACGACGCTGAACAGGAGGTCGCCCAGCTCGGCGGAGCGCTCCTCGTCCGAGCCCGAGGCTTCGAGCTCGGCCAGCTCCTCGTCGATCTTCGCTCTGGGGCCGGCGGAGTCGGGCCAGTCGAAGCCGATCCGAGCGGCGCGGCGCTGCAGCTTCTCGGCGCGCTTGAGCGCCGGCAGGGCCAGCGCGACTCCGGCCAGGGCGCTCTTGTCGTCGCCTTCGTGCCGCTCGGCGGCCTTGAGCGCTTCCCAGCCGGGGCTTTCGGAGCGGTCGCCGAAGATATGGGGATGGCGGCGGATCATCTTCGCGCAGATCGACGCCATGACGTCATCGAGGCTGAACGCTCCCACTTCCTCGGCCATCCGGGCGTGGTAGACGACCTGGAGCTGGAGGTCGCCGAGCTCGTCCTTCAGCGCCTCCAGGTCGCCGCGGTCGATCGCGTCGGCCACCTCATAGGCTTCCTCGATCGTGTAGGGCGCGATGGTCGCGAAAGTCTGCGCCTTGTCCCATTCGCAGCCGCTGGCGGGGTCGCGCAGGCGGGCCATGATTTCGACCAGGGCCGAGAGGGATGTTGGCAAAGGTGCCTCGCAACGCATCATCTCGATCCCGTCGACTTAAGTGCGATAATATACATTATGTAAACTAAAAGCGATGCGCGCCGGGGCCCGTCGGGTCACGGCCTCAGCACCAGCCACTGGCCTTCGACCCCCCATCCGGACAGCGACGACAGGAAATTCATGCCGAGCACGTTCATCGGCCCGAACGCTTCGGAGACATGGACGGCGAAGTCGCTCCGCTCGATCGAGCCGACCTTGAGCCGGCCCGCGCGGGCGCGCTTCACCGGCACGACTCCGTTGGCGGTCTGGACCATCGCCGGAATGCCGGCGGCCGGAACGATGTCGGCGAGCCTGGCGGTCTGCGACGATATGCTCGTCACCGTGGCGCCGCTGTCGACCAGGAACCGGACCTTGTGGCCGTTGAGCTCGCCATTGACCCAGAAATGGCCGTCCATCGCCTTGCGGATCCGAAGCTCGGTCCCGACCGCCACCACCTCCCCCTCGCCGCGGCTCTCGGCCAGGACCCGCTTGCCCAGCGCCGCGAAATCGTCCTTGAGGGCGAAGGCGACGAAGGCGGCGAGGAAGATCAGCACCCAGCCCGCGAACATCTTGAGGCCCTGGCCGATCGGAATCCGCCGCACCAGAAGCGCGCTGACGACGAGCACCAGCACTCCGATCAGGTAGATGAAGCTCAGCGCCTGGTCGCCGTCGCTCACAGCCGGATCTCCATCCCGTCATAAGCCGGCTCCACTCCGGGCGGAAGCTCGGCCACCAGAGTCTCGTAATCCATGCTGTTGTCCATGTGGGTCAGGATCGCCCGCTTCGGCCGGAGCCGGGCGATCCATTCGAGCGCGAGGTCGAGATGCGGGTGGGTCGGATGTGGACGGCGCCTCAGGCTGTCGACGATCCACAGGTCGACGTCTTTGAAGCGATTCTCCATCTCCGGCGTCATCTCGTTGAAATCGGTGGAATAAACCATAGAATGACCGCCCGCGTCGAAGCGCAGGCCCGCGGTCGTGATGTCGCCGTGCGGCTGGTCGACCACCTGCACCGAAATGCCGTTGAGGTTCATATGGTCCGGCAAAAGGTTGGCGGTCGCGACGGCCGGATAGCCGCTCTTGCCGTCGAACGCATAGGCGAAGCGATGAAGCAGGCTGTCGAGCGTCTCCTGGCGGCCATAGCCCGCCACCGGCCGGCCCCGGGCATGGTAGAGCTGGCGAAGGTCGTCGATGCCGTGGCAATGATCGGCATGGTCGTGGGTCCAGATCACTCCGTCGACGTCGGCGACGTTGGCGTCGAGCAGCTGCTCGCGAAGGTCGGGACCGGTGTCGACGAGGATCCGGGCCTTGTGGTGGCTGACGAGGATCGAGACCCGGCGCCGCCGATTCTTCGGATTGGCGGGATCGCACTGCCCCCAGTCGTTGCCGACCCGCGGGACTCCGCTCGAAGTGCCGCTGCCGAGGATGGTGACTTCCATCAGGCGGCCTTGCTGAACAAGGTTCGGAAATTGGCGGCCGTGCGCTCCGCCAGGGCCTCGACGCTCTCGCCGCGAAGCCCGGCGAGGAAGCGCGCGGTGTCGGCCACGAAGGCGGGCTCGCAAGGACGGCCGCGGTGCGGGACCGGGGCGAGGAAGGGCGAGTCGGTCTCGATGAGGAGGCGGTCCGAAGGGATCATAATCGCCGAAGATTGCAACTCCTTGGCGTTTTTGAAGGTCACGATGCCGGAAATCGACACGTAGAGGCCCAGCTCGAGCGCCTTGTCGGCGAAATCCTGGCTGGCGGTGAAGCAGTGGATCACCCCCGAATAGGCCCCCTTCCCCATCTCCTCCGAGAGGATGGCGTAGGTGTCGGCCTCCGCCTCGCGAGTGTGGACGATGATCGGAAGCCCGGTTTCGCGCGCCGCGGCGATATGGGCCCGGAAGCTGGACCGCTGCCGCTCGCGGTCCGAATGGTCGTAATAATAATCGAGGCCGCTCTCGCCGATCCCGACCACCCTGGGATGGGCGGCCCGCTCGACGAGGGTCGCGGTCTGGACGTCGGGGTGGGCGTCGGCCTCGTGCGGATGGATCCCGACCGAGGCGAAGACGTCGCTCTCCCGCTCGGCGAGTCCGATCACCTCGTCCCATTCCGACTGGCGGGTCGAGATGTTGAGCATCGATTCGACGCCCGCGGCCCGAGCCCTGGCGAGCACGGCCTGCTGCTCCTCGACCAGGCCCTTGTAGTTGAGGTGGCAATGGCTGTCGGCGAACATTCCCGCTCCTTAGCCTCATCCCGGTCCCCGGACGCAAGACATAGATGGTTCCGGGCGGCGCGCGTGCTAGAGCCGGACCGACATTATCCCCAAGGGAAACTGGCCATGACCGACCTCCGCTCCACTTCCGAGCCCGACGATCGCCCCTTGTCGATGGGCGAGGCGATCGACGCCGGGGCCCGCAAGGTGACGACCGGCCTCGTCATAGCGGGGGCGATCATCGGCCTCGCCCTCTACGCCCGGCCGGGACCGCCGCGCTACGAGGCCATGGTCGAGGGCGACCGGATCGTGCGGATCGACACTCGCAAGGGCACGATCATCTCCTGCGAGGGCCAGCAGACCTGCCAGCTGATCGTCAGGAGCGGCCAGCGCCTCACCCGGGTGAAGCGGACCGACGCTCCGCCGCAGCCGCCAAAGGCCCTGCCCAGGCCGGCCGCCCCTAACCCTCCGCCGGCAGCTCCAGCC
Organism: Allosphingosinicella sp.; assembly: GCA_036386795.1. Taxonomy (GTDB): domain Bacteria; phylum Pseudomonadota; class Alphaproteobacteria; order Sphingomonadales; family Sphingomonadaceae; genus Allosphingosinicella. The sequence goes on from DASVUZ010000001.1 coordinate 45,948, forward strand.
GCGGAAAAATAGGAGTCGGCGGGGCAAGCACGAAGCCGGAGTCGGCTAGGCGCGCATAGCGGCCGGAGTCGGCGAGCGAGGTCAAGCCGCGCTCGCCCTGCGGAACGCCCATCTGGTCGAGAAGCTTCGAGGCGGAAGCCGGAACCACCGGGGCGATGGCGACGGCGAGATCGACGATCGCCTCGCACAAGGTGGCGAGCACGGCCGTCATCCGCTCCGGATCGGTCTTGCGAAGGGTCCAGGGCGCCTGGACGTCGATATATTGGTTGCAGGCGAAAACGGCCCGGATCCAGGCCTCGATCCCCTGGCTGAGCGCGAGATCGCCGAACAGGGCCGGCACGTCCTGACCCGTGGTCCGGCGGACGAGCTCGAGCAGTTCGGAATCGGCCGCCTCGCCCCTCCCCCCGGCGGGCAGGGCCCCGGCGCAATTCTTGGCGACGAAGGACAGGGTGCGCTGGGCGAGGTTGCCGAAGCTGTTGGCGAGGTCCGCATTGACCCGGGTGACGATCGCCTCCGGGCTGTAGCTTCCGTCCTGGCCGAAGGTGACGTCGCGCATCAGGAAATAGCGAAGGGCGTCGGCCCCGAAAGCGTCGATCAGGCCCGCCGGGTCGACGACGTTGCCGGCGGATTTCGACATCTTCTCGCCCCGGAGCAGGACATGGCCGTGGCCGAACACCTGCCTGGGCAGCGGAAGCCCGGCCGACATCAGGAAGGCCGGCCAGTAGACGGCGTGGAAGCGAACCACGTCCTTGCCGATGACGTGAAGGTCGGCCGGCCAGAAGGTCCTGTAATTCTCCGATTGGGTGTCGGGATATCCGACCCCGGTGAGATAGTTGGTGAGGGCGTCGAGCCACACGTACATGACGTGGCGCTCGTCGCTCGGAACCTTCACGCCCCAGTCGAAGCTGGTCCGCGAGACGGACAGATCGGACAGGCCCCCCTCGACGAAGCGGAGCACCTCGTTGCGGCGGGATTCGGGGCGGATGAAGCCGGGATGGTTGCGGTAATGGGCGAGCAGCTGCTCCTGATAGGCGGAGAGCCGGAAGAACCAGCTCTCCTCGACCGTCCATTCGACCGGAGTCCCCTGCGGCGAGAGCTTGCCGCCTTCGGAATCGTCGATCAGCTCGCTCGCGTCGTAATAGGCCTCGTCGCGGACCGAGTACCAGCCTTCGTAGCGGCCCAGATAGAGGTCGCCGCGCTCGGCCATCGCCCTCCAGATCGCCTGGCTGGCGCGGTGGTGGGCCGGCTCGGTGGTCCGGATGAAGCGATCGTATGAGATGTTAAGTCGTTCATCCATCTTCTTGAAGATAAACGACATCTCTTCCGCCAGCCGAGCCGGCGACATGCCCCTTTCGCGGGCCGCCTGGGCCATTTTGAGGCCGTGCTCGTCGGTCCCGGTCTGGAAGAAGACGTCGCGGCCCATCGACCGGTGGAACCGGGCGATGACGTCGGCGGCGACGACTTCGTAGGCGTGGCCGATATGCGGCGGCCCGTTGGGATAGTTGATCGCCGTCGTGAGGTAGAAAGGCTCGGCCATGGATGCGCCCCTAAAACCCTCTGCAATCAGGGTGTACTCCCGTTCGTCATGCCGGACTTGATCCGGCATCCATCCTTCGGCCCTGGACGACGGTGACTGGAAGAAGATGGACCCCGGATCAAGTCCGGGGTGACGATTCACTGACCCGTTCCCCGCTCTTAGCGTTGCGGAGCCAGGGAAGCGAGCATGCCGGCGAGCTCGAACACCACGCTCTCCGGCTCGAGCGAGAGGCCCCGCGCGCTGGAGGCCAGGCCCAGGGCGCGCTCCCACGCCTTGAGAGCGTCGGCGAGGGCCGGCCCGCGCCGCGATTTCGCCTCGTCCGCGATCACCGACGGGACCCGGGCGAGGAAGGCTTCGTAGCGCGGCTGGGCGGACTTGAGGGCGAGGCTTTGAGCGAGCGCGCTGCGCCGGGCGTTGGTCGGATCGCCCTGGCGGACAAGCTCGGCCATCGCCCGCTCGAGCCCCGCGACGTCGAGCCCGCGCCAGGCCAGGGCCCGGCCCGGCGAGCCCTGGCCGACGGCGGCCAGGTCACTGATTTCCTTGTCTTCCGCATCGGGAAGGGCGGCCCGGAGCGCTGACGTCATGGCGTCGTCTCCGAGGGCCGCGAGGCGCAATGTCCGGCAGCGCGAACGGATCGTCGGGAGCAGCCGTTCGGGCGAGTGGCTGACCAGGAAGAAGACGCTGCTCGGCGGCGGCTCCTCCAGATTCTTGAGCAAGGCGTTGGCGGCGTTGCGCTCGAGATCGTCGATCGAATCGACGATCACCGCCCGCCACGCCGACATGGATGCGGTGGTGTTGAACAGCCGCTGGAGCGAGCGGACCTGGTCCACTCCGATGTTTCGCGCAAGCTCTCCGGTGGCGCTCGTCTCGCGCGCCAGCCGCTCGAGGCGCATCAGGTCGGGATGGCTTCCGGCCGCGGCGAGCCGGGCGGCGGGATGGTCGTCGGGAACGTCGAGGCCGGCGGAGTCGACACCGCCCTGCCCTTGCGCGAGCACTCGAAGGGCGGCCTTGGTCGCGAACAGATTCTTTCCGACTCCCTCGGGCCCCGAGACCAGCCAGGCGTGATGAAGCCGCCCCGAGTCGAGCGCCTCGCGAAACGCGGCGACGGCCGGGTCGTGGCCGTGGAGGGGGGTCATGAGCGCATGGCTCTGGGACGGCCTGGGCCAAGCCTCACAGCAAATCCTCCACGGCGGCGAGAAGCCTTGCCGTCACCGCCTCCGGCGCCCCGCCGGCGTCGACCCGCCGGAATCGGCCGGGCTCCGCCTCGGCGAGAGCTCCGAACGCCTGCGCCACCCGGTCGTGGAACCCGCCGCCCCTGCCTCCGATGCGGTCGGAGCCGCCGGCGTCGCGCACCCTGAGGCGCTTCGCCACGGCTTCGGGCGGAAGCTCGAGGAGCAAGGTGCGATCGGGGAGGAAGCCGTGGCTTCCGATCTCGTGGAGCCGGCGGACCGTCTCGATCCCGACTCCGGCGGCGCCGCCCTGATAGGCGAGGGAGCTGTCGAGGAAGCGGTCGCTCAGCACCCAGGCGCCGCGCTCGAGCGCCGGGCGGATGGTGCGAGCGACATGATCGGCCCGGGCGGCGGCGAAGAGCAGCGCCTCGCTTTCCGGGGTCCAGCGGTCGTCGCCGCCCTCGAGCAGCAGCTTCCGGATCGCTTCGGCGCCGGGGCTTCCGCCGGGCTCGCGGGTCTCGACCACTTCGAGCCCTCGCGCCCGAAGCTCCGCCGCGAGCGCCCTGAGCTGGGTCGACTTGCCCGCCCCCTCCCCGCCCTCGAGGCTGATGAAGCGGCCGGGCACCTCAGCCGAACAGCGAGGTGATGCCGTTCCAGATCCGGCCGAAGAAGCCGGCTTCACCGACCGCTTCGGACGCGACCAGAGGCATGGTCTGCGGCGGAGTGTCGGGAGTCGAGACGACGAGGTCGGCGACGTGCTGCCCCTTCGCGATCGGAGCCTTGAGCGGGCCGTTATAGACGACCTTGACCCGGATGTTGGCGGAGGCTCCCGCCGGCAGGGTCACGGCGATGCTTCGGGGAGCGACCAGCGCCACCTCGTCGTCGCCGCCGAGCTGGACCTGGGCGTCGGCGACCTTCTCGCCCTGGTTGAACAAAGGCTGCGACTTCCAGGCGCGGAAGCCCCAATCCATGAACTTGACCGATTCCTCGATCCGCTGGTTGAAGCTGCCGAGGCCGGCGACGACCATGATGATCCGGCGGCCGCCTTGCTCGGCCGAGCCCGTGAAGCCGTAGCCGGCTTCGGCGGTATGGCCGGTCTTGAGGCCGTCGGCGCCCTGGACCCGGCCGAGCAGCGGGTTGCGGTTGCCCTGGGTGATCGGAGCTCCCGCGCCCAGGGTCTTGCCCCAGGTGAATTCCTTCTTCTGGTAGAAGGCCTTGTAGAGGTCCGGAGCCTCCTGGATGGTGGCCGCGGCGAGGGTCGCCAGGTCGCGCGCGGTGGTGAAGGTCACGCCCTCGTCGGGCCAGCCGTTGGTGTTTCCGAAATTGCTGTTGTTCATCCCGAGGCGCTTGGCCTCGGCGTTCATCAGGGCGGCGAAGGCGGGCTCGGTGCCGGCCAGGCATTCGGCGAGGACCACCGTCGCGTCGTTGCCGGACAGGGTGACGATGCCGTGGAGCAGATTCTCGACGCTGACCTGCTCGCCGGGGGAAAGGAACATGGTCGAGCCGGCCTGCGGGCCGTGCCACTTGCGCCAGGTTTCGGGACGGACCTGGCACATCTGCGCAAGCTTGGCCTCGCCGCGCTTGATCAGCCGGAAGGCGAGATGGGTGGTCATCATCTTCGCCATCGACGCGGGCGGAATCCGGCGGTCCGGATCCTTGGCGTAGAGCACCGCGCCCGAGCTCAGGTCGACCATGTAGGCGACCGGGGCAGCGGTCTCGAACGGCGGAGCGGCGGCGGTGGCGGGAAGCGCGGCGGCGGCGGTAAAAGCGAGCAGGAACAGGCTGTTGCGGATCATGATTGAGACTGGTTCCCTAACGTGATGGTGAGGCTTGCCGTTTAGCCGTCATTGCGAGGAGCGAAGCGACGAAGCAATCCAGCTCCGGCGCGGCGCTGCTGGATTGCTTCGCTTCGCTCGCAATGACGACCGCTCGGATCAGAGCTTCGGCCCTGCTTAACCCCTCCCCTCGCGGCGCGCCAGCGTGAGTTGGGCGGAATTGAACCTCCGTTCGCCCTGAGCCTGTCGAAGGGCCTTCCCTGCTGCTTCCTACGCAGGAAAGGGGCTTCGACAGGCTCAGCCCGAACGGTGAGGAGGACCGGCTCTTCCAAATCCCGACCGGCTGCCAATCACCGCGCGATCGCATCCGCGAGCAGGCCGACCGACAGCGCGTAGAAATTGGAGCAATTGTAATCGAGGATGGAGCGGTAGTTGGAGGTCAGCAGATAGGCCGTGGCGCCGGGCCCGTCGGGCTCGATCAGCGACGCCATCTCCGTGTCGCGCGGCCAGATGCCGCTCTGGGCGACGAGCCCGAGCCGGCGCCATTCGGCGATCGTCATCCAGCGGCTGTGGCGTTCATGGACCCGCGGGCATCGCGGCGCCCGAAGGGTGCTTCGAAGGGCGGCCCGGTCGAGGCCAGGCGGGACCCGGACGGCGACTCCCCAGGGCACGCCCGGCCTCCAGCCGGCATTGCTGAGGTAATTGGCGATCGAGGCGAGGGCGTCGGGCTCGCTTCGCCAGATGTCGGCGCGGCCGTCGCCGTCGCCGTCGCGGGCGAGCCGGAGCCAGACCGAGGGAAGGAATTGGGAATGGCCGGTCGCCCCCGCCCAGCTGCCCTTGAGCCGGTATCGGGGAACTCCTCGGTCGATCATCTTGAGCGCCGCCACGAACTCGTCCGAGAAGAGCTGGCGGCGGCGGCCCTCATAGGCCAGCGAGGCGAGCGAGTTGAGAAGGTCGAAATTTCCGGTGACGGCGCCGTAGCTGGTCTCATGGCCCCAGATCGCGACGAGCACCGAGGGCGCCACTCCGTAGCGCCGGCCGATCTCGCGCAAATAGGTGAGGTTGGCGGCATAATTGCGCCGGCCCGCGGCGATCAAAGCCGGGCTGACGTGGCGGGCGCGATAGGGCGCGAAGGGCGGGTTGGGGTTGCTTCCCGGCCGGCCGCCGGGCTGGGCTCGGTCGAGCTCGACGGTGCGCGGGCTGAAGACGAGGTTGGGGAAGACGCTGGCGATCGTGGCCGGGCTCACTCCGGCGCGCCGGGCCTGGGCCTCGAGCTGCGGCAGATAGGCGTTGAAGCCGGACTGGCTGAGGCCGGTCTGGGCCAAAGCCGGGCTCGCCGGCGGGACGATCGCCGCGGCCAGCGCCAGCGCCGCTATCCCCCTCGAAAAACGCATATACACACTCCCGCTAAGCGACCCTGATGCCACAGGGCCGGGTAGCGCGATACTCGGCTCGCCGCGCGGGTTGCACGAACGGCCCCGCCCGGCCTAGAGCGATCGCCGTCGGGACCGCACCGAGCTGTCATGCCGGACTTGATCCGGCATCCATCTTTTGCGCTTAGCCAGCGTCCGAAGAAGGTGGATCCCGGGTCGAGCCCGGGATGACGATTCAGGCGATCAACGAGGACAGGTGGCCGAGTGGTTTAAGGCAGCGGTCTTGAAAACCGCCGTGGGTTCACGCCCACCGTGGGTTCGAATCCCACCCTGTCCGCCAGGTGAAGGGAATGAGATGGCCGAGGCGGCGATAGGCAGGTTCGACTGGGAGGATGCGTTCGGGCTCGAGGCCCAGCTCTCCGACGAGGAAAGGCTCGTCCGGGACTCGGCGCGGGCCTATGCCCGGGACAGGCTTCAGCCGCGGGTGACGGAGGCCTTCCTCGACGAGGATTTCGACCGCGCCATCATGTCCGAGATGGGCGAGCTCGGCCTGCTCGGAGCGACCATCTCTCCCGAATATGGCGGCGCGGGCCTGAATTACGTCAGCTACGGGCTAGTGGCTCGGGAGGTGGAGCGGGTCGACAGCGGCTACCGCTCGGCGATGAGCGTCCAGTCCTCGCTCGTCATGCATCCGATCAACGCCTACGGCTCCGAAGAGCAGAAGCGCAAATGGCTTCCCGGCCTTGCGACCGGCGAGCTGATCGGCTGCTTCGGTCTGACCGAGCCCGACGCCGGCTCCGATCCGGGCGGGATGCGGACCCGGGCCGCGAAGATCGACGGCGGCTACCGGCTTTCGGGCTCGAAGATGTGGATCACCAACTCGCCGATCGCCGACCTTTTCGTCGTCTGGGCGAAGTCCGACGCCCATGACGGCAAGATCCGCGGATTCCTGCTCGAGAAGGGGATGAAGGGCCTCAGCGCCCCCAAGATCGGGATGAAGCTCTCGCTTCGAGCCTCGATCACCGGCGAGATCGTCATGGACGGAGTCGAAGTGCCCGAAGAGGCGCTGCTCCCCGACGTCGAGGGGCTGAAGGGCCCGTTCGGCTGCCTCAACCGGGCGCGCTACGGGATCGCCTGGGGCTCGATGGGCGCGGCCGAGGCCTGCTATCACGCCGCCCGCACCTATGTGCTCGACCGCAAGCAGTTCGGCCGGCCTCTGGCCGCGACCCAGCTGGTGCAGATGAAGCTCGCCGACATGGTCACCGAGATCAGCCTGGGGCTTCAGGCCGCGCTCAGGGTCGGCCGGCGGATGGACGAAGGCGAGCTGATCCCCGAGACGATCAGCCTCATCAAGCGCAACAATGTCGGCAAGGCGCTCCACATCGCCCGGGTCGCCCGCGACATGCACGGCGGCAACGGCATCTCGGCCGAGTTCCAGGTGATGCGCCACGCGATGAACCTCGAGACGGTCAACACCTATGAGGGCACCCATGACGTCCACGGGCTGATCCTGGGGCGGGCGATCACCGGGATTTCGGCCTTTTGACGGTGAAACCGTCATTGCGAGCGAAGCGAAGCAATCCAGCGGCGCGGAGGCCCGAGGCTGGATTGCTTCGTCGCTTCGCTCCTCGCAATGACGGAGGGGAGCATGGATAAGCCCCTCGCCGGCCTCAAGGTGGTCGAGCTCGCGCGGATCCTCGCAGGGCCGTGGGCCGGACAGCTGCTTGCCGACCTCGGTGCGGAGGTCATCAAGGTCGAGCGCCCCGGAGTGGGCGACGACACCCGCCACTGGGGCCCGCCCTTCGCGGCCGACGGCGCCTCCGCCTATTTCCACAGCTGCAACCGCGGCAAGCAATCGATCGCGATCGACCTCGAGACTGCAGAGGGACAGGCTCGGGTGCGCGCCCTCGCGGCCGAGGCCGATGTCCTGATCGAGAATTTCAAGGTCGGCGGGCTCGCCAGATACGGGCTCGATTTCCCTTCCCTCGCCGCCGTCAATCCGCGCCTCGTCTATTGCTCGATCACCGGCTTCGGCCAGACCGGCCCCTATGCGGCCCGCGCCGGCTACGATTTCATCATCCAGGGCATGGGCGGCGCGATGTCGCTGACCGGCGAGCCCGACGGAGCGCCGCAGAAGTCCGGTATCGCCTATGCCGACCTGTTCACGGGCCTTTACGCCTCGGTCGCCATCCTTGCCGCCCTTCGCGAGCGGGAACGGAGCGGCCGGGGCGCCCATATCGACATGGCCCTGCTCGACACCCAGGTCGCGGTGCTCGCCAATCAGGCGCTGAACTGGATGGTGTCGGGAGACGTTCCAACCCGCATGGGCAACGGCCATTCCAATCTCGTCCCCTACCAGGCGTTCCGTGTCGCCGACGGCGAGATCATCGTCGCGGTCGGCAACGATGCGCAGTTCGAGCGGCTGTGCGCGATATTGGGGCTGGAGGCGGTGGCTCGGGACGAAAGGTTCCGGACCAATCCGTCGCGGGTCGTCAACCGCGGCGCTCTGATCCCGGTCCTGGAGCAGGCGATGAAGGAGCGCGGGCTTAGTGAATTCTCGGAGGCGCTCGACTCGGCGGGCATCCCGGCCGGGCCGATCAACGCCGTCGACGCCGTCTTCGCCGACCCGCAGGTGGTCCATCGCGGCTTGCGGATCTCGGGCGATATGCCAGGCCTCGCCTCGCCGATCGTCATCGACGGCAAGCGTCAGCTGGCCGACTCGCCGGCGCCGAAGCTGGGGGAGGCCGGGCGGTGCTGACCCAATATGGAGTCCTGCCGGTGCGCCGGGGGGCGGACGGCGGCTTCGAGGTCCTGCTCATCACGTCGCGCGAGACCCGCCGCTGGGTCGTCCCGCGCGGCAACCCGATCGCCGGCAAGAGCCCCGCCGAATCCGCCGCCCAGGAGGCCTTCGAGGAAGCCGGAATCCTCGGCGAGGTCGAACTGGAGGCGATCGGCCTTTATTCCTACGAGAAAAGGCGGCGATTGGGGCGGGTGGTGCCGGCCGTCGTGCACCTGTTCCGGATGAACGTCGCCGAGGAGCGCGACGACTGGCCTGAAAAGGGCCAGCGCGAAAGGCGCTGGTTCGCCGCGGGAGAGGCCGCCGCTTCGGTCCACGAAGCCGACCTGGCCCAGCTGATCCGTCTCATTGCGGGCCTGTCATAAAAGTGAAACAAATCTCCCCCGCCCCGTGTTAGGGAGCCGCAAAAGCCCAGGGGGGAAGAGATGCTGAGCCTGTTCCGTCGAATGATGCCGAAGGAGGAAAGCTTCTTCGACATGTTCGAGCGTCATTCGGTGACCCTGGTCGGCGGCGCCGAAGTGATGAGCCGGATGTTCGCCAAGGAGGAGGGCATCGAGGAGGCCTGCCGCCAGATCTCGAAGTTCGAGCATCAGGCCGACGACGTCACCCGCGAGGTGCTCCACGCCGTCCGCCGGACCTTCGTCACTCCGTTCGACCGAAGCGCGATCACCGACCTCATCTCCTCGATGGACGACGCGATCGACGAGATGCAGAAGACGGCCAAGGCGATCACCCAGTTCGAAGTCGCCCATTTCGAGCCTCAGATGCGCGACATGGCGGCTCTTGCCGAGCAGGGCGCCAGGCTGGTGGCCGAGGCGATGCCGCTGCTTCGCAAGATCAAGAGCAATCATCTCGACCTGGACAAGATCACCGAGCAGATCGTCCATCTCGAGGAAGAAGCCGATCACCTTCACGATGCCGGCCTGAAGGCCCTGTTCCTCAGGCACCGCGAGGGCAACGCCATGGGGTATATCGTCGGCCGGGAGATCTACAGCCACCTGGAACGGGTCCTCGACCGGTTCGAGGACGTGGCGAACGAGATTTCCGGCGTCGTCATCGACCACGCCTGAGGACGCGACGATGCACGAGCTGGCACTGCCTTTACTCATCGGGCTCATCGCCATCGCGCTCGCGTTCGACTTCCTGAACGGGCTGCACGACGCCGCCAACTCGATCGCGACGGTGGTCGCGACCCGCCTGCTCAGCCCGGTCCAGGCGGTCGTCTTCGCCGCCTTCTTCAACTTCGCCGCCTACTTCCTCGCGCTCGCCGTTCCGAGCCTCCACAAGGTCGCCGACACGATCGGCAAGGGCCTGATCGACAAGGACCTGATCACGCCCGCGGTGGTGTTCGGAGCCCTGATCGGAGCGATGTTCTGGAACGTCGTCACCTGGCTCAAGGGCATCCCCTCCTCGTCCAGCCATGCGCTTGTCGGCGGCCTGGTCGGCGCCGGAGTCGCCCATGCCGGGCTGACCGGAGTCCAGTGGACCGGGCTCAACAAGACCCTGGTGGCGATCGTCCTGTCGCCGCTCCTTGGAATGATCCTGGCGATGCTGATCATGCTCGTCACCAGCTGGGCCGCCTTTCGGGCGTCCGCCCGGGGCGCCGAGCGCAGCTTCCGGGCCCTCCATCTCGTCTCGTCGGCGGCCTATTCGGTCGGCCACGGCCTCAACGACGCCCAGAAGACGATGGGGATCATCACCGTCCTTCTCTATTCGACGGGCTATCTCTCCGGCGAGTTCCACGTGCCCCATTGGGTCGCGATCAGCTGCTATGTCGCCATCGGCCTCGGCACCCTGAGCGGCGGCTGGCGGATCATCAAGACGATGGGGACCGGGATCACCAAGCTGTCCCAGCACCAGGGCTTCAGCGCCTCGGCGGGAGGATCGGTGATGCTCTTCTCCGCCTCCTGGCTCGGAATCCCGGTTTCGACCACGCACACGATCACCGGCTGCATCATCGGCGCCGGAGTCGCCCGGCGGGCTTCGGCGGTCCGCTGGGGAGTCGCGAGGAACGTCGTCACCGCCTGGGTCATCACCATCCCCGCCTCGGCGACGGTGGGGGCGATCTTCTACTGGATCACGACCCTGTTTTGAAAGCCTGGAGGATTGTGCTTTCGATCATTGCTAACACCCGTTCGGGCTGAGCCTGTCGAAGCCCTTCCCTTCCGTTCGCCGATAAGAAGGAAAGCCCTTCGACAGGCTCAGGGCGAACGGATGAGATGATTCGACCTGATTGCACAAAGCTCTAGAACTTCCCGCGCACCTGGAAGCTGAAGATCGGGCCGATCAGCCGGTCGCGATGCTCGATCTGCTGGATCGGTCCGGTTCGGCGGCCGACATAGACGATCCGGTCCCACATGCTGGTCGCGCCGAAGATGTTGGAGACGGTGGCTCGCACCGTCAGCCCCATCACGTCCTTGTTCTCGACATAGGCGCTGACCCAGGCGGGCCCCTCCCAGAGCCGGCCGACCTCGGTGAGGCGATAATCCTTGGCGTAGAGCGAGTAATTGGCGTTGCCGCCCCACGCCCAGTCGCTGTCGGGAATGTCATGGCGCAAGGTGACGTCGAACAGATGCAGCAAGTTGGTGCTGATCGGGCGGGATTCGCCGGTAAGCGGGTCCTTGACCCGGGTCTTCTGGGCCTGGACGCGGGCGTCGAGCTTGGCGCCGCGCCAGCCCATCGGGTCGAAGTTGAACGTCGTCTTCCATTCGAAACCGTAGGCCGTGGCGCGGTCGATATTGCCTCGGGACTCGCCGGTGAGGCCGATCGGGATGGTGTCGACGATGTCGTCGTACAGCCGGCCGTACAGCCTCAGGGTCGTGCTTCCGTAGCGGCCGAGATTGCGCGTCGTCTCGAGGTCGGCCTCCCAGCTCTGGGTCGGCACCAGCTCGACATTGCCGGCATTCTCGCGGTCGTCGGTGAGGTTCACGGTGGCGAGGAAGTCGCTGAAATTGAGCTGGCCGACGCGCCTCTGGAGCTTGAAGTTGACGTCGAGCCTCGGATTTGCCTTCCAGGCCGCCGAAACCAGCCCCTTGGGCCTCCAGAAGGTCCGGCTGAGCCCGCCGGCGCCGATCTGCCTGAGGTTCGAATATTCGGCGCCCGCCGCGAGCTGGACCGTGAGAGTCTCGGAAAGCGGGCGGCCGTAGCTCGCCATCACCTCGTAGCGGTCCTCCTTGACGGTGGCGGTGCCGCCGGGAAGCTCGATCTCGGTGAAGCTGCCGTCGGGGCGCAGCTCCAGGAATTCGGTGACGTTGTCGAGGCTGTTGAACGCCCCTTCGGCGGAAATCTGCCAGTCCGCCTTGCCCCATTTCCATCGATATTCGGCCCGGGCGATCCGCTCCTGGGTGTCGGCGATGTTGAGGAAGGTGCTGCCCGTATCCGGGTCGCCATTGGCGAATTCCGTACGGACGCCCTGCTCGAACGGGTCGTGGTCGGAGCGGGCGAGGCCGATCAGCTTGAGGCGGCCGCCGGCGAGGGCGACCTCATAGTCGCCGCCGATTTCCCAGATCCATTCGTCTTCGTCGTTGGTGACGCGCCGGACCCGGTCGACCAGCCCGGGCCCCGTGCGCGTTCCGAGCTCGCGATAATCGTAGAAGAAGCCGCGCAGCGACGCATTGAGGTTGGCGACCGACGTGCCCGGGCCGTCCCAGGTCACCCGGGCGCTGGCTCGGACATCCTCGCCGCTTCCGGTCCAGACGTCGTTGCGCTGCTCGATCAGCCCGCCGCCGGGCGCGTAGATGTTGGTCCGTCCCCCCGCGCCGCTTCGGAAGGCGTTGTTCTGGAGGCCGAGATTATAGTCGAACTTGCCGAGCTTGCCGCTGATCGAAACCTCGCCCCGGGTGAGGAGCGGATCGGTGAAGCGCTGGCGGAATTCGGGCCGCCAGGCGAACTGGCCGCTGAAGGCGTCCGCCTTGACGATCACGTTGGCGACCTGCCCCGAGAGACCGGGAACGTCGAGCGTCGCGGCGTCTCGAATCTCGATCCGAACCACGTTGGAGGCCGGGATCCGGCCGAGCTCGGTGATGACGTCGTTCGACTTGCCCGAGATTCGCTGGCCGTTGATCAGAACGTTGCCGGTGGCGGTGCCAAGGCCGCGCTCCTGGGTCGCCTCGCGGATGCTGAAACCGGGCACGTTGCGAAGCATGTCGAGCGCGTTGCGCGGAGCGAAGCGGGTGAAATCGGCCGGAACGAAGGTCTTGGCGTCCTCGACCGCCGCGGGCAGGGTCGGCTCCGGCGGCGGAGCGTCGCCGGTTTCCTGAGCGAGCGCGGGCGCGGCCGCGGCGAGCGCGGCGGCGGCCAGGGCCAGCCTCGAAGCTTGAGCGAAGCCGCCCGGTCTCGTCATAATTCCTCCCCTGTCGAGGCTCTGGCGGCCGCACCTGCCACGCTTGTAGCAGGAGTTGTGCCAACTCCTTGCTCGCGGCGGTTATTTGGTCGACTACATTTGTTTTCGTGAATGGGAGATGACTTTCCCCTCGTCATCGGCCCGGACCGGCCGCCGTGTCGGCTCGGCGCGTCCCCTTTGCCCGGGTTGCCGCTGGACGCCGCAGTGACCGGGTGCGGACGATCTCCTGTCCGAAATCGGACGGGTCAGGCCGGGCGGCGGAAGAGCAGGATCGGCTCGCCCCTGTAGACGGCCTCCTCGCGGACCGCGAAGCCGATTTTCTCGGCCACCCGGATCGAAGCGGCGTTGTCGTGGCTGATGATGGCCACGATCTCGCCGCCGCCGAAGGAATGGTCGGCCCAGGCCAGAGCGGCGAGCGCGGCTTCGGTCGCATAGCCCTGCCCCTGCGCCTGAGGCGCCATGATCCAGCCCATTTCGGGTAGGCCCTCGATGCTCGGCCGCATGTCGCGCTTGAAGTCGGCGAATCCGATCTGGCCGAGATAGGCGCCGTCCTCGCGCCGCTCGGCGACCCAATAGCCGTAGCCGAGCAGGGCCCACAGGCCCGGCGAGGCAAGGATCTTGCGCCACGTGTCCTCGCGCGACAACGGCGCTCCGCCGAGGTGGCGAACGACCTCGGGATCGGTCATCGCCGAGGCCTGGGCATCGAGGTCCGACGCCCGGAAGCCGCGCAGGCGGAGACGCGGCGTTTCGAGGACGGGAGCTACCGTCATCCCGGCGCAAGCCGGGATCTCAGGACGAGAAGTCACGGTGGGTCTCCACGAGGTCCCGGCCCGCGCCGGGATGACGGGACTTATTTCTTGCCGAGGGTGAGCCCGCCGAAGCGCTTGTTGAAGCGCGCGACCTGGCCGCCCGAATCGACCATCTTGCCGTGGCCGCCGGTCCAGGCCGGGTGAACCTTGGGATCGATGTCGAGGGTAAGCGTGTCGCCCTCCTTGCCCCAGGTGGAGCGGGTGTCGAAGGTGGTGCCGTCGGTCATCTGCACCTTGATCATATGGTAATCGGGATGGGCGCCGGTCTTCATGTCGTTGATTTCCCTGGGATGCGGCTGGTTCCGACCAGCCTCGAAAAGGTCGAGCGGCCCTGTAGCCAAAGGGGGCCGAATTGACAAGCCATGCTGCGGTGCAATAGCAGGACCCAAGCGAAGGTGCCATTCACGCCGGACACCCGGCGGGGGAATGGTGAAAAGGGAAGCCGGCGGAAATCCGGCGCTGTGCCCGCAACTGTGATCGGCTCGAGCCGAGAGTCAGGAACCTGCCTTCGCCGTCGTCCGCACCCGGCCGGGACCAGCCGATCGTGCGTGGCGTCGGGAGCGGCAGGCCGCCCGCGATTCCTCCGAGACGACATTCGTGTCGTTGCAAAGGAGGATCTCCGAAATGACTCTCATCCTGTTCCTGGCCGCCGCGGCTTCGCCGCCGGCCGACGAGACCATCGTCGTCACCGCCGCCCTCGAGCCGGTTCGGGCGGAAGCCAGCCCCGCCTCGGTCACCCTGATCGACGAGCGCCGGATCGAGGCGCTCGGAACGCCGATGGTCTCCGACCTCGCGCGCCTCGCGCCCGGAGTGTCGGTGGCCGTTTCCGGCGCCCAGGGATCGCTTACCCAGATCCGGATCCGAGGCGCCGAGGCGAACCACAGCCTGCTGTTCGTCGACGGAATCGCCTTCAACGACCCCGCTTCGGGCAACGAGGCGCGGTTCGAGACCCTCGCCGCCGACGGCCTTTCCCGGATGGAGATCGTCCGGGGACCCCAATCGGCGCTGTGGGGCTCGGAAGCCCTGGGCGGAGTCATTGCCGTGGAAGGCGCCGATCCGCTCTCGGGCTCGAAGCTGAGAGCGAGCGGCGAATATGGAAGCCGCGATTTCCGCCGGGGGCATGTCACCCTGATCGCCGGCGGCGGGGAGGCCGGGGTCGCGGCGAGCCTGACCCGGCTGCGCAGCGACGGGATCGACATTTTCGGAGGGGGCTCGGGCGACCGCGACGGCTTCGGCAACCTCGCGGCCAGGCTCAAGGCCGCCTTTCGCCCCGGCCGGGACGCGGAGGCCGGGATCGTCGCTCATTATATCCGGTCGAAGAGCGAGTTCGACGGAACGCCCGCGCCGCTCTTCCGGCGCTCCGACACGCTCGACTCCTCGAGGGCGGAGCTCGCCGCGGTCCGCGCCTGGACCCGGCTCGGGCTCGCCTCGGACTCGCCCTGGAGCCTGGAGCTGGAAGGCCAATATCTTCACAGCTCCAACCGCAACCGCGACGGCGAGACCCCGCTCAACCGGACTCTGGCCGACCGGCTTCGGGTCGGAGCCAAGCTGGTCCGGCGCTTCTCGGCCGCCGGCGCCCGCCATGTCCTCGTCGCGGCCGCCGAGCGGGAGGACGAAAGCTTCGCCGCGCTCGACCAGGCCGTCTTCTTCGCGCCCGATCAGCGCCGGTCGAGGGGCCGGACCGCCTATGTCGGCGAGTGGCGGGCGCGATGGGGATCGGCGCTCGCCACCGACCTCGCCGTCCGCCGCGACGATTTCAACCGCTTTGCGGATTCGACCAACGTTCGAGCCGCGATCGTCGGCAGGCCGATCGAGAAGCTGCGCCTCCATGCCGCTTATGGCGAGGGGATCGCCCAGCCGACCTTCTTCGATCTCTACGGCTTCGACCCGACCAGCTTCATCGGCAATCCCGACCTCACGCCGGAGCGGTCGAGCGGGCTGGAAGCGGGGATCGCCTGGGAAGGCCGGCGCTTCGGGGTGGGCGCGACGGCGTTCAGCAACCGGCTTAGCGGCGAGATCGTCGAGGATTTCACCACCTTCCCCTTCACCGTGCGCAACGCGGCCGGCAACAGCCGCCGGCGGGGATTGGAGCTCACGGCGGAGGCTCGGCCCGCGGCCGGGCTTCGACTCAGCGCCAACTATAGCTGGCTCGATGCGCGCGAGCGGCGCCTCGGCGCCGCCCGGCGCTCGGCGGAGCCGCGCCGGCCGAGGCACAGCGCGAGCTTAGCGGCCGACTGGACCGCCGGCCGGCTCGTGGTCGGCGCTTCGATCGCTTATGTCGGCAAGCGCGGCGACAGCGATTTCGACTCCTTCCCGGCCGTCCCCGTCACCCTCGGCGACTACGCTCTCGCCAACCTTCGGGTGGGCTACCGGCTGTCCGGCGAGATCGAGCTGTTCGGGCGGGTCGAGAATGCGGCGGGTTCGGACTATCGCGAGGTCTTCGGCTACAATTCGCAGGGAAGGAGCGTCCATGCGGGCCTTCGCGTTCGTCTCGGCCGCTAGCCTGGCCCTGGCCCTGGCCCTGGCCGCGGCGGCGGAGGCGGCGCCTCGGCGAGTCGCGTCCCTCAACCTGTGCACCGATGAGTTGCTCCTCACGCTCGGCCATCCGGGGCAGATCGCGTCGGTCACCCATTTGTCGCAGCAGCCCGCGGAGACGGC
The DNA here is from genome assembly GCA_036386795.1 of Allosphingosinicella sp. Classification (GTDB taxonomy): domain Bacteria; phylum Pseudomonadota; class Alphaproteobacteria; order Sphingomonadales; family Sphingomonadaceae; genus Allosphingosinicella. The sequence goes on from DASVUZ010000001.1 coordinate 62,408, forward strand.
GCTGTGGCGGCAGGCCCGGCGCTACGGGCGCAACGACGGCAGCCTGGTCTCGGTGGCGGGGCTTCGGCCCGATCTGGTCCTGACCATGGGCGGCGGGGCCCGCGACCGGAGCCGGGTCGCTCGAAGGCTCGGCATAGCCGTGCTCGACCTGCCCTATCCGCAGACTCTGGCCGATATCGAGCGGTCGGTTCGCACCGTCGCGGCGGCGCTCGGGCGGGAGCCGGCCGGCTCGGCCGTGCTTGCCCGGATCGAGCGGCTGAAGCGCGGCCGCCCGGCGCGCTCCGCCGAGGCGCTGTGGCTGGGCGGCGGCGGGCGGACGGTGGCGGCGGAGAGCCTGGCGGCGCAATGGATGGCGCTGGCCGGGCTTCGGCAGCGCGCGGTGGCGGGCGACCGGGTATCCCTCGAGCAGCTGCTCCTCCGTCCCCCGGCGGTGATCCTTCGAAGCGACTATCGCCAGGGCCAATATTCGGGCGAGCAGCGCTGGCTCGCCCATCCGCTGGCGAGGCGTGTGAAGGGCGCCAGGACGATCTCCACCGACGGCCGCGCCTGGACCTGCATGGGCCCCCTCCTCGCCGCCGAGGTCGAGCGGCTGAAGAGCCTGAATCGTCCTCCCGGCGAAAGCCGGGACCTCGGCCCGGCAAGCCGCGGCGGCTCTCCGCGATGAGCCGCCTTGCTTTCCTCCTCCTGGCGTTGGCGGCCGCTCTGGCCTTCGCCCTCTCCGTGGCGATTCCCTGGGCCCCGGTCGCCGCCCTGATCGGGGAGGACCGGCCGCTCGCTTTCTCGCTCCTTTGGGAGCTGAGGCTGCCGCGGGCGCTTCTCGCTTTGGCCTATGGGGCGATGCTCGGAGCTTCGGGCGCCGCGATCCAGGGCCTGTTCGCCAATCCGCTCGCCTCGCCGGACCTGACCGGAACGACCAGCGGAGCGGCCTTGGGCGCCGTCGTCACCGCCTATCTTTTCGGCTTTTCAGCGCCGCTCGCCCTCGCCGCGGGAGCGGTGGCGGGAGCGCTCGGAGCACTCCTGCTGCTTCTGGCCCTGGCCGGGCGCCGGGCCGAGACCGCGACCCTGCTTCTCGCGGGGCTCGCGATCAGCGCGCTCGCGGGCGCTCTGACCACCCTGGCGCTGGCGCTGGCCCCCTCCCCCTTCGCTTTCTACGACGCCTATGAGTGGCTGATGGGATCGCTGGTCGATCGAAGCCTCGAGCAGGCCGCCTTCGCCATGGCGCCGGCCGCGGCGGCGATGGCGTTGCTGCTGCGGCTGTCGGCCCCGCTCGACAGCCTCACGCTCGGCGAGGAAGTCGCGCAATCCTTCGGGCACGACATCCGGCGCCTAAGGATCGCGGTCGTCTGCCTCACCGCCTTCGGAGTGGGCGCCTGCGTCGCGATCTGCGGGGCGATCGGCTTCGTCGGGCTGGTCGCTCCGATCTTCGCCCGGCGGCTGACCGGCGAGCATCCCGGCCGGGCGATCGCTCCGGCGGCGCTGATCGGAGGGCTGCTCCTTCTCGCGGCGGACCTCGTCGTTCGGACCGCGCCCCTTGGGCGGACCCTGCCCATCGGGGTCGTCACCGCCTTGCTCGGAGCGCCTTTCTTCCTGTGGCTTGTGGCCCATATGCGCTGGCGGCTGGCGCGATGACGGCGCTGCTCGAGGCGACTGAGGTGGCTCTGCCGGGAAGGCTGGAGCCGACCGACCTGCTTATGGACGCGGCCGAGCTGATTTGCCTGGTCGGGCCCAACGGCAGCGGCAAGACCAGCCTGCTCCACGCTCTGGCGCGGATCGGCGAAGCGGCAGGCGAGGTCAGGATCGACGGCCTTCGCCCGGAGAGCCTGGCCCCGGCCCGGCGCCGCCGCCTCCTCTCCTACCTTCCCGCGTCTCGCGACATCGCCTGGCCGCTGACCGCGCGCGACCTCGTCCGGCTCGGCGCCGGCGCGGACGAGGCCGACGAAGCGATGGCCGCGCTCGACCTGACGCCCTGGGCCGACCGCCGGGTCGACCGGCTCTCGACCGGCGAGCGAAGCCGGGTGCTGATCGCCCGGGCGCTGGCGCCGAGGCCGAGGCTGCTCCTGCTTGACGAGCCGGTCGCCAATCTCGACCCGCTCTGGCAGCTGAGGCTGATGGAGCGGCTTCGAGGGGCGGTCGCGGACGGCCAGGGCGCGATCGTCGCGATGCACGATCTCGATCTGGCGGCGCGCTATGCGGACCGGCTGGTGCTGATGGATGCCGGCGCCATCGTCGCCGAGGGGGAGCCGGACGCGCTGCTGGGCTCGGCTCGGCTTGGGGAGGTGTTCGGGATCGAGCGAGTGGCGGGATCGTGGCGGCCACGCTCGATCGAAGCTTCGTCACCCCGGACTTGATCCGGGGTCCACCTTCTTCGCCGGCTCAGGAAAGGAAGGTGGATGCCGGATCAAGTCCGGCATGACGAGTAACCACACCCCTTCTAATCGCTCGGAGGATCCGCGATCATCGCGGTGAAGTTCGTTTCGGCCGCGACCTTGCCCTCGATCAGCACCTTGCCGGCGAACTTGCAGACGCTTCCCCGGTCCTGGACCAGCTCGACCTCGATCCGCAGAAGCACTCCGGGCTCGACCGGGCGGCGGAACTTGGCGCTGTCGATCGCCATGAAATAGACCAGCTTGCCGGTGCCGGCGAGGCCGAGCGATTCGACCGCGAGCACCCCGGAGGCCTGCGCCATCGCCTCGACGAGGAGGACTCCGGGCATGATCGGGCGGCCCGGGAAATGGCCCTGGAAGAAGCCCTCGTTGATGGTGACCGCCTTGATCGCGACGATGCTCTTGTCGAGCTCGAGCGATTCGACGCGGTCGACCAGCAGCATCGGATAGCGGTGCGGAAGCGCCGCCATCACCCCGGCCAGGTCCATCGCGCCGCCGCCGGTCACGGCCGCGGCGCCTGGATCGGCCGCTCGGTTCACCGACCCTGCGGCTGCGTCTGCTGCGGCTGCCCTGCCGGCAGCGGCGTCAGGCTGACCGTCGGAAGCGCGCGATTGAGCCCCGCGAGGACCTCGGCGGTGACGTTGACGGCCTGCGCATGCGCCAGCGTGGCGTTGACGTCGACCGCGATATTCGCGCCTCGCGCCGTCATCACCTGGTTGATGACCGGGTTCAGCCGCGCATTGATCTGCCGAACGATATTGGCCTGGATCGACTGCAGGTTCTGCTGGCCGCGGGACAGCTCCTGGTTGGCGTCGTCCTGCTTCTTCTGGAACGCCTCCGCGCGGGCCCGAAGCGCCGCGTCCGGGGCTTTGCCGGCGAGGGCCGTGACAGCGGTCTGGATCGCCTGGCCTTCGGGACGAAGCTGGTTGGCCAGCGTCTGCTGCCGGGTCTGCAGTGTCGCGACCCGGCTCCTGAGCGAGGCCTGGGCGGTCTTGCAGGCCGCGCAGTCGCGATAAATGGCGTCGCTGTCGACAACGACGACCACCGCGGCGGGCGCACGCTGAGCGACAGCCACCGAGGGAAGGGAGAGAGCGCCAGCGGCGAGCGCTGCGAAGGTCAGGAGGGTCTTCATCAGAATTGGGTTCCTACGTTGAAGCTGAACAATTTGGTGTCGTCGCCTTCCTGCAAAAGCAGGGCCTTGGCGATATCGATTCGGAACGGGCCGAACGGCGAGACCCAGTTGACCCCGACGCCGACCGCAAGGCGCGGTTTGGGCGAATTGCCGAGGAATTCCTCGCGAACACCCGGAATTCGGGTTTCGCCCGTCGCGCAGTTCGGATTTGGATCGCCTGGAAGAACTTGTCGGGGGGTCCCGGTCGTCGACGTGCAGATTGCCACGACGTTGGTCAAAACCGGCTTCTCGAGACCCCAGACGGACCCGATATCGACGAACGCCGAGGGCCGAAGCCCCATGCTCCGGATTCCCGAGCTGGTCGGGAACTCAAGTTCGAGCCTGCCCATGTAATAGGCGCGGCCGCCGAGCGCGTCGCTGGCCCGCTCACCCTCGTCCGACAGCGTGCCGTCGGCATTGTAAGGCGTCCGAAGGACCCGAGGGCCGATGCCGCGGATGTCGAAGCCGCGCAGCTGCGGGCCGAAGAATCGGTCGGTGATGCGAACTGCGTCGCGCCCCGGACCCGGGGAATCGGTCAGCGCCTTGATGTAGCCGCCCTCGCCGTGGGCCGACACGACCCAACCGTCGCGGACCTCCAAATATTTGGTCGCGCTGCCGCGGCTGCGGAGATATTTCACGTC
>DASVUZ010000002.1:0-8584 GCA_036386795.1 Allosphingosinicella sp.
CGGCGGGTTCGTCCGCCGCTGCAGCGTCGGCTTCGTCGGTCTCGACAACCGGCTCGAGCTCCTCCGCCGGAGGGGCGGCGTCGCGCTCGAACATCTGCGCCATGACGTCGATGCCCTGAGCCTGGAGGTCGGCTTCCTCGGGCGAGCGCGCGACGTTGACCCGGACGGTGACCGCGACCTCGGGGTGCAGCGCGACCTTCACGTCGTGCATGCCGATGCCCTTGATCGGGCGGTCGAGCACGATCTGGCTCTTGGTCACCTGGGCGCCGTCGGCAGCCAGCGCGTCGACGATGTCGCGGGCGCTGACCGAGCCGTAGAGCTGGCCGGTGTTCGACGCCTGGCGGATGAGCTGGACGGTGGTGCCGTCGATGCCCTTGGAATCCACTTCGGCGGCGGCGCGGCGCTCGGCGTTGGTCGCCTCGATCCGCTCGCGGTTGCTCTCGAACACCTTGCGGTTCGATTCGTTGGCGCGGAGCGCCTTGCCGTTGGGAAGGAGGAAGTTGCGGGCATAGCCGTTCTTCACCTTCACGACGTCGCCGATCGCTCCGAGCTTCTCGATCCTCTCGAGGAGAATGACATCCATATCTCGCGCTCCTTATTTCACGACGTAGGGGAGAAGGCCGAGATGGCGGGCGCGCTTGATCGCGGTGGCCAGCTCGCGCTGCTTCTTGCCGGAGACGGCGGTGATCCGGCTGGGGACGATCTTGCCCCGCTCGGAGACGAAGCCCTGGAGGAGGCGGACGTCCTTATAGTCGATGCGCGGAGCGTCCTTGCCCGAGAAGGGGCAGCTCTTGCGGCGGCGGAAAAATGGGCGTGCCATGTTGCTGGTCCTTTCTCGTTACGCGTCGGCGAAGTCGGGGCGGGGGGCGCGGTCGCCGCGGTCGCGGTCACGGCCGCCGCGATCCCCGCGGTCGCCGCGATCGCCGCGGTCGCCGCGCTCGCGGTCGCGCTCGCCCCGGCGCATCATCGCCGAGGGGCCCTGCTCATGCTCGTCGACCCGGACGGTCATGTAGCGGATCACGTCCTCGTTGATCTGGGTCTGGCGCTCCAGTTCGGCGACCGCCGCGGCGGGCGCGTCGAAATCGAGCATCACGTAATGGCCCTTGCGGTTCTTGGCGATCCGGTAGGCGAGGCTGCGAAGGCCCCAGGTCTCGGTCTTGACGACCTTGCCGCCGGAATCCTCGATGATCTTGGTGGCGGCTTCCGCCAGAGCGTCCACCTGGGCCTGGGCCAGGTCCTGACGCGCGATGAACACATGCTCGTAAAGCGGCATGGCTGCGCATTTCCTTGTCTTTGGCCGATCGCTGACGCCGCCCAATGCGGACGCCCCTCCGGCTTTCGTCTAAAAAGCTGAACGGGGCGAAAGGCACGGCCTTCGCCCCGGACGGGGGGCATGTGGCTCAAAGTCGCAGGAAAATCAACTGATACGTGATCTGTCACGTGAAAGTTGATCTTGAACGTGCCGCTGACTACGCGAGCCCCACTGCGTTCGCCCCGAGCTTGTCGAAGGGCTCTCCTAGCCTTTTCCGACGTGAGAAGGAGAGGGCTTCGACAAGCTCAGCCCGAACGGCTTCGGGCATTCGGCTCGAATGAACAGCAAGGGACACGAGATGCGCGCATTCATCTTTCCCGGGCAGGGGAGCCAGTCGGTCGGGATGGGCAAGGCGCTCGCGGAGGCCAGCAGCGTCGCCCGCCATTTGTTCGAGGAGGTGGACGAGGCTCTGAAGCAGAAGCTCTTCCGGCTGATGGCCGAGGGGCCCTTGGAAGAGCTCACCCTGACGGAGAATGCCCAGCCCGCGATCATGGCCAATGCCGTCGCCACCCTGCGCGTGTCCGGCGTCGCGATCGACAAGGCCGATTTCGTCGCCGGCCACAGCCTCGGCGAGTATAGCGCGCTCTGCGCCGCCGGGTCCTTCGACCTGCCGACGACGGCGAGGCTGCTCAAGCTTCGCGGGCAGGCGATGCAGCGCGCGGTTCCGGTCGGGGAGGGGGCGATGGCCGCCCTGCTCGGCGCCAGCGTCGAAATCGCCCGGTCCGTCGCCGAAGCCGCGAGCGGAGGCGAGGTCTGCGTCGTCGCCAACGACAACGATCCCTCGCAGGTGGTCATCTCCGGCCATCGCGGCGCCGTCGAGCGGGCGCTGGAGATCGCCAGGGAGAAAGGGGCGAAGCGGGCCCTGCTGCTCCCCGTCTCCGCTCCGTTCCATTCGCCCTTGATGGAGCCCGCCGCCCGCGAGATGGAGCAGGCGCTGGCCGGGGTGGAGATCGAGGAGCCGGCGCTGCCCCTCTACGCCAATGTCACCGCCGCGCCCGTCGACGAGCCGGATCAGATCCGCCGCCTGCTCGTCGAGCAGGTCACCGGCCTGGTCCGCTGGCGCGAAAGCGTCGCCGCCATGGCGGAAGCGGGAGTCGATCATTTCGTCGAGTTCGGCGGCAAGGTGCTCGGCCCAATGGTCAAGCGCATCGCGCCGGACGCGAAGGTGACCAGCGTCATTACGATGGACGACATCGACGCGCTGGTCAGGGAAATATAGGTTCACGCGGAGGCGCGGAGGCGCGGAGGGAGCGAGTGAGAGATATCGAGGAAATCAGCGGAGACGTCGTCGACGCGGCTCTTCGGATCCACCGCGACCTTGGCCCGGGACTGTTCGAATCGATCTATGAGACGATCCTGGCGGGAAAGCTGACCCAGCTCGGCTATTCCGTCGCGCGCCAGCAGCCGGTCGACATCGAATATGAGGGCCTGATCTACCAAGCCGCGTTCCGAATAGACCTTCTGGTAGACGGACGGCTGGTAGTCGAGGTCAAGTCGGTCGACCAATTCCATCCCGCTCATGGCAAGCAGCTGCTAAGCTATCTGCGTCTCATGAAGCAGCCCGTCGGGCTGCTTATCAATTTCGGCGCCCCGACTCTTCGGGAAGGGCTTAAGCGGATCGTGAACGACTACCGGCCCTCCGCGTCTCCGCGCCTCCGCGTGAACCAATGACAGGGGATTATGATGTTTGATCTCAGTGGAATGACCGCCCTCGTGACCGGCGCCTCGGGCGGGATCGGCTCGGCGATCGCGGAGGCGCTGGCGGGGCAGGGGGCTCGGCTCGCGGTTTCGGGTTCCAACGTCGACAAGCTGGAGGCCTTTCGCGCCGGCCTGGGCGGGGAACATGTCGCGCTGCCGTGCAACCTCTCGGACGGCGCGGCCGTCGACGCGCTGGTGCCGCAGGCGGTGGAGGCGCTCGGGGGGAAGCTCGACATCCTCGTCAACAATGCCGGGGTCACCCGCGACAACCTCGCCATGCGGATGAAGGACGAGGAGTGGACGGACGTGATCCGGATCAACCTCGAGGCGGCCTTCCGCCTCGCCCGGGCGGCGCTGAAGCCGATGATGCGGGCCCGGCACGGCCGCATCATCTCGATCACCTCGGTGGTCGGCGCCACCGGCAATCCGGGCCAGGCCAATTACGCGGCCTCCAAGGCCGGCCTCGTCGGAATGTCCAAGGCGCTGGCTCAGGAGGTCGCGAGCCGCAACATCACGGTGAACTGCATCGCTCCGGGATTCATCCAGTCGGCGATGACCGATGCCCTGCCCGACGCTCAGAAGGAGAGCCTGCTCGGCCGCATCCCGGCCGGGCGCCTCGGCGCCGGGAACGACGTGGCCGCCGCCGCCGTTTACCTTGCCAGCCGCGAGGCCGGCTACGTCACGGGGCAGACCCTCCACGTCAACGGCGGAATGGCGATGCTGTGACGGAGGAGGAATGATCCGTTTCAGATGCCGCCCCTTGCCAGCCCCGGCAGGGAGCGGCTAGGGCATCGCAAAACACGACCTAGGGAAGGGCACGGAACATGAGCGAGACGTCCGATCGCGTGAAGAAAATCGTCGTCGAGCATCTCGGCGTCGAAGCCGAGAAGGTCACCGAGGAAGCCAGCTTCATCGACGATCTCGGCGCGGACAGCCTCGACATCGTCGAGCTGGTCATGGCCTTCGAGGAAGAGTTCGGCGTCGAGATCCCCGACGACGCGGCTGAGAAGATCAGCACGGTCAAGGACGCGATCGACTATATCGAGGCCCACAAGGCCTGAGGACGGGTTCACCTCCGTTCGCCCTGAGCTTGTGCTTCGATACCGCATTTCGACTTCGCTCAATGCCTACTCAGCATGAGCGGAAAAGGTTGGGAGAACCGCTCATCCTGAGTAGCGACTGAGCCTGTCGAAATGGGTAGGTGTTAATTGCCCCCGGCAATTAACAGCCCTATCCGGGGATAGGGCGGACCTACCCATCGTATCGAAGGACAGGCTCAGCCCGAACGGGACTGGGCCTGTTTAGCGTTTGGAGAGGTAATATGCGCCGCGTAGTCGTGACCGGTCTTGGAATGGTGTCCCCGCTGGGCGGCGATATCGAGACGAGCTGGAAGAACATCCTCGCGTCGAAAAGCGGCGCGACCCGCATCACCCGCTTCGACCCGACCGATTTCGCCTGCCAGATCGCGTGCGAGGTGAAGCCGGCCGACCACGAATATGGCTTCGACCCGAGCAAGCGGGTCGACCACAAGGTGCAGCGCCAGGTCGATCCGTTCATCGTCTACGGCCTCGACGCCGCCGGCCAGGCGATCGAGGATTCCGGCCTGACCGACATGAGCGAGGAGGAAAGGTTCCGGGCCGGAGTCTCGATCGGCTCGGGAATCGGCGGCCTCCCCGGCATCGAGAAGGAATCGATCGTCCTCCATGAGCGCGGCCCGCGCCGGGTCTCGCCGCACTTCGTCCATGGCCGGCTGATCAACCTCATCTCCGGCCAGGTTTCGATCAAATACGGCCTGATGGGGCCCAACCACGCGGTCGTCACCGCCTGCTCGACCGGAGCTCATTCGATCGGCGATGCCGCCCGGATGATCGCGATGGACGATGCCGACGTCATGCTCGCCGGAGGCAGCGAGGATGCGCTCTGCCCGCTCGGAATCGCCGGCTTCGCCCAGGCCCGGGCGCTTTCGACCAACTTCAACGACCAGCCCGAGCGCGCCAGCCGCCCCTACGACAAGGATCGCGACGGGTTCGTGATGGGCGAAGGCGCGGGCGTGGTGGTGCTCGAGGAATATGAGCGAGCGAAGAAGCGCGGCGCCAAGATCTACGCCGAGATGGTCGGCTACGGAATGTCGGGCGACGCCTATCACGTCACCGCCCCGCATCCCGAGGGCGCCGGCGGCTACCGGGCGATGGAGGCGGCGATGAAGCGCTCGGGCCTCGACCTCTCCGACATCGACTATATCAACGCCCACGGCACCTCGACCCCGCTCGGCGACGAGCTCGAGCTGGGCGCGGTGCGGCGCCTGTTCGGAAACAATATCGCCCGGCTGTCGATGAGCTCGACCAAGTCGGCGATCGGGCACCTGCTCGGCGGAGCCGGAGCGGTCGAGGCGATCTTCTGCATCCTGGCCATGCGCGACCAAATCGTGCCGCCGACCCTCAACCTCGACAATCCGAGCGAGGGAACGGCCGGAGTCGATCTCGTCCCCCACGTCGCCAAGGAGCGTAAGGTGAAGGCCGTGCTCAACAACAGCTTCGGCTTCGGCGGGACCAATGCCAGCCTGGTGATGAAGGCCGTCTGACGGCGCAATGAAAAAGCTCCTGGCGCTTGCCCTGGTGGCCGTCGCGGGCCTGGCCGTCGGCCTCTGGTTCATCCAGGGCTGGAACGGGGCCGGTCCGGCTCCCAAGCCGACTCCGGTGGTGATCGAGTCGGGGACGAGCCTGATCCAGGCCGCGCAGAAGCTCGAGACCGCGGGAGTCATCGCTTCCGCCGAAAGATTCCTCTTCCAGTCCAGGATCTTCGGAAGCCGCGAGCCGATCAAGGCGGGCGAATATGAATTTCCGGCCCGCGCCAGCCATGCCGAAATCCTCTCGCTGCTCCAGAATGCGAAGACTCTGCAGCGCATGGTCACCATTCCCGAAGGCCTGCCCTCCGTGCTCGTTCACGAGCGGCTGATGCAGGCCGCGGCGCTCACCGGCGAGGCCCCGGTGCCGGAGGAGGGGAGCGTCCTTCCCAACAGCTACAGCTACCAGCGCGGCGAGGCCCGGGCCAAGGTGCTCGCCCGGATGCAGTCGGCGATGGCCAAGACTCTCGCCGACCTGTGGGCCAAGCGCGCTCCGCACACGGTCGTGAAGACCCCGCAGGAGGCGGTGATCCTGGCCTCGATCGTCGAGAAGGAGACGGGCAAGGCCTCCGAGCGGCGGATGATCGCCGGAGTCTATTCGAACCGGCTTCGCCAGGGGATGAAGCTCGACGCCGACCCGACGGTGATCTACCCGATCACCAAGGGGCGCCCCCTCGGCCGCCGGATCCTGCGGTCCGAGCTGCAGGCGAATAACGGCTACAACACCTATGCGATGGCCGGGCTTCCGGTCGGGCCGATCGCCAATCCCGGCAAGGAGTCGATCGCCGCCGTCCTCGACCCGGCGCCGACCCGGGCCCTCTATTTCGTCGCCGACGGCACCGGCGGCCATGTCTTCGCCGACACTCTCGACGAGCATAATGCGAACGTCCGCAAATGGTTCGACATCCGCCGAGCGCGCGGAGAGATGTAGGCTCCGTCATTGCGGGCGTAGCGACGCAATCCGGCAACTCCCTTGGGGCGCGCTCTGGATTGCTTCGTCGCTTCGCTCCTCTCAATGACGCAGGGGCTTCGAGCCTCGCAATGGCAGAGCGGCTAGGCCAGCCAGCCCCGCCTTACGCCGACCGCGGCGAGCCAGGCGAGGAGGATGGCGACGAGGACGATCACCGCCGGCATGGCGAACACCGACGGCCCGATCACGGCGATCGCGTCGGTGACCAGAAGCCATCCGCCGAACTGAAGGACGACGGCGAGCAGCGACAGGAGCAGCAGCGGCCGCGCCCACCTCTTCCTCAGAAGCAGGCCGAGCACTCCGAGCGCGCCCGCGAAGACCCCGATCGCGAACAGCCCGGTGACCCAGGTCGGCGAGCTCTCCATCAGGGACCGCTCCGCCTCGCTCATCTCGCCGGAGTCGGGAATCACTCCGACATGCATCAGGTACATTGCGACTCCGAACAATTCCCACAGCAATGCGAGCGCCCCCACGATCCAGAACCAGCCCGGCGGCCTCGCGTCGATCCCGTCGCTCATCTGCCCCTCCCTCGACTGCCTGGAGAGTGACCGTTACGGGGCCGGAATGCAAGCTCAGGCGAGGCGCCGCCGCTCGATCGCGGATCCGCTGCCCTCGGGGCTGGCGCAGCTGAAGGGCTCGACGGCGACCTTGAGCGCCGCGAAGCTCATCTGGATCGCCATCCGGTCGTCGACCATCATCCCGACATGGTCCTCGCAGAACAGCAGGTCGCCGCGCTTGAGCGGTGCGTCGGCCGGGAGCGGCTCGCCCAGGGCGCGCTGGTCGCTCGTGTCGCGTGGGCATTCGACTCCGCACAGCTGCAGGGAGAGCTGGACCAGGGCGGCGCAATCGAGGCCGTGGCTGGTCCGGCCGCCGGGGCGGTACGGGGCCCCGAGCAGGCGCTGGGCCACGGCGACCGGATCCTCCTCATGCTCGCCCACCGGCCGAAGATGGGAAAGCGGAACAAAGCCGCCCTCGAATTCGAGCGAGCCGCGCCGCACGACCCCGTGAAGCCGCGATCCCATCGGCAGGCAGGACAATGTGGCGGCGAGCGGGTCCGGCCCGGCCTGGATCGGAGCCTGAGCCTCGACGACGACATGGGTCGGCTCGAGCGGCTCGGCGAGCTCGATCGCCTCGACATAGCCGACCCGGTGGTCGGCAAGGCAATAGCCCCAGGCCCAGCCGGCGGTGAGGTCGAGGACGGCGAAGCCCTCCCCGGGCAGAAGCTCCGAAATCTCCGCGCCGCCGTCGGCCGGTTCGTCCCTGACCCGCGCGGCGATCAGTCCGCAGGCCCGGATCAGGGGCGAGGCATAATGGGGGGCGAAGAGCCGGCCGGCGAGGGCGATGTCGGCGATGTCGTTGCGCCAGGCATGGATTCGGGGGTCGAGCCGGATCGACGGCCCGTCCAGGGTGATCCGCTTATCCGTGCTGGAGGAGCAGGCCCCGTTCCTTGGCCGCGCCTCGACGGCTCGCGCTTTCCTGCTGCTCGATGTTGCGTTCGAAGCGCTCAAGGAAATCCTGCCCCATGCTGGTCTGGGCGACGAATACGTTGCGGCGGTCCGCCTCGTCGCGCACCCGGCGCAGATAGCCGAGCGTGCCCAGGGTATTCAAGGCGCGCGTGATCACCGGTTTGGACACGCCCAGCGTCTGGGCGAGGCCGCGTACCGTGTGAGGCCCTGGTGTCATATAGACGATCATCAGGAGCGCCATTTGACGATTGGTGAGATCCGGCTGACCCGAGCGAACATATCCGATCAGGGTCTGCATCCAAGACTTGAGGCCGCGCTCTGACACTTGTTTTTCTCCGATTCCGAGACGCGTCTGTTTCGGACGTACAACCAGTCAAATCGCTTTTCGTTTCGTACCTCATTGAGAATTCGACGCAAAAATTCCGATCTTATTCTTGTACCGGATACCGGCGGGAGAGCAGAGCCCAGGCGGCGCGGAGCCCCAGAGCCTCGCCGCCCTTGGGGCGCCCGGGCGT
>DASVUZ010000003.1:0-5776 GCA_036386795.1 Allosphingosinicella sp.
GACCATTTCAACGCCAACAACGCGTTCGACGCGGAGGGCCTTACCAAGCTCACCGAGCAGATCGAGTTGCGCCGCAAGGCCCGCAACGACATCGAACAGGAAACGCGGGTGCAGATCGAGGCGAAGAACCTCGAGGCGGCGCGCAAGAGCTTCGAGATTTCGCGCGACACCGAATTCGCCCGGCTCGAGCAGGAGCGCGAAGTCGAAGTGCGGCGCGCCGCGCAGAATGCCGAAGTCGCCCAGCAGCAGTCCGAGCGGCAGCGCGAGGCGGACGAAGCGCGCATCACCGCCAAGCGCCAGGTCGACAGCGCTCAGATCGAAGCCAATCGCGTCGTCGAGCAGGCCAAGATCGCCCAAGCCCAGGCGCTCGAAATCGCCCGCCAGGAGCAGCAGATCGCGGTCCAGAACAAGAGCCGCGAGGAAAGCCAGGCCAAGGCCGAGGCCGACAAGGCCCGGGCCGAGGCGGTCGCCGCCGAGGAGCGGGTCGGGACCGCCCGCGAGACCGAGGTCGCCGAGCGGGTCAAAAGGATCGAGCTGATCGACGCCAGCCGCGAGGCCGAGCGGTCGGCGATCGGGATCAAGGTCCAGGCCGACGCCGAGAAGCAGGCCGCCGCCGACCGCGCCGAGGCTCTGCGCCTCGCCGCCGAAGGCGAAGCCGAGGCCGAGAAGCTTCGGGCGGACGCCTCGCGGGTCCGGTTCGAGGTCGAGGCGGCGGGCCAGCGCGCGATCAACGAGGCCGCCAACCTGCTCTCGTCCGACCAGATCTCGCTCCAGACCAAGATGGCGCTCTTGAAGGTGCTTCCGGAGGTGATCCGCGAGGCCGCCAAGCCGATGGAGGCGATCGATTCGATCAAGATCGTCCAGGTCGACGGGCTGACCGGGGGCGCCGGAGCCCCGGCGGCGGGCCCGGCCGGCGGCGGCGAGGGCAACCTCGCCTCGAGCGCCGTCGCCGCGGCGCTGCGCTACCGTGCCCAGGCTCCGATCGTCGACGGGCTGATGAAGGAATTGGGCTTCGACGGCTCGTCGCTGGAGAATCTGGTCGGCGGGGCCGGCAACGGGACGGCGGCGGCGAAGCCGGAGGCGCCCGAGCCGCTCGTCGCGGTGGTCGAGAAGGCGAAGGACTGAGATCCGGCGGGTCCTTCGATACGCCGGTTCGACAAGCTCACCGGCTACTCAGGATGAGCGGTTGAGCTTTTCCGCTCATCCTGAGCAGGGGGACTGCCTCAGGAGGAGCATTGAGCTTTTTCGCTCATCCTGAGCAGGGGGGCTGCCTCAGGAGGAGCATTGAGCTTTTCCGCTCATCCTGAGTAGGGGCTGAGCGTGGCGAAGACCCGTATCGAAGGACCGTCCGAAGCAGTGCCGCAGTCTCCACCCGTGACCCGTTTCGACGTCGCCATCGTCGGCGCCGGCCATGCCGGGGCCCAGGCCGCGATCCAGCTTCGGCAGCTCGGCTTCGACGGCTCGATCGGGCTGATCGGAGCCGAGGCGGAGCCGCCCTACGAGCGGCCGCCGCTGTCCAAGGACTATCTCGCCGGCGAGAAGGATTTCGAGCGGATGCTGGTCCGGCCCGAAGGCTTCTGGGCGGAGCGCGGGGTCGAGCTCGTCCGGGGGACCCGGATCGATTCGGTGGATCCCGGAGCGAGGATCCTGACCGACGGATCGGGCGGGCGGTTCGGCTACGGGACCCTGATCTGGGCGGCGGGAGCGACCCCGAGGCGGCTTCGCTGCGAGGGCGGCGATCTCGATGGAGTGCATGTCGTCCGCCGCAAGGCCGACGTCGACTCGATCCGCTCCGGGCTCGGCTCGGTCCGGCGCGTCGCGGTGGTCGGCGGCGGCTATATCGGCCTCGAGACCGCCGCCGTGCTTCGAGGGCTCGGCAAGGAGGTCGTGCTCATCGAGGCCCTCAACCGGGTCCTGGCGAGGGTGGCGGGAACCGAGATTTCGAGCTTCTACGAGGCCGAGCACCGGGCCCGGGGAGTCGACCTGCGGCTCGGCGCCGCGGTCGCGGCGGTCGCCGGCGAGGGCGGCCGGGTCGCCGGGCTCCGGCTCCAAAGCGGCGAGCTCGTCGAGGCCCAGATGGCGATCGTCGGGATCGGGGTCGAGGCGGCGGTCGAGCCGCTGCTGGCGGCGGGCGCGGCCGGAGCGAACGGAGTGGAGGTGGACGAATATTGCCGAACCTCGCTGCCCGGAGTCTATGCGGTCGGGGACTGCGCCGGGCATTCGAACCGCTTCGCGGGCGGCCTTCGGATCCGGGTCGAATCGGTCCAGAACGCCCACGACCAGGCGGCGGCGGCCGCGAAATCGATCGTCGGGCGGCCCGAGCCCTATGACAGCGTCCCCTGGTTCTGGTCGAACCAGTACGACCTTCGGCTCCAGACGGTGGGGCTGTCCGTCGGCCACGATTCGACCCTGGTCCGGGGGCGGCCGGAAGAGCGGAGCTTCTCGATCCTCTACCTGCTCGAGGGGCGGGTCATCGCGCTCGACTGCGTCAATTCGACGCGCGATTATGTGCAGGGGCGAAAGCTCGTGCTCGAAGGCCGCAGGGTCGCTCCCGAGCGGCTGGCCGATTGCTCGGTTCCTCTCAAGGACAGCTGACCTTCCGCCCCCGGCTACAGGCGCGGCGGCTCAGCGGGTCGCGAAGCCGGCCAGGATCTCGCACACCCAGCGCCCGGCGGTCAGCGCGCTGATGTCGCTGACGTCGAGGGCCGGATCGAATTCGGTGAGGTCGACCAGCCGGACCCGCGGATCGGCGGCGAGCCGGCGGGCGGCGGCGAAGAACATCGACACCGGCATTCCCCCGGGCCGGGCGCCGGGGGCGCCGGGGCATTGGGCCCGGTCGACGACGTCGATGTCGAAATCGACCATCAGGACGTCGACATGGGTGAACCGGCTGAGCGCGTGGTTGAGGACTCCGTGAATTCCGCGCTCGACGCAGTCGGCGAGGCTGTAGACTCCGATCCCGGCGGCTCGGGCGTCGGAATGCATCCGGGCGGTGTTGGCGAAGGGGGCGAGGCCGATCTGGCAGATGTTGCCGCCGGGCAGCCCGTCCTCGAGCAGGCAGCGGACCGGATTGCCGTTCATCGGCCCGGCGGAGGTGTCGCGCATGTCGAAATGGGCGTCGAGCGTGATCAGGCCGATGCGGGCGAGCGGCACTCCCAAGGCGTGGGCGGCGGGGCGGGTGACGGCGTTGTTGCCGCCGAGCATGATGGTGAGGCGGTGCGCCGCGACCGCTTCGGCGGCGGCGGCCCGGATCGGCTCGAAGCCGTCGGCCGGCGACACTCCGCGGACCGGCACGTCGCCGAGGTCGCGCATCGCGAAGAACAGCTCCGAGCCCCGCTCGACGTCGTAGGTGCTGAAGCGGCGAAGCGCCTTTCGGACGGTTTCGGGGGCGAGGTCGCAGCGGCCCGGAGTGACCGAACCGGCCTCCATCGGAACGCCCAGCAGGGCGACCTGACCCTCGCCGCCGATCAAGTCAGCGATGGATTTCCAGCTCATGGCGTTGCTCTTAGTCGGGCGAAGGTTAAGAAGCGACCCAATGTGGGATCGACTGCTCACGGATTGCCACGTCGCGACGATGGACCCTGCGGTTGCCGGGGGATTCGGGGCGATCGAGGACGGCGCGATCGGGATCCAGGACGGCCGGATCGTCCGGGTCGGGCGTCGGATCGACCTCGCCGGCTACCGGGCGAAGCGGGTCGAGCCGCTCGGCGGAGCCTGGGTGACCCCGGGGCTGGTCGACTGCCACACCCACCTCGTCTTCGGGGGCAATCGCGCCGGCGAGTTCGAGCAGCGGCTCGGCGGCGCGGGCTATGAGGAGATCGCCCGTTCGGGCGGGGGGATCGTCTCGACGGTCAAGGCGACGCGGCTCGCCTCGCTCGAGCAGCTGGTCGAGCAGGCCCGGCCGAGGCTGAGGGCGCTGATGCGGGGCGGAGTGACGACGGTCGAGATCAAGTCCGGCTACGGCCTCGACGTTGCGAGCGAGTTGAAGATGCTCGAGGCGGCGAGGGCGCTCGGCGAAAGCGAGGCGGTGCGGGTGGTTCCGACCCTGCTCGCGCTTCATGCGCTTCCGCCCGAGCATCGCGACAGCCGCGAGGAATTCGTGCGGCTCGCCATCGACGAGATGATCCCGGCGGTCGCGGAAGCCGGGCTGGCTCGGGCGGTCGACGCCTTTTGCGAGGGGATCGGGTTCAGCGCCGGCGAGGTGCGCGCCCTGTTCGAGGCGGCGCACGAGCACGGCCTCAGGGTCAAGCTCCACGCCGAGCAGCTCAGCAACCAGAGCGGAGCCGCGCTCGCGGCGGAGTTCGGAGCGCTGTCGGCGGACCATCTCGAACATGCCGACGAAGCCGGGATCGAGGCGATGGCGCGCTCGGGGATGGTCGCCGTGCTCCTGCCGGGCGCCTTCTATGCGCTGAGGGAGACGAGGAAGCCGCCGGTCGACCTGCTCCGCCGCCACGGAGTGCCGATGGCGGTCGCGACCGACTGCAATCCCGGAACCTCTCCGGTCCTCTCCCCGACGCTGATGCTGAGCATGGCCTGCACCCTGTTCGGACTGACTCCGGAGGAGGCCCTGGCCGGGATGACCGTCCACGCGGCGAGGGCGCTCGGCCTCGAGAAGGAGGTCGGAACGGTTTCCACCGGCATGGCCGCGGACCTTTGCGTGTGGCGGGTGAGCCGCCCGGCCGAGCTCGCTTACTGGATCGGCCTGCCCGGGCCCGAGCGGCGGATCGTCGCGGGGGTGGATGCATAACCGTCATCCCGGCGGAAGCCGGGACCGCGGGGGGACCCGCCGAGACTTCTTGTCCTGAGGTCCCGGCTTTCGCCGGGATGACGGGACGGCTAGAGACCTGCCCCATGCATTCACGCCGCGACAACAGCCGCTCCATCCGCGCCCGCACCGGGCCGGACATCGTCGCCAAATCCTGGGCGACCGAAGCGGCGGTGCGGATGCTCCAGAACAATCTCGACCCCTCGGTGGCCGAGGCGCCCGAGGAGCTGGTCGTCTATGGCGGGATCGGGCGCGCGGCGCGCGACTGGGCGAGCTTCGACAGGATCGTCGAGACGCTCGAGCGGCTCGAGGCGGACGAGACCCTTCTCGTCCAGTCGGGCAAGCCGGTCGGGGTGTTCAGGACCCATGGGGACGCTCCGCGGGTGCTGATCGCCAATTCGAACCTGGTTCCGAAATGGGCGACCTGGGAGCATTTCCACGAATTGGATCGCAAGGGGCTGATGATGTACGGCCAGATGACGGCCGGCAGCTGGATCTACATCGGCACGCAAGGGATCGTCCAAGGCACGTACGAAACCTTCGCGGAGATGGGGCGCCAGCATTATGGCGGCGACCTGCGAGGCAAGTGGATACTCACGGCGGGGCTCGGCGGGATGGGTGGCGCGCAGCCGCTGGCCGCGGTGATGGCGGGGGCGCATTGCCTCGCGATCGAGTGCCAGCAGAGCCGGATCGAGAAGCGGTTGGAGACGCGCTATCTCGACCGCCAGGCAGGCAGTTTGGAGGAAGCGCTGGAGATCATCCACACCGCCACCGAGCCGACCTCCGTGGGTCTCCTCGGCAATGCAGCGGAGGTCCTGCCCGATATGGTGGCGCAGGGCGTTCGTCCGGATGCGGTCACCGACCAAACCTCCGCGCACGATCCGGCTAACGGCTATTTGCCGATCGGCTGGACGGTGGAGCAATGGATCGAGGCGCGCGAGCGGGACCCCGGGGCAGTGGAGGAGGCGGCGCGCAGCTCGATGGCCCGTCACGTCGAGGCGATGCTCGCCT
>DASVUZ010000004.1:0-35915 GCA_036386795.1 Allosphingosinicella sp.
CCGTGCGACCGACGGAAGCAGATTGTCCGGAAAGAAGCCCATTTCGATCGCCCGGCGGGCTCCGAACTCGATCTCCTCGGCGAGCGCCCCCAGGGGCTCGGCGCCGAATTGCCGGGCCTCGGACTTCATCGTGTGGGCGGGAAGGACCAGGCCGGCCGTGTCGCGGGCGTGCATGGCCGATTCGATCCGGCTCACCGCTTTCTCGCCATCCTCGCGGAAATAGCTGAGGATTCGCGCGAATCCCGCGCCCAGCTCGCTGCGCGCCGCACAGAAGACCGTCCAGTCGACGACCTCTTCTTCATTTCCGGTCCACTCGTCCACGAAGCGAGACTAGGCCCACGGGAGTAAAGGACCCGTTGACGCGGGTGTAAGGAGTATCGCCAATCGGCCCGTCCGGAGCTGAAACGCTTGGGGGGCTTGGCTGCGGCCACGCTACCCCCATTTCCCGTCATCCCGGCGGAGGCCGGGATCCATGAACATGGCGGATCTCATGGAGAAGACGGAGTTCATGGTTTCCGGCCTTCGCCGGAATGACGGGCGCTTCAGCCCTTGGTGTCGTACGGATTCTTGCCGCCGCGCATCGCGAGGCGGATCGGGACCGCTCCGAAGCCCAGCTCGCGCCGCATCCCGTTCATGAGGTAGCGGCGGTAGCTTTCGGGGAGGGCCTCCAGCCGGCTTCCGAAGACGACGAAGCTCGGCGGCCGGGCGCCGACCTGGGTGATGTAGCGGAGCTTGATCCGGCGGCCGCTGACCGCCGGGGGCGGGTTTTTCTCGACCGCATCCTCGAACCAGCGGTTGAGCTGGCCGGTCGAGACCCGCTTCGACCAGGTCTCGCGCACCTCGAAGGCGGCTCCGAGCAGGGTGTCGAGCCCCTTGCCGGTCTTCGCCGACACGGTCAGGAGCGGCACCCCCGGCGCCTGGGCGAGCCCTTCCCCGAGCGCCGCCTTGATCCCGTTGAACAGGCTGCTCTGGTCATGGGCGACGTCCCACTTGTTGATCGCGATGATCAGCGCCCGACCCTCCTGGAGCACCCGGTCGGCGATCTTGAGGTCCTGGGCCTCGAGCCCGAGCGTTCCGTCGAGCAGGAGAACGACCACCTCGGCGAAGTCGACGGCTCGAAGGCCGTCGGCGACCGCGAGCTTCTCGAGCTTGTCCTGGACCTTGGCCTTCTTGCGCATCCCCGCCGTATCGATCAGCCGGACCGGCCGGTCCTCGCCCCCGGGCCCCCGCCACAGCCAGTCGATGGCGATCGAATCGCGGGTGATGCCCGCCTCGGGGCCGGTGATCAGCCGCTCCTCCTCGAGGATCCGGTTGATCAGGGTCGACTTGCCGGCATTGGGGCGGCCGACCACGGCGAGCTTGAGCGGGCCCTCGCCGAGCCTCTCCTCATCCTCTTCCTCCTCGCGCTCGATATGCGGCCTCAGATGCTCGAACAGGTCGACGACGCCCTCGCCATGCTCCGCGCTCATCGCGATCGGCTCGCCGAGGCCGAGCGACCAGGCTTCGAGAATCCCGGCTTCGCCGGCGCGGCCCTCGGCCTTGTTGGCGGCGAGGATGACCGGAGTCGTCTCGCTCCTCAGCCAGCGGCCGATCTCCTCGTCGAGCGGCGTCAGGCCGGCGCGAGCGTCGATCAGGAACAAGGCGGCGTCGGACTCGCGGACCGCGGCGATGGTCTGGGCCCGCATCCGGCCGGGCAGGCTCTCGGGATCCTCGTCCTCGTAGCCGGCGGTGTCGATGATCCGGAAGTCGAGGCCGAGCAGGCTCGCTTCGCCCTCGCGCCGGTCCCGGGTGACTCCGGGCCGGTCGTCGACCAGCGCCAGCTTGCGGCCCACCAGCCGGTTGAACAGGGTCGACTTGCCGACATTGGGCCGGCCGACGATCGCGACGGTGGGAAGCTTCGGCATGGCGCCGGGGCTGTGCCGCTTATGGGCGGGAGGGTCAACCGCACCCGTCATCCCGGCGAAAGCCGGGACCCAGGAACACGGCTCCCTGCGGACTGGAAAGGCGTCCGTCGCGCACTTCCACGGCAGGTGGTCCTGGGTCCCGGCCTTCGCCGGGATGACGCTCGGTGGGTCTCGTCGGGGCCTCGCCGGGACGACGTGCCCGTTACCGCCAGGCGGTCAGCTGGCCGCTGTCGTGGAGGATGTAGAGGGTGTTGTTGGCGACGATCGGCGACAGCGATACCGGCATCCTGGTATCCTGGGTCGACTGGACCCGGCCGTCATAAGGCGAGACGTTGACGATCTGGCCGGCCGAATTGGCCAGCACCAGCCGGTCCCCGGCGAGGATCGGCCCGACCCAGTCGATCCGGCCCTTCTTGTCCTTGGCGTCGCGGAACAGGGGAAGCTGGGTCATCCAGCGTATCCGGCCTGTGGTCCGGGACAGAGCGAGCAGCTGGGCCTGGTCGGTCACGACGAAGATCCAGTCCCCGGCCACCCACGGCGTGGCGATTCCGGCGACGTTGATCTCCCACACCCGCTGGCCGGTGATCAGCTCGATCGCGACCATTCGCCCGCCCTGGCCGACGGCGTAGACCCGGCCGGAATCGATCACCGGATCGGCGTCGATGTCGGAGAGCGAGGTGACGCTGGTCGAGATGCTGGTCCGCGAGAGCGCGTCCTGCCACAGATTCTGGCCGTTCTCGTAGCGATAGGCGTTGAGCTCGCCCGAGGAGAAGCCGGCGACCACCGTTCCCTGGGCCGCCGCGGGCGAGGCCGCGCCGAGCACTCCCGCGATCTCGACCGCGCCCGAGCCGGTCCAGCGAATCGCTCCGTCCGCCGGGTTGAGAGCGAACAGCTGGTTGTCCTGGGTCACGACATAGACATTGTCGTTGGCGACGGTGGGGGCGCCGCGCAGCGGAGCTCCGGGGCGCACGGTCCACAGGACCGCGCCGGTCTTCGCGTCGAGCGCGGAGGCGTCGCCGGCGCCGTTGGTCGCGTAGATCCGGCCATTGTCGTAGGCGACCCCGCCGCCGAACAAGGCGCCCTCGGGCGCATTGGGCCCTCGCACCTGCCGCTGCCAGACGGTGCCGCCATTTTGCGGGCTGAGCGCCCGAACGACGGCGCGGGTGTCGATGGTGAAGATCTTGCCGTCGCCGACCACCGGCGACGAGGCGAGCTGGCCCTGGTTGCTGCTGCCTTCGCCGATGCTCTGGCGCCAGGCGAGGCTCGGCGCCGAGCCGAGCGCGACATGGCCCATCGACTTGGCGGCGTTGCCGCCGGACTGCGCCCATTCCGCGTTGGGCATGGCCGGCGGCAGGGTGACTGCGACTCCGGCGAGCGCCGGATCGACCTCGAGAACGGTTTCGCGAGCGAGCACCGGAATCCGCTCGCCGACGGTCGGGGTCACGTTTTTCTTGCCTTTGCCGCCGAGGCCGACTGCGCCGCAGCCGCCGAGCAGGCTGGCGGCCGCGAGGGCGAGGAGGATTCGCTTCATCTATCTAGTGCCTTCCTGGGTTGCGTCGGCCGCCTCCTGGACGGCGTCGACGCCGAGCGAACCGGCCATCTGGGTGGCGCGGGAACGCAGGGTATCGGGGAGTTTCTTGTCCTTCGCCATGGCGGCGAAGATCGAAGCGGCCTGCTGCGGCTTGTTGAGCCTGAGGTAGGAAAGCGCGACCATCTCGCCGGCGCTTCCGAACCAGGGGTTGCCGGCGACGGCCAGGCCCTTGAGCCGGTCCACCACCGCCTGCGGCTGGAGCGTGTCGAACTCGACCGCGGTCATCCTCACCAGCGCGAGATCGCGATAGGGCTGGGCGAGGCCGTCGTCGCGGGAGATCTGGCCGAAGATCGCGGCCGCGCCCTTGAGGTCGCCGCCCTCGATGGCGAGATCGGCCTTGGTCAGAAGCGCCGCCGCCCGGGGCCCCTCGGCGCCGGACTTGGCGAGCGCGTCGAGCTTGACGTTGGCCGCGGCCTTGCGGCGAGCCGCGATGTCGTCGAAGGCGGCGACCAGCTGCTCGCCGCTCTCCCCCGCCTTCACCTGCTTCTGGTTCTGCCACCAGATGAAGCCGCCGATCGCCGCGAGGACCAGCAGGAAGCCCGCGATGGCGAGCTTGCCGAAGCGCTCCCAATAGGTCTTCAGCTGGTCGCGCCGCAGCTCTTCATCGACCTCGCGGTAGAAGGATTCGTTGTCGACAGGCTTCAGCGCCAAGAAAAACCTCCAACTCCCCGCCGGACCATCAGGCTCCCCCACGCCTCTTCGCCCAAGAAAGCGATACCGAGGATGAACGGGGGAGGTGGCCCGGCAACTGCCCAGGGCGCTTCTCTACTCATGGGCGGCGCGCAACGGAAGCCTTCACTTTTTGGCGCGCTGGATTTGCTCGTCGCCGGGAAAGGCGCGGCTCCGGACCTCGCCGGCATAAGCGGCGGCGGCCGCCTCGATCCGGCCGGCGAGATCGTCATAGCGCTTCACGAAGCGCGGAGTGCGCTCGAACAGCCCGAGCATGTCCTCGGTCACGAGCACCTGCCCGTCGCAGCTCGGCGATGCGCCGATGCCGATCGTCGGGCAGGAGACCGAACCGGTGATCTCCGCGGCCAGCTCCTCCATCACCCCTTCGAGCACGAGCAGGAAGCAGCCGGCGGAGTCGATCGCCTTGGCATCGGCGAGGATCTTCTTCGCCTCGGCCTCGCTCCGGCCGCGCGTGCCGTAGCCGCCGAGCGCGTTCACCGCCTGCGGAGTCAGCCCGACATGGCCGATCACGGGGATTCCCCGGCGGGTGAGGAAGGCGACCGTCTCCGCCATCGCCTCTCCGCCTTCCAGCTTCACGGCCGCGGCGCCGGTCTCCTTGAGGATCCGGGCGGCGCTGGCGAAGGCGATTTCGGGGCCGGCCTCGTAGGCGCCGAACGGCATGTCGACCGCCACCACCGCATGCCAGGACCCGCGCACGACCGCGGCGCCGTGGGCGCACATCATCTCCAGAGTCACGGGAACGGTCGAGGGCAGGCCGTAAATGACCTGGCCGAGGCTGTCGCCGACGAGCAGGATGTCGCAATGCGGGTCGAGCAGCTGGGCCCAGCGCGCCGTATAGGCGGTCAGCATGACGATCGGATCGCCGCCCTTCATCGCCTTCAGCTTCGGAACGGTCAGCCGCTTCATCGGGCTGGGCAGCGGGTTGGCCCGACTGGTTGCGGTATCCAGCGAATGGGTGACGGACATGCCGGTCTCTTAGCCGCCGAACTGCATGGCCACCAGCCCCGCCGCCAGGACCAGCGCCGCCGCGACCCGCCTCCGGCCGAAGCTTTCCCTGAGGAAGAGCGTGCCCATCAGCGCCGCGAAGACCACCGAGGTCTCGCGAAGCGCGGAAACCTTCGCGGTCTCGATCAGGCTGAAGGCGTAGACCGCCGAGCCGTAGGACAGGATCGAAAGCATTCCGGCGGCGACTCCGAAACGCCATTTGGCCGCGATCACCCGCGCCAGCTCGCTCCGCCTGCGCAGAAGCGCGGTGAGGGTGATGCAGACCGCGTCGAGAAGGAAGATCCAGACGATGTAGGTGAACGGATCGGGCGCGCCCCGGACTCCGCGGGCGTCGGCGACATTGTAGAGCGCGACTCCGACCGCGGTGGCCAGCGCCCAGCCGAGGACCGCGAGATCGGGATGGTCGCGAAGCAATATCCCCCTCGGCGGCGCGGCGAAGACGAACACCGCCCCGGTCGCGGCGACAAGCCCCGCGATCGCCAGCGGCGACAAGGCTTCGTGGAGGAGCAGGAAGGCGGCTCCGGCGGTGAGCAGGGGCGCGGCGCCGCGCATCACCGGAAATACCAGCGACAGCTCCCCGCGCTGAAGCGCCCGGACCAGGCAGAGCTGGTAGAAATAATGCGCGGGAACCGCGAGCAGCAGAGCGCCCCAGGTCCAGGCGTCGGGAAGAGGCACGAAAAATGCCGCCGGAGCGACCATCGCCGCGGCGCTTGCGGAAAGCACGGCTCGGCCGACGAGGATGTCGCTGCCCATCTTCACCGACATGTTCGCCGCGGCGAGCGTGACCGCGGAGAAGAGGCCCAGGCAGACGGCCAGAAGCGCGTCGCTCACGGGCCCGCGCCCGGCCGGCGACTCAACCGATTCCGGATCGATTCGCTGCCTTGCCGCCTCGTCGTGCCGGGGCCGGAACGGCTGCTCAAGACGCTCATATCCTTATTCTGAAACGAGATTTTTGGATAAGATAATTGAAGCACCGAGGCGTGATCTGTGTTAAGCGTTTCGGTTCCAATCAAGACATTTTGGGGGTTATCATATGAACGGGATGAGGAAGCCTATTGCCATCGCCGCCGCTCTCGCGAGCGCCGCGACCTTCGCTTATGCGACTCCGGCCGCCGCCCAGGCGACCCGCACCTGGGTGTCGGGCGTCGGCGACGACGTCAACCCGTGCAGCCGCACGGCGCCCTGCAAGACCTTCGCCGGCGCGATTTCCAAGACGGCCGCGGGCGGCGAGATCAACTGCCTCGATCCGGGCGGCTTCGGAGCGGTCTCGATCATCAAGTCGATGACCATCTCCTGCCCCTATACCGAGGGCGGAGCGCTCGCCGGCGGCAACGGCATCACCTTCAACATGCCGGCCACCACCGACGTCGGCTTCATCCGCGGCCTCGACATCTTCGGAGTCAACCCGCCGACGAACGGAGTCCGCTTCGTCAACAACGGCTCGCTGACCATCGAGGACACCACGATCCGCAGGTTCAACGCCTCCGGCAGCTTCGGAGTCTCCTACCAGCCGAGCGGCGCGTCGAGGCTCTACATCCTCAACTCGACCATCTCGGACAACGGCAACGGCGCCACCGGCGGCGGGATCCTCATCCAGCCGACCGGAGCCAGCGGCTCCGCCAAGGTCGAGATGCGCGGAGTCCGGGTCGTGCGCAACGCCAATAACGGCATCCGCATCGACACCACCGGCAACACCGCCGCCGCCGGAGTCAGCGTGGTCATCCACGACAGCGAGATCAGCGGCCACACCGCCAACGGCCTGCAGGTCATCACCGCGCTCGGCACCAGCCCCGTTTCGGCCATGGTGGTCGGCGCGTCGATCGCGAACAACACCGGCACGGGCATCAGCGCTTCCGGCACCGGCACGCTGATTCGAGTCGCCGACACGACGGTCACCGGCAACGGCTCCGGCGTGGTCGCGGCCGGCGGCGGGCAGATCGTCAGCTTCGTCAATCCGGGCGGCAACGGCACCAACCGCGTGATCGGCAACTCGTCCGATGGCGCCTTCACGTCGACGACTCCGCAGAACTGATCGAGGACTTCGGGCGGGATCGGCCGGGCGGCCGATCCCGCCCTTTTTTTGCGTCCGCGATTCAGGCGGTCATTCCCACTCGATCGTGCCGGGCGGCTTCGAGGTGTAATCGTAGACGACCCGGTTGATCCCCTTGACCTCGTTGATGATCCGGGTCGCGACCCGCGAGAGGAAGGCGGAATCGAACGGATAGACGTCCGCGGTCATCCCGTCGGTCGAGGTGACGGCTCGAAGCCCGCAGACATAATCGTAGGTCCGCCCGTCGCCCATCACTCCGACGGTGCGCACCGGCAGAAGCACCGCGAAGGCCTGCCAGATCGCATCGTAGAGGCCGGCGTTGCGGATCTCGTCGAGATAGACGGCGTCGGCCTTGCGCAGGATGTCGCAGCGCTCCTTGGTCACCTCGCCGGGGATGCGGATGGCGAGGCCCGGGCCCGGGAAGGGATGGCGGCCGACGAAGGCCTCCGGCAGGCCGAGCTCGCGGCCCAGCGCACGGACCTCGTCCTTGAACAGCTCCCTCAGCGGCTCGACCAGCTT
The DNA here is from genome assembly GCA_036386795.1 of Allosphingosinicella sp. Taxonomy (GTDB): domain Bacteria; phylum Pseudomonadota; class Alphaproteobacteria; order Sphingomonadales; family Sphingomonadaceae; genus Allosphingosinicella. Next base: position 7,760 of record DASVUZ010000004.1, read on the forward strand.
CATGTTCATCCGCTCGGGCAGGCCGCCGACATTGTGGTGGCTCTTGATCGTCACCGACGGGCCGCCGGTGAAGCTGACGCTCTCGATCACGTCGGGATAGAGCGTGCCCTGGGCGAGGAAGTCGGCGCCTCCGATCTTCCTCGCCTCGGCCTCGAAGACGTCGATGAAAGTCTTGCCGATGAACTTCCTTTTCTCCTCCGGATCCGCAAGGCCCGCGAGGCCGGAGAGGAACAGGTCCTGCGCGTCCACATGGATGAGCGGGATGTTGTAATGGTTTCGGAACAGCGAGACGACCTGCTCCGCCTCGCCCTGCCGCATCAGGCCATGGTCGACGAACACGCAGGTGAGATGATGGCCGATCGCCTCGTGGATGAGGACCGCGGCGACGGCGCTGTCGACCCCGCCCGAAAGGCCGCACAGGACCCGGCCGAAGCCGACCTGCTCGCGGATCTCGGCGATCTTGGTGGCCCGGAACTCGGCCATCGTCCAGTCGCCGGCGAGGCCGCAGACCCGGCGCACGAAATTGGCGATCAGCCGCCCACCGTCGGGCGTGTGGACGACCTCTGGGTGGAACATCAGCGAGAAGAAGCGGCGCTTCTCGTCGGTGGCGATCGCATAGGGCGCGCCTTGCGAGGCGGCGACGACCGTGAAGCCCTCCGGGAGCGCCTCGACCCGGTCGCCATGGCTCATCCAGACCTGGTGGCTCTCGCCGGGCTTCCACAGGCCGTCGAACAGCGCCGACTCGCCGACGATGTCGATGAAGGCCCGGCCGAACTCGCGGCTGTCGGACGGCGCGACCCGGCCGCCCAGCTGCTGCGCCATGGTCTGCTGGCCGTAGCATATGGCGAGGATCGGAACGCCGGCGTCGAACAGGGAAGCCGGAGCTCTCGGGCTCTCCTCGATCGTGACCGAGGCGGGCCCTCCGGAGAGGATGATTCCGCTAGGGCGAAGCCGGTCGAAGGCTTCCCGGGCGCGGCTGAACGGAGCGATCTCGGAATAGACTCCGGCCTCCCGGACCCGCCGGGCGATGAGCTGGGTCACCTGGCTGCCGAAATCGACGATGAGGATGGTCTCGGCCGGTCGAACGGTCATGCGAGCCGATAGGCGCGCCGCTCGCCGCGTGTAAAGCGCTCGGCCCAAAAGAAATGCGCGCGGACTCTCGTCCGCGCGCATCCCTTACGCAGTCTGCCGCGGGTTACAGGCGGAAGTCGACGATGCGGCCGTTGCCGCGCGCGTGGCAGGTGAAATCCTCCCGCCCGTCGCGGCCCAGGCCGCCATAGCCGCGGTCGTAGCGGCCGTAATCGCGGCGGTCGTAGCCGCCATAGCCGCCGTAGCCGCCATAGCCGTAATCGGCAGTGACGATTCCGCGCACCCGGTAGCGGTCGCCGCCGGTGCGGTCGACGTCGGTGATGTGCACCCGGCCGCGGCCGAAACGCTGAGCTTCCTGGGCGCAGGACTGGACCGCATAATTGTAGTGGCTGCGGTAACGGTTGCCGTAGCCGTAGCCGTAGCGGCCGTCATCGCGTCCGATCGCAGAGGCGATGGCCGCGATCCCGCCGATCACGGCGACTCCGGTGATGATGTCGCCCGCATCGATTCCGTCGCGGTCGCGGTAGCGGTCGCGATACTGGGCTTCGGCCGGAGCGGCGAAGCCGACGGCCGCGATGGCGGCGGCGCCCGCGCCCAGCATGGTCTTCGAAATGGCCTTCATGGCGATGTCCTTCCTGTGAACGTGGGCCCGACAAACGCGTGGGCTATGATCCTCGTCTACAGGAGCGGGCCTGAGCCCGTGCTGAACCGGGCTGTCGGCTAATGTTCAGCTTTGTCAACGGCATGCGGGAAGGAAACTCCTCCCCTGCAGGGCAAGGGGAGGAGACCATGGGAAGCCTGGCGGAGCGGGCTCGAAAGACCGCGACGGCGGGGGGCTCAGGCGTACCAGGCGTCGGCGGGCGGGGGCTCGACGCCGTGGCGGCCGTTCTGCATCTCGCCGGCCGCCGCCGCGAAGGCGGTGAGCGGAGCCGAGGCGCCGAAGCTGAAGTCCGCCGCCGACAGCTTGCTCGCCTTGTAGCCGTCGAGGGTGATGCTGTCGCTGGTGCCCCAGCTGATCACCGCGCTTCCGCCGACATTGACGATATTGAGGTCGGAGAAATCGTCGACCCCGGGGATGCCCTTGATCGCGATCGAGTCCTTCTTGGCGAAATCGGTGACGTGATCGTCGCCCGAGCCGGGACCGAAGACGAAGCTGTCCTCGCCCTGGCCGCCGGTCAGGATGTCGTCGCCGCCGCCTCCGACCAGAATGTCGTCGCCCTTGCCGCCGACGAGCGTGTCGTTGCCCGAGACGAGCTCGGGGTCCCCCGGAAAGGTCGCGACGATGTCGGCATAGGTGGTGATCGGGCCGGAGGTTCCGACTCCGTGAACGTCGATGATGATTCGGCCGTCGCCGTAGAGCGTGTCGTCGCCGTCGCCCCCGGCGAGCGAGTCGCTTCCGATGTCTCCGGCGAGGACGTTGTCGGCCCCGTCTCCGGTCAGGGCGTCGTTCTGATAGGATCCCGACAGATTCTCGAACCCGGTGAGAATCATGCTGCCCGCGCCGGTCGCCTGGGCGGCCCCCTGAAGGAGGAGGGAGACGGTCACGTTCGAAGTCACTCCGGTGCCGTTGGCGAAGAAGGACAGGCTGTCATTGCCGGTGCCGCCGTCGACGACATGGTTGCCGGTGCCGACCTCGAGCAGGTCGTTGCCGGCGCCGCCGGAAAGCGTGTCATTGCCCTCCTCGCCCCACAGCCAGTTGTCGCCGGAATTGCCGATCAGGACGTCGTCGAACGCGGTTCCCGAGGCGTGCTCGATCCCGATCAGAGTGTCCATGCCCTGGCCGGTGGCCTGGGCGACCCCCTGGATGTTGAGGTCGACCGTCACCCCGCTGCTCGTGTCGTGGTAGAAGGCCGCCCGGTCCCATCCGGCCCCGCCGTCGATAACGTCGTCGCCGAAGCCGCCGCCGAGATAGTCGTCGCCGTTTCCGCCGGCCAGGGTGTCGTTGCCGCCCACTCCGCGCATATAGTCGTGGCCGTCGCCGCCTGAGAGCGTGTTGGCGCCCGGATTGCCCAGAAACTGGTCGTCATGGGCCGAGCCGAGGAGATTCTCGATCGAATGCAGGTCGTCCTCGCCGGCCGCGCCCGACGAAAAGCCGCTGTTCAGGCTGACGAACTGGCCGCCGGCCGAGCCGGCATAGGAGGCCGTGTCGGAGCCTCCGCCGCCCCACAGCGAATCGTCCCCGTCGCCGCCTTCGAGCAGGTCGTTGCCGTCGACGAACTCGCTGCCCGGAAAGGCCGCCTCGATATCGGAGTAGGTGACGGTCGGCCCGGACAGGCCGGTATCGTGAGTGTCGATGATGATCCGTCCGTCGCCGTAGAGGATGTCGGCTCCGGCGCCGCCCGCCAGCGAGTCGTTGCCGGTGTCGCCGGCGATGACGTTGTCGCCGCCGTCGCCGGTCAGGGTATCGTTCCCGGCCGAGCCGGAAAGATTCTCGAAGCCGCTGAGGGTCATCGCCCCGATTCCGGTCGCCTGGCTCCCGCCCTGGAGAAGCAGCGACACGGTCACTCCCGCGAGCGGCGCATTGTTCGCCCAGACCGAGAGGGTGTCGTTGCCGGTGCCGCCGTCGGAGATCACGGTTCCCGGGCCGACCTCGACCAGGTCGTTGCCGCCGAACGCGTTGATCGTGTCGTTGCCGTTCTCGCCCCACAGCCAGTTGTCGCCGTCATTGCCCATGATGACGTCGTCAAACTCGGTGCCGGAGGCATGCTCGATTCCGACCAGCGTATCCATCCCCAGGCCCGTGTCCTGAGCCACTCCGACGATTCGAAGGTCGACGGTGATGCCGTGGGTCGCCGTGAAGAAGGCGACCCGGTCGAGCCCGGCGCCGCCGTCGATATGATCGTCGCCCGGCCCGCCGCGCAGATAATCGTCGCCGTCGCCCCCGAGCAGGGTGTCGTCGCCGCCCTCGCCGCGCAGATTGTCGTGGCCGTCGCCGCCGTCGACCGAGTCGTTGCCCCCGCCCGCATTGACGAAATCGTTGCCCGCGAAGGTCGTGATCGTATCGTCGGCGGGAGTGCCGGTCAGGAAGTCGTCGCCCGAAGTGCCGTTGATGATCGCCATGTCTTCCCCCTCATCCGCGTGAGCGCGCGGCCATGCTTGCGCTTTGTGGACGACAGAAGGAGGCGCCGTCGCGCTCCCCCCGGTCGACTCGTCGCCGCGAGCCTACATCAAGGCTTTGAGGGCTCCAAACGGCATTGGTTAATCGGATAAAGTCGGCCGACAAGCAGAAGCCCGCGGCCGGGATCGGCCGCGGGCTTCGCCTGGACTCAAGATCAGGCGGCGCCGGCCGGCCCGGCCTCGGCGCCCTTCGGGTCGGCGCCATATTGGTTGGGGCCCTTGGTGCCTTCCAGCACCATGAAGACCAGCAGGAGGATGAAGCCGACCAGGGCGATCAGCGAGAAGATCATCGCCAGCGACAGGCTGCCGATATAGGTCATGCAGAGGGACGCGAGCAGCGGTCCGTAGCCGATCAGAAGCCACCAGCCCGAGCGGTTGGTGTCGTGGAGTCGGCGGACTCCGACGGCGAGGCTCGGGACGAAGGTCACCAGGCCGAAGAGCAGGCTGAGCGGCCCGTACGGGCCGATCATGCCGGTGAGGCCGAGGGCGCGTTCGACGACTCCGATGACGAGTCCGATGACGATCAGCAGCAGGACGTAGAACCAATATTCCTTGCGGCGCGAGCGGCCGGTGAATTCCGCGAATCTCTTAAACGGCAGGAGTGCCCATTCCATCTGACTTCCCCCTTGTTGTTCGGATCATCCGAAGCGGGCAACCTAGACGGAACCGCCGCGATGACAAGTCCGAGCTGGGCTGCCCCGGCCGCGGCGCGCGCCGTCGGGCGAGCCGTCCGCGGGCCCGCCGCGCCGCCGGCGGAATCGACGGTCGCGGGCTCGTCCCGCCGCCGCATTCCTCCCCGGGATTGCCGGGAGAGGAAGCGCACGATCCTAAAAGCGGAAGCGCAGGGTCGCGCGGGCGGTCACCGGAGCTCCGGGGGCGATGTTGTTGTCGTTGTGGGCGGTCGCGAAATAGTCGGCGCCGAACACATTCTCGACGTTGAGCTGAGCCTCGATCCCTTCGGCCACCTCGTAATAAGCGGCGGCGTCGACCCGCACATAGCCGGGGAGGGTCACCGCATTGCTGATCGAGGCGTAGGATTTGGTGGCGGCGAGGACTCCGAGGCCGAAGCCCAGGGAGTCGCTGAGGTTGTAGCGGTTCCAGGCCGAGAATTGATGGCGCGGCACGAGCGGAACTTCGCACCGGGCGGTCGGGCAGGCGGTCGTCGCCCGGTTGACCCTCGCCTTCTGCAGCGCATAGCCGGCCGACACCTGCCAGCGGTCGGTGACGTTGCGCTCGAGGCCGATCTCGAGGCCGCGGCTGCGCTGGGCGCCGGTCAGAACGACCTGGTTGGTGACCGGATCGTTCGCCCGGGTGTTGGTCCGGTCGAGCTGGTAGAGCGCCAATGTGGCGAGCAGCCCCTCGATCGGCTCCCATTTGGCGCCGATCTCGTAATTGTCGAACTTCTCGGGCTTGAGCGCTTCCGAGGTGAGGTCGAGCGACGCGAACTGGTCGCCGGCGCTCGGCAGGTAGGAGCGGCTGTAGCTGGCGTAGAGCGAAAGCTCCGGCGCCGGCTTGAAGATCAGCCCGAGGCGCGGCGACAGCAGGTCGTCGGTGCGGCTGAAGGTCTGGGCGTTGTTGCGGTTGATGAGGTCGAGCTCGAACCGGTCGAAGCGGAGCCCGGCGACCAGCTCGAGCTGCTCCGTCAGCCGAAGCTGCTCCTGCGCATAGACGGCGAGGATGGTCGCCTCGCCCTCGTTATACGCGGCCGGAGTGCGGGCCGCATTGGTGTTGACCGGCCGGAAGATGATGTTCGCCGCGATGGTCGGCGAGGCCGCCGGGACCAGCAGGGTGGGGCTGTCGCTCGGCTGGAAGAAGCCGTTGACCCGCCGGCCCAGCGTCTCCTGCCGCCCGAGCTCGAAGCCGAGCAGGAGGGTATGGGAGAGGCCGCCGAGGTCGCCGTCCAGGACGAGGTCGGTCTGGCTGAACAGGTTCCGCCGGTCGAGGCTGTCATTGTAGGCGGAGAGCGCGACCAGCCCGGTGGTCGTGTTGAGCGCTCCGGGAAAGACGTTCTGGTAGAATTTGTCGAAGTCGCCGTAGCTGGTTCGGTTGCGGAGAGTCACGGCATCGGAGAAGCGGTGCTCGACGGAGAGTGCGGCGATGTGCGCGTCGACCCGTGCGAAGCTGAGGTCCGGATCGCCGAAGAAGGTGCGGTCCGAGCCGCGCAGGGGCCGGCCGCCCGCGGCCGGAACTCCGCGATCGGCGGTTCGGCGGTCGTGGAAATATTCGTAGGACAGGTCGATCCGGGTGTTCCCGAAGGCCGTTCCGACCACCGGATTGACTCCGTAGCGCTCCAGCTCGACGTGCCGGCGGAAGCTTTCGCCATTCTCGTAGACTCCGTTCAGCCGGAGCCCGGCCGAGCCTCCGAGCATCTGGTCGAGGTCCCCGGTCAGGCGAACGCCGCCTTCGCTGTCGCCCTGGATCGCGAATTCGCGATACGGCTTGAAGCTTGAGCGCTTGGTCACCCGGTTGACGATTCCGCCGCCGCCGCCGCGGCCGAAGATCATCGCGTTCGGGCCTCGAAGGACCTCGATCCGCTCGGCGTTGTAGAGGTCTCGGAAATATTGCACGTCGTCGCGAACGCCGTTGACGAAGAAGTCCGCCGTGGTGTTGTTCCCGCGAAGCGTGATCTGGTCGCGATTGCCCTCGCCGGTGCCGGGCGTCGCTCCCGGCACGTACATCAGGACGTCGGCGATCGAGCGCATCGCCTGGTCCTCGACCTGGCTTTCCGAGATGACCGAGAGCGACTGGGGCACGTCCTTGACGTCGGTGCAGGTCCGGGTCGCGGTGCAGGTCTCCTTCGCGCCATATTCGATGCGCTGACCGGTGACGACGATGGTCGACTGATCGTCGAGCGCGGCCGAATCGACCGCTTCATCGGCGGCGAAGGGCGGGGCCGCCAGGCCGGAAGCGAGAGCGAGGAAGGAAATCGTTCGACGGTACATGCAAGCCCCTTGCGAGCGCGCATCATTGCGTCGCCGTGCCGGACCTATCGTTGTTGCGAATGTTTCGCAATAGCATTTTGATGCGCTCCGCGATGATGCGGCCGTGGCTCGCCAGCCGGTCCATGGGTTGCGCTTTCGCAGGGACGACGGTCGGGTTAGCCCCGCCTCGAAAGGGTCAGCGGCATCCCGCCCGCCGGGCGCAGAGTCACCATGCCGTGCACCCGCACCTCGTGCCCCGGCACCGGATCGAACCGCCAGCCGGCGACCCAATGGGCAAGGATGGCGAGCGCCTCGGCCGTCGCGAAGCGGGCCCCGACGCACAGGCGCGGACCGGCCCCGAATGGTATGTACTGGAAGCGGTGGCGCCCTTCCCGCCGCCCCGGCGCGAAGCGGTCGGGGTCGAATTCGTCCGGCCGCTCCCACAAATCCTTGTGGCGATGCAGGATCCAGGGCCAGATCGAGACGATGTCCCCCGGCTTGACCTCCTCGTCGCCGAGCCGGTCGGGCTCGACCGCCTGCCGGTCGAAGCGAGGCGCCGGCGGATAGAGCCGGAGCGACTCCTCCAGGACCATTCGAAGCCGAGGAAGCCGGTCGGGCAGGTCCGGCCCCTCCCCTCCGGCCACCGCGGCCGCGCTTTCCGCGGCGACTTCCTCCTGCAGATCGGACTGCTCGGAGAGCAGATAGAGAGTCCAGGTGATCGCGTTCGCCGTCGTCTCGTGCCCGGCGAGATAGAAGGTCATCGCATTGTCGGCCGCCAGCTCGGCCGCCTGGCGCGGCTCGAAGCGCTCGCCCAGGCCGCGGATCAGCCTGCCGAGGAAATCGTCGGGCCCGCCGTCCGGCAGGCGCTCGAGCACCACCGCCTCCAGGGTGCCGCGCAGATATTTCTGGCCCTTCTGGGCCCTCCGCCCCTGCCGGGTCCACGGGATCCGGGGCAGTCCCAGCATCGCCTGCAGCCGGGCCTCGCTGACCCCTTCGAGGGCCGCGGCGATATGGGCCATGGCGGCGTCCCGGGTCAGCCTGGAATCGCCGCTGAACAAAGTGTTGGAGATGATCCGCATCGTCGCCTGGGTCGCCTCCAGCGCCATGTTGCGGGGGCCCGGCTGCCACCGCTCCAGCGCGTCCCGGCCAACGCTTCCGAACTCGGGCATCAGGGCGTCGACCGCCCCGGGGGCGAAGTTCGCCGCGACGATCCGCCTCTGATCCCGCCACAACGGGCCGTCGGAGGTGAGCAGCCCCTCGCCGATCGCCGGCGCGAGGAGCCGCTTGACGACGTCGGGCTTCACATAATTGGCGGCATTGTCGAGCAGCACCCGCTGGACCATGTCCGGATCGAGCGGGATGTGGACGTTGAAGCCGAGGATCCGGCGGTGGATGTACCGCTGACGGAAGGCCAGCTCGGACCAACCGTAGACGGCGGTCCGCGCCCGCTCCCCGACGAAGCCGCGCCAGCTGGCGACCGGTCCCGCGCTTCGCGGAGGATGGGGCGGGACGAAGGGAGCGTTCATATACCCTCCCTAGCGCGAAGCGATGGGGAGGGGGACCCCGCGAAGCAGCGTGGAGGGGTAACTGCCCTGAGGCCGGCGGCTCTGTTCAGGTCCTCGGACTCCAGCGCCATCCACCCCTCCACCACCCTTTGGGTGGTCCCCCCTCCCCATGCTTCACAGGGGGAGGATTATTCCGCCGCGAGCAGGCTCTCCGCCCCGCCGAGATCGACGCTGACCAGCCGGCTGACGCCCTTCTCGATCATCGTCACTCCGAACAGGCGGTGCATCCGGCTCATCGTCACCGCATTGTGGGTGACGATCAGGTAGCGGGTGTCCGTCTCGTTCACCATCCGGTCGAGCAGGTCGCAGAAGCGCTCGATATTGGCGTCGTCGAGCGGCGCGTCGACCTCGTCCAGGACGCAGATCGGAGCGGGGTTGGTGAGGAACAGGGCGAAGATGAGGGCGATGGCGGTGAGGGCCTGCTCGCCGCCCGAGAGGAGGGTGAGCGTGGAGAGCCGCTTGCCGGGCGGCTGGGCCATGATCTCGAGCCCGGCCTCGAGCGGATCGTCCGATTCGACCAGCTCGAGATGGGCCTGCCCGCCTTCGAACAGGGTCGTGAACAGGCTCCGGAAATGGCGGTCGACGGTCTCGAACGCGGTGAGCAGCCTGGCCCGTCCCTCGCGGTTGAGGCTTCCGATCGAGCCTCTCAGCCGGTTGATGGCGAGACCGAGCTCCTCGCGCTCGGCCTGGGAAGCGGCGCGGCCCTCGTCGAGCTCGGCGAGTTCGCGCTCGGCGATCAGGTTGACCGGCCCGATCCGCTCGCGCTCGGCCGAAAGCCGCTCGTGCCGGCTCGATTCGTCGGCCGCCGGGACGATCGAATCCTCGTCGAAGCCGAGCCGTTCCGGGAGCAGGGGCGGCGGGCATTCGAAGCGCTCGCCGGAGATTCGGCCCATCTCGATCCGCCGGGCTTCCTGATTCTCGTGGCGGGCGGCGGCGCCGGCGCGGGTCTCGCGGGCGGCGGCGAGCGCCTCGGCGACCTCCGCCAGCCGCGCCTCCGTCTCGCGAAGGGCCATTTCGCCCTGCCGCTCGGCCTGCGCCGCGGCGGTCGCCGACTCGCCGGCCTCGACGCTCTGGGCTTCGGCCGACCCGATCCTCCTGGCGATCTCGTCCGGGGCGTCGGCGAGCTGCCCGGCCTCGGCCTCGGCCTCGGCGATTCGAGCCCCCATGTCGGAGTGACGCCGGACGGCGTCGGCCGCTCGGACCCGCCAGTCGGCGGATTCCTTCAGCGCCGCTTCGGCGCGCTGCTTGTCGGCGCCCACCGCCCGGGCGTGGGTCGCGGCCTCGGCGCGAACCTCGGCGAGCGCCTGCTGGGCGGCCTCGGCGGCCCGGCGCAGCTCCGCCACCCGGGCCTCGGTCGCGGCGGCGTCGGGGAGCGCGGCGACGACTCGCCGGGCCTCCTCGTCGCCGCGGCGGGCCTCGGCGAGGTCCTGCGCCGCCTGCCCGATCCGCTCGGCGAGGCCGGTCCGGCGAATGTCCAGCCGCTCGATCTCGACCCGGGCGCCGTCCTCCGCCCGGGCGGCTTCGCGGATCTCGGCGGAAGCTTCCGCCTCGCCCCGCCGGGCGGAGTCGGCGGCGGCCCGCGCCGAGTCCATCGCGGCGAGCGCGGCGGCGATTCGCTGCTGGGCCGAGTCGACCGCGGCGGCGGCGGCCGGAAGCGCCTGCTCGATGTCGGCGAGCCGGTTGACCCGGATCAGCCGCTCGGCGGCGGCGGCGCCGACCCCGGTGGCGGCGAAGCCGTCCCAGCGGCGAAGCCGGCCGTCGCGGGTGACCAGCCGCTGGCCGACGGCCAAGGCGATGCCCTCGTCACGGTCGACCACTGCGACCTGCTCGAGGCGGCGCCGGAGCGCCGCGGGGGCCTGGACATGCGCCGCCAGCTTCTCGCAGCCGGCCGGAAGCGGCGGATCGCCGGGGAGGCTGTCGGCGCCGAGCCAGCGCCTCGGCGAATCGCCTTCGAGCGCGGCCTCGAGGTCGTCGCCGAGCGCCGCGGCCAGCGCCCGCTCATAGCCCGGCTCGGCCTTGACGTGGTTGATCGCCCGGTCGCCGCCCGCCCCTTCGACGGCCTTGATCAGCGCCTTGGCCTCCGATTCGAGGGCGGCGAGCGCGGCCCGGGCGGCCGATCCCTCGCTCTCGGCGGAATCGCGCGCCGCCGCGGCCTGCTGGCGCCGGGCCTCGGCGGCTCCGATCGCCTCGCCCGCGGCCTCGAGCCGGGCTTCCGCCGCCTCGCGCCGGGCCCGTGCCGCCTGGAGCCCGGCGACGAGCGGCGCTTCCTCGCCGATCGCGCGCATCTGCTCGTCGAGGCGCCGGCTTTCCGCCTCGGCGCGGGCAAGCTTGGCCTCGGCCGCTTCGAGCGCCGCCCGGGCGACCCGCGCCTCGGCCTGCTCGGCGGCCTGAACGGCGCGCGCCTTGCCGAGCTCGGCCTCGGCCTCGCGGGCCGAATCCTCGAGCGCCACGGTACGCTCGTCGATCGTCCCGCGAGCGGCCTCGGCGGCGGCGAGTCGGACGGCGATGTCGCTCATCTCCTGCTCGAGCCGGGCGAGAGCCGTTTTCGCATCGTCGCCGAGAGCGGCCTCCCGCGCCCGGTCGCCGAGCAGGGCGGCGCGGCGCTCGGCCAGCTCGCGCAGCCGCCGGGCGATTCCGTCGCCCTCGGCGCGAAGGGTCGCCAGCTGGTGGCCGAGCGAGGTCGCCCGGTCGCGCGCGTCCTGCGCCGCCGAGCGAAGGCCGGCGAGCGCCCTCGCCGCTTCGGCCTGGTAAGCCGCCGCCGCTCGCTGCGCTTCGGAGGCCTTCTCGACCGCGGCACCCGCCGCCTCGGCCTCGCGCTTCGCGGCGTCCGCCGCTTGCGCCGCCTCGCGCCAGCGGGCGAAGATCATCCGGCCCTCGGCGATCCGGATCTGGTCGGAGAGCTTGCGGTAGCGCTCGGCGGCCTTGGCCTGGCGCCGAAGCGCGGAGGCTCGCATCTCCATGTCGGCGAGCACTTCGTCCAGCCGGGTCAAATTGGCTTCGGCCGCCCGCAATTTCTGCTCGGCGTCCTTGCGGCGCACGTGAAGGCCGGAAATTCCGGCGGCCTCCTCCAGCATCAGCCGCCGCTCGACCGGCTTGGCGGCGATGACGGCGCTGATCTTGCCCTGGCTGACCAGCGCCGGAGAATGGGCGCCGGTGGCGGCGTCGGCGAACAGCAGGGCGACGTCCTTGGCCCGCACGTCGCGGCCATTGACCCGGTAGGCGGAGCCCGCCCCGCGCTCGATCCGGCGGGCGACCTCGACATCGCCGACCGGCGCCAGGCTGACGTCGCCGGGCATGTCCTCCGCCTCGCGCTCGACGAGCAGCGAAACCTCCGCGAAATCGCGGGCCGGGCGCGACGCCGTGCCGGCGAAGATGACGTCGTCCATGCCGGCGCCGCGCATCGATTTGGGGCTGGATTCGCCCATCACCCAGCGAATCGCCTCGAGAACGTTGGACTTGCCGCAGCCATTGGGGCCGACCACTCCGGTCAGGCCCGGCTCGATTCGAAGCTCGGCCGGCTCGACGAAGCTCTTGAAGCCGGAAAGCTTCAGCCGCTTTATCTGCATGGCCGCCCCCGAATCTTCATCTAGCCGGCAGCCTCGCGAAGGATCGGCTCGAGGGTCGCCCAGGTATGGGTGCCGATATTGGCGCCGTTGAAGAAGAAGGTGGGAGTGCCGCCGACGCCCTGGGCCTGCGCCGCTTCGGCCATTTTGGCGAGCCGGTCGAGCGCCGCCTTGTCGGCGAGGCAGCGCCTGGCCTGGGCTGGCGCGATTCCGTGCTGGGCGGCGATCCGGGTGATGCCCGCGAGCTCGGCGACCCGGCCGAGCCGCTGGTCTTCCGCAAGCGCGTTCATCTGCGCCTTCTGGGCCGCGGTGAGAGCGCCGACCCGGCCCATCCATTCGGCCTGCGTCGAATAAAGCTTGTCGGCCACCGGGAAGAAGCGCGCCGCCCCGCCGCAGCGCGCCACGAGCGTCGCCGCGACGTCGAGGCCGTTGAGGATATAGTTGCGATATTCGTAGCTGACCTTGCCGCTGCGCACGTAGGTCCCGACCAGCGGCGCCATCCCCGCCCGGGCGAAGGCGGCGCAATGGCCGCAGGTGAGCGAGCCATATTCGACCAGCTTCACCTTCGCGTTGGGATTGCCCATCCGGAAGCCGCCCTCGGGCGTCGCGGCGACCGTCCGGCTCCAGTCCGCGGCCGCCGGCCGCTGCGCCGGCGCGGCCTGCGCGGGCGCCGCGGCCGCGGCCAGGGCCAGCGTCAGGGCGAGCGCCGGCTTCATCACGGAATCGAGTCCCGAAGCACCGGCTCGAGCGCAGCCCAGTTCGCCGTTTGCTCCTGGAACTTGCCGTTGATGAAGAAGGACGGGGTTCCGTTCACGCCCTCCTCGTCGCCCCTGGCCTTGATCGCGGCGATCTCCTCCAGGCCCTTCGGGTCGGCGAGGCATTCCTGGATCTTCGAGGCGGGCATTCCGCGCTGGCGGAAGAATTCGTCGAGGCCGCCGGCGCTGACGACCAGGGCCGCGGACTCGCGCGGCGGCATCGCCGACAGCGCCTGGAGCTGCTCGCGCGGCAGAGCCTGGATCCGGCCCATCCAGCCCGCCTGGTCCGCATAAAGCTGCTCGACCAGCGGGAAGAAGGCGCTCTCGGTCTGGCAGCGGAGCAGCAGGGAGACTCCCGGATCGGTCGGGAACAGCAGATAGGGGCGGAATTCCCAGCTCACCTGGCCGCTCTTCACATAGGTGTTCTTCAGCTCCGGCGCGCCCTGCTCCTCGAACTCGGCGCAGTGCGAGCAGCTCAGCGAGCCATATTCGACCAGCTTCACGGGAGCGTCGGGATTGCCCATCCGGAAGCCGCCCTCGGGCGTCTTGACGACGGTCTGGGTCCAGTCGCCGTTCGGCGCCGGGATCTGCTTGAGCGCGGCGGTCTCGGCGGAGCCGGCCTGCGAATTGCCGCCGCCGTCGCCGCAGCCACCGAGCACGAGGGCAAGAGCGGCCGCGCCGGCCGCAATCATCGACTTCATCTCTTCCACTCTCCAATTTTGCCAACGACCGGGATGGCGACCTCGGGACCCAGCGCCGCCTCGCTCGCCGCGACTCCCCGGGCCAGCGATTCCAGGCAAGCCCGAAGCTCCGGGTCCGCGACCTCGCGCAGCGAATCGCCAAGCTCGACCGGGATCGGGCGAAGCGAGGGCGGCGCCGAAGGCCGCTTCGCGCGGGCGACCTGAACCAGGCCTTGCCTAAAGGCGACCCTCGCCACCGCCGGATAGCCGAAGAAGCGGTTGACCCGCTCGACGATCACGGGCGCCACATGCTGCATCATCGGGGCGTGGGCGCCTTCGACGACCAGGTTGAGCACTCCGTCGGAGCGCTTGCCGGCCGGAAAGCGGATCGATTCCGGCGACGAGACGGTCGCGTAGCGTTCGCCGACAATCTCCCTCCATCGGCTGACGATCGAGGACTGGACGAAGCCGAAGCGGCGGAAGGCGGCGCGGCCGATATCCGGGACGATGTCGGACACCGCCCGCGCACGGTTCGCGCGCGGCGACTCCACCTGCTTTTTCGACGTCCCGCCCGATTTCGCCATCCCTCCGATCATGGCATAGGCGAAGCATGTCCGTCGATGCTTCAGAGGCCCTGTTGCGGTGGTTTGCTGTGGATAAGCGGCGATTGCCCTGGCGCGTCGGGCCCGGCGAGCGGCCGGATCCCTACAGGATATGGCTTTCGGAGGTGATGCTGCAGCAGACCACGGTCGCGCACGCCACCCGCTATTTCGAGGCCTTCACCCGGCGGTGGCCCACCGTCCACGATCTCGCGGCCGCTCCCGAGGAGGCGGTGATGGCCGCCTGGGCGGGGCTTGGCTATTATGCGCGCGCCCGCAACCTCATCGCCTGTGCCCGGCTCGTCGCGAACGAGCTGGGCGGCCGCTTCCCGGACAGCGAGGCGGCCCTTCGCAAGCTTCCCGGGCTCGGCCGCTACACCGCAGCGGCCGTCGCCGCGATCGCCTTCGGCCGGCGCGCCATAGTCGTCGACTCCAATGTCGAGCGGGTCGTCGCGAGGCTGTTCGCGCTCGAGGCTCCGCTGCCGGGAGCGAGGGAGGAGATTTACCGCCTCGCCGGCTCGATCACCCCCGACGAGGCCGGCGATTTCGCCCAGGCGATGATGGACCTCGGAGCGGCCATCTGCAGGCCGCGCTCGCCCGATTGCGGCCGCTGCCCGCTCGCCGCTTCGTGCGCCGGCCGCCGCACCGGCAGTCCGGAACTCTATCCGGTGAAGGCGTCGAGGATTCCGAAGCCGAGCCGCGAGGGCGTAGCCTATTGGCTCGAGCATGACGGCCACGTGCTTCTGATCCGCCGGCCGGCACGCGGGCTGCTCGGCGGCATGCTGGCGCTGCCGACCGACCAGGAGGGAGCGCCGGCCGAGGCGCAATGGCGCGACTCGGGCAGCGTCCACCATGTCTTCACCCATTTCGCTCTGACCATGCGCCTGCTCTGCGCCGACGCCGAGGAAAGGCGCGACGGCACCTGGTGGCCGATCGACCGGCTCGGCGAGGCGGGCCTGCCGACCTTGTTCGCTCGCCTCGCCGCGCGCGGCGCCGAGTGGCGCGAGGCTGCATGAGGCCAGGCTTCACCGGCGCCGGCCTCGACCGCGCGGACCGGCTTCGTCTCGACGAGGCGCGCCTTGCCGAGCTCGCCGCGAGCGTCGAGGCGCGGCTTCTCCGCCTCGCGGGCCTCGACCCGGAGCTGGACGAGGACGGGCGGCTGGGCTGGAGCGAAATGGTCGGTTCGCAGGAGCATATCTTCCTCGGCCTGCGCGGCGGCGACCCGCTCTTCGCGCCGCTGGTCCGCGCCGAGCCCAGCCAGCGCGCCTGGTCGGTCTTCGCGCTGCTCAACCGGATGGCCGCCGAGGACACGGCGGTCTGGGGCACGGCCCGAAGCCTGATCGAATGGCACAACCGCCACCTTTTCTGTGGAGCCTGCGGCGAACCGGCCCGGCCGTTCCGGGGCGGGTGGGGCCGGCGCTGCATCGGCTGCGGCCTCGAGCATTTTCCCCGAGTCGACCCGGTCGTGATCATGCTCGCCGAATATGACGGGCGGGTGCTGCTCGGCCGGCAGCCGCAATATCCTCCCGGCCGCTACTCGGCGCTGGCCGGCTTCGTCGAGCCGGGCGAATCGATCGAGGAGGCGGTCGCGCGCGAGCTCGGCGAGGAAGCGGGCCTCGAGGTGCGGGACGTCCGCTACGTCGCGAGCCAGCCCTGGCCCTTTCCGGGCCAATTGATGATCGCCTGCACGGCGACGGCGGCGTCGGACTCGGTGACGCTCGACACCAACGAGCTGGAGGACGCGATCTGGGTGGATCGAGCGCAGGTTAAGGCCGCCCTTGCCGGCGAGCCCGGCGCTCCGTTCGTGGCGCCGCCCCATTTCGCGATCGCGCATAGCTTGCTCGGCCACTGGGCGGGCGACTGAGTTAATTCCCATTCTTCGTCCGTCTTGCCCCGCCCTCGCGCCCCGCCTAAAGGGGCACGCGATTCCCCATCCCGCGCGCGGCCGCGCGCGTCTCCTGGAGGTCTGACGAAGGCATGGACAACCGCTCCAACACGATTGCGGGCTGGGTGCTCGGCGCGGGCATTGTCGCGCTCGGCGCCTCGATCGTCGCCAGCGAGATGTTCCACCAGGAGCGGCCCGAGAAGATGGGCTATCCGATCCCGGGCGTGGAGGTCGGCCCGGATCGGCCGGGTGGCGAAGCCGAGCCTCCGATCGCCAACCTCCTCGCCGCCGCCGATGCCGCCAAGGGCGAGCAGGTGTTCAAGAAATGCACCGCCTGCCACACGATCAACAAGGGCGGAGCCAACGGCACCGGCCCGAATCTGTGGGGCGTGATGGGGTCGGGCATCGGCAAGCATGCGCCGGGCTTCGCTTATTCGCCGGCCCTGGCGGGCAAGGGCGGCAGCTGGGACTGGGAGTCGATGAGCCAGTGGGTGAAATCGCCCCGCGACTTCGCGCCCGGCACCAAGATGACCTTCGCGGGCCTCGGCAAGCCGGAGGACCGGGCCAATCTGCTCGCCTATCTCAACAGCCAGGGCGACGGCCCGCTGCCGCTTCCGACTCCGCAGGCGGCGCCTGCAAGCCCGCAGAAGGCCGCCGCCGAGGCCGCCGATCAGCCGGCCGCCGGCGACAAGGCCGCGGACCAGCCGGTTCAGACCGAGCAGGAGGCCGGGCCCAACCGGATCGGGGGCGAAGGCGCTCCGGCCGCGGCGGGCCGCGAGGGGCAGGAAAAGGCCCACTGAGCGGAGGGGGGAATGGTCAGCAGCAAGGCGCCCACCCCCGAAGCCTATCTCGCCGAGCTTCCGCCTGAGCGGGCCGCCTTCGTCGCTCGGCTTCGCGACCTCGTCAACGCCAACCTTCCGCCCGGCTATGTCGAGCGGATGAGCTGGGGAATGATCGGCTGGGAGGTCCCGCTCGAGACCTATCCGAACACCTATAACGGCCAGCCCCTGGTCTATGCCGCGCTCGCCGCCCAGAAGAGCCACACGGCGCTCTATTTGAATTGCGTCTACGCCTCCGAAGAGCGCACCGAGCGGCTGAAGGCCGAGTGGGCGGCCGCCGGCAAGAAGCTGGACATGGGCAAGAGCTGCCTTCGCTTCAAGCGCGCCGAGGACGTCGCCGAGAGCGTTCTGGCCGAGACGATCCGGTCGATCCCGGTCGAGCGGTTCATCGCCGAATATGAGGCGGGTCGAGCCGGTTGATCGCCCGCTAGGCGGCGCTTTATCGCCGACCGGCCATCAGGCGCAGGTCACCGGCTCGTCATTGGCCGCATAATAGTCGCACACATGCTTCCAGGCTTCCTGGGCCGAGTCGACGAAGGTGAACAGCTTGAGGTCGTCGGGCGCGCAGACGCCCTCCTCCACCAGGGCGTCGAAATCGACCACCCGCTCCCAGAATTCGCGTCCGAAGAACAGGATCGGAAGCGACTTCACCTTGCCGGTCTGGATCAGGGTGAGGAGCTCGAACGCCTCGTCGAAGGTGCCGAAGCCGCCCGGGAAGATCGCCACGGCGCGGGCCCGGAGCAGAAAGTGCATCTTCCTCAGCGCGAAATAATGGAACTGGAAGCTGAGGCCCGGGGTCACATAGGGGTTGGGCATCTGCTCGTGGGGCAGGACGATGTTGAGCCCGACCGATTCCGCGCCGACGTCGTGGGCGCCGCGATTGGCCGCCTCCATGATCGAGGGCCCGCCTCCCGAGCAGACGACGAAGTGCCTCCAGCCCTTCTCGTCGGGCTCGCAACGGCTGGTCAGCTTGGCGAGCTCGCGCGCCTCGTCATAATATTTGGACTTCGCCTTGAGCCGCTCCGCGATGTGGCGCTGCTCGTCGGTGGCGGCGGTGGCGATCAGGGCGTCGGCCTTGGCCGGCTCGGGAATCCGGGCCGAGCCGTAGAAGACGAAGGTCGAGCCGATCCTGGCCTCGTCGAGCAGCAATTCCGGCTTGAGCAGCTCGAGCTGGAACCGCACCGGGCGCAAATCCTCCCGGAGCAGGAAGTCCATGTCCTGGAAGGCGAGGCGATAGGCGTCGTGCTCGGTCTGGGCCGAGGGCGTCGGCTGGTTCGCGGATTCGGCTTCCTGGCGGGCGGCGGGAAAGACGCGGTCGGGCGGGATCGGATCGGTCATGCCCGTCCCATTAGCGGCAATATGGCCCATGTCCCATGTCGAAATGGAGATGGTCGCGATGGAAGGAGTCGGCGTCGGGCCCGAGGACGACTCCGAATCGCCGGCAGGCGGCGGCGTGGACGGCTCGAAGGAAGCGGCGGACGTCCTCATCCTCGCTCCGCCAGCCGGCAAGGACGGTGATCCGGCGCCCGTCGGCGAGCAGGAAGGCGCCGATGTCGACGGCGTTGGCGCGGCCATGCTCGCTCAGCTTCGCGCCGGGGCGGCTGTTGACCGGGCGGCAGCCATAGGTGCCGAAGCTCTCGATCCTGACGACCCGGCTGCCGAGCCAGGCGGCGGCCGCCGGCTGCACCGCCTCCCGGGCCCAGCGCGAGAACTGGCGGGCGAGCGGGCAGGTCATCGCTCCGAGATTGGCGACCGGAGTGCCGACGTCGAGCAGCTGGACCGCTCCGAGCGCGCTGCAGCCCTTGCCAAAGACCCGGTCCTCCAGCGCCCTGAAGCGAACGCCGTCGCGGGCCAGGTCGGAGCGGCATTGCAAGGACTCGCGAGCCGGCCCCTGCGCCGCCATGCGCTCCGGCGGCGGCCGCTTGCCGCCGCTCGACGGGATGCAGCCGCCGAGCGCGAGAAGCACTGCCAGGGCGGCCCCCGTCCGCATTCGCCGAAAAATGCTTCGCCCGAGCCCGAGCGTCAACGCTCGAAAGAGTTATTGCGAATCTTTCGCAATAAGCTAGGTGGGGTTCGTGACGAGTAGGCGTTCGACCCAATATCTGCTGTGGGCCTTGCTGGCCGCGCCGGCGGCGCTCCTCCTCCATGGGTGGGCGACCGCCGCCGAGCCGTGGCCCGGCGACTTCCTCCGGCCGACCGGCGAATGGTCGGCCCGGCTGATCATCCTGGCCCTGATGGTCACCCCGCTGTCAAGGCTCCTGCCGAGCCGGGCCTGGGTGAAATGGCTGCTTCGCCATCGCCGCGCCCTTGGAGTCGCGGCCTTCGCCTACGCCCTCCTCCACCTGCTTTTCTACATGCTCGACATGGAGTCGGTCCGGAACATGGTCGCCGAAGCGGGCGCGCCCGGAATCTGGACCGGATGGGCGGCCTGGCTTTGCCTCCTGCCCTTGGCCCTGACCAGCAACGACGCCGCGATGCGCGCCCTCAAGGCCGGGTGGAAGCGGCTGCAGCGGCTGGCTTATCCCGCCGCCTTCCTCAGCCTCGCCCACTGGATCCTCGTTCACGACGGCCTCGCCGCCGCCCTCATCAGCTTCGCTCCCCTCGCCGCCCTGCAGCTCTACCGAATAATCCGGTTCGCAACCGAACGAAGCCCCGCCCCCACATTGACAAGGCGATGAAAATGACCCCGTTCCGACTTATCCTCGCCGCTTCGGCGCTCCCGCTCGCCTTCGCCGTCGCCGCTCCGGCCTCGGCGACCGGCAAGATGACCTGCTCCGCGCCGCAGGCGAAGTGGAAGAGCCTCGCCGCCCTCCAGCAGAGGCTGACCCGCCAGGGCTGGCAGGTTCGAAAGGCGAAAGTCGACGGCGGCTGCTACGAAGTCTACGGGACCGACCCCAAGGGCAACCGGGTCGAAGCCTATTTCCACCCGGTGACGTTCGAGAAGCTGCTCGTCTCCCGCCGCGGCCAGATCCTCTACCGCAAGTAGCGGCGCTCGCCCGCCCGTCCTCCCGAACCCGCTTCGGCCTCCGGCGATCGGCCTCCAAGGTCGGGACCCGGATCTGAAATGGGCTCGGGGCGGCGGGTCGGCGGTTGACAGGCCGGCCCACGCCTCTATCGCCGTCGGCGGGCCACGCCGTCCCAACGCGGCGCGCGCTCTCTGCGAGGAGAGTTGAAGTGACGAATCTCAAGCCGGACGTGCGACCCGCGCGTCCCTTTTTTTCCTCCGGGCCCTGCGCCAAGCCGCCGGGCTGGGGTCCCGAGCATCTCGCGCTCGGATCGCTGGGCCGCTCGCACCGCTCGAAGCTCGGCAAGGCCCGGCTCGGCCACGCGATCGAGCTCACCCGCCGGGTGCTGAGAATCCCCGCGAGCCACCGAATCGGAATCGTCCCCGCCTCCGACACCGGCGCGGTCGAGATGGCCCTGTGGTCGATGCTCGGAGCCCGGCCGGTCACTTTGCTCGCCTGGGAGAGCTTCGGCGAGGGCTGGGTCACCGACGTCGTCAAGCAGCTCAAGCTCGACGCGACGGTGATCAAGGCGCCCTATGGCGAGCTTCCCGATCTCGCCGCCGTCGATCCGGCCAGCGACGCCGTCTTCACCTGGAACGGCACGACCTCCGGAGTGAAGGTGCCGAACGGCGACTGGATCCGCGACGACC
Source organism: Allosphingosinicella sp. (assembly GCA_036386795.1). GTDB lineage: Bacteria > Pseudomonadota > Alphaproteobacteria > Sphingomonadales > Sphingomonadaceae > Allosphingosinicella. The sequence continues at coordinate 28,428 of DASVUZ010000004.1, forward strand.
GCGAGGGCCTGACCATCGCCGACGCGACCTCGGCGGTGTTCGCCCAGGACATAGCCTGGGACAAGATCGACGTCGGCACCTTCAGCTGGCAGAAAGTGCTCGGCGGCGAGGGCGGCCACGGCGTGCTGGTCCTCGGCCCCCGCGCGGTGGAGCGGCTGGAGGGCTACACGCCGCCCTGGCCGCTGCCCAAGATCTTCCGGCTGACGAAAGGCGGCAAGCTGGTCGAGGGCCTCTTCCACGGCGAGACGATCAACACGCCCTCGATGCTGGCGGTCGAGGATTATATCTTCGCCCTGGAATGGGCGCTCGGCAGCGGCGGACTACCCGGCCTGATCGCCCGGTCCGAGGCCAATGCCGCGGCGGTAGGCGCCTGGGTGCAGCGGACCGACTGGATCGAGCATCTCGCCAGCGACCCGGCGACCCGATCCAATACCAGCGTCTGCCTCCGTTTCGCCGAAGCGGGGGACCCCGAGGTTCAGTCGGCCCTGGTCAAGAAGATGGCCGGCCTGCTCGAGGCGGAAGGCGCGGGCTACGACCTCGCCAGCTACCGCGACGCCCCGCCGGGTCTTCGGCTGTGGTGCGGAGCGACCGTCGACACGGACGACCTCGAAGCGCTCTTTCCCTGGCTCGACTGGGCCTTTCACGAGGCGAAGGGGGCCTGACCGGCCGTCCCGACGAAAGCCGGGGCCTCGGATCGGAAAAGACCCGCGCCTTTCACCCTGCGGTCCCGGCTTTCGCCGGGACGACGGAGTTTCCAAAATGCCCAGAGTGCTGATTTCCGACCCGATGGATCCCAAGGCCGCCGAGATATTCCGGGCCAATGGCGTCGACGCGGACGAGCGGCCCGGCCTGACCAAGGACGAGCTCAAGTCCATTATCGGCGGCTATGACGGCCTCGCCATCCGCTCCGCGACCAAGGTGACCGCGGAGCTGCTCGAGTCGGCGCCGAATCTGAAGGTGATCGGCCGGGCCGGAATCGGAGTCGACAATGTCGACATCCCGGCCGCCACCGCTCGCGGAATCGTGGTGATGAACACGCCGTTCGGCAATTCGATCACCACCGCCGAGCATGCGATCGCGCTGATGTTCGCGCTTGCGAGGGACCTGCCGGCCGCCGATTCCTCCACCCAGGCCGGCAAGTGGGAGAAGAACCGCTTCATGGGGGTGGAGCTGACCAACAAGACGCTCGGCCTGATCGGCGCCGGCAATATCGGCTCGATCGTCGCCGACCGGGCGCTCGGCCTCAGGATGAAGGTCGTCGCCTACGATCCCTTCCTGACTCCCGAGCGGGCGCTCGACCTCGGGGTCGAGAAAGTGGGGCTCGAGGAGCTTCTCGCCCGCGCCGACTTCATCACCCTCCATACGCCGCTCACCGATCAGACTCGCAACATCCTGTCCCGCGAGAATTTGGCCAGGACCAAGAAAGGCGTCCGGATCATCAATTGCGCCCGCGGCGGGCTGGTCGACGAATCGGCGCTGAAGGCCGCCCTCGATTCCGGCCATGTCGCCGGCGCCGCGCTCGACGTGTTCAGCGAGGAGCCGGCGAAGTCGAGCCCGCTGTTCGGAACGCCCGGACTGGTGGCGACGCCCCACCTCGGCGCATCGACCACCGAGGCGCAGGTCAACGTCGCCATCCAGGTCGCCGAGCAGATGTCGGAATTCCTCACCCGCGGCGGAGTCACCAATGCTCTCAACATGCCGTCGCTCTCCGCTGAGGAGGCGCCTCGGCTGAAGCCCTATATGGCTCTCGCCGAGAAGCTCGGCTCGCTGGTCGGCCAGCTCGAAGGGCGCCGCTCCACCGGAATCTCGATCGAGGTCGAAGGCGCAGCCGCCCAGCTCAACCAGAAGCCGATCACCGGAGCCGTGCTCGCCGGGCTGATGAAGGTCTATTCGGACAGCGTGAACATGGTGAACGCGCCCTTCCTGGCCAAGGAGCGCGGCCTCGACGTCCGCGAGGTCCGGCACGATCGCGAAGGCGATTACCACACCTTGGTGCGGGTGAGCGCGGCCACTCCGCAGGGCGCTCGCGCCGTCGAGGGCACCCTGTTCGGCAACGCCGCCCCGCGCCTGGTCGGGATGTTCGGGATCCGGGTCGAGGCGGAGCTCGAAGGCGAGATGATCTTCATCGTCAACGAGGACACGCCCGGCTTCATCGGACGGCTCGGCACCCTGCTCGGCGAGGCTGGGGTCAATATCGGCACGTTCAGCCTCGGCCGCCGCGAGGCCGGCGGCGAGGCCGTCGCTTTGGTCTCGGTCGACAGCCATATCGGCCCGGAGCTGGTCGAGCGGTTGCAGGGCCTGCCCGGAGTGAAAAGGGTGGAGCCGCTCCGCTTCTAGTCCTCCCTAGGGCGAAGTGGGTCCGGTTCGGACCTGGAATGGACCAGTCTACGCCACAGGCCCGGCGCCCGCGGTGCTAGGCCTGTCGGGCGCGACCGGCCGCCGGAGTCGCCCGCGCGCCACGGCCATCCGGCGCGGGAGACACGCGATGCCAGTATCGAAGTGCAAGGGCGGATCCGTCGGGCAGCGCAACGCGCCCAACAACGTGGCCGCCGTGCTCACTGCGGAATCGACCCAGACGAAGGGCCGCAACGGCAACTGGGTGCTGACGCTGACGGAGCCGCCGCGAGCGTCGAACTTCGGCGTCGGAATGACGATCGACTACAATTCGAAGAGCACCCACAACCCCAATTCGAACAATGTGCTCCAAGTGACGTCGGTCGTCGGGCCGGCCAAGTACAAAGCGACCGGTCCCTACCCGATCAACGGTTAGAAGCGGGCGCCATCACGTCCCGCTCTCGGCGCGCGGAGCGCACCGCGGGCGTCAAGCGGGTCGAGCGGCTGCGCTTTTGATTTCCCGTCCGTCCCGTTAAAGCGGCGTGGCTTGGGTCCAGCACCGTTCGGGCTGAGCTTGTCGAAGCCCTCCTCTTTCCCCGATGGCAGGAAGGAAGGCCCTTCGACAGGCTCAGGGCGAACGGACTCCACGAGTTCCAGGCTGCTGAATTCCAGGGGTGCCAGCACAGGAGCCGCAATTGGCCAACGTCACCGTGATCGGAGTCCAGTGGGGCGACGAGGGCAAAGGGAAGATCGTCGACTGGCTGGCGAGCCGCGCCGACGTCGTCGCCCGCTTCCAGGGCGGCCACAATGCGGGCCACACGCTCGTCGTCGGCGAGCAGGTCTACAAGCTCTCCCTCCTCCCTTCCGGAATCGTCCGAGGCACGCTCTCGGTGATCGGCAACGGAGTCGTGCTCGATCCCTGGGCGTTCAAGGCCGAGGTGGAGCGGCTCGGCGAGCAGGGCGTGGCCGTGACTCCCGAGACTCTTCACGTCGCCGATACCTGCCCGCTCATCCTGCCCTTCCACCGAGACCTCGACGCGCTTCGCGAGGATGCGTCCGGCCAGGGCAAGATCGGGACGACGCGGCGCGGCATCGGCCCGGCCTATGAGGACAAGGTCGGCCGCCGGGCGATCCGGGTCTGCGACCTCGCCCATCTCGGCCATCTCGGGCCCCAGATCGACCGCCTCTGCGCCCATCACGACGCGCTTCGCGCCGGCTTCGGCGAGCCTCCGATCGACCGCGCCCGGCTCGAGCGCGACCTCGGCGAGATCGCCGAGTTCGTGCTCCGCTTCGCCCGCCCGGTCTGGAAGACGCTCGGCGAGGCGCGGTCGAGGGGCAAGCGAATCCTCTTCGAGGGCGCCCAGGGCGTGCTTCTCGACGTCGACCACGGCACCTATCCGTTCGTCACTTCGTCCAACACCGTCGCCGGAACCGCGGCGGCCGGAAGCGGCCTCGGCCCCGGCGCGGCCGGCTTCGTTCTCGGAATCGTCAAGGCCTACACCACCCGGGTCGGCGCCGGTCCCTTCCCGACCGAGCTCGAGGACGAGACCGGCCAGCGCCTCGGCGAGCGCGGCCGGGAGTTCGGGACCGTCACCGGGCGCAAGCGGCGCTGCGGCTGGTTCGACGCCGTGCTCGTCCGCCAGGCCTGCGCGGTCGCCGGCGTGACCGGGGTGGCGCTGACCAAGCTCGACGTTCTCGACGGGCTCGAAGAGATCCGGATCTGCACCGGCTACAGGCTGCGCGGAACGCCGTTCGACCATCTCCCCGCCCACGCCGCCGACCAGGAAGGCGTCGAGCCGGTCTACGAGACGATGCCGGGCTGGTCCGAATCGACCGCCGGCGCCCGAAGCTGGGCGGACCTGCCGGCCCAGGCGATCAAGTATATCCGCCGGATCGAGGAATTGTGCCGGATCTCGGTCGCCCTCGTCTCGACCAGCCCCGAGCGCGAGGACACGATCCTGGTCCGCGACCCGTTCGCCGACTGAGGCTTCCTTTGCCCCGCGGCGCCGCCTATCGCGCGGCCATGACCAAGCTCAACATCCTCGTCACCGGAAGCAGCCGGGGCATCGGCAGGGCGATCGCCGCCGCGCTCGACGGCCACAATGTCGCGGGCCATTCCAGCCGGGGCGGCGACGGCCTCATCGCCGCCGACCTCGATTCCCCCGGCGCCGCCGAGGCGCTCTGGCGCTCGGCCCTGGAGCGGCTCAGCGGGCGAATCGACGTCCTCGTCAACAATGCCGGGATCTTCGAGGCCGCCCCGGTCGACCTGCCCTCCGCCGATTGGACGGCCCGGTGGGAGCGCACGATGCGGGTCAACCTCACCGCGTCGGCCGAGCTTTGCCGGCTCGCCGTGCTCCATTTCCGCGACGGCGGCGGAGGCCGGATCGTCAACGTCGCGAGCCGGGCCGCTCATCGCGGCGACAGCCCGGCCCACTGGCATTACGCCGCGTCCAAGGCGGGGATGGTGGCCATGACCCGGACCATCGCCCGAGCCTATGCCGCCGACGACATCCTCGCCTTCGCGGTCTCCCCCGGCTTCACCGCCTCGGAGATGATCGACGATTATATGGCGAGCCGCGGCGGCCAGAAGATCGTCGCCGACATCCCCCTCGGCCGGGTCGCCTCCGCCCAAGAGGTGGCCGAGACGGTGCGCTGGCTCGCGGTCGACGCGCCCGCCTCGGCGACCGGGACGGTGATCGACGTCAACGGCGCAAGCTATGTCCGCTAGAAAATCCTCCCCGGCATTTGCCGGGGAGGGGGACCATGCGAAGCATGGTGGAGGGGTAGCTGGCGAGGCCTGCGCGGCTACCCCTCCACCACCCTTCGGGTGGTCCCCCTCCCCACGAAATCGTGGGGAGGATCAATCATGACCAGCTGGAAGGTCAGCCTGCCCTGCACCAGGGCCGAGGCCGAAGCGCTCAAGGACGACATCTCCCCCCTCGCCTGGCTCGACTTCCCGCCGGTGCTGATGACCAGCGATGCTCAGAGCGCGGACCAGTGGCGGCTCGACGCCTATTTCCAGGACGAGCCGACGGCCGAGATGCTCGACCTGCTCGCCGCCCTCGCTCCGAGCGCGTCCGGCGCCGAGCCGGCCGTGGAGAAGGTCGAGGATCGCGACTGGGTGACCCTGAGCCAGCAGGGGCTGGAGCCGATCCGCGCCGACCGCTTCTTCGTCCACACGCCGGCCCATCGCGACGAAGTCCCGGGCGACTCGATCGCCCTGGAGATCGACGCCGGCCGCGCCTTCGGAACCGGCCAGCACGAGACCACGAGCGGCTGCCTCGTCGCTCTGAGCCGGATGAGGTCCGGCGGGGCCGCCGTCGCCAACCTGCTCGACCTCGGCACCGGCACCGGGCTTCTGGCCTTCGCGGCGATGCGCCTCTGGCCCTCGGCCCGAGCCGCCGCTTCGGACAATGATCCGGTCGCGATCGAGGTGAGCGAGGAGAATGCAGCGATCAACCGGATCCGCCTCGGCCGTGCGCGCGGCCAGCTCGAGCTGCTCGTCGCCGACGGGATGGACCATCCCCGCCTGCAGGCCCGCGCGCCCTACGACCTCGTCATCGCCAACATCCTCGCCGGCCCGCTGATCGACCTCGCCCCCTCGGTGGCGAAGGCGATCGCTCCGGGCGGCCGCCTCATCCTCGCCGGCCTCCTCGACCACCAGGCGCCAGCGGTGGCGGACGCCTATCGCCGCCAGGGCCTGATGCTGACCGGCCGCGTCGACCGCGGCGAATGGCCGACGCTGCAGATGCGCAAGCGGCGCGAGAAACCCCTCTCCCCTCCTTTACGGGAGAGGAGGGGCCCAAGCCGAAGGCTTGGGAGGTGAGGGTCTTGCTGACTCCGGTATACAGACCCTCACCTCCCACCGCTTCGCGGCGGGCCCCTCCTCTCCCGCGAAAAGCGGGAGAGGGATTTTACCCCAACCCCTCGACAATGGCGTTCCAGGCCGCCTCGTCGATCACCTCGACGCCCAATTCCGCCGCCTTCTTGAGCTTCGAGCCGGCGCCGGGGCCGGCGATCACCAGGTCGGTCTTCGCCGAGACCGAGCCGGCGACCTTGGCGCCGAGCCGCTCGGCCTGCGCCTTGGCCTCGTCCCGCGAAAGCGTCTCCAGGCCTCCGGTGAAGACCAGGGTCTTGCCCGAGACGGGCGACGGCTTCGTCTCCCAGACGACGTCCTTGGGCCGGACTCCGGCGGCGAGCAGATCGTCCAGAACCTCGCGGTTATGCTCCTCCTCGAAGAAATCGAGCAGGGCGTTGGCCACTTCCGGACCGATATTGGGAGTCTCGATCGCCTCGACCACCGCCTTGTCGCGGCGCTGCCGGAACTTGCGCTCCTCCTCGCCGGGAACCGGCGCCATTTCGGCCCGAGTCTTCAGCGCGGCCTCGATCATCGATCGGAAATTGTCCCAGCTTCGGTAGCGGCGGGCGAGGTCTCGAGCCGTCACTTCGCCGACATGGCGGATTCCGAGCGCATAGAGGAAGCGGTCGAGCGGAGGCTCGCGCTTGGAGTCGATCGCGGCGATCAGGTTGACCGCCGAAATCTCGGCCCAGCGCTCCCGGCCCAGCAGAATCTCCTTGGTCAGCCGGAAGATGTCGGCGGGCGACTGGAGGAGCCCGTCGCGGAAGAAATTCTCGATATGGGTGATTCCGAGGCCCTCGATGTCGAGCGCGTGGCGGGAGACGAAATGCCTGAGCCGCTCGACCCGCTGGACCGGGCAGACGAGTCCGCCGGTGCAGCGGACGTCGACCTCGCCCTCCTCCCGGACCGCGTCCGAGCCGCATTCCGGGCAGGAAGACGGGAAGGCGAAGGCCGGCCGGTCCTCGTCGGGGGTCAGGTTCTTCAGCACCTGCGGGATGACGTCGCCGGCGCGCTGGATCAGCACGCGGTCGCCCGGGCGAACGCCGAGCCGCCCGATCTCGTCGGCATTGTGCAGGGTGGCGTTGGTCACGGTGACTCCGCCGACGGTCACCGGCGTCAGTCGCGCCACCGGCGTGAGCTTGCCGGTGCGGCCGACCTGGATGTCGATCGCCTCGAGAATCGTCTCGGCGCGCTCGGCGGGGAATTTGTGGGCGATCGCCCAGCGCGGGGCGCGGGCAACCTGGCCGAGCCGGCGCTGGAGCTCGAGCTCGTCGACCTTGTAGACGACGCCGTCG
>DASVUZ010000005.1:0-61428 GCA_036386795.1 Allosphingosinicella sp.
CAGGATGGCGAAATTCTCGACCGAGACGATGTTCGAGCCGAGAGTCAGAGCCTCCGCCCCCGCATAATCGCCCTGGATCGCGATCTGGTCGGTGCCGGCGCCGCCGTCCACCTGGTCGGCCGACGTGAAGGTCCCTCCGAACAGGAAGACGTCATTGCCGTCGCCGCCGACGCCATTGTCGTCGCCGCCGTCCTGAAGCCGGAGGAAGTCGTTGCCTCCGCCGCCGGTGACGACGTTGCCGCCCGAATTGCCTCGGAAATCGTGGGCGACGGCCGAATTGGCCCGCAGATTCTCGACGCTGGTGCCGAGCAGGCTGTAGCTCGCCAGCGTGGTGCGCACCTCGTCCGTGCCCTCGCCCGAAGCCTCGGTCACCGAGTCGCCGGCATCGTCGACGGAGAAAATGTCGTTGCCGGCGCCGCCGGTCATCGAGTCCGCCCCGGAACCGCCGTCGAGAAAGTCGTCGCCGTCGCCGCCGTCGAGCATGTCGTCGCCAAGTCCGCCGGAAAGCCCGTCGTCGCCGCCGCCGCCGGAAAGCTGGTCGGCCCGGTCGCTGCCGGCCAGGCCGTCCGCCGCCGATCCGCCCAGAACGACCAGCCGCTCAACCTCCTCGAAAACGATGGATCGGTCGGTTCCCGACCGAGCGCTTCCGCTGAGCGAATCGCCGCCGTACCAGGGGAAATTCAGCTCGAGCTCGACCGGAGCGGTCGACTCCCGCCAGTCGATGACGAGCGTATCGAAGCCGGGGCCCGCGAACAGCCGGTCGACTCCGTGATAGGTGGTGACGAGGTCGTCGCCCGATCCCGTCAGCAGCGTGTCGGGGAGCGCGAGGCGGCCGGTCTCGACAATGTCGTTGCCCGATCCGGTGGTGCCGAGCAGGAAATGCTCGATGTTGGCGAGCTGGGGGGTTCCCGCCGGCGAGATGAACAGGTTGGCCGGGACCCGCCATTCGAACACCCCGGACGAGGCGGCGGTATTCGAGGTGTAGACTCCGTCGATGCCCGTGCCGCCGTCAAAGCTGTCGAAGGTAGAATTGAGATAGGCGGTGTCGTTGCCGGCGCCCGCGCTTATCCGGGTGCTCAGCGGTCCGGTCGAGGGAAGCGGGCCGGGCGTGGCGATGAAGTCGTTTCCGGACCCGGTCGTAACCACGACCTCCTCGACCCGGGAGTAGGAAACGCTTCGGCCGGTGCCGTCCCGGTAGACGGCGCCCGGCACGCTGGCGAACGGCACGCTGACGATCTCATTGGTCACCGGCGAGGTCGAATCGCTCCAGTCGATGTGGAGCGTGTCGCGCCCGCCGGCGCCGCTGACGACGTCGTGGCCGCCGCTGCCGATGTGGAAGACATTGTCGGCATCGCCGCCGGTCAGAACATTGGCGAGGGCATTGCCTCTGAGCGTCTGGGTCCCGGCGCCGAGCGTTCCCACGACATTCTCGACCGCCTCCGGCGCGGCATAGTCGACGAGCGACGTCTCGACCGTATCGGTCCCTTCGCCGGCCTGCTCGACGACCTGGTCGCCGGCCTCGCCGACCGTGTAGAAATCGTCTCCTGCGCCGCCGGTCATGACGTCGGCCCCGGCGCCGCCGTCGAGAATGTCGCCGCCCTGCTCCCCGTTCAGGATATCGTTGCCGTCGCCGCCCGACAGGCCGTCGTCCGCGGCGCCGCCCGAGACGGAGTCGTCGCCGGCGCGGGCGAGATAGAAGTCGCGGCCGGCGCTCCCGGCAAAGCTGTCCGCGGCATCGGTCCCATGCTGGGTCGGGATCAGCATCTGGGCCCGGACGTCGTCGTAATTGAATCCGGACGCGGCCCGGTGAGTCCAGCCGTACAATATGGTGCCGCCGTCGAGCACGAGGCTGGTCGGAGCGACATGAGTCGCGGCCGCGGCGCTTCCCACGACGAACTCCTCGGCGACCTTGTTGCCGTTGAAGTCGAAGCGTTGCGCCCGCAATTCGTTCTGCCCCGCATACATGGTCGGCAGCTGCGGCCAGGTTACGAGGAAGCCGGTGGAGGTGACCGCGATGGTCGGCAGGCCGACGACCGAATCCCCGCCGGTTCCGACTCGAACGGCCGCGCCGATCTTCTGGCCGAGGCCGTCGAACAGCTGCACCCAGATGCCCTGGTTGCCGTTGGCCTGGGAGCCGGACTGGCGGGTGCCGTCGTCGGTCCAGGCGGCGACGAAGCCGCCCGAGGGAAGCGCCGCCAGGTCCGAATTCGACTGGTTGCCGGGGACGATGGTGTTGAGCGAGAAGGCCGCGCCGACCTTGTTGCCGGCGGCGTCGAAAATCTGGGCGCGAAGCCCGGGGCTGAGATTGCCGAACTGGTCCGCCACCTCGAAGCCCGTCCAGGCCGCGACGAAGCCGCCCCCGGCGAGGGCAGTCAGGCCCATCGCATATTTGATGCCGGGAACGTTCTCGTTGACGATGAACTCGCCGCCGACCTTGTTTCCGGCGGCATCGAGGATCTGGGCCCGGACGTCGTCGAAGCTGGAATGTCCCCGCTGGCCCCAGGTAACGACGTAGCCGCCGCCGGCGAGGGCCGCCACGCCCTCATTCTCCTGGAACGCGACGGTCGTCGAGTTGACGGCGATCTCCGGACTCGTCGGGTTGAGGTTCGAATCGTAGAAGCGCGCCTTGACCTCGGAGTTGGCCGGATAGGGCTCCATGACCGTCCAGGTGAGGAGGAAGCCGGTCGGAGTCGAGGCCAGGGCCGGCGTGCCGCCGGAGGGGAGGACGATCTCGGCGCCCACCTTGCGGCCGTTCAGGTCGAATCGCTGCATGCGCATCGACCCGTTGCCGAAGCGCGAATCGCTCCAGACCGCGACGAAGCCGCCGTCGTCCAGCCTCGCAAAGGCGGGCGAGCTTTGATATTCGAGCGTATCCGCGCTCAGCTGGAAATCGGCGACAGGCGCGTACGCCTCGCCGGACACTGTCTTGATCATGATTGGCCCGCTCCCGCTCGCGCCGTTAGCGGTTTTTCGTTGAATTGACAATGAATTGCCGGCGCATCGCGCTGAGCGTCCGCGATCGTTCCCGAACCCGCCCGAAGCGTTGCGGACCGCTAGAGCAGGAAGTTGTCCGCCCCGAGCGGAGTCGGCCCGAGCACCGTCACCTCGATGACGAGGTCGGCGGCGCCATTGCCGTCGGTGTCGCCCTCGACGAACCAGCTGTTCCCGCTCTGATAGGCCCGAAGCTCGCCCGCCGAGGCCGCGTTGGTTCCGGTGAAGGCGTTGGAGCCGATCCAGCGGAACGCCTGGTTGCCGGCAGCGTGGGTGTCGGCGTCGATCCGGCTGAGGTCGATCCAGTCGGTTCCCGGCAGGAAGTCGAGGATGCGGTCGGCGGAGCCCGGAGCGGAGTCCGACGCCGCGACGTAGCGGAACGCATCGCCGCCCGCGCCGCCGGTGAGCTGGTCCGCGCCGCCATTGCCGGCAAGGATGTCGCCGTTCTGTCCGGCGACGATGGAGTCGTCGCCCCGGCCTCCGAACACCCGGAAGCTTCCGTCGTCCTCGGCCGAGCCGTTGAAGGTGAGAGTCTCGCCGGGCCTCAGTGGCGCGGCATCGACAGTCATCTGGATCCCGTCGACGTTGGAGTCGACCATGATCAGGTCGTAGCTGTAGGTCGAGCCGAGCACGCCGTAGCGAGTGTCCTGCGCGGAGACCATTCCGATCTGCTCGACGCCGACCAGCTGGTTCGCCCCGAACGTGATCGTGTAATTGCCGCGAAGCGCAAGCTGGTCCACTCCGGCGCCGCCGGTGACGACGTCGCCCGTCCCCCACTGGCCCTGGTGGCCGAAGATGAAGACGTCGTTCCTCGATCCCCCGGTCAGGAGGTCGTTTCCGCCTCCGCCGTAGATGAAGAAGCTTCCGTCGCTCTCGGCCGAGCCGTTGAAGGTGAAATCCTCGCCGGGACGAAGCCGGTTGGCGTCGACGACCAGCTGGACTCCGGCGGCCAGCGCGACGTCCTGCGCGGTGATGTCGTAGCTGTAGAAGTTCGTCCCCGGGTCTCCGAAGCGCGTGTCCGAGCCCGGAAGGATGGCCAGGTTCTCGACCGAGACAATGTTCGAGCCGACCGTCAGGGCCTCCGCCCCGGCATAGTCGCCCTGGATCGCGATCTGGTCGGTGCCGGAGCCGCCGTTCACCATGTCCAGCGAGGTCAGGGCGGCCCCGAACAGGAGGACGTCGTTGCCCTCGCCGCCATTGGCGGTGTCGGCCCCTCCGTCCTGAAGGCGAAGGAAGTCATTGCCGCCGAGGCCGTTCAAGACGTTGGCGGCGCCATTGCCGATGAGCAGGTTGTCGCCGGAATTGCCGGTCGCGTCCGCCGCGTCCATGCCGGTCAGCCTGAGGGTCTCGACGTTGAGCGAATTGATCGACGAGATGGTGACCGAGCTCTCGATCGTGTCATTGCCCTCGCCGCCGGATTCGAACACCCGGTCGCCGGAATTGTCGAGCACGTAGAGGTCGTCGCCCGTCCCGCCGGTGAGCTGATCGGCGCCGCCGCGGCCGTCGAGCCGGTCATGGCCTTCATTGCCGTAGAGCCAGTCGACGCTGCCGCCTCCGGTCAGCTGGTCGTTGCCGCCGCCGCCATAATAGGTCCCGCCGCTGACGGCGCTCGCGATGATGACGTCGTCGCCGCCCTGGCCGTAGACCTGGAGGAAGCCGCTCGCCTGGACATTGGTGAGGTCGATCCGGTTGCCCGCCGGCGACAGCGAGAAGAACAGGCTGCCGTTGGTCGCGGTGGCCGCGATCGAGACGATGCCGCCATTGGCGAAGCGGAAGGTTCCGGTCAGGAAGGCGGCCGAGCTCAGGCTGGTCGTCGAGACGACGGCCCCCACTCCGCTAATGATCGATTCGATCCCGATGAGGGTCGCGGCGGAAATGTCGACTTCGACCATCGGGGCGGTCCGGAGCGTGTCGAAGCCGGCGCCGCCGTCGATCTGCTCGCCGGCGGGAGCATCGTCGGCGAGATCGACATGGATGGTGTCGTCGCCGCCGCCGGCATTGATGATGTCGGCTCCGGAGCCGCCGCGGATGGTGTCGGCGGCGGAGGTGGCGTTGATCGTGTCGTTGCCGCCCTCGCCGTAGACCCGCACTCCCGTCGACTGGTCGGCGAAGCTGAGCACGTCCCCGAAATCGGAGCCCCACAGGACGGCGATCGACTGGAAGTTCTGGAGGGTTCCGCCGCCGAGCTGATAGAATGCGCCGGAGATGATGTCGGCGGTGTCGAGGACGATTCCGGAGCCCGAGCCGCGCAGGGAGAGGGCGAGCGAGTTGATGTCCGTGCCGCCGTCGGCGTCGTCGCCATAGCCGACCGAAAGCCGGTCATAGCCCTGGCCGCCGAACACCTGGTCATGCTCGGTCCCATGGTCCGCTTCGCCGAGATATTCAGTTCCGTCATACATGAGGCCCTGCGCGACGCTGTCGGCCGGGCCCGCCGAGAACAGCCAGTCCATCGAGTTGTTGCCATGGATCGTGTCGGCGCCCGCTCCGCCGACCAGGGCATTGGGGTCGTCGGAGCCGGTCAGCTGGTCGTCGCCGTCATTGCCGTAGGCGGAGCCTCCCGAGCCGCCGCCGCGGATGACGGTGACGATGTCATTGCCGGAGCCGCCATGGCCGTAGGCGACGACCTCGAGCCTGTCGTTGCCGTCGCCGCCATAGCTGTGGGTGGTCGAGCCCCGGGCGGTGATGACGTCGTCGCCGGCCTCGCCGTAATAGGCGCCGTTATTGACGTAGGAGTCGATGGAATCGTTGCCGTCGCCGCCATAGATGTTGCCGGTCGCCTGGCCGGCGGTCAGCCGGTCGTTGCCGCCGCGCCCGAACATCGGCGCCGCTCCGAAATTCTGGTAGGTAAAGATGTGGCTCCCGGTCAGGACGTCGTCATGGTCGCTGCCCTCGATCCAGCTGACGCCCGATATGTTGGAGACGAGGGCGCCTCCGATGGTCAGGGTGCCGCCGTCGGCGAGCGAGCGGAAGTCGAGGGTGAGTCCGGTTGAGGAGCCCCTGAGGCTGATCAGAAGCTCGGCGAGATCGGCGCCGCCGTCGACCGAGTCTCCGAAGCCCGCGAAGATCGTGTCGTAGCCGCTTCCGCCGCGAAGCACGTCCGCCTCGCTGCCGGTGTCGAGGACCGGCGGGGTCCAGGCGATGTCGCTGGCGAGGTGGGGCCGGCTCCAGGCCGGCGAGAGCTCCGCCGAATGGAGCGTGTCGTCGCCGCCTCCGCCGTCGAGCGTATCGGACCCGCCGCCGCCGGCCAGGACGTCCTTGCCCGATCCGCCGGTGACATTGTCGTTGCCGGCGCCGAGCTTGAGGCGAAAGATGTCGAAATTGGCGATCGATCCGAAATTGCCGCTCGCCCCGCCGCCGCCGAGCTGGAGGTCGAGGGCTCCCAAGGCCGAGAAATCGGCCTCGAGCGTATCGGTCCCGGCGCCGCCGTCCAGGGCGATCGTCGCTCCCAGCGCGAGCGCGGCGCCGTCGAGGACGAAGCTGTTGTGGAAGAAATCGAGCCTGGCCTCGAGCCGCTCGATTCCGGAGAAAGTCGTGGTGTTGCTGCCGTCGACGGTCTTGACCGAGCCGCTGAAGGAGCCGCCGCTGGACGCGACGATCGACGGCACGTTCGCCATCGTCGCTCCGGCATAGGGATCCACGGCGACGGCGGAATAGTCGACGATCAGGGTGTCGAGGCCGGCGAGCCCGTCGACCACGTCCTTGCCGAGCAACGCGTTGATCGTGTCGGAATCGGGCGTGCCGGTGAGCGAGTCGTTGCCATTGGTGCCGGTGATGACCGCCATTTCGTCCCTCGAATGAATGGCGGCCGGCCGGCGCGGGTGCCGACGATCCCGCCGCCGAAGCGGCCGTGGCGTCGCACCTTGCCGGCAAGTCCCCCTCGCGCGCCCGGACGGAACGCGCTTTCCCCGTCAACCGGCAGACATATCTTCGTTACGAGCGCAACGTCCAGCTATTCCGCCCGGCCGCTTCGAAGCCGTTCCCTAGAGCAGGAAGTGGCCCGCCTCGAGGGGAGTGGGCCCGATCACCGTCAGCTCGATGACGAGATCGGCGGCGCCGTTGCCGTCCGTATCGCCCTCTACGAACCACGAATTGCCGCTCTGATAGGCCCGAAGCTCGCCGGCCGAGGCCGCGTTACTTCCGGTGAACCCGTTCGACCCGATCCACCGGAACGCCTGGTTGCCCGCCGCGTGGGTGTCGGCGTCGATCCTCGAAAGGTCGATCCAGTCGGTTCCCGGCAGGAAGTCGAGGATCCTGTCGGCCGAGCCTGGAGCGGAGTCCGACGCCGCGACGTAGCGGAACGCATCGCCGCCTCCGCCGCCCGTGAGCTGGTCCGACCCGCCATTGCCGGCAAGGATGTCGCCGTTCTGGCTTCCGACAATCGTATCGTCGCCTCTACCTCCGAACACCCGGAAGCTTCCGTCGTCCTCGGCCGAGCCGTTGAACGTGAGAGTCTCGCCGGGCCTGAGCGGAGCGGCGTCGACCGTCATCTGGATCCCGTCGACGTTGGAGTCGACCATCGTCAGGTCGTAATTGTAGCTCGAGCCCAGAGCGCCGTAGCGCGTGTCCTGGGCGGAGACCATTCCGATCTGCTCGACCCCGACCAGCTGGTTCGCCCCGAAGACGATCGTGTAATTGCCGCGAAGCGCGAGCTGGTCGATGCCCGCTCCGCCGGTGACGACGTCGCCCGTCCCCCACTGGCCCTGGTGGCCGAAGATGAAGACGTCGTTCTTCGCCCCCCCGGTCAGGAGGTCGTTTCCGCCTCCGCCGTAGATGAAGAAGCTTCCGTCGCTCTCGGCCGAGCCGTTGAAGGTCAGATTCTCGCCGGGACGAAGCCGGTTGGCGTCGACGACCAGCTGGACGCCGGTCGCGAGCGCGATATCCTGGGCGGTGATCTCGTAGCTGTAGAAGTTCGTCCCCGGGTCTCCGAAGCGCATGTCGTTGCCGGGCAGGATGGCCAAATTCTCGACCGAAACAACGTTCGAGCCGAGAGTCAAAGCCTCCGCCTCGGCATAATCTCCCTGGATCGCGATCTGGTCGGTTCCGGTGCCGCCGTCGATCGTGTCTGCGCCGTTCAGAGTCCCTCCGAACAGGAAGACGTCGTTGCCGGGACCGCCCAGGGCGACGTCGTCGCCGCCCTGCTCGAGTCGAAGGAAGTCGTTGCCCGGGCCTCCGTCGATCAGGTTGTCGCCGGAATCGCCGGCGAAATTGTCGTTGCCCTGATTGTCGACGGGCGCGTTGGCGGGCCGGTAGAGCCGGGCGAGGAGCCCGCTGCCGCTGCTGTCCGAGCCGGACCAGGCGGTCGCGATGGTGCCGTCGGCGAGGATCGCGACGACTCCGTCCTGGCCGAGCGAGACGATCTGGAACGCCGAGCCCGCGGCGGCGCCCGACGAATCGAACAGCCGGCCGTGAAGGCTGTAATCGGGCGGGAAGGGGAAGTCGTAATTGACCCGGGCGCTGTCGGGATCGGCGAGGTCGGCCGTCGGCCAGGTCAGGACGAAGCCTCCGCCCGGATGCGCGGCGAAGCGGACGTCGGGGCCGTAATCCTCCTCGACCGTGAGGCCGGTGAGGGTGACCGGGTCGCCGAGCGCGGCGCCGCCGGAATCGAGCCTCTGCGCCTTCACCGCCTGGGTGGTCAGCGAGCCGAAATGGCCGACCTGCTCGACCCAGCCGAGAAGGTAGCCGCCGTCCGCCAGCGCCAGCAAGGCGAGATTGTCGAGGTCGAGATCGCCGGCGGCGCGCGAGATCTGGGCCCCGGTGGCGGCTCCGGAGGAATCGAAGAACTGCGCCTTCGACCGATAGGGTCCGTCGCCGAACGGATCGTCGCTCGCCGCCCAGGCCGAGGCGAATCCTCCCGACGCCGTCGCGACCAGCGCGTGCTGGTCGGAGATCGGGTTCTCGGCGATCAGGATCTCGCCTCCGACCGGAGCGCCCGACGAGTCGAAGCGCTGGGCCAGCAGGCCGGCCTCGCTTTGCCAGCTGATCACGAAGCCGCCGGTGCTGAGCTGGACGACGAGCGGGCTGCCGGGCTGGCTGGCCGAGCTGCCCGCGACCATCTGCGGGCCGACGGCATTGCCGGCGCCGTCATAGGCCTGGGCCCTGATCGCGCCGGTCCCTGCATCCATGTCGAAGCTTCGATAGGCGACGACCAGGCCGCCGCCCGCGAGCTTGGTCGCGACCAGCTCGGAAAAAAGCTGGTTGGCGACGATGACGATCTCGCCGGAAGCCGGAGCCCCGGCCGAGTCGAAGAATCGGAGCAGCGCGCGGTCGTCGAACACTCCGTTGAGCGTCAGATGGGTCCACACCAAAGCGAAGCCGCCGGAAGCGAGCGGAACCATCACCCCGCCATGAGTTTCCCCCGCCTGGGTGACGTTGGCGATGAACTCGCCGCTCGAGGCGTAGCGCCGCTCGGCGGCCGAAGGATTGTCGGCGATGGCGAGAGCGAAGGTCTCGTCGTGGCTCTGGCCGCGGGTCTCGGTGACCCGGATGGTGACCGACACCTGCGGAGCGCCCTCGAAGTCGAGCCGGGCATTGTCGGCGACGACCAGCCGGTCGCCCTCGATCCGGAATCCGCCCCAGCTTCCGTCGGCGACGATCTGGTAGGTGTAGCCGGCGTTGACGGCTCCGGCGTTGGACAGGGTGGCGACCGAATCGTTCTCGAACGCGGTCTCGCTGATCGTCGTCGTCGACAGGGCGATGTCGCCGGGCGTTCCGGCGCCGGGCGCGAAAATCTGCGCCTTGATCTCCGACAGCGTGCCGCCATGGTTCGACTGGTCCGCCCAGGCGGCGGCGAAGCCGCCATTGGCGAGTCCGATCACCACCGGCAGGTTCTGAAGCCCCTCGGTGGCGGTGGCCGCGACGAACTCGGTGCCCTGCCTGGCGCCGGCCGAGTCGAACGCCTGCATCCTGACGTCGCCGTCGGTCTGGGTGCCGTCGCGCCAGGCGACGACGAAGCCGCCCCCGGACAGGCCCGTCACCGAGGCCAGGGCCTGGAGGCCCGCCGTGGAGCTGTTGACGAGCAGCTCGCCGCCGACCTTGGCGCCCGCGGAATCGAAGATTTGCGCTCGAATGGCGCCGTCGGACGAATCGCCGCCGGTCTGGCTGTAGTCGGTCCAGGCCACCACGAAGCCGCCCGTGGCGAGCGCCGCGACGCTCGGCGAATTCTGGATTCCGGCCACTGTCGTGTTGACGAAGAACTCGCTTCCGATCTTCACGCCTGCGGCGTCGAGAAGCACGCCACGGACGCTGAAGGCCGGATCCGGGCTGGACGCCGAGTTGGTGTCGCTCCAGGTGGCGACGAAGCCGCCTCCGGCGAGCGCCGCGATCGCGGTCGCGGACTGGCTTCCGGCCGTGCTCGCCGACAGGGTCGTGCGCGGATTCTGGGCGGCGCTGGCCGGGTCGAACACCTGGGTGACCGCGTCGCGCTGGATCGCGAAGCCGAAGGTGTCGCGAGTCCAGCTGACCGCGAAGCGGCCGTCGGCAAGCCCGATCACCTGGGAATCGTAATTGTCCGTGCCGGTGCCGGTGCCGACCTGCCACTCCGCGCCGACCTTCGCCGCGGCGGAATGGAACATCTGCGCCTTGACCCGGAAGGCCTCGGCGCCGCCGCCCGCGCCCGAGCCGGTGCCGTCCTGGGCGTCATGGGTCCAGCTGACGACGAAGCCGCCGGTGGACAAGGCGGCGACTCGAGGCTCGCTCGCGAAGCCGGTGCCCGGGCTGATCGCGAACTCGGCCCCCACCCGGCTTCCGTCGGCGCCGTGGAGCTGGCCGCGGATCTGGAAGTCGCTTCCACCGGCCGCGGTCTGGGAGGCCCAGACGATGACGAACCCGCCCGAGGCGAGCCGGGCCATGGCCGGCATCAGCTGGTTCTCGGCCGTCGCCGTATTGGCAACGAACTCCGCGCCGAGGCGGTGGTAAAGCTGAGTCACGTCGAAATCCTCCCCGGCGGACGCCCGATCGGGCCCGCGCTCCCCGCTAACCTATTCTCATATTTGCGTTTGCATCGCAACAAGGCCGCGATCGGCCGGGCCCAGGAACGACGCCCGGCGCGCAGGCCGCCTTGCCCGCCGACCCTCAGAGAACGAAGTGGTCCGGCCCCAGCGGAGTCGAGCCGACGACGACGACCTCGATGATGAGGTCCGCGCTGCCGTTGCCGTCGGTGTCGCCCTCGACGAACCAGCTTCGGCCTTGCTGATAGGCGCGAAGCTCGCCCGCCGAGGCCGCGCCGGTGCCGGTGAAGGAATCCGAGCCGATCCAGCGGAAGGCCTGGTTGCCTTCGGCGTGCGAGTTGGAGTCGATCCGGCTGAGGTCGATCGAGTCGGCCCCGGGCGTGAAGTCGAGAATTCGGTCGACCGCGCCGGTCGCGGATTCCGAGGCCGAATTGTAGCGGAAGGAATCGTTGCCGCCATTGCCGGTCAGGCTGTCGGCGCCGCCGCGGCCGACCAGGATGTCGCCGTTCTGGCTTCCGGCGACGACGTCGGCTCCGGCTCCGCCGAACACCCGGAAGCTGCCGTCGTCCTCCGCCGAGCCGTCGAAAGTGAGGGTCTCGCTCGGCCGAAGCGGGGCGGCGTCGACGGTCATCTGGATTCCCGCGACGTTGCCGTCATTCATCGTCAGATTGTAATCGTAGGTTTCGCCGAGCGCCCCGAAGCGGGTGTCGAAGGCCGAGACCATTCCGATCTGCTCGATCCCGGCGAGCTGCGCCGCCCCGAAGGCGATCGTGTAATCGCCGCGAAGGGCGAGCTGGTCGATTCCGCCCGGGCCGCCGTTGACGATGTCGCCGGCGTTCCACTGGCCCTGCGCTCCGAACAGGAAGACGTCGTCGTTGCGGCCGCCGGTCAGATTGTCGGCGCCGCCTCCGCCGTAGATGAAGAAGCTTCCGTCGATCTCCGCGGAGCCGTTGAAGGTGAAGTCCTCGCCCGGGCGCAGCCGGTTGGCGTCGACGATCATCTGGACTCCGCTCGCCACGTTCGAGTCGAGCAGGGTGATGTCGTAATCGTAATGGCTCGTGCCGGGATCGCCGAAGCGCATGTCGTTGCCGGGCAGGATCGCCAGATTCTCGATGAGCGTGATTCCGGCGCCGAAGGTCAGCGCGTTGGGCCCGGAATAGTCGCCCTGAAGGACGATCTGGTCGATGCCGGCGCCGCCGTCGGCCGCGTCGAGCCCGGTCATCGAGCCGCCGAACAGGAAGACGTCGTCGCCCTCGCTCGCGAAGACGCTGTCGTCGCCGCCGGCCTGCAGGTCGATGAGGTCGTCGCCGCCGCCGGAATAGATGCTGTTGTCCCTCGAATTGCCGGTGAGCGACTGGCCCGAGGTCGAGGTTCCGACGAGGTTCTCGACGTCCGGAAGGCCGGCGAGGCTGAAGTCGGCGAGGTCGGTGCGGACCTCGTCCGTCCCCTCGCCGGGAGCCTCCACGACCTCGTCGCCTTCGTCGTCGACGACATAGACGTCGTTGCCGGTCCCGCCCGTCATGGCGTCGGCGCCGGGGCCGCCGTCGAGGATGTCGTTGCCGGGCCCGCCGATCAGCTCATCGTCCTCGTCGAGCCCGTAGATCCGGTCGTCGCCGCCTTGGCCGTCGAGCCGGTTGACCTGCTCGTCCCCGACCAGATGGTCGTCGCCGGACAGGTCGAACGGCTCGTCGGCGGGCCGGTAGACCCGGGCGAAGATTCCGCGGTCGTCGCTGTCGAAGCCGGTCCAGCTGGTCGCGATCGTTCCGTCGGCGAGCACGGTCGCGACCCCGCCTTCGCCGAGCGCCGTCGGCTGGAAGGCGGAGCCGATCGGGCAGCCGCATTCGTTGAACAGCGAGCCGACGAAGCCGTGCGCGATCTCGCCGCCTGACGCGCTGGCGGAGTCGATCATCGGCCACAGCACGACGAAGCCCTGGTCGGGATGGGGGGCGAAGCTGACCTCGCCGAAATCGGCCTCAGCGATGAAGGCGGTGAGCTCCAGAGGCTCGCCCACCAGCCTTCCGTCCGGGTCGAGCAGCTGGGCCATCACCACCTGGAGGAGGACTCCCTCGAGCTCGTCGCGAGTCTCCACCCAGCCGAGCAGATAGCCGCCGTCGGGAAGCGCGATCACGCTGACGTCGCCGATGTCCATCGCCGAGACCGGGATGGCGACGCCCTCGCCGCCGATCTCGTCGTGATAGCCGTAGATCCGGGCCCTGATGACGAACGGATCCTCGCCGCTCTCGCGAGGCTCGACCCAGGCCGCCACGAACCCGCTCGGCGGGGTGGCGGCGAGCGCGATCGGCACCGATTCGGCGGAGCCGGCGATCGTGAACGCCTCGCCGGTCGCCTCGCCCTGCGGGTCCACCCGCTGGGCCCGGACCTCGCCCTGCGCGGTCGCCCAGCTGATCAGATACTCGCCCGAGCTCAGCTCGACCGCGGCCGGCGAATGGGGGGTGCCGGACTGGCTGCTTCCGACGACGATCTCGGGACCCGCCGAATGGCCCTCGAAGTCATAGGCCTGGGCCTTGATGCTGAACGTGCCCTGCGGCTCGTTATAGGCCTCGCGGACGATTAGGAACCCGCCATTGGCGAGCGGGGTGACGTCGTAATTGCCGAGCCATTTGTCGGCGATGACCTGCTCGGCCGACAGCGGCGCTCCGTCGGGCCCGAAGATTCGAAGCACGGTCTTCAGCGGAACCGGGTCGCTCGAATCATATTGCTGCCAGATCAGCGCGAACCCGCCGCCGGCGAGCGGGACGATCCTCGATCCGCCCTGGAGCCCCACCTCGGTGGAATTGGCCAGGAAATCGGGCTCCTGCGAGTAGCGCCGCTCATATTCCACGTCGAGCACGTCGAGCGTGAACGATTCCTCATGGCTTCGGCCGTCGGAATCGGTGGCCCGGATCGTCAGGGTCACCTGCGGCGCCGCCTCGTAATCGAGCCTGGCGTTATCCTCGACGACCAGCCGGTCGCCCTCGATCCGGAAGGCTCCGCCGCTGCTGTCGGCGACGATCTCGTAGCTGAAGCCGCCGCCGGCGCCGGTGGCCGACAGGATCGCGACCGCGACATTCTCGATCGCCGTCTCCTCGACCTCCAGGTTGGAAATCGAGATGTCGGTCGTCGGCGCCTCGGCGGCGGCGAAAAGCTGCGCGTCGTCGCGACTGTAAAGCTGAACCATTGAAACCATCCCCCCGGCGCGCCGGGGCGGCACGCGCTATCCCGCGAAAATCACTGGCATATCCGAGTCCCCGGCGCAACGTCAGCCGCCGAACAGCGGCTCCTCCGGGTAGAATAAGGCCGCGCCCGCCGTCGCCTGCGCCGCCAGCCCGGCCGCTTCGGGAACGACATGGTCCAGATAATAGAGGCAGGCGGCCCGTTTGCGGCTCGAGAACCGGCGGTCGGCGGCGATTTCGGGGGAGTCGAGGGCGTCGAGCTGCCGCTTCATCAGCCAGCCGCACACCAGGGTCGAGAGCAGGGTCAGGAACGGATAGGAGCCGGCCAGCCGGTCGTCCGGCCCCATCGCCGCCAGCCGCTCCGCCGCGCCTTCGGCGGAGTCGGCGAGCCCGGCCAGCGCCCCCTCGCCCGAATCCGCCCGGATCTCCGCGAGCAGCCGCCGGAGGACCTCGCCGCCCTCCAGGCCGAGCTTCCGGCCGACCAGGTCCGCCGCCTGGATTCCGTTCGTCCCCTCGTAGATCGGGCTGATCCGGATATCGCGATAATGCTGGGCCGCTCCGGTCTCCTCGACGAAGCCCATTCCGCCATGGACCTGAACCCCGAGGCTCGCCACTTCGCAGCCGATGTCGGTTCCATAGGCCTTGACCAGCGGAGTGAGGAGGTCGGCGCGGGCCTGGGCGGCGGCGTCGCCCAGCGTCCCCCGGTCCGTCTGCCCGGCCGCATAATAGCAGAGCGCCCGAGCCGCCTGGGTGAGAGCACTCATCCTCAGGAGCATCCGCCGGACGTCGGGATGGTCGACGATCGCCGCCGGGCGGCCCTCGCGAACGCCCTGAACCCGCTGGGCGGCATAAGCGATCGCCGCCTGGGTCGCCCGCTCGCCGATCGACACGCCCTGCAATCCGACGTTGAGCCTGGCGTTGTTCATCATCGTGAACATCGCCCGCATCCCCGCCATCTCCTCGCCGATCAGCCAGCCCCGGCAATCGCCGCCGTCGCCGAAGGCCATCACGCAGGTCGGCGAGGCGTGGATCCCGAGCTTGTGCTCGATCGAGACGCAGCGAAGGTCGTTGGCCGTCCCGTCGGGCAGCATCTTGGGGACCAGGAACAGGGAGATCCCCTTCGTCCCCGGCGGAGCGCCCGGAGTCCGGGCCAGCACCAGATGGACGATATTGTCGGCGAGGTCGTGGTCGCCGAAGGTGATGAAGATCTTCTGGCCTTTTATCCGCCAGGTTCCGTCGCCGGCCGGCTCGGCCCGGGTCTTGAGCGCTCCGACGTCGGAGCCGGCCTGGGGTTCGGTGAGGTTCATGGTCCCGGTCCACTCGCCGGTGACCAGCTTCGGCAGCCACTGCGCCTGCATCTCGGCCGAGCCGTGGTGGCGAAGCGCCTCGACCGCTCCGGCGCTCAGCATCGTCACCAGCGAGAAGGCCATGTTGGCCGCTCCCAAATCCTCCATCACGACGGTGGCGAGGACCAGCGGAAGGCCCTGTCCGCCATGGTCCGCCGGGCCGGCGAGAGTGCCCCAGCCGCCCTCGACATAGGCCTGGTAGGCCTCGCGGAAGCCCGGCGGCATCGCCACCCCGCCCGCCGACCATTTCGCTCCGACCTCGTCCCCGGTCCGGTTGAGCGGGGCGAATTCCCCCGCGGCGAACTCGCCGGCCCCCTCGAGGATGGCGTCGACCAGGTCGGGAGTCGCCTCCGCGAAGCGCTCATGGCCCGCCAGCTCGCCGATCCTCGCGATATGGTCGAGCACGAAGCGCTGGTCGGCGACTGGAGGCGTGTAGGTCATGGGTCACCGAGGAGCGTTGCGCTGCAGGAACGCGGGCTATAGCGCGGTCGGGTGGACGCGCAAAACACCCGTCTCGTGCCGGCCACCGCCGAGGCGATCGCCGAGGCGGCGCGGCTGATCCTGGCCGGCGAGCCGGTCGCGGTTCCGACCGAGACCGTCTACGGCCTCGCCGCCGACGCGGCCAATCCGGACGCGGTGGCCCGGATCTACGCGGCCAAGGGCCGGCCGTCGTTCAACCCGCTCATCGTCCATGTGCTCGATATCGGCCAAGCCGAGAAGCTGGGCGCCTGCGTCGGGGAAGAAGCCCGATACCTGGCCGACTGCTACTGGCCTGGTCCGCTGACGCTTGTGCTCCCGGTGAAGCCCTTCGCGCACCTTGCGCCGGCGGTCAGAGCGGGGCTGGACACGGTCGGCCTGCGCGCGCCCGCCCATCCGGTGATGCGGGCGCTGCTCGAGGCCACTGGCCTTCCGCTCGCGGCTCCGTCCGCCAATGCCAGCGGACGAATCAGCCCGACCCGAGCCGAGCACGTCCTCGCCGGCCTCGGCGGAAAGATACCGCTGATCCTCGACGGCGGCGAAACCGCGCATGGTATCGAATCGACCATCGTCAAGCTCCGCGGGAATCGGCTCACCATATTGCGGCATGGGCCGATCGACGCCGCGGCGATTGCCATGCACGCCAAGCTCGCGCTCGATACGGAGTGGAATGGGCGTATCGAGGCGCCGGGCCAGCTCGGCAGCCATTATGCGACCGCCAAGCCCCTGCGCCTCGACGTCCTCGCCGCCGAACCCGACGAATGGCTGATCGGCTTCGGACCGGTCGAAGGCGACGACAGCCTGTCCCGCTCGGGCGATCTGGAGGAAGCCGCGGCTCGCCTGTTCGAAGCCCTGCACCGCGCGGACGCCCAGGACCGGCCCGGCATCGCCGTCGCGCCTGTCCCCGCCGAGGGGATCGGCCTCGCCATCAACGACCGCCTCCGCCGGGCCGCGGCGCCTCGCGGCGCCTGAAGCAAACAAAAAAGGGCGGCCCGCAGGCCGCCCTTTCGAATGATCGGCCCTTGCCTCTACTTCGGCGTCGAAGGTGCCGTCGCGGCCTCGGCCTTGGCCTGGGCGGGCGACGCCGGCGTGGGCGCCGGCCCCGGCGCCGAGACGTTCATGACGGGCGCGGAAGCGCCTACCGCCAAAGGCTGGATCGGAGCCGCCGCCATCGCCAGGGGCACGTCTTCGTCGACGAAAGCCTTGACGATCGCACCGGCCGGGACCTTGGCGCTCGTGCCGGTCATGAAGAAGCCGGCCGGGAGGAACACGACAGCCGAGACCGCGACCGCGGCGATGCCGCCGGCCGTCCCCTTATCGTCGAACTGGCCGGTCAGGCGAATCTGGCGCCCGTTGACCGTCACGTACAGGATGCGGGCGTTCAGCTTGCCGGATTTGCCCCACATTCCCTTGTTCCGCGCATTGGTGATCTCGCCCACGGCAGGGCTTCCGACCGGGATGACGGTGACGCCGTCGACGATCACCGGTTCGGACGTCTCGAGCTGGAAGCGGTAGCCCACCCGGACCTTCTTGCCCTTGGTGGTGAGCTCTTCCCGCAACCTCAGAGGCACTTCGGTACCCACCCGGAGCACGGCTCCGGTAACCGGCGGGGCCACGATCGGCGAAACGGCGGGCTGAGCGACCGGAGCGATCTGAGCGATCGCCGTTGACGGAATAAGCAATACAGCTGCGCCGGCGACTAGCGCCGATTGGATCTTTTTCATTGAATCCCCCCAAGCGGAGCCGCTTCAAAACGACTCGCGGGCCTAAGGCTGAACCACTCCTGCTGTTTTGGCAAGTCGCTCGAGCCGCAACTCCTTATGAACTCGGGATAAAGGAGGTAGCTCGGCCGCAAGAGTGACGGGTTATTGCTAAAATCGATAGGTTTTACAGGCCAATATACTATTTTCGCGGGCTGCTTACGGTCAATCGATCTGTGCAGGCCTGACCAGCGGTATATCCTTGTAGACGAACCCATCGATCGGCGAGCCCGCTGCGATCTTGGCGCTGGTTCCGGTGAAGAAGGCGGCACTGACTCCGATCAGCGGCGCCGCCAGGGCGACGGGAGCGGCTCCGGATTCGCCACGGTCCGCGGCGGCCCCGTCGAGCCGGATCCGCGCGCCGCCGACCTCGACGAACATCACCCGCACCTGGAGTTTGCCGGGCTTGCCCATCAGCCCTTTCTCGACCACTCGGCTGACCTCGCCGACGCCGCGGGCGCCCTTCGGGATGGCGACGAGGCCGTCCACCCGAACGTCCTCGCTGACCTCGAGCTCGAACCTCTGACCTTGGCGGGCGCGCTTCGAGCTCAACGGCTCGACCGTGCGCATCGGCACCCGGGTGCCGGCGCTCATCACCAGCTCCGCCGCCGCGGGCTGGGCCCAGGCCGCGATCGGAGCCGCGGCGAGGAGCGCCGCAGCGATCAGGCCGCGGCCGCCGGTCATGGCGCGACCGCCGCCTCCGCCTTGGCCTCCGGATCCACGAACCGGCCGGTCGCCGGATCGAAGAGCAGGTCGGTCGGGATATAGCCGTTGAAGATATGCCCGGCCTTGAGCTTGCCGGCGCCGCCCTTCATGAGCAGCCCGAACGGTCCCCAGATGGCCGAGGCCAGAACCACTCCGCCGCCTTCCTTGCGGCCCTTGGACTCGTCCTCGCCGCCGATCGGGATCCGGTCCTCGCCGAGCTCGACGTAGAGCAGCCTCGCTCCGACCGAGCCGGCCTTGCCGGCGGCGCCGTTCGACTTCACTCGAGTGACCTCGCCATAGGCCTTGGCTCCGACCGGGATGACCGTCGCTCCGCCGACGACGACATTCTCGTCGACCCTGAGAACGAACCGGTCGCCCGGCTTGGCGCTGTTCGTGTTGACCTCGTTGAGGACCATCAGCCGGACCAGGGTGTCCCTGGCGACGACGATCGTTCCCGGCCGGTCCGCCGGAGCCTCCGGGGCCGCCACCACCAGCTCGGGCTGGGCCGCGGGCGGAGCCGCGACAGGGGCCGGCGGCGAATCCTGGGCGGCCGCGGCCGTCGCGGTCGCCGAAGCCAGGAGCGCTAGCCCGATGATCAATTTACCCGACATGTCTGCCCCTCCCCGAAGCGTTCCGTCGACCGGGCCCGGCGCGGCCGGGCCCGTGTCGTCCGGATCAGTTGGACGTCGGCGTGCTCGACGTGAAGCGGATCGCGGTGCCCTTGGCGTTGGTCTGGCCCCAGCTCATCGCGCTGATCTTCGAGTCGCCGTAATTGGCGTTGATCACCGCGTCGGCGCCCTTCTTGCGGGCGCGCTCCCAAAGCTCGCGATAGATCTTCTTCTGCGAGGCCGCCTTGCTGAACACGGTCGCCTTGCGGACCTTGGCCTTGACCTCGCCGATCACCGTATAGGGGCGGTCGGTGATGTCGTGCGGGAAGACCGGGACTCCGACGGCCTCGTTGTTGACGACGTAGGTGCGCGGCGCCTTCTTGGCGAGCGCGGGCTGCGCGGCGGCCATGGTAGCAAGGGCGGCGATCGCCGCCAGCTTCGAAATTTTCATGTCATCACCCCTCTGGACGGCCGGGAAGATGGCCGCCCCCGAGGGTTGAATGGCAGAGAAGCCCTTGCGAAACAACAATTATCGAATAATCGGATGGCCGCAGCCGGCCGGCCGCCTTCTAGCGCCCCGCGGCGGCCTCGCTCTTCACCCGGTGGGCGAAGCTCTTGCGCAGCTTCTTGAGCTTGGGCGGGATGACGGCGAGGCAATAGGGATTGCGCTGGCCTTCGCCGGCCCAATAATCCTGGTGATAATCCTCCGCCGGCCACCATTCGGACGCGGGCTCGATCGTGGTGACGATCGGGCCCGGCCAGTCCGCCCGAGCCCGCTCCATCGCTCGCCGCGCGGCCGGTTCCTGCTCGGCCGAGAGCGGGAAGATGGCGGAGCGATATTGGGTTCCGATATCGTTGCCCTGCCGGTTGAGCTGGGTCGGGTCGTGGGTCGCGAAGAACAGGTCGAGGATCTCGTCGAACGAGATGATCTCCGGGTCGAAGGTGAGCCGGATCGCCTCGGCATGGCCGGTGTCGCCGCCGCAAACCGCCTTGTAGCTCGGATTGGCGACATGCCCGCCGATATAGCCGCTCTCGACCTTGTCGACCCCGATCACGTCGCTGAACACCGCCTCCGTGCACCAGAAGCACCCGCCCGCCAGGATCGCCTGCTCTTCGGCCATTTTCGAAACTCCTTCAGGCTGCGGAGATAGGAAGCCCCCGCCCCGCCGCAATAGTCCTCCCCATGCCCCGCATGGGGAGGCGGACCATGCGAAGCATGGTGGAGGGGTGCCGGCCCCGAACTCCGAAGGCTCGCGAGCGAACCTCTGACCCGAATGCCTCTACCCCTCCACCACCCTCCGGGTGGTCCCCCTCCCCATCTTGCGATGGGGAGGATTTACGCCCTCGGCGCGTCCGGGAGCTTCTGCTTCACCTCCAGCATCTCCGCCCAGGGATCGGCGCGCTGGCGCGCCAGCAGCCCGGGCACCGTCTCCACCGTATAGTCGCACGGATCGAGGCCCGGCTTCACCTGGTCCCAGCGGATCGGCATCGCCACCGGGGCACCCTTGCGCGAGCGGGTCGAATAAGGCGCGACCGCGGTCGAGGTCGGGTCGTTGCGGAGATAATCGATGAAGATCCGGCCGACCCGGTCGGCCTTGCCGGCGGTGGTGAGATATTTGCCGGGCGAGTCGGCCGCCATCTCGGCCGAGACGCCCTTGGCGAAGCTCTTCACTTCCTTCCACGGAGCGGTCGCCTCGACCGGGACGACGACGTGGAGGCCCTTGCCGCCCGTCGTCTTGACGAAGCTCGTCAGGCCGAGCGGCTTCAGCCGGTCGCGCACCTCTTTGGCCGCGTCGATCACCGCCTCGAATGTGAGCCCCTCGGCCGGGTCGAGGTCGAAGACGATGCGGTCGGCGCGGTCGGGCGACTCGACCTTGACGCCCCAGGGATGGATTTCGAGGACTCCCATCTGGACCATCGCGACCAGCCCGGCGACGTCGGCGATGTAGAGATAGGGCTCGTCGAAGCCGGGGATGGTCACTTCGCGAAGCTGCTCGGGCACTCCCGAGCCGGCATGGCGCTGGTAGAAGCATTTGGTCTCCTGCCCCATCGGGCAACGGACCATCGTCACTGGCCGGAAGCCGACGTGCGGGAGCATCCGGTCGGCGACCGCGACATAATAATCGGCGAGCTGCCCCTTGGTGATGCCCTGCTCGGGATAGAGTATCTTGTCGGGATTGCTGAGCCGCACCCCTTCGACGATCCGCTCGGGCTTCATGACGCCGCCTTCAGCCCGGCCGCGAGCCGGTCGGCCGAGGCCGGCGGCTGGAGCTGGTCCATCCGGCACTGGCCGGGCGACTTGTCGGGGCGCCAGCGCAGGAACTTGGTGCCGTGGCGGAAGCGGCGGCCGGTGACATGGTCGAATCGCACCTCGGCGACCAGCTCGGGCCTCAGCGGCCGCCACTCGCCGGTCCGCTCGGTCGACCAGCGGCTCGGGCCGCCGGGCGAGTCGCCGGTGAAGCCGGGCTCCTCGACCAGGGCTTCGAGCCGCTCCGTCAGCTCCGCCCGCTCGCTCGCGGCGATGGACGAGGTGAATCCGACATGGTGGAGAAGGCCGGCCTCGTCATAGAGTCCGAGCAGGAGCGAGCCGACCTCGCGGCTCGCCGAGGCGTAGCGGAAGCCTCCGACGACGCAGTCGGCGGTTCGCATCGACTTGATCTTGAGCATCTCCCGCTCGCCCGGCCGGTAGGGCTGGTCGAGCCGCTTGGCGACGACTCCATCGAGCGCCTCGCCGACCTCGTCGAGCCAGCGCCGGGCGGTCTCGATGTCCGCGGTGGCGGGCGACAGCAGGAGGTCGTCATGCTGCTCGGCGGCGTAGATGATCTCGAGCGACCGGCGCCTCAGCTCGAGCGGGGCGTCGAGATAGCTGGTCTCCTTGGAGTAGAGCAGGTCGAACAGGACCAGCTGGGCCGGGGTCTCGCGGGCCAGCCGGGCGACCCGGCTCTCGGCGGGGTGGAGCCGGAGCTGGAGCGAGTCAAAGGACAAGGCTCCGCCGACCGGGATGACGAGCTCGCCGTCGAGCACGACCCGGTCGGCCTCCATGGCGAGCACCGTCTCGACGACTTCGGGGAAGTAGCGGCCGAGCGGCTTGCCCGACTTGGACATCAAAGCCACGTCCGGCCCGTCGCGGAAGACGAGGCAGCGGAAGCCGTCCCATTTGGGCTCATATTGCCACCCCTCGCCGGAAGGGAGCAAATCCACCAGCTTCGCCTCCATCGGCGCCAACCCAGGCTTAACGGCAAGGCGGTCGAACTCTGTCATATCGCCCGGCACAGACGCTTCCACGGCCCGCCGGGTTCCCGGCACGCTTCGCCGACGCCGTTACGCCCCGGTAACCAACCCGCCCGAAATTGTGCGGTGAGTCGCGTCATCGGCGCGGTGAGCCGGCCGCACTTCACTGGAACTTAAGGACAAAGGCTATAACTAGGACTCCAGAGCTGAGGGGAAAGTCTTGAACTACTCGCGCAGGCAATTGCTTGGTGCCGGTCTTTCGGCCGGTTTTCTCGCTACGGCGGCCCAGGGCCAGACTCTGGCCGAGATCGTCGCCGGGCTGAAGGATCCCGCCCCGATGCCGCTTCCGGTGCGGCCACTGACCGTGCCGGCCCGGCCTCGAGTCGCCGTCGACGGGATGATCGATCCGCGCCTGCTCGCCCGGGCCCGCGCCTCGTTCGACCGCCACCGCTCGCAGCTTCGCCACACCGACATCGTCGGAATCGCCGATTTCAGCCGGCCTTCGAACGAACATCGCTTCTTCCTTCTCGACACCGCCTCGGGCCGGGTCAGCAACCACCTGGTCGCCCACGGCCGCGGCTCCGACCCCGCCCATAGCGGCGAGCTTCAGCGCTTCTCCAACGCGATCGGCTCGGAGGCCTCGTCGCAGGGCGGCTACCGCACCGGCGAATATTATCACGGCAAATATGGCCGCTCGCTCCGGCTCTCCGGGCTCGACTGGAGCAACTCGAACGCCGAGACCCGGGCCATCGTCGTCCACTCGGCCTGGTATGCCGAGCCGTCGCAGCTCGCCGCCCACGGCAAGCTCGGCCGCTCCGAGGGCTGCTTCGCCCTCCCCTATAACAGCCTCCAGCAGGTCCTCGCCCGCCTCGGGCCCGGCCGCTTCCTCTACGCGGACAAGCTCGCCTGAGGCGATCAGCGTCCAGGTGAATCGTCATCCCGGACTTGATCCGGGATCCACCTTCTTCACTGCGTTGAAATCGAAGCGGACGGCGGATGCCGGATCAAGTCCGGCACGACGAACGCAACGGCTGGCGGCCGGCTATTGCGCGGCGTTGCGCTGCTTCTCGAGCAGATGCTGGAACTCTATCCGCTTGCGCTCGGCCCATTCGGCCGCCGTATGGCAGACCTTCCGGCGCTGGATTCGCGAGCCAGGCTCGTCGGTCCGCTTGCAGATCATCCGGTTGGGATCGTAGCCGGGCTTGCCCGGACGGCCGTTCGGCGCCGAGTCGGCGCCTGCGAGCAGGGCGAAAGCGACGAACGTCGACAGCATGGCTTCGGTCCTCCTTCAGTGCGCCGGTTGAGCGGAGCCGTCCGAGGTGGAGTCCGCGCTATTGCGAGCCGGACGCTCCGTTGAACTGGTAGCGCAGCAGATTGAGACGCTCGATCTGCTTCCACTCGGCCCATTGGGAGGAGGTCAGGCAGACCTTGCGCTTGGCGAGGCGCGAGCCGGGCTGCAGGTCGTATTTGCAGATCATGCGGTTCGGATCGGACGGATTGGGTCCGAGATTGACCGCCGGCAGTCCCTCAGAGCCGGCGAGCAGGCCGGCAACGACGATGGTGGCAAGCATAAGCGTTCTCCGACGGCCGCGAGAATAACACGATCGGGCGTCGCCGCCAAGCTGTCGGCGGAATGGCCCCTATTGGGCGCCGTTATACTGGTGGCGGTCGAGGTTGCCGCGCTCGATCCGCCGCTCCTCCTCCCATTGCGCGGCGGTTCGGCAGACCTTGCGGCGGGCGAGCCGGGAGCTGGGTTCGCGCTCGAGCTTGCAGATGATCTCGGTGGGATCGAACTCCGGGGGACCGGGGCGGACCGCGAGACGCGGACCCGCTGCCGACGGCGCAAGCAAGGCAAGGACGAGCGGCATCAGCATCGGCGGCCTCCGTTGAACCGCCCCAGATTAGCAGCGGCCCGAAGCGAGGCAAGGCCGCGGGATGCGGCTTATCGCAACGGCCACACCGCCAGGATCAGCGGAACTCCGACGATCACCACCAGAAGCGACAGCGGCGCTCCGAGCCGGGCATAATCGCCGAACCGGTAGCCGCCCGGGCCCATCACCAGCGTGTTGCACTGGTGGCCGATCGGGGTGAGGAAATCGCAGCCCGCCCCGACCGCAACGGCCATCAGGAAGGGCTCGGGCCGGTAGCCGAGGCCCGCGGCGAAGCTTGCGGCGATCGGAGCCATGACGAGGACGGTCGCGGCGTTGTTGAGGAACGGAGTGACCGCCATCGCCGCGACCAGGATCAGAGCCAGGGCGCCCCAGGCCGGCAGGGTCGCGGCGAGGCCGGACAGGCCGTGGGCGATGAGATCGGTCGCGCCGGTCGTGCGCAACGAGTCGGAGACCGGGATGAGGGCTCCGATCATGATCAGGATCGGCCATTCGATCCGCGCATAGGCTTCGTGGGTGGGAAGCGCTCCGGCCAGCATGATCAGTGCGGCGGCGGCGAAGAAGGCGACCGCGACCGGCACCCAGCCGAGCGCGGTCAGAGCCATCGCCGCGGCCAGGATGGCGAGCGGGACGAGGCCTCGGCGGGCATTGCCGAGCCTCAGGCTGCGCTCCGCGAGCGGAAGGCAGCCGAGCTCGCGAAGCCGTTCGGGGAGGGTGTCGAGAGCGCCCTGGAGGACGACGACGTCGCCCGGGCAAAGGACGATGTCGCGCAGCCGGCGGGTGATCCGCTCGCCGCGGCGCGAGACCGCGATCAGATTGACTCCGTGCCGGTCGTGAAGCGCCATCCGCCCGGCGGCGGCGCCGGCGAGGATCGAATCGCGGCCGATCACCGCCTCGATGACTCCGACGTTCGAGGAGGCGGTCGCGGCCGCGGCGACTCGATGATGGCCCTCGAGCTCCAGCCCGAGCGAAGCGATCGCGCGCTCCAGAGCTTCGGGCTCGCCCTTGAGGATGAGGACGTCGCCGGCTCCGATCGAAGCGTCGGGCAGCGGCACGGTGGCCCGGGTCTGGCCGCGGTGGAGCCCGGTCAGCTCGACTCCGCGCTCGAGCCGGGCGCGAAGCTCGGCGACGCTGCTGCCCTCGGCGGCCGAGCCGGGCGGAACCGCCGCCTCGGTGGCGTAATCCTCGATGTCGAGCGCCTCGCCCATCGTCGGGGCGGCTCGTCGGCCGGCCGGGAGCAGCCGGTAGCCGAAGCGAAGGAAGAGCAGCCCGGCGGCGGCGATCCCGGCGCCGACGGGCGTGTAGTCGAACATCGAGAAAGGCTCGCCGGTAATGTCCTCGCGGACCCGGCTGACGATGATGTTGGGCGAACTCCCGACCAGGGTCATCAGCCCGCCCAGCAGCGAGCCGAACGCCATCGGCATCAGGAAGCAGGACGGCGAGCTGTCCGATCTCTTGGCCATCCGGAAGGCCGCCGGCATCAGCATCGCCAGCGCCCCGATATTCTTGACCAGCGCCGAAAGCAGGGTGACCGAGCCGACCAGGATGGTCAGCTGCGAGCCCATCCTCGTCATCCCCCCGCTCAGCCGGGCGATGGCGACCTCGACGACTCCCGAGCGCTCGACCGCCGCCGAGATGACCAGCGCCGAGGCGACGATGACGACGATATCGTCGGCGAAGCCGCTGAACGCATCCTTGGGCTCGACCAGGCCCAGCGCCAGGGCCGCGAGCAGGGCAAGCACGGCGACGAGATCGTAGCGGATTCGCCCCCAGACGAAGAGCCCCATCATTCCGGCGAGGAGCGCGAAGGCGGTCAGCTGGGGAAGAGTCGCGGTCACGGGTTCGGTCGGAACGCGGGAGCGGAACCCCGGTTGCCTCCCTCTCGCCGGAAGGGGAGGCCCGTCAGTCCTCGCTCACCCGTCCCCCCTCGACCCGGATCAGCCGGTCGCAGGCCGC
Source organism: Allosphingosinicella sp. (assembly GCA_036386795.1). Taxonomy (GTDB): domain Bacteria; phylum Pseudomonadota; class Alphaproteobacteria; order Sphingomonadales; family Sphingomonadaceae; genus Allosphingosinicella. Next base: position 26,083 of record DASVUZ010000005.1, read on the forward strand.
CAGAGTGGTGGCGCGATGCGCGACCGTCACCAGGGTCAGGTCCTTCCTCAGCTCGTGCAGGGCCTCGAGCACGGCCCGCTCCGTGGCCTCGTCGAGCGCGCTCGTCGCCTCGTCGAGGATGAGGAGCCGGGGCCGGCGGTAAAGGGCGCGGGCGATCCCGATGCGCTGCCGCTGGCCGCCGGAGAGCCGGACTCCCCGCTCCCCGACATGGGTCTGGAGGCCTTCGGGCAGTCCGGCGACGAAGGCGTCGAGCTGGGCCGCCCGGACCGCTGCGGCGAGCCCCTCGGGATCCAGGCCTTCCGCCTGGCGAGGGAAGGCGATGTTGGCGGCGATCGTGTCGTCGGCCAGGTAGATGGTCTGCGGCACGTGGGCGAGGCCGGCCTGCCAGGCGGGGCGGCTGGCGGAGTCGAGCGGGCGGCCGTCGACCAGGATCGCGCCTTCGTCCGGTTCGAGCAGGCCCATCAGCAGGTCGAGAAGCGTCGACTTGCCGCCGCCGGTCGGGCCGGAGATTCCGACATGCTCCCCGGCTCGGATCCGGAAGCCGACCTCGGCGAGCGCGAAGCGGCCCTCGGGGTAGCGGAAGCCGACGCCCTCGAAGGCGATCTCGCTCTCGAAGGCCAGCGGGGACGAGGCCGGCTGCGGCTCGGGGATCGGCGCCTCCATCATCTCGATCACGTCGCGGAAGGCGCGGAAATTCCCGCTCGCCAGAGTCCAGCCGTAATAAGCCTGCTGGAGCAGCGGCAGGAGCCGCTGGGCCCCGAGCGCCAGGGCTCCGAGCACCGGGATCGCTTTGACGATCCCGCCGGGCTGAAGGCTCATCGCGAGGGTGACGAGGGCGATCGCGACCAGCCCGGCCGCCTCGACCACGAAGCGCGGCGCTCCGGCCACGAACTGGGTCGCCGCCTGGGCCCGGCGGTAGCGGCTGTCGAGATCGCGGAACTTCGCCTCGAACAGCGGCTCGGAGCGGTCCAGGATGATGTCGCGGATTCCGCCCAGGCCCTCCTGGACCGTTCGGGTGCGCTGGACCATCGTCCCGGCGAGCGCTTCGGAATTGCGCCTGAGGCGCGGCCTAAGCAGGAGGCTGACCCCGACATACGCGAGCGTGACCGAGACTGCGGCGATCCCGGCCGCGCGGGCGTCGATCCGAAGAAGCAGGGCGAAGACGCACAGCGCGATGAAGAGTCCGATCACCCCCTGCATCGCCGGCTGGAGAAGTCCGAAGACGACGCCCTGCACCTTCTCGACGGCGGCGAGGGTCTGGCTGGAGTTGCGCCGGACCTGCTCGGAATAAGGCTGGCGAAGCATCCGGCCGAAGACAGAGGCGGCCATGTCGTGCCCCGCCGCCATGACGAAGCGCTGGCTTCCCCAGGTGAGGGCGAGGCGGACCATCGCCGATCCGAGCGCCGCGGCGATGAGAAGCAAAGCGGCCCCGACCACCGGCGAGCCGCCGATCGCGATCAGGAGGCGGAGCAGCCGCGGCGGAATGAGGGCGCTGTCCGGATCCGCGACCAGCGCCAGGAACGGAAGGGCGGCGCCGATCGTCACCATCTCCGCCGCCGCCCCGAGCAGCATCAGGACCATGGTCAGCAGGAGCTGGCGGCGGCGAGCCGGCGAAAGCAGCCGAAACAGGGCGGAAAACGCGTCCATCTGCCGAGCCTCGTCCTCCCGCAAAAGCCGCTTCCTAAGCGGCCGGGAAGCCGATTGCACCCCCTGCCGCCTTGTCCGGGCCGTCATATCGTGCGACAGGCGCCGCCTCGCGGGCGGGAGGCCGCCCCGCAATTTCGTGTCGGCCGGCGAGTTCGTCCCTGCTCCCACCCTGCGCAACTTTCTGGACGGGGCCAAGGCTCGGGCCCCTGGAGCGCGCCTGCCTGCGCTCGGTGCTTCGCCAGGGCCATCGCCTCACCCTCTATGGCTACGATAGGCCCGATGGCGTTCCGGACGGAGTCGAGATCGCGGACGCGGCCGCGATCCTTCCGCGCCAGCGGGTGATCCGCCATCGCGGCGGAAGCCCGTCGCTCTTCTCCAACCTGTTCCGCTACGAGCTGCAGCGCCGAGGCCTCGGCACCTGGATCGACTCCGACGTCTATCTGCTCGCCCCGCTCGACGGGGAGCGGCCGTATCTGTTCGGGTTGGAGGCGCCCGGAGTGATCAACGGCGCGGTCCTTCGGCTGCCTCCGGATTCGCCGATGCTGCCGCCGCTGATCGCCCTGTTCGACGAGCTCGACGTTCCGCTTTGGCTCCCCTGGCGATCATGGCTCGGCGCCCGCTGGCGGCTGGCGGCGCGGGGGCGGACCGGGCTCGCCGACATGCCCTGGGGCAGCGCCGGCCCGAGGGCGCTGAGCTGGACGGCGGCGAGGCTCGGCCTGCCGACCGGGCGCTTCCCAGCGAAATCCTCTATCCGGTGCCGTGGCAGCAGGCCGAATGGATTTGCGATCCGGCCGCCTCGCCCGGCCGAATTCCGCTCGCGCTCATCCTCGCATAGGCGCGGTCGCCCGAGCTCTTCGTTCTCAGCGGATCGCCGCGGCTGTGGGCGGGCCAGCGGCCGCGAGTGCTTCGGCGGCTGCTCGCGAACGGCGACCTCGGCTGGAATCGCTCCAGCCTCGGCGCTCTCGCCTGGGCCTTGTGGGCCGAGACGAGCCCGGCCTCGCTGAGGCTCGCCCTTCGAGCGCTCGGGCGGCTTCGCGAGCGTTCCGTCAGGGACGGCGCGGACCAGCGCTGGGTCGAGTGGCGGCCGAAGCGACCAAGGGCATGACCTCGTCCCACATCCGCTCCACCGCGCGCACTCGATCCGCTTCCGCCCGAAGCAGCCTCGCCGAGATTCCGGCGCGGATCTCGGGGACGAACAGCCTGCCCAGCGCCTCGGTCAGCGCCTCGTCCGTCGCCAGCGGATCGAGAAGGGCTTCGGGCACTCCATAATCTTCGAGCAGCGTCGCATACTTATGGGCCCAGCCCGTCGCCAGGCTCGGCACGCCCTGCGACAGCGCGGCGACGAGGCCGTGATAGCGCGAGCTCACCGTCAGGAAGGACCGGCCGATGATCGCCTTGATCCGGAAAGGGTCCTCCTCCCTGACCAGCTCCGCGCCCCCCGCGGCCTCGATCGCGGCCCTCGCCAGCCGCTCGTCGCCGCCGCCGAGATCGTGGATGAGGACGAACGGCTCGGCCCCGAGCCGGCGCAGGGTCCCAAGCACGCGCTCCAGGAAGCCGACATAGCCGCTCGCCACGTCCGCGCCGAGATGGGTGATCATGTTGACGTTGGAAATGACGCAGGCCTTGCCTTCGACCCAATCGAGGCCGGGCTCGTCCGAGGCCTTTCGGATGGTGATGTCGGGAGCGCGCCGGAGCCGGGCCGTGTCCGGCAGGACGGCCTCCGCCCGCTCGAAGGACCGGTGGTCGCGCGCGTAGACGAGGTCCGCGGCCGCGTAGATGTCGACGAAGGTCCGCCGCACCCGCTCGTCCTCGAACGGGCCGAGCGTCTGCGGGAGAAGCACCACACGGCCGCCGCGGCCGCGGATCGAGCGGTAATAAGCGGGGAGCCGCTCGCCATGCTTCCAGTCCCAGGCGTCGCCATAGGCATAGCCCGACACGTCGATCACGACGTCGACCTCGTCCGGGAGCACCGAATGGACGGAGCGAGCGGCCCGGGCCGATCGCCACCAGCCGCCGAGGCCGGAGCCGGGCCGCCGCCTTCCATGTCGGGCATCAGCTCCTGCTCCAGCGGGCCCAGCGCCGCATAGGCGGAGGCGAGGCGGCGGTGCGCTGCGCTCGCCAGCCGGCTTCGCGACGGCCGCCAGACGACGTCGGCCGCCCCGACCGAGCGTCGCTGCTCGGGCGAGCCGCGGTTGAGGCCCATCGCGAATCGCGCCGACGGCAGCCGCTCCGCGATCTCGGCGATCGCCGTCCGGAGCATCAGCTCCGCGCCCTTGTTGCGGAAGCCGGCGCCGACCAGCTCGATCAGCGGCCCGGGCTCGCGGGGGTCGGCCATGGACTAACCCCCTCTCCCGTCCCTCACGGGATCGGGGCTTCGCCTAGTTCGCGGCCAGGGCCGTGCTTCCGCCGCGGTCGGTCAGGGCGGCGAGCACCTTGCCGTCGCGGCCGTACATGTCGGCATAGGTCATCGGCGGGCCGTCGCTGGTCGCGGCGACCGTGAAATAGACGATATAGACCGGCACCGGGGCCGCGAGATTGGCCTGGGTCGCCTTGCCCGACGCGAGCGTCTGGTTGATCTTGGGGCGGCTCCACTCGGTCCCCTGGAGCAGGGTCTCGGCGAAGCCGACCGCATCCTCGGTCCGGATGCAGCCGTGGCTGAACGCCCGCGCCTGGCGGTTGAACAAATTCTTGGCGTTGGTGTCGTGAAGGTAGATGGCGTGGGGGTTGCCCATCACCAGCTTGACGCGGCCGAGCGCGTTGCTCGGTCCCGGAGGCTGCCGCCAGCGGATGATCTTGCCGGCCTCGTCCTTGACCGCGACATAGCCCTTCTTGCCGCGCACCTCGGGAGCGATGCTCGAGGGCACTTCCCACCACGGGTTGAAGATGGCTCCGGTGATCACCGCCGAGAGCTGCGGGGTCGGAGTCTTGATCGCTCCGGCGACGGCTCGGCGGCGATTGAGGGTCTGGCCGTTCTCGACCAGGGCGACGGTATAGGCCGGAACGTTGACGATGACATATTTGGAGCCGAGGTCGCGCGGCAGCCAGCGCCAGCGGTCGAGGTTGATCCGGATCCGGCCGCGAGTCTTGGAATCGGTCGCCGGGTCGCTCAGCAAGGCCTTGAGAGCGGCATATTGCGGGTGGGTCGGCATCAGCGAATCGAGGGTCTCGGCGACATTGCCCTTGACCGCCCGGTCGAGCAGCGCCTGCTGGTCGTAGACGTTCCAGCTGTCGTCGCGGACGTGCCAGTCGAGCCGGTCGTCGCCCCGGACATGGCCGAACATGAGGTCGCCCGCGAGCTTGAGGAAGGTCGACGTCGCGACGGCGTCGAGCGCCTCGCCCCGGGTCTCGATCGCCTGGCGCAGGGCGTCGGCCTTGTAGTCGGCGGGATCGAGCCCCTCCGCCTCGATGCCCTCGACATAGGCGAGAAGCGCCTCGGCGTCCTTGCGCGACCAGTCGGCGGCGATCGGCGACACCGCCGGCGCGGGCGCTGCGGCGGCGGGAGCGGTCGGGGCCGGAGCCGGAGCTGCGGTCGAGGACGGCGCGTTCTGGGCGGCCACGGGCATGGCGGCCCCGAGCGCGAGGACGGCGAGTAGGCGGCGGCTGAACATGGTCTATCCCCGTAGATGGCGGCCGCGAAAACAGCTCCGCGCGGTACGCGCCACTATCATGGGATAGTCTATTAAACCCCGCTGAACAGGGCGGCAAGGCCCGTCCAAGCCTTGGAAAGAAAAAGGGAAACGGCCCGGCGCGCGGCCGGGCCGTCTCACCTTCCGCAACCGCTCAGGCGCGGGTGCCCGCGGTGTCGCGATTGACCCAGCCGAAATAGGCCGCGACGAGGGCGAGCAGGGCGTGGAGCCACACGTCGTTGCCGTAGATCGGAACGAGCCCGAACGTCGTGTTGGTCGCGGGCAGCAGGCCCAGGATCGTCAGCAGCCCGTAGATGATCGCGACGGCGCGGAAATAGGTCCGGGCGCCGCCGTAGCTGCGATAGGCGAGCACGCCCCAGATGCCGAACAGCAGGTGGACGATGTTGTGAAGCGTGTTGACCGGGAACAGTCCGAGCTCATGCCCGAAGCCGTGGGTCATGGTGAGGCCCGATGCCGGGGTCGCCGTCGTGTCGGTGAGGCCCGGAATGAATCCGCCGGCCCCGACGATGAGGAATATGATTCCGAATATAAGCGCGAACGTCCGCGTGTTCATGATCCAACTCCCTGCTTTCCTGCGTTTTACGCTTACTCCGTGACTTCTACCGCAATAACGGCCCCGTAAACAGCCGGGTTCCTCCCGCTCGCCCAGGCCGCCGCCGCCGACGCGATCTTGGCGCCGCCTCGGACCGAGGGCTCGATCGGATTGGCGTAATCCTCGTCCTCGTCGCAGATCAGCCTGAGGTCGATCAGCCCGGCGCCGCGGGCGAAGGCGGCGCGGCTGATGACGTCGTTGAACAAGGCGAGCGCGGTCCGCACGATGCGCTGGTCCGGCGACGAGGGCGGAGTGTCGTAGACGGTGCAGAAGGCCGCGGGCAGCCCGGTGGCGACGACCGCCTCGGCCATTTCCTCATAGTCCCTCGCGAAGCGGCTTTGCGCGACCTCGAGCAGCGACAGCGCCTCTGCGACCGTCGCCACCCTCTGGCCGAGCAAATGCGAGGCGGAGAGCGCGTCATTGCCTCCCGCGCTGACGACGAGGTGGGTAGAGTCCGCGGGGAGCCGCTCGAGCTGGCCGAGGACCTCGCGGGTCACCGCCCCGTCGACCGCGAGCAGGCTGGAGTCCCAGTCGGCCGGGAGCTTCGAGCGAAGCTGGCGGACGACGTCCGGCCCGCCGCGCACATAGGCGCCGTTGTCGAAGATCGAATCGCCGAGGAGCACGACATGCGCCATGGCCCGCCTTAGCGACCGAAGCCGCGATCGGTTCCCGCGCCCCTCAGGGCATGCTGAAGTTGATGCCCTGGGCGAGCGGCAGGTCGCGGCTGTAGTTGATCGTGTTGGTCGCCCGCCGCATGTAGTTGCGCCAGGCGTCGGAGCCGCTCTCGCGCCCGCCCCCGGTCTCCTTCTCGCCGCCGAACGCCCCGCCGATCTCCGCCCCGGACGGACCGATATTGACGTTGACGATCCCGCAATCCGATCCCGCCGCCGAAAGGAAGGTCTCGGCCTCGCGGATATCGTTGGTGAAGATGGACGAGGCGAGCCCCTGGGGCGCCGCGTTATGCGCCTCGACCGCTTCGGAGAGCGCGCCGTAGCGCATCACGTAGAGGATCGGAGCGAAGGTCTCGGTCAGGGTGATCGGAGTCTGGCCCGGCATCTCGACCAGCGCCGGCCGCACGTAGAGCCCCTCGAGCCGCTCCCCGCCGGCGATCTCGCCGCCCTCGGCCCGGGCCCGGCCTAGCGCCGCCTGCATCGCCTCGACCGCCGCCTCGTCGATCAGCGGCCCGACCAGAATCCCCTCCCGAAGCGGATTGCCCACCGGAACCGCCGCCCAGATCCGCTTCAGCCTCGGCACCAAAGCGTCGTATATCTCCTCCTGGACGAACAGCCGCCGCAAGGTCGTGCAGCGCTGGCCGGCGGTTCCGACCGCGGCGAAGGCGATCGCCCGCTCGGCCAGCGCCAGGTCGGCCGACGGCGCCACCACCATCCCGTTATTGCCGCCGAGCTCGAGAAGGACCCGCCCGAAGCGCTCCGCCACCCGCGGGGCGACGATCCGCCCCATCCGGGTCGATCCCGTCGCCGAGAGAAGGGCCACCCGGCGATCGTCGACCAGCGCCTCCCCCGCCTCCCGGCCGCCCTGGACCAGCTGGCTGAGCCCGGCCGGAGCCTCGCCGAACCGCTCCGCCGCCCGCTCGAACAGCGCCTGCACCGCCGCCGCCGTCAGCGGGGTCTTCTCCGAAGGCTTCCAGACCACGGAATCGCCGCAGACGAAGGCGAGGCACGCATTCCACGCCCACACCGCGACCGGGAAGTTGAACGCCGAAATCACTCCGACGACCCCGAGCGGATGCCAGGTCTCCATCATCCGGTGGCCCGGCCGCTCGGTGGCGATGGTGAGCCCGTAGAGCTGGCGCGACAGTCCGACGGCGAAGTCGCAAATGTCGATCATCTCCTGGACCTCGCCCAGCCCCTCCTGGAGGATCTTGCCCGCCTCGAGGCTGACCAGCCGGCCGAGCGGCTCCTTCTCCTCGCGGAGCACCTCGCCGAACCGCCGGACCAGCTCGCCCCGGCGCGGCGGCGGCACCTCGCGCCAGTCGAGGAAGGCCTCATGCGCCCGTCCGATCGCCGCTCCGACGCCGGCGGGCGAGGCGGCGGGGACGGAGCCGATAACCCGCCCGTCGATCGGCGAGCGGGATTGGAGGTCGCCCTGGGGAACGCTGATCCCGAGGCGCTCGAACAGGGCGCGCGCTTCGTCGGTGGAGCTGAAGGTCATGGCGACGCCCTTGCGGGGAGCGAAGCGCCGACGCAAGCCCGGCGGATCACTCGAAGAGCGCCCTCGCCTTCGCCAGCCGCTCGATCCCGGCGGCCAGCGTCTCCGGCTTCTTCGCGAAGCACAGCCTGACGACGCTCGTCACGGGCTCCTCGACGTAGAAGGCGGACAGCGGGAGGGCCGCGACGCCCGCCTCCCGCACAGCCCGCTCGCAGAAGGTCGAGTCGTCGACGGCGAGCCCGGAAGCGGCGAGATCGATTCCGACGAAATAGGTGCCCTCGGCGGGCAAGGTGGCGAAGCCGGCCCGATCGAGGCCGGCGACGAGCGAGTCCCGGGCCTCGGCGAAATCGCGCCGCATCCCTTCGAACCAAGGCTTCTCCTTGCCCAGCCCATGGGCCACCGCCGATTGCAGGTTCGGCGCCGTTGCGAAGGTCAGGAACTGGTGCGCCTTCGAGATCGGTCCGGCCAGCTCCGGCGGAGCGACCGCCCAGCCGACCTTCCAGCCGGTCAGCGAGAAGATCTTGCCGGCCGATCCGACCTTCACGGTCCGCTCGGCCATTCCGGGCAGGCCGGCGAGCGGCAGGTGCCCGCGCCCGTCGAACACGACATGCTCCCAGACCTCGTCGGTGAGGGCGATGACGTCGTTCCGCACGCAGGCCTGGGCGAGCAATCCGAGCTCGTCCGCTCCGAACGCTCGCGAAGACGGGTTGTGCGGGTTGTTGAAGACGACGAGCTTCGTCCTCGGGGTGAAGGCCGCCGCCAGCGCTTCCTCGCCGATCCTCCATTCCGGCGGAGTGAGCCGGACGAAGCGCGGAACCCCGCCGGCGCGAATCACCAGCGGCACATAGGCGTCGTAGAGCGGCTGGAAGAGCAGGACCTCGTCCCCCGGCTCGATCAGCGCCATCAGCGACGCGGCCAGGGCCTCGGTCGCTCCGGAGGTCACGACGACCGATCCGGGGTCGGTCTCGACTCCCTGATGCGCGAGATAATGGTCGGCGATCGCCCGGCGAAGCGCGGGCAGGCCGGTCATCGGCGCATATTGGTTGGAGCCCGAGATCAGCGCCTCCGCCGCTTTCGCGACGATGTCGTCCGGCCAGCCGAAGTCCGGAAACCCCTGGCCCAGATTCACCGCCCGATGCTCGGCCGCCAGCGCCGACATGCGCGTGAAGACGTTGATCGGCATGTTGGCGAACAGCGGATTCATTCTCGCCTCCTAATCCTCCCCATCTGCGATGGGGAGGGGGGTGTAGGCGGGTCGGCATGCCGGGGGCATGCCGAGAGCCGGAACCGGCTGCGCAGCAGCCGTCGGGCGAAGCATGGTGGAGGGATGACCCGGCTCGGACTTCCGAAGGCTCGAACGCGATGCCCCGAGCCCTCGCCCACCCCGTCATGCGGGACTCGATCCGGCATCCACCTTTTCCTTCCGCGCCGGGCGAAGTGAGGAAGGTGGACCCCGGATCAAGCCCGGGGCGACGGGGGCGCGGGCCTCCCACCTCGTCATGCCGGACTTGATCCGGCATCCACCTTTTCCTTCCGCGGCTGGCGAAACCGAAGGAAGGTGGACCCCGGGTCAAGCCCGGGGTGACGGGGGCGCGGGCCTCCCACCTCGTCATGCCGGACCTGATCCGGCATCCACCTCGTCTTTCCGCGCCGGGCGAAGTGAGGAAGGTGGACCCCGGATCAAGCCCGGGGTGACGGGGGCGCGGGCCTCCCACCCCCGTCCCACCCCGTCATGCCGGACTTGATCCGGCATCCACCTTCCCGCTTCCGGCGCCGCCAAGGAAGGTGGACCCCGGATCAAGCCCGGGGTGACGGGGCGTGGGACTCCCACCTCGTCCCACCTCGTCATGCCGGACTTGATCCGGCATCCACCTCGTCTTTCCGCGGCCGGGCGAGGCGAAGAAGGTGGACCCCGGATCAAGTCCGGGGTGACGGGGGCGTGGGCCTCCCACCTCGTCCCACCTCGTCATGCCGGACTTGATCCGGCATCCACCTCGTCTTCCGCGGCAGCCGAGGCGAAGAAGGTGGACCCCGGATCAAGTCCGGGGTGACGGGGGCGCGGGCCTCCCACCTCGTCCCACCTCGTCATGCCGGACTTGATCCGGCATCCACCTTGTCTTTCGCGGCCGGCGAAACCGAAGGAAGGTGGGCCCCGGATCAAGTCCGGGGTGACGATTCCGGCTCAACGCGGCCCACGCTGGAGTCGCCTGATCAACGCCTCCGCCGCCGCCGGATTCCTCGCCTTCGCCCCGGAGGTGAAGAAGACGAAGACGTCCCTCGCCCCCGGCTCCGGCGGCTCGGCGACATAGGGGAAGCCTTCCGGGCTCTGCCCCCTCGACCACGCCTTCGCCACCTCGGCCCAGCGCTTCAGCTCGCCCGGCTCATAGCCCTTCGCCGCATTGTCGCGGCTGCGCTGGAGGCGGGCATAGACCAGGTCTCCGGACAGGTCGGCGAAGCCTGGAAATTCGTCGCTGTCGGCGACCGCGATCGCCACCCCGGCCGACCGGGCCATCTCGACGAAGGCGCGATCGCGGAAGCTTTCGTGCCTCGGCTCGACGACGTGGCGCAAAGGCACGCCCGCCACCTCGCTCGGAAGCAGGCCGAGAAAGGCCCGGAAATCGTCCGGCTCGAAGCGCTTGGTCGCCATGAACTGCCACAGGATCGGCCCGAGCTTGCCGCCGAGCTCGGCCAGCCCCTGGCCGAAGAAGCGCTGCAGCGAGTCCCCCGCTTCGCCGAGCGCCTTGCCGTTGGAGCAGAAGCGCGAGCCCTTCACCGCGAATCGGAAATCGTCGGGCGCGGCCTCCGCCCAGCGGGCGAAGGATTCCGGCTTCTGAAGCTTGTAATAGGTCGCGTTGATCTCGACCGCCGTCAGCCTCGACGCCATGTTGCGGAGCTGCCCGGCCTTGGCCAGCCCAGGCGGATAGAAGCTCCCGCGCCAGGGATCGAAATCCCAGCCGCCGACGCCGACTCGGATCCGGCCCTCGCTCGTCTCAGTCGCCATCGGGTCCTTCGAAGGCCGGGCCGGTCCGGACAAATCCGCACATATCCGCACAGGGCCGCCGGCGCCAGCCGCGGGCGCCGCCGCTTGTGCCGAAACTTGGCCGTAATGATGGTGGCGGGGCCGGGCCCCGAAGCGATATCCGGTGGGCGTGAGCAGGAGCGCGGAGATGGGGACAGTCAGCGTATTCGGAGGCCGGTCGGCCGGCCGGTCCGCCAGGGCGGAGGTGGTCAAGCTTCCAGCTTCCGCGCCCCGCGGCGCGATCGGCACCGGCCTCCTTCTCCTCGTCTCCCTGTTCCTGCTCGCGGCCGGCGGCCTGTCCGCTTCGGCCGAGGCCGACCCGTCCGGAGCGGCCGAAACCGGCGCCTTCGTCCTCGATCCGTCGATCGCCTCGGCGCGCGGCTGAGCCCTCGCGCCTCCGCATCCCCGAATGCTAAGGGCGGCGCATGAAGCGCGCCGCCGTCACCGCCGCCCTCCTCCTCGCAGCCTGCGGGAGCGGTCCCGAGCCGGCCGCGACCGGCCCTCGGCTCCAGGCCGAGCCCGCCTCGAGCTTCCGCGATTCGAGCGCCCCCGGGCGCGAGGCCGCGTTCAGCGCCGACGGGCGATGGCTTGCCACGAGCAGCGCCTCGGGCCTCGTCGTCGTCCGGACAATGCCCGACCTTCGGGTCGGCCGTCGGCTCGACCATCCGGGCGGGGCCGCTTCGGTCGCTTTCGCTCCGGACGGCAGGCTTCTCGCCACGGCCGGCTATGACGGCGCCGTCCGCCTTTGGGACTGGGCCGCCGGCCGCCTCGTCCGAACCCTCGAAGGCGCCCGGGGCACGGTCTGGACGCTCCATTTCTCGCCGGACGGCCGTCGGCTCGCCGCGGCGGGCGAGGACGGACTGGTCCGGATCTGGAATCCCGCCGACGGGCGGCTCCTCCTGAAGCTGGCCGGTCACGGGCGCAACGTCTGGGAGGTCCGCTTCAGCCCGGACGGACGGCGGCTCGCCAGCGGCAGCTTCGACGAAAGCGTTCGGCTGTGGGATTCCGCCGGCGGCGCGGCGCTCGCCACCCTCGCCGGGCATGAGGAAGCGGTGGTCGGCCTCGCCTGGAGCGGCGACGGCCGGCTTCTCGCCACCGGCGGCGACGATTCCACCATCCGCCTTCGCCGAGGCTCCGACGGAAGGGAGATTCGGCGGATCGAGGTCGGCAACCACGTCTACAAGCTGGCCTTCAGCCCCGACGGCCGCTGGCTGGCCAATGCCGGCCGGGCGCGGGGAGGCCTCGGAACGCTCTGGCATTCCTTGACCGGCGCCGGCGGCGCCGCGGAGCCGGTCCGCCTCTGGCGGGTCTCGGACGGAGCCCTGGTTCAGGGGCTGAAGGGATCGGAGGACGTCATGTATGTCGGCTTCGCTCCGGACGGACGCTGGCTGGCCACCTCGGCCGACGACGGCGTCGTCACGCTCTGGAGACTTCGATCGCGCAGTGATAGGGATTAGGCCGACGCCGCGAAACGCGGAGGGAGCCGATCGACATGACCGACCTCGCGCTCGGACTGCTCGCCATCCTGGGTGTCTCGCTCGTCATCGCCGGAGGCGCGGTGGCCATGGTCCTGCTTAGGCCCGCGGCTCGCCGCCGGCGCCGGCACAGGCGCCATTCCGGCCGGCCGAGGATCGAGCTGTGCAATCCCCCGGCCGCCGCCGCCGAAAAAACTTCTGCATAAAACCTAAATCAATTGCATAATTATGCAACCGCGGTCATTGGCGGCCGACCATGATTCGCGTCGCCGTCCTCGGAGCCTCGGGCTTTGTCGGTTCGGAGCTTCTCCGGCTCTGCGCCCAGCACCCGGAGTTGCGCCCGCAGCGCCTGTTCGGAAGCAGCCGCGCCGGGGAGCCGCTGAGCGACGTCCATCCCCATCTGGCACTGGCTTATCCGGGCGCCGTCCTGAATAGTTATGCACCCGCGGCCCTTGACGGAATCGACCTGGTCTTCGCCGCGCTTCCGCACGGCCAGTCCCAGGCCCTGGCCGGGGAGCTGATCGGCCGCGGGATTCCCTTCGTCGACCTCGGCGCCGACTTCCGGCTGGGATCCGCCTCCGAATATGAGCGCTGGTATGGGGAGCCGCATTCGGCGCCGGACCTTCTCCAGCGCTTCGTCTACGGAATCCCCGAGCTCAACCGCGAGTCGATCGCCGGCTCGGCGACGGTGGCGGCGGCCGGATGCTATGCCACGGCGGCGATCCTGGCCCTGAAGCCGCTAATGGCCCTGGTCGAGCCGGGCAGCATCGTCGTCGACGCGGCCTCGGGAGTCAGCGGCGCCGGCAAGGCGCTCAAGGAGCAGACCCATTTCAACAGCGTCGACGAGAGCCTGGCCGCCTACGGCCTGCTCACCCACCGCCACACCGGCGAGATGGAGATGGCGCTGGGCGGGCGGATCCTGTTCACGCCCCACCTCGCTCCGATGAACCGGGGAATCCTCGCCACCTGCCACGCGGTCGCGAAGGGGCCCTGCGATCCGCTCGAGGCGCTGCTCGAGGCCTATTCCGGCGAGCCCTTCATCCACGTCTCGGAGCGGCCGCCGGCGACGAAATGGACCCAGGGATCCAATGCCGTCCACCTCACCGCGCGCTTCGACGACCGCACCGGCCGGGTGCTGGCGATCGCGGCGCTCGACAATCTCGTGAAGGGAGCCGCCGGCCAGATGATCCAGTGCGCCAACCTCATGCTCGGCCTGCCTGAGGCGGCGGGGCTTCCGGTCGCGGGAGTCTATCCATGAGCGTGACCGCCGCCAAAGGCTTCGTCGCCGCCGGCTGCCATGCCGGGATCAAGCGCCGGCGCTTCGACATGGCCCTCGTCGCCACCGAGGACCGCAAGCCGGTCGCCGCGGCCGCCGTATTCACCCGGAACAAGTTCGTCGCGCCTCCGGTCGTCCTCTCCCGCCGCCGGCTCGCCGAGAATGGCGGCCGGGCCGCGGCGATCATCGTCAACAGCGGCAACGCCAATGCAGGGACCGGCGCCGCCGGCCTCGCCGACGCCGAGGCGATGGCGGCCGCCGCGGCGAAGGCGCTGGAGGTGGCCGAAGCGGACGTGCTGGTCTGCTCGACCGGGATCATCGGAACTCCGCTGCCGATGGACGTCATCCTCGGCGCGACGCCCAAGATCGCCCGCAAGCTGTCGGTCGGAGGCGCCCATGACGCCGCTCGCGGGATCCTCACCACCGACCACAAGGCCAAGGAAGTGCTGGTCGAGGGTTCGACCTTCACCCTCGGCGGGATGGCCAAGGGCTGCGGGATGATCGCTCCCGACATGGCGACGATGCTGGCCTTTCTCACCACCGACGCCGACGTCTCGGCCGAGGCGATGACCAAGATCCTTCGCGACTCCTCGGACCGGACCTTCAACACTCTCAACGTCGACGGCGCCACCTCGACCAACGACACCGCGATCCTTCTCGCCTCGGCTCGGCGCGGGCGCCCCGACATGGCGGAGTTCGCCGATTCGGTTCACCGGGCCTGCGAGGATTTGACCCTGCAGATGGCGCGCGACGCCGAGGGGATGACCAAGATGGTCGCGCTCTCGGTCACCGGCGCCGCGTCCGACGAGGAGGCCCGGATCGCGGCGAAAAGGATCGCCGAGAACAATCTGGTCAAGTGCAGCTGGTATGGCGGCGATCCTTATTGGGGCCGGCTCCTCGCCGCGGCGGGCTCTGCGGGAATCGCCTTCGAGGCCGAGAAGGCGACCGTCGCCTATGGCGGGACGATCGTCTCGCGGGCGGGCGCCAACGCCGACCATGATTCCGGCGCCGTCGCCAGCCACATGAAGGGCGAACGGATCGAGATCGAGGTCGCTCTCGGCCTCGGCCGGGGCCGGGCGCAGGTGATCGGGATCGATCTCGGCCCCGGCTACATCAAAGAGAATTCGAGGACGTCATGAGCAACATCGTCATCCCGGCGAAAGCCGGGACCTCAGGCCGGAAAGGCACGGCGGGTCTCCACGAGGTACCGGCCTTCGCCGGTATGACGGGGGCGTCATGAGATCCCCCACCGAAACCGCGTCCATCCTCGTCCAGGCCCTGCCCTACATCCAGCGCTTCCACGGCCGCTCGGTGGTGGTGAAGCTTGGCGGAGCGGCGATCGACAAGGCGCTCGACCGGGCCCTCGCCCAGGACGTCCTTCTACTGAGGAGCGTCGGAGTGCGCTGCGTCCTCGTCCATGGCGGAGGGCCCCAGGTCGACGCCCTGATGAAGAGGATGGGCAAGGAGCCCGAGTTCCGCGACGGCCTCCGGGTCACCGACGCCGAGACTCTCGAGATCGTTCGGATGGTGCTGACCGGGAAGATCAACCGCGACCTGGTCTCGACCATCAACCGCGAGGCGCTCGACGATCCGGTCGCGGTCGGGGTGTCGGGCGAGGATGCCGGCCTTCTGACCGTCACTCCCCGGGATTCCTCGCTCGGCTTCGTCGGCGACGTCAGCTATGTCCGGGCCTCGGTCCTCGAGCGGCTGCTCGACGAGGGGCTGAGCCCGGTCGTCTCGACGATCGGCGCCGACGAGACCGGCCAGCCCTACAACGTCAACGCCGACGAGGCGGCCCGAGCCATCGCGGTCGCCATGGGCGCGGAGAAGATCGTCTACCTCACCGCCGCTCCGGGGCTGCTCGAGGACGTCGACGACGAGTCCAGCCTGGTCCAGCGCCTGACCTCGGCCGAGATGCGCGGGCGGATCGAGCATGACAGCGTCTCGAAGGGGATGATCCCCAAGCTTCGGGCCTGCGCCGACGCCGTCGACGCCGGAGTCGCCACCGCCCACATCATCGACGGGCGGGTGCCCCACGCCCTGCTCATCGAATTGCTGACCGACGAGGGGATCGGGACCATGGTCAAGCGGGAGAGCGACTGGTGACCCATCTGCTCACAGTCGACGGTCTCGGCGCCGTCGGAATACGGGAAATCCTCGGTCTGGCGGAGCTTCCGGACCTCGGCCTGCCGCTCGCCGGCAAGGGCGTCGCTTTGGTCTTCCAGAAGCCTTCGGCCCGGACCCGCAACTCCATGGAAATGGCGGTTTTTCAGCTCGGCGGCCACCCGGTCTACATCCAGAAGGACGAGGTCGGCCTCGGCACCCGCGAGAGTCCCGAGGACGTCGCCCGAACCCTCGCCCGCTACCACGCCATCATCGCCGCCCGAGTCGTCGACCACGATCAGCTGGGCGCAATGGCGGGAGCAATCGACAAGCCCGTCGTCAATCTTCTCTCCGACCGCGCCCATCCGCTTCAGGCGCTCGCGGACCTGCTGACCGTGAGGCAGCTGCTCGGTCGTCTGGACGGAGTCCGGATCGCCTATGTCGGCGACGGCGACAACAATGTCTGCCGCTCGCTGGCCGAGGCCTGCTCGCTTCTTGGAGTCGAGCTTCGAATCGCCAGCCCGGAAGGCTACCGCCTCGGCGAATCGATCGCGAACGTCGCCCAGCTCGCCGATCCGGCCGAAGCCGTCGAGGGCGCGGATATCGTCTACACCGACGTCTGGGTGTCGATGGGCCAGGACTCCGAGGCCCAGGCGCGCCGCGCCGCTCTCGAGCCCTATCGGGTCGACGAGTCGCTGATGGCGCGCTGCCCGAAGGCGCGCTTCCTCCACTGCCTTCCCGCACGCCGCGGCGAGGAGGTCAGCGCGGGAGTGATAGACGGCCCGCAGAGCGCGGTCTGGCTGCAGGCGGAGAACCGGATGCACACCGCCCGCGGCGCGCTCGCCTGGCTGTCGGGGATTCGGCCGTGACCGACGCTCGGATCCGCCGCCAGAAGGCGATCGCGGACCTGATCCGCGCCGAGCCGCTCGGCAGCCAGGAGGAGGTGACGGCCCGGCTAGGAGGGATCGGCTTCACCGTCACCCAGGCGACGGTGTCGCGCGACCTCGACCAGATCGGCGCGGTCAAGGTGAAGCGCGGCGGAGCTCTCGCTTATGCGCTCCCCGATCAGCTCGGCGGCAACGACTGGGCGGCGACCAGGCTTCAGCGGATCCTCGCCGAATGGGTGATCTCGATCGAGGCGGCCGGCAACCTCCTCGTCGTCAAGACTCCGCCGGGCTCGGCGCATCTCGTCGCGCTCGCGCTCGACCAGGCCAAGCTCGACGAGGTGGCCGGAACGATCAGCGGCGACGACACCCTTTTCGTCGCGCTGCGCGACGGAGTCGACTCCGGCATGGTGGCCGGCCGTTTCAGCAAGCTTGCTCAGGAACGCTCATGAACCTCCCGCCTCCCAAGAAGGTCGTCCTCGCTTATTCGGGCGGGCTCGACACCTCGATCATCCTCAAATGGCTTCAGACCGAATATCGCGCCGAGGTCGTCACCTTCACCGCCGATCTCGGCCAAGGCGAGGAAGTCGGGCCGGCTCGGGCCAAGGCCGAGCTTCTCGGAATCCGGCCGGAAAACATCTTCATCGAGGATCTGCGGGAGGAGTTCGTCCGCGACTACGTCTTCCCGATGTTCCGGGCCAACACGGTCTATGAGGGCCAGTATTTGCTCGGCACCTCGATCGCCCGGCCGCTGATCGCCAAGCGCCAGATCGAGATCGCCCGGGCGGTGGGCGCGGACGCGGTCTGTCATGGCGCCACCGGCAAGGGCAACGACCAGGTGCGCTTCGAGCTCGGCTATTATGCGCTCGAGCCCGACATCCGGGTGATCGCTCCCTGGCGCGAATGGGAGTTCGCCAGCCGCGAGCAATTGATCGACTTCGCCGAGAAGCACCAGATTCCCATCTCGAAGGACAAGCGGGGGGAATCTCCCTTCTCGATCGACGCCAACCTCCTCCACTCCTCATCGGAGGGCAAGGTGCTCGAGGACCCGGCGGTGGAGGCGCCGGAATATGTCCACCAGCGCACCCTCGCTCCCGAGGACGCTCCGGACCGGGCGACCGTCATCGAGATCGGCTTCGAGCGCGGCGACCCCGTCTCGATCGACGGCGAGGCGCTGTCGCCGGCAGCCCTGCTGACCCGCCTCAACGAGCTCGGCCACGACAACGGCATCGGCCGGCTCGACCTGGTCGAGAACCGCTATGTCGGGATGAAGTCGCGCGGCGTCTACGAGACGCCCGGCGGAACCATCCTGCTCGCGGCGCACCGAGCCATCGAGTCGATCACCCTCGACGGCGGCGCGGCCCATCTCAAGGACGAGATCATGCCGCGCTATGCGAGCCTGATCTACAACGGCTTCTGGTTCAGCCCCGAACGCGAGATGCTTCAGGCGCTGATCGACCGGAGCCAGGAGCATGTCGCCGGCAAGGTGCGGGTCAAGCTTTACAAGGGGAACGTGACCGTCGTGGGCCGCGAAAGCCCGCTCGCCCTCTACGACCAGGACCTCGTCACCTTCGAGGAGGGCTCTTCGAGCTACAGCCAGCGCGACGCCGCCGGCTTCATCCGGCTCAACGCCCTCAGGCTGAGGATCGGCGCACGGCGCGCACGCAAGAGCTGACGGGCGGCGCGCGAAGCGGCGGACCGACGATCGCTCCGATATGACCCGATCACGATATTGACTTCGCCTCGGTCGGATGAGACCTTGCCTCGCCCGGGCATCCGCCAGATCGCCTCCAGCAGGGCTTAGAAAACATCGTGGGCCGGACGTGTCGGAGCGCCGGGCAACGGCTGCTTTGCAGTTGCTGCGGCGTTCGCCGAGGCCGGTGTAAAGAAGGAGCGACCAATGATCACCGCATTGAACATGACCGTGCCGCTGAAGCAGGATCCGGAATCCCTGGCGAAGCTGCAGAAGCTGAAAGACGATTTTGCCGATCATATCCAGCCGCTCATCGACGCCGCTTTGCGCAAGTCCGGGATCGTCCATTTCGCGCGCGTGCTTGTGGTGCACGACCGATTCATCCAGGTCCTCACGGAATTCGACGGGGATTCAAAGGAATATACGGAGTTTTTCCGGCGGGAGATCCCTGAGGTCTTCGAGCGCATCTTCGATCTGGCGGAGGGAACTCCCGGCTGGGATCACCTCAACAATCAGGACACCTTCTTCCAGGCCTCGCAGAGGCTGAACATCGCCGCTCTCGGTCGTTCCGAGGATGGCCGCGCCGACCAGGGCTGGCTGTACGACAATTTCGGCAAGACCGTCCGCGAGATCGAGGAGGCACTGGTCCAGAGTAGCGGCTCAACCGGGACCGGCGGCGGCGGGACCGGCGGCGGAAGCACGGACTCCAGCGCTCTCACCGCCGCGGCGGCGGCATTCGCGGCCGCCTCGGCCGCCTTCACCGCGGCGGCCAACGCGCGCAGCGGCACGTAAGCCGAAGCGTCGGGATCCCTTTCGGGGTCCCTACGCCGCGATGGGTGGGAGCCGCCATGCCGGTCGATACCAACGATCTTCAGGGGATGGTGCTCGGCAACATCCGCTATCCGCTGGTCCGGCGCCTCATCTTCTCGATGAGCGATCCCGGCGGCGCAGAGGGCCACGCCCGGGCCTTGCAGCGCTTCGTCACCAAGCTTCGGCCGCTGATCCTGTTCGGGACCAACGCGCGGACGGAGGCGCGCGGCTGGGTCGCGAATATCAGCTTCGCCCACGGAGCCCTAAAAGCCGTGAAGCCCGACATTTGCGGCGAGCTGGAAAGTGCGTTCCTGAAGCCGCCGGACCCGGAGGGGCTCGGCGATGCCGGCGCCAGCGCCCCGGCCAACTGGTGGGAGAAGCAGTTTCGGGGCGAGGACGTCAGCTGTTTCGTCCATCTCCACGCGGTCGACGATGCCCAGCTCGAGGCGGCGACCGCCGAGGTGCTGTCCGAGGCGCGCGGAGCGGGCCTCGCCGAGCTGATCCCGCGCGCCTCCGGCGAGCGGCTCGACGGCCGCTTCCTCGGCCGGGGCCCGGCCGGCGGCGCGCGGCTTCACTTCGGTTATGTCGATGGCCTCTCGAACGCCAAGATCGCGTGGAACGCCGCCCCCAATCCGGAACGTCCGGTTGACTTCCGGTCCGTCGTGCTCGGCTATTATGACGACGATTTCCCATGCGCTCCGGCGCGCGATCCCGCGGCCGAGTTCGTGCGGGATTCGAGCTATCTGGTCTTCCGCTGGGTCTATCAGGACGTCGCCACCTTCGAGCGCTTCCTGACCGCGACAGGGCCGAAGCTGTTTCCGGCCTTGCCGGCGCGATTGGCGCGCGAGATGCTCGCCGCCAAGATCATGGGCCGGTGGCGCGACGGCGCGCCGCTCATCCGCTCGCCTCAGGTTCCGGCCGCGGGGCGCGAGAACGAGGAGATCAGCTTCGCCGGCGACCTGAACGGCCTGTTATGCCCGGTTTCCTCCCACATCAGGGTGATGAACCCGCGCGAACAGCCCCTGTTTGGGCTGGCGCGAACCACCGGAATCCCCAAGGTCGTTCGGCGCGGAATGCCCTACGGCCCGGCGCTTAAGGGGGAAAAGGACGACGGACTCGACCGCGGCATCCTCGGCATGTTTGTGTGCGCGTCGATCCGAGAGCAGTTCATCCGGCTCGCCGGCTGGGGCGCGCGCAACAATTTCAGCAACGTTTTCCCCGCGCACGGCCGGGACCAGGATGCACTGATCGGCAATCGGTCGGTCGCCGGGGCGACCCGCACCTTCACCATCCCGATGGGACGGACGGGCGGCGGCACGGTCAGGGACCTGCCGGACTTCATCCGCACCAAGGCGACTCAATATCTGCTGATGCCGAGCGGCCGAACCCTGACCCGGCTGTTCCCGCTCGATTGACCTCGTTCATTGCGGGCAGGGGAGATTGCGAGGTCAAGACCCGAGGTCGATCTTCGCCGCCTCGATCTGCTCCCTGACCCGCTCGGGCGCGGTGCCCCCATAGCTTGCGCGGCTCCGGACCGAGGCGTCGACGGTGAGGACGCCGAAGACTCGCTCGTCGATCCTCGAGTCGATCCCGCGAAGAGTTTCCAGGTCCAGCTCGGCCAGCCCCACGCCGCGCTCCTCCGCCGCCTGAACCGCTCGCCCGACGATATGGTGCGCCTCTCGAAAAGGCAGGCCGGCCTCGCGCACGAGCCAGTCGGCGAGATCGGTGGCCGTCGCGAATCCCGAATCGGCTGCAGCGCGCATCCGCTCCTCGTCGAAGCGGGTCTCCTCGACCATTCCGGCGAGCGCCTGGAGCGAGAGCATCAGCAGGTCGTGCGCCTCGAAGACCGGCGGCTTGTCGTCCTGCATGTCCTTCGAATAAGCGAGCGGCAGGCCCTTCATCACCATCACCAGGGCGACCATGGCGCCGGTAATCCGGCCCGAATGTCCGCGCACCAGCTCGGCGGCGTCCGGATTGCGCTTCTGCGGCATGATCGAGGAGCCGGTGCTGTAGCCGTCGGGCAGCCGGACGAAGCCGAAGGGCTGGCTTGCCCAGATTATCAGCTCTTCAGCCAGGCGGGAGAGGTGGAGCGCGCATTGGGTCGCGGCCATCAGATAATCGAGAGCGAAGTCGCGGTCGGAGACGGCGTCGAGCGAGTTGGCGCAAGGTCGATCGAAGCCGAGCGCGGCCGCGGTGGCCTCCCGGTCGATCGGAAAGCCGGTGCCGGCGAGGGCGGCGGCGCCGAGCGGGCACTCGTTGAGGCGAAGCCGGGCGGCCGCGAAGCGGGCACGGTCGCGGATCAGCATCTCGTAATAGGCCATCAAATGGTGGCCGAGCGTGACCGGCTGGGCGGCCTGGAGATGGGTGAAACCGGGCATCACGGTCTCGAGATGCTCACCGGCGCGCTCGACGAGGACCCGCTGCAGGGCGGCGAGCGCGAGGTCGGCTTCGTCGATCGCCTTGCGCACCCAGAGCCGAAAGTCGGTCGCGACCTGGTCGTTGCGCGAGCGGGCGGTGTGGAGGCGGCCCGCGGCCGGGCCGATCAGCTCGGCGAGACGCGCCTCGACGTGCATGTGGATGTCCTCGAGAGCCGGATCCTCGCGCACGCCCAGCCGAGCATATTCGTCCTCGATCCGCTCCAGGCCCTCGGCGATGGCCGACGCGTCGTCCTCGGAGACGATGCCTTGGGTTTCGAGCATTGCGACATGGGCGAGCGAGGCCGCGATATCCTCGCGCCACAGCCTCTTGTCGAAGCCGATCGAGGCGTTGATCTCGCGCATCAAGGCGGCGGGCCCGCCGGCGAACCGGCCCCCCCACATCAGGTTGCTGCTGGGTTTCTCGTCGGCGATCGAAAGTCTCCTCGCGGCGGCGATAGCGCCTCATCCTCACCCATGCAAAGCATGGGAAGGGGGACCACCCGAAGGGTGGCGCCCCCACAATTACCCCTCCAACATGCTTCGCCCGACGGCTGCTGCGCAGCCGGTTCCGGCTCTCAGCATGCCCAGGGCATTGCCGATCTGCCTCCACCCCCTCCCCATCTCGCGATGGGGAGGATAAGGGCGACCCATGCGACAGGTCACCGGAACCCTGGAATTCGACACCCGGCGCCAGGGCCTGCTCGAAATTACCGGTGACGTAACGGCCTGGATCTCCGCCCAGCGCATGACGGAAGGCCTGCTAACGCTCTTCTGCCGCCACACCTCGGCCTCGCTGATCATCCAGGAGAATGCCGCGCCTGAGGTGCGCGACGACATCGAAGCCTGGGTGGCCCTCCTGGCCCCGGAGGACCCGTCCGCCTACGCCCATCGCGACGAGGGTCCGGACGACATGCCGGCGCACCTTCGCACGATCCTCACCCAGGTCCAGCTGTCCATTCCGCTGACTGGCGGGCGTCTCGCGCTCGGCACGTGGCAGGGCATCTATCTGTTCGAGCATCGCCGCCGGCCGCATCGCCGAAGCCTCGCCCTCCACCTGATCGGGGAATGACCTCTTGAGCCTCGAATCCGTCCGCGCCTGGCTTGCCGACAACGCGCCCGACCTCCGGCTGATCGAAGTTGCCGAGAGCACCGCCACGGTCGAGACCGCGGCCCGGGCGCTCGGAGTCGAGCCGGGAAGGATCGCGAAGACGCTGGCGGTTCGAGTCCGAGACACCGTGTTCCTGCTTGTGGCCCGCGGCGATGCGCGGCTCGACAACGCCAAGACCAAGGCGGAATTCTCGGCCCGGCCCCGGATGCTCGGGCCGGAAGAGACCATGGCGCTGACCGGTCACCCGGTCGGCGGCGTCTGTCCGTTCGGCCTCGCCAGTCCGCTGCCGGTCTATTGCGACGTCTCGCTCAGGGACTTCGATCTCGTCTATCCGGCGGCGGGGTCGCTCAACAGCTCAGTCGAGGTGACTCCCGGGCGGCTGTTCGAGCTGGTAGGAGAGCGATGGGTCGACCTTTGCCGGCTGCCGCAATGATGCGGGCGGGTCGCGCATTGATCCGGGACGGCGACCGCTCCTATGGTCGGATGATGACGCGCCTTTGGATCCTCGCCGCGCTCGCGCTCGCCGCCTGCACGCCGCAGGCGACCGGCCCGGCCGCCGCGGTGCCGGCGGCCGCGAGCTGGCGCGAAATCGCCACCGACTTCGACCGCGAGCGGATGCGCAAATGGCGGACCGCCTGGGTCCGCGCGGTCGCGCAGGCGCGCGCCGGCGGTCATTCGGCGGACATCGAGCGCGAAGGCGCGTTGCTGGAGCCGGACGTCGCGCTGAAGGGCGCCACGCCCGGCGCGGGCGACTATCGCTGCCGCGTGGTCAAGGTCGGCGGCCAGGGCGAGGGTCTGCTCGACTTCATCGCCTACCCCTTCTTCGACTGCCGGATCTCGGCCGGGGAAGCGGCGATGGACTTCGTCAAGCTGACCGGCTCGCAGCGGCCGGTCGGGCGGCTGTTCGTGGACGGCGACCGCCGCCTCATCTTCCTCGGGACCCTGCAGCTCGGCGACGAGCGCGGGACACTGCGCTACGGCCACGACCGCCAGCGCGACATGATCGGTCTGCTCGAGCGCATCGGCGAGCGGCGCTGGCGCCTCGCCTTCCCCTATCCGGCCTTCGAATCCACGCTCGACGTGATCGAACTGATACCCAAGGAATAGTCCAATGAAGCGCTTCCTGCTGCCGCCCCTGCTCGCGCTCGCCGCCCCCGCAGCGGCCGATCCGCTCGCCGATCAGGTCAGGCAGGACCTGCCCTCTCTGATGAGCCTCTACCGCGAGCTTCACGCCAATCCCGAGCTGTCCATGCAGGAGCTGAAGACTTCGGCCAGGCTTGCCGCGGAGGCGAAGAAGCTTGGCTTCGAGGTGACGACCGGAGTCGGCAAGACCGGGGTGGTGGCGGTGATGAGGAACGGCCCCGGCCCCGTGCTCCTGATGCGCGCCGACATGGACGCCCTGCCGGTGGGCGAGCAGACCGGCCTGCCATTCGCGAGCAAGGTCAAGGCGATGAGCGTTTCGGGCACCGAGAGCGGGGTCATGCATGCGTGCGGTCACGACACGCACATGACGGGCTGGCTCGGCACGGCGAAGCGTCTGGCGGCGATGAAGACCCAGTGGTCGGGGACTCTGGTGATGATCCTCCAGCCCGCCGAGGAGACCGGCGAGGGCGCCAGGGCGATGCTCGACGACGGCCTGTTCACCCGCTTCCCGAAGCCGACCCACGCCCTGGCATGGCACGACAGCGCCTCGCTTCCGGCCGGGGTCCTCGGGATCACCGTCGGCCCCGCCTTCGCCAATGTCGACACGGTCGACATCGCGGTGAAGGGCGTCGGGGGCCACGGCGCGGTTCCCCAGAACACCCGCGACCCGATCGTCCTCGCCAGCCGGATCGTCGGAACGCTCCAGACCCTGGTCAGCCGCGAGCTCGACCCCCAGGACGCGGCGGTGGTAACGGTCGGAAGCTTCCAGGCCGGAACCAAGCACAACATCATCTCGGACCAGGCGACCCTGCTCCTGACGGTTCGAAGCTACAGCCAGAAGACCCGGCGGGCGCTTCTAGACGGAATTCAGCGCATCGCCCGCGGCGAGGCGATCGCGGCCGGAATGCCCGAGGACAAGATGCCGGTGGTGACGATCCGGGAGGGCGAGTTCACTCCGGCGGCGATCAATACGGAGAAATTGAGCTCCGAGACCGCCGCCCTGTTCCGCCAGCGCTTCGGCGACGACCGGGTCCGCAATGTCCCGCCGCCCATGGTGGGCGAGGATTTCGGCCGCTACCACCTCGCCGACCAGAAGATCGAGAGCCTGATCTTCTGGGTCGGCGGAGTGCCGCAGGCGAAATGGGACGCCGCCGGCGGCGACACCTCCAAGCTCCCCTCGCTTCACAGCCCCTTCTGGGCCCCCGAGGCGGAGACGGTGACCGCGACGGGCATCGAGGCGATGGTGACCGGAGCGATGGGGATCCTGGGCAAGAAGTGAGCGCGGGCGCCCTTCTGGCGGCCCTGCTCGCCGCGCAGGCCACGCCGCCGGGGCCCGAGAATCCGCTTCGCTTTTTCGACTGCGAGGCGACCGCGCAGACCGTCGGCGGCAAAGTCAGCATAGCGTCGCGCCTGGACGAGAAGGATCGCTATATCCAGGCTCGCGGCCATTCTTGGGCCCCGGCCCGCGCGGGGCAGGCCGCCTTCGCCGTCCATTGGCTGTTCGCGACCGCCGAGCCGCGGATCTCGCGCAGCTACGCGATCATCGAAGTGCCGCTTCGCCGCAAGCTGCCCGAGGGCCAGGTGCTGAAGCTGGTCCGGGACGGCTGGCTTCCACCGCAGATGGCGCTCCACGGCTCCACGGAAACCTTGACCGCCTTCCGGCCTCACGCGGTCGTCCAGGTCGACCTCGAGACCCTGCTCGCTTATGCCGGGGACGCTCGGGAGCTCGGATGGGAGGTCGGCGGCGGCCTCCAGGGCAGGGTCCGCGACCGCGGCCGGCTCGACCTCGCGCCCCTGCGCGCCATCGTCGCCGCTTTTACCCCGCTGCTCGCGGATCTCCAGGCGAGGCGAAGCGGACTATTCGAACCGCTGCACCTATCGCGACGTGGTCGACGAAAGCGGAGCCGATATCTGAGCGGGGAGAAATCGTTTAGCGCAATGGCTAGACCACCCCGAAGGCCAGCATCGCGTCGGCGACCTTCTTGAAGCCGGCGATGTTAGCGCCTTTCACATAGTCGACATAGGTGTCGGACATCCGGCCATATTCGATGCAGCGCTCGTGAATTCCGTCCATGATGTCCTTGAGCAGGCGCTGCAGTTCCTCCTCCTTCCAGCTGATCCGGGCGCTGTTCTGGCTCATCTCCAGGCCGGAGACGGCGACTCCGCCGGCATTGGCGGCCTTGCCGGGCGCGTAGAGCAATTGCGCCTCCTTGAAGACTTGGACGCCCTCGAGGTCGGTCGGCATGTTGGCCCCTTCCGACACCGCGATGCAGCCGTTCCTGACGAGCAGGCGGGCGTCGTCGCCGAGCAGCTCGTTCTGGGTGGCGCAAGGCAAGGCGACGTCGCATTCGACCGACCAGGGCCGCCCTCCGGCATGGAAGGTCGCGCCCTTATATTCCGCGGCATATTCGGAAATGCGGCCGCGGCGCTTGGTCTTGTGCGCCTTGACCCAGTCGATCTTGTCCTGGGTGATGCCGTCGGGATCGTGGATGAAGCCCTCGCTGTCCGACAGGGTGAGAACCTTGCCGCCGAGCTGGACGACCTTCTCCGCGGCGTGGGTGGCGACGTTGCCCGAGCCTGAGATGACGACCCGCTTGCCGACCAGATCCTGTCCGCGGGTCGCAAGCATGTTGGCCAGGAAATAGACGCAGCCATAGCCGGTGGCCTCGGTGCGGATCAGCGAGCCGCCATATTCAAGGCCCTTGCCGGTCAGAACGCCTTCCCAGCTGTTGGTGATGCGCTTGTACTGGCCGAACATGTAGCCGATCTCGCGGGCGCCCACTCCGATATCGCCGGCCGGCACGTCGACGTTGGCGCCGATGTGGCGGTAGAGCTCGGTCATGAAGCTCTGGCAGAAGCGCATGATCTCGTTGACGCTCTTGCCCTTGGGATTGAAGTTCGCGCCCCCTTTGCCGCCGCCCATCGGCAGGCCGGTGAGGGCATTCTTGAATGTCTGCTCGAAGGCGAGGAACTTGAGGATCGATTCGTTGACCGAAGGGTGGAAGCGGATTCCGCCCTTGTAGGGCCCGATCGCATTGTTGTTCTGGACGCGGTAGCCGCGCTGGACCCGGATGTTGCCGCGATCGTCCTCCCAGCAGACCCGGAAGGACACCACCCGGTCCGGCTCGGTCATCCGCCGCAGGATCTGGGCCTCGTGATATTCGACCTTGCCCTGCGTGAACTCGAAAATGTCCTGAGCGACCTCGTAGACCGCCTGGACGAATTCGGGCTGTCCCGGATTGCGGCGCTTGACCCCCTCCATGAACCCTTCGAGGCCGACATGGTCGTCGGCGCGCGGCGCTCCGCCTCCCCTGTTCATGGCGTTCGCTCTCCTTCGTCGCGCTCCGTTCGGCGGAGTCGCGGTGGAGATGGTAACATGATTTGGCTTTGGCTCCCCATCGGTAGATGGGGAGGCGATTCAGCCCAGTATCGCCTCGATCGCCCGTTCGACCTCTTCGATGGGGGCCATGCCGTCGACCCGGCGGACCAGGCCGCGGGCGTCGTAATAAGGAAGGATCGGCGCCGTCTTGGCGCGATATTCGGCGAGGCGGGTGCGCACCGTCTCCTCATTGTCGTCCGGCCGGCGCTTGAACTGGTCCGATCCGCAGACGTCGCACAAAGCCTCGACCCTGGGTAGCTTGTAGCGATCGTGATAGCCCTCGCCGCACTTGGCGCAGGAGAATCGGCCGGTGATCCGGTCGACCAGGGCGTCGGCGTCGACCCCGAGCTCGATGACGTGATCGAGCTTCATCCCCCGCTCGGCGAGGAGGGCGTCGAGCGAGACGGCCTGCGCTTCGGTCCGGGGATAGCCGTCGAAGATGAAGCCGGAACCCGAATAGCGCTGCGGCAGATCCAGCCGGTTGGCGATCAGCTCGTTGACGACCTCGTCGGGAACCAGCTCGCCGGCTTCCATGATCGCCTTGGCCCTCAGGCCGATGGGGCTTTGTAGCTTGATCGCCTCGCGCAGCATGTCGCCCGTGGACAGCTGGACCAGGCCCCGCTCCGCGATCAGCCGGCCCGCCTGGGTCCCCTTCCCTGCCCCCGGAGGGCCGAGCAGGATGACGTTCACCTGCGCGAGCTCCCCTTGAGCTTCGCCTTCTTGATCAGGTCGCCATATTGGTGGGCGATGAGGTGGCTCTGGATCTGGGTCACCGTGTCCATGGTGACGTTGACGACGATCAGCAGGCTGGTTCCACCGAGATAGAAGGGGATTCCGGCGCGGGCGATGAAGAATTCCGGGACGAGGCAGATGAGCGTGAGATAGGCCGCGCCGATGACCGTGATCCGGGTCAGCACGTAATCGAGATATTCCTCGGTTCGCTTGCCGGGCCGGATTCCGGGGATGAAGCCGCCATAGCGCTTCAGATTCTCGGCCGTCTCCTCCGGGTTGAACACGACCGCCGTGTAGAAGAAGCAGAAAAAGATGATCCCGGCCGCATAGAGCGCCAGGTAGAGGGGCGAGCCGTGCTGGAGCTGGGTGGTGACGGTGATCAACATGTCGCCCCACCGGCTCTCGCCCTCCACCCGGTTGCCGGCGAACTGGGCGATGGTCAGCGGCATCAGGAGCAGCGACGAGGCGAAGATCGGCGGGATCACGCCCGACGTGTTGATCTTGAGCGGCAGGTGCGACTTTTCGGCCTGCATCTGGCCGCGCGCCGTCTGGCGCTTGGGATATTGGATCAGCACCCGCCGCTGCGCGCGCTCCATGAAGCAGATGAAGAGGATGAGGATCGCGACCGCCGCGATCACGCTCATGATGAGCAGCGGCGACAGCGTGCCCGTGCGGCCGCTCTCGAACACCTGGACGAGCGTCGTCGGCAGCTGCGCGACGATCCCCGCCATGATGATTAGGGACACGCCGTTGCCGATGCCCCGGCTGGTGATCTGCTCGCCCAGCCACATCAGGAACATGGTTCCGCCGACCAGCGAGACGACGGTGGTGATCCGGAACATCATGCCCGGATCGAGCACCGCCGAGCCGGTGCTGGCCTGCCCCCAGCCCTCGAGGCCTACGGCGATGAAATAGCCCTGGATGGCGCAGAGGAGGACGGTGCCGTAGCGCGTATATTGGTTGAGCTTCTTGCGGCCGGTCTCCCCTTCCTTCTTCAAGGCGGCGAGCGCCGGCGACATCGAGGTGGCGAGCTGAACCACGATCGACGCGGTGATGTAGGGCATCACTCCGAGCGCGATCAGGCTCATTCGCTCGAGGCTTCCGCCCGAGAACATGTTGAAGAAGTCGAGCACCCCGCCGCGGGTCGTATCGAACAGATTGGCGAGCGCGCGCGGGTCGATTCCGGGCAGCGGCACGAAGCTGAGCAGCCGGAAGACGACCAGCGCGGCGAGCGTGAACCACAGGCGCTTCTTGAGATCGGTCGCCTTGGCGAAGTTCGCCAGGCTGATGTTGGAAGCCATCGATTCGGCTGCGGATGCCATGTTGGTTCGATCCCGGAAAAAGACGTGAGGCGGCGGAGCTGATGAACCCCCGCCGCCTCATATAGTGATCGGTTTCGGCTTGTCAGCCTTTCAACCGCAGGGAGGCGGGCTACGCGTCCTTACGCTTCTTGACGCTGTTTTTCTTTGCCGCGGCCTTCTCGGCGGCCGGGACGACCTCGATCAGCTCGAGCGAGCCGCCGGCATCCTCGACCGCCTTGCGGGCGCCAGCGGAAGCGCCGGCGACGCGGAAGGCGAGCTTGGCGGTGAGGCTGCCTTTGCCGAGCAGCCGGACGCCGTCCTTGCCGCCGCGCGACAGGCCGGCGGCGCGCAGCGCCTCCTGGTCGATCGTGCCGTCGGCGGAGAGCTTGCCAGCGTCCAGCGCCTTCTGGATCATGCCGACGTTCACCTCGGCATAATCCTTGGCGAAGATATTGTTGAAGCCGCGCTTCGGCAGCCGCATGTGGAGCGGCATCTGGCCGCCCTCGAAGCCGAACACCGACACGCCCGAGCGCGACTTGGCGCCCTTCTGGCCGCGGCCGGCGGTCTTGCCGAGGCCGGAGCCGATTCCGCGGCCGACCCGGACGCGCGACTTGCGGGCGCCCTTGTTATCCCTGAGATCGTTGAGCTTCATGTCTTTGCACTCGCTTTCGCTTTGGTCGCGCTTGTTATTCCTACCCGCCATCCCGGCGGAAGCAGGGACCTCGCGGCGGAAAAGGCTCGGCGGGTCTCCCCGAGGTCCCGGCTTTCGCCGGGATGACGGTTTACTCCGCCACCTTCACCATATGCTGCACCTTGCGGAGCATGCCTCGAACTTCAGGCGTGTCCTGAAGCTCCACGGTGCGGTGCATCTTGTTGAGCCCCAGCCCGATCAGAGTCTTGCGCTGGTCGGGCGTGCGGCGGATCGGCGATCCGGTCTGGGTCAGCTTGATCGTGGCCATGTTCTTACTCCGTCACCAGCTCAGCTTCCGCCGACGCTTCGGCGCCGGTCAGGCCTTCGCGGCGCGCCATCAGGTCGGCGACCTTGCGGCCGCGGCGCTGGGCGACCGCCTTGGGGCTGGTCTGGTCCTTGAGCGCCTCGAAGGTCGCCCGGACCATGTTGTAGGGGTTGGACGTGCCGATCGACTTGGTCACAACGTCGGCGACTCCAAGGCTCTCGAACACGGCGCGCATCGGCCCGCCGGCGATGATGCCGGTGCCGGCAGGAGCGGAGCGGACATAGACGCGTCCGGCTCCGAAGTGGCCCAGCCCGTCATGATGCAGGGTACGGCCCTCGCGGAGCGGAACCCGGACCATGGCCTTCTTGGCCGCGGCGGTCGCCTTGGAGATCGCCTCGGGCACCTCGCGGGCCTTGCCATGGCCGAAGCCGCAGCGGCCCTTGCCGTCGCCGACCACGACCAGGGCCGCGAAGCCGAAGCGCTTGCCGCCCTTTACCGTCTTGGACACGCGGTTGATGTGGACGAGCTTCTCGATCAGCTCTTCGCCGCCGTCGTCGTCGCCGCCGCGACCGCGGCCGCCGCGCTCGTCGCGCCGCCCGCGTCCGCCGCGATCGCCGCCGCGGCCTCCGGCGCCGCCGCCGCGTCCGCCACGGCCGCCACGCGGGCCACGGCCCTCGCGGGCCGGAGCGCCGGCCTCGGCCTCGGCGGGAGCCTGCACGACGTCCGCCTGGACTTCGGTGCCTTCGATGTTGGTTTCGTCAGCCATTTAGAACTCCAATCCGCCTTCGCGGGCGGCATCGGCCAGCGCTTTGACTCGGCCGTGAAACAGGAAACCGCCGCGGTCGAACACGACTCGGGTAACGCCCGCCGCCTTGGCGCGCTCGGCGACCCTTTTGCCCACCTCCTGGGCGCCGGAGACGGTCGCGCCGGTCGAGCCGCGCGCATCCTTCTCCAGAGTCGAGGCGGAAGCGACGGTGCGGCCTTCCGAATCGTCGATGATCTGGGCGTAGATGTGGCGCCCGGAGCGATGGATCGACAGGCGCGCGCGCGCGCCGGCCCGCTTGCGGAGCGAGGTGCGGACGCGCTGGCGGCGCCGCTCGAAGAGGGTGAGTTTCGCCATGGCTACTTCTTCTTGCCTTCTTTGCGGAAGATATATTCGCCGCGATACTTGATGCCCTTGCCCTTGTAGGGCTCCGGCTTGCGCCACTGGCGGATCTCGGCGGCGAGCTGACCGACGCGCTGCCGGTCGTTGCCCGAAATCTCGACCGTGGTCGGATCGGGCGTCTTCACTTCGAGATCGTCCGGCACGGCGATGTTGACGTCGTGGCTGTAGCCGAGCTGCAGCCTGAGGTTGCGGCCCTGCGCGGCGGCGCGATAGCCGACGCCGGTGATCTCGAGCACCTTCGTGAAGCCGTCGGTGACTCCGGTGACGAGGTTCTGAACCAGGGTCCGGTGCATGCCCCAGAAGGACCGCGCCCGCTTGGTGTCGTTGGCCGGCTTGACCACGATCCGGCCGTCCTCGATGCCGTAGCTGATGTCGTCGAGCATCGGCATCGACAAGGTGCCCTTGGGCCCTTTGACCGACAGCACCGATCCCTCGACCGACGCGGTGACGTTGGCGGGCAGCGTCACCGGCACTTTTCCAATGCGGCTCATCAGAACACCTCCGCCAGCACCTCGCCGCCGACATTCTGCTCGCGCGCTTCCGCGTCGGACAGAACGCCCTTGGGCGTCGAGACGATCGTGATTCCGAGCCCGTTGCGGACCCGGGGGAGCTCCTGGGCGCCCGAATAGACCCGGCGGCCGGGCTTCGAGACCCGGGAGACGTGCTGGATCGCGGGCTGGCCCTCGAAATATTTGAGCTCGATGCGCAGGCCGGCATGGGCGCCGAGCGCCTCTTCGCGATAGCCGCGAATATAGCCTTCGCGCTGGAGCACATCGAGCACCCGCACGCGCAGCTTGGACGCGGGGGACATGACGCTGTCCTTGCGCGCCTGCTGGCCGTTGCGGATGCGGGTGAGCATATCACCCAGGGGATCGGTCAATGGCATATCTATACCCTACCAGCTCGACTTGGTGAGGCCGGGAATCAGGCCCTTATTGCCCAACTCGCGGATCATGATCCGCGACAGGCCGAATTTGCGATAGTTCGCGCGCGGGCGGCCGGTCAGGCCGCAGCGGTTGCGGACTCGGGTCGGGTTCCCGTTGCGCGGGATCTCGGCCATCTTCAGGCGCGCGATCAGCCGCTCGGTATCGTCGCGGGACTCGTCGTCCGCGATCGCCTTGAGCTTCGAATAGCGGCCCGCATATTTCTTCACGAGCTTCTTGCGACGCTCGTTCTTGTTGATTGAACTCAGTTTCGCCATGGACTTAAGCTCTCTTCTCTCTCGTCTGGAAGCGGACGGCCTCAGGCCGCCTGCTTCTGATCCTCTTCGACCGGGAACGGGAAGTTGAAGAGGCGCAGCAGCTCGCGCGCCTCGTCGTCAGTGTTCGCGGTGGTGGTGATGATGACGTCCATGCCGCGCACCTTCTCGATGCGGTCATAGTTGATCTCCGGGAACACGATCTGCTCCTTGAGGCCCATCGCGTAATTGCCGCGACCGTCGAATGATTTCGGGTTGAGGCCGCGGAAGTCGCGGACGCGCGGCAGCGCGATCGTGACCAGGCGGTCGAGGAACTCGTACATGCGCTCGCGGCGGAGAGTGACCTTGACCCCGATCGGCATGCCCTCGCGCAGCTTGAACTGGGCGATCGACTTCTTGGCCTTGGTGATCACCGGCTTCTGGCCGGCGATCAACTCCATCTCGGCGGCGGCGGTCTCGACGCGCTTCTTGTCCTGGGTCGCCTCGCCGACGCCCATGTTCAGGACGATCTTCTCGAGCCGCGGGACCTCGAGCCGGTTCTTGTAACCGAACTTCTCGATCATCGCGGGGACGATGCGCTCGTCATAATCCGCGCGCATGCGCGGCGTGTATTTGGCTTCAGCCATTGATCAGCTCCCCGGACTTGACGGCGACCCGGACCTTCTTGCCGTCGCGGTCCTCGAAGCGGACTCGGGTCGGCTTGCCGGTCTTGGGATCCTCGAGCGCCACTTTGGAGACGTGCATCGGCGCCTCGCGGCGCTCGATCCCGCCCTGCGGATTGGTTTGCGACGGCTTGCGGTGGCGAGCGGCGACATTGACTCCGCTGACGATCACCTTGCCGTCCTTCGGCATCGACTTGGTGACCTCGCCGTGCTTGCCCTTGTCCTTGCCGGACAGGATCACGACCCGGTCGCCTTTCTTGATCTTCATAGCCACGGTTACAGGACCTCCGGCGCCAGGCTGATGATCTTCATGTGCTTGCGTGCGCGAAGCTCGCGCACCACCGGACCGAAGATGCGGGTGCCGATCGGCTCGGCATTGTTGTTGACCAGCACCGCCGCGTTCGAATCGAAGCGGATCGTCGAGCCGTCCGGACGGTGGATGTCCTTGGCGGTGCGGACGATGACGGCCTTGTGGACGTCGCCCTTCTTGACTCGGCCGCGCGGCGCCGCCTCCTTGACGGAGACGACGATGATGTCGCCGACTCCGGCGAAGCGGCGCTTCGACCCGCCGAGCACCTTGATGCACTGGACGCGCTTGGCGCCGCTATTGTCGGCGACCTCAAGGTTGGACTGCATCTGGATCATCGATCCAATTCCTCTTTCTTCGTCATCCCGGCGAAAGCCGGGACCTATGAACACCGGGATCGGAGCAAACCCGCGAACGCTTCCGTTCCTGGGTCCCGGCTTTCGCCGGGATGACGCCCCTTTCCCCTAAACTTACGCTACGTCGGCCTTTTCGGGCGTCGCGTGGGTGTCCACGCGATCGATCACCTTCCAGGTCTTCAGCTTCGAGATCGGCCGGGTCTCCTCGATCCGGACGGTCTCGCCCTGCTTGAACTCGTTGCCCTCGTCATGGGCGTGGTACTTCTTCGACCGCTTGATGATCTTGCCGTAGAGCGGGTGCTTCACCCGCCGCTCGACCTTCACGACCACGGTCTTGTCCGTCTTGTCCGACACGATCTGGCCGGTGAGAACGCGCTTCGGCATCGTCTAATCCTTGTCGTTCGCGGTGGCGGCGCGGAGCCGCTCGTTCTGGAGCGTCCGGATCTGGGCGATGGTGCGGCGCACCTCCCGGATCCGCGACGGCTTCTCGAGCTGGTTGGTCGCCGCCTGGAAGCGCAGGTTGAACTGCTCGCGCTTCAGCTCGCCCAGCTGCTCGTTGAGCTGGTCGTCGGTGCGGGTCTTCAAATCGTCGATCTTGGCCATCTTACGCGTCCTCGAGCAGGCTCTCGCCCAGGCGGGCAATGACCTTGGTACGGATCGGCAGCTTCTCCGCGGCGCGCTCGAAAGCGACCTTGGCGAGGTGGCCGGGGACTCCGTCCAGCTCGAACAGGATGCGGCCGGGCTTCACCCGCGCGACCCAGAATTCCGGCGAACCCTTGCCCGAGCCCATGCGGACCTCGGCGGGCTTTGACGAAACCGGCACATCGGGGAAGATGCGGATCCACAAACGCCCCTGGCGCTTGATGTGGCGGGTGATCGCGCGGCGGGCGGCCTCGATCTGGCGCGCGGTGATCCGCTCCGGCTCCATCGCCTTCAGGCCGTAGGCGCCGAAGTTCAGGGCGGTGCCGCCCTTGGCGTCGCCGTGAATCCGGCCCTTGAAGGCCTTGCGGAACTTGGTGCGTTTGGGTTGCAGCATTTTCTTTTGTCCTTAACGCGCCGGCCGGACGCCGGAAGTCTGGGCTTCCATCATCAGGCGGTCCTGGGCGAGCGGATCGTGGCCGAGAATCTCGCCCTTGAAGATCCAGACCTTCACGCCGCAGACGCCGTAGGACGTGTGAGCGGTCGCTTCGGCATAATCGAGGTGGGCGCGACGCGTGTGACGCGGCACCCGGCCCTCGCGATCGCCTTCGGTCCTGGCGATCTCGGCGCCGCCGAGCCGGCCGCCGCAGACGACCCGGATGCCTTCC
>DASVUZ010000006.1:0-10799 GCA_036386795.1 Allosphingosinicella sp.
CGTCTGGATGACGTCCTGATACTGGATGAGGCCCCACATCACGGCGACGGCGGCAAGGCCGATGCCGTAGAGCGTATATTCGCGCGACTTGGTGAGCGGTCCCGGCGCCTCGCCCGCGCCCCGGAGGAGGCTTTTGCCGAGCACGAACACGACCAGCCCGGCGAGCATTCCGATGCCGGCCAGTCCGAAGCCGTAGCCCCAGCCGATCGTCTGGCCGAGATAGCCGACGAGGATCGTACCGAGTGCGGCGCCGACGTTAATGCCCATGTAAAAGATGGTGTAGGCGCCATCGCGGCGGATGTCGGTGAGATTGTAGAGCTGGCCGACCATCACCGAGATGTTGGCCTTAAGGAAGCCCGAACCGACGATGATGAAAGCGAGAGCGGCCCAGAAGACGTTGATCGTCGGGTCGTCCTGGCCGCCGACACCTTCGACCGCCATCAAGCTATGACCGCAGGCGAGCAGGATGCCGCCGAACAGCACGGCCTTGCGCTGGCCAAGGTAACGGTCGGCGAGATAGCCGCCGAGCACCGGGGTGATGTAGACCAGGGCCGTATAGGCGCCGTAGATGATCGAGCTTCGCTCATCCGAGAACAGCCAGTGCTGGGTCAGGTAGAAGATCAGCAGCGCCCGCATACCGTAATAGGAGAAGCGCTCCCACATTTCGGCGAAGAACAGCACGAACAGGCCGCGCGGATGTCCGAGGATCGTCTTGGTGTCGTATCCGCCGGGCTGGTCCGGAAGGGCGGTGGTGGCCATCAGGCTTACACTCCTAAACTCGCGGCGGCCTCTCTCGGGCCTCCCTGCGAAACGCGGGCACAGTAGCGGCGAAAACGCCGATGTGAAGCCGATTGTTGCACTCCCGCAAGGCTGCTAGCGCGGCCGGGCCATGCTCAACGACCGCTCTTCGCTTCTCTCCTATCTCGCCACCCGCCGTTCCGCGCGGCCCCACGACCTGGTCGAGCCGGGTCCCGATCCGGAGCAGCTCGGTCGGATGCTCGAGATCGCCGCTAGAAGCCCGGACCACGGCAAGCTCGCTCCTTGGCGCTTCGTCCATGTCGCGAAGCGCCGCCGCTCCGCCTTCGCCGAAATGCTCGAGGCCGCCTACCGGGCGGGCAAGGCCGAGGAGCCGGGCCGGCTCGAGATCGAGGCCGTCCAGCGCTTCGCCCACCAGGCGCCCGAGCTGGTCGCGCTGATCTCCTGCCCGGTCGAGGGCCACAAGATCCCGGTCTGGGAGCAGCATCTCTCCGCCGGAGCCGCCGCGATGAACCTCCTCCACGCCGCCGCCGCCTCCGGCTTCGCCGGCGGCTGGGTGACGGGATGGGCGGCCTATTCGCGGCCGGTGCTGGAAGCCCTGGGCGGCCGCGAGCCGGAGCGGGTGGCGGGCTTCTTCTTCATCGGGACTCCGGGGACCGAGCTGGAGGAAAGGGTCAGGCCCGCGCTCGAGGACGTGGTTCGGGAGTGGTAGGCTTGCCTCCCCATCGCCGGATGGGGAGGACAAGCGCCTTGACTGCCGCACTGTATTAGCTCAGTATAGCGCCGTGTCCGAAGAACGTCCCGTCTATCTGCGCCTGCGCGACAACATCGCCGCGATGATCCTCGAAGGCCGAGTCGCCGACGGCGATCCGCTGCCGTCGGTCAGGAGCCTCGCCGCCGAGTTCGGGGCCAACCCGCTCACCGTCGCCAAGGCTTATCAGAGCTTCCAGGACGAAGGGCTGGTGCTGGTCAGGCGCGGAGTGGGGATGTT
The DNA here is from genome assembly GCA_036386795.1 of Allosphingosinicella sp. Taxonomy (GTDB): domain Bacteria; phylum Pseudomonadota; class Alphaproteobacteria; order Sphingomonadales; family Sphingomonadaceae; genus Allosphingosinicella. The sequence continues at coordinate 1,748 of DASVUZ010000006.1, forward strand.
CGTCGCCCCCGGAGCCACCGACCGGCTTCGCAAGGCCGGCCGAGACGACTTCCTCAACCATCGCTGGCCCGAGATCGCCGCCCAGATCCGCCGGCTCGGCCTGAGCGCCGAAGAGCTGCTCGACCGCACGCTGGCCTAGCCCGGGCGGCACTCGCAGGCCCGTTCGGCCTGAGCCTGTCGAAGGCTCTGCTTTTCTCTTTCCCGAGCGCCGCCAGGGGGCTTCGACAGGCTCAGCCCGAACGGTGGCGGAGTCCGGTTCCTCCACCGCCACCGCTCATCCTTGAGTAGCCGATGAGCCTCGCGAACCGGCGTATCGAAGGACCCCTGACACAATTGACACCAACTTCCGCCGCTCACGGCATCGCCCGGACACGCGCCGGCGCGAAACAAGGCGTGCGGCTTCGGTCGGCGGCGTTTCGCCCCCTCCGCCCTCCGGCCGGAGCCGCTCCCGCCACGGGATTCACGAGAAAGGACGATCCGACCATGAAGCCCGCGCGCGCCTTCTTCGCCTCGATGACGATGAGCCTGATGGTCCTGACCCTGAGCTACCAGGCGGCCGCCCTCCCCGCCCTGCTGACTCCGCCGCCGGTCACTCCGAAGAGCGACGCCTGGATGGACCATATGGCGGCCCCCTCCAAGAAGAAGGCGAAGAACGACGACATGTCCGAGCTCGTGCCGCTGGTCGAGATCAGCTGAGCCCCGCTCGCCGGTTCCCCTTCGCCGGTCATGCCCGACTTGATCCGGCATCCACCTTCCTTCCGAGCGCGCCTTGCGAGGAAGGTGGACCCCGGATCAAGTCCGGGGTGACGAATCAAGGCCTGAGTTCGGGTCCCCCTACCCTCGCGCCGCCGCCGTCCGCTCGCGAACCCGCCGCTCCAGGATGGTGAGCGGCATCGCCCCGTCCTTCAATATCTCGTGGAACTGCTTGAGGTCGAATCTCCGCCCGAGGGCCTTCTGGGCCTCGGCCCGCGCCCGGGTCCAGGCCATGTGGCCGACCTTGTAGCTGCAGGCCTGCCCCGCCTGGGTGCAATAGCGCTCGACCTCGCGCTGGGAGCGCGGCCGGGCGAAGCCGGTCGTGGCGACGAGATAGTCGGTCGCGCGCTCGCGGGTCCATTTCTTCGAGTGAAGCCCGGTGTCGACCACGAGGCGCGCGGCCCGGAACAGGAAGGACTGGAGATAGCCGGCCCGCTCCAGCGGGTCGCGATAGGCTTCGAGCTCGTCGGCCAGCTGCTCGGCGTAGAGCGCCCAGCCCTCGCTATAGGCGCTGAAGCCTCCGACCTTGCGGATGGTCGGGATGTCGCTCGATTCCTGGGCCAGGCTGATCTGGAGGTGATGGCCCGGCGCGCCTTCGTGATAGGTCAGGGCCGGAAGGCTGTATTTCGGCCAGTCGCCGGTGTCCTTGAGGTTGATGAAGTAGATGGCCGGGCGCGTGCCGTCGAGCGAGGCCCGGTTGTAATAGCCGTTCGAGGCGCCGTCCTGGATCTCGACCGGGACCCGCCGGATCTCGAGCGGAGCCTTGGGCAGGGTGGCGAAGGCTCGGGGCAGGCGCGAGTCCATCGCCTTCACACCCTCGTTGAGGCCGGCGATCAGGGCGGCCCGGCCCTCGTCGGTGTTGGGATAGAGCTGCGAGGGCGTGACGTTGAGGGCGGCGAGCCGCTCGCCGACGCTGCCGCGGGTGAAACCCTGGCCCTTCAGGATCCGGTCGAGCTGCGCGCTGATGTCGGCGACCTGCTGGAGGCCCATGCGGTGGACCTCGTCGGGCGTGAACCGGGTCGTCGTCGCCTGCTCGAGCGCGACCGCGTAGATCTCGTCGCCATGGGGCACCCGCCAGACTCCGTCGCCGGCGCGGCTCGCCGGCTGAAGCTCGCGGACCAGAGCCATCTGGCGGTCCAGCGCCGGATAGATGCGCTCCTCGACGATCTTCGAGGCGCGCCTCTCCCACCGGCCGTCGATGTCCTTGGCCCTGGCGCGCTTGACCAGCGACTGGACGATGCTGCTCTCGTCGGCTTTCTGCTCCCTGAGCTTCGCCATCTGCCCGAGGGTCAGGTCGAGCGACCAGGACGGAGCGAGATAGCCCCGCGACGCCTCGATGCGCTGCATCGCGCTGTCCTGGTCGAGAGCGACCGCGAACGCCTCGAGCCTCGACAGATAGGCTTCGGCATCGTCCTTCGTGTTGATCGTGTGGGCGGTGTTGAGGAAATCGGGCACCGAGAAATAGGCGCCGCCCTGCTGGAAGATCCGATAGGGCCGGACCGCGCTGTCGAGGCCGAAGCGCTGGGGCGCCGTCGTCTGGTTGGTCAGCGAATAGGTGACGACCTCGAGGTTGAGCTTCGCCGCCGGCGACAGGGCCGAGCGGTCGACGCGGCCGAGCCTGGCCAACGCGTCCTTCACGCGTGCGAGCTCGCGCCCCCGCTCGGCGAGGGTGCGCGGCCTTAGCCTGCCCTTCAGCTCCGAGTTCGGGCCCTTGTCGAGGCCGAGCGAGGTCGCGAGCTCGGGCGAGTTTCGAACCGAATCCTGGAAGATCTCCTCGAACAGGGCGTTGAGAGCGGAATCGCCGGAGCCGGCTCGAGGCTGGGCGAAGGCCGTCGCGGGAAGCGTGGCGGCGAGGGCGGCGGCGCCCGAGGAGGCGATGAAGGTGCGGCGATCCAAGGGGAATCTCCTGCTTTGACGCCGTCCGCTTAGTCCGGGAGGCGATCGGCATGCAACTGCGTCATCCCGGCGAAAGCCGGGACCCAAGGACACGGAAGCCCGCACCTTTGCCTCGACCCTTCATGTTCCTGGGTCCCGGCCTTCGCCGGGATGACGCTGTGACAATCGACACCATTTTCCGGCCTTCGCGGCATGCTTCCGCCACTCAAGCGCTTCATTGAAGGCATCACAGGCTTCCGGCCGGCGGCGTTTCCGCCCCCTCACGCGCCGGCCGGACCAACCCCCCGCTTCAAAAAATGGAGGACCCTGTGTTCGGTCTCTACCATCAGATCGCCCTCGCGCTTTTCGCGGGCTTCGTTCTCGCCGAGCTCCTGCTTCCCGGCCGCGCCTTCCCGACCCTTCGCCTCTGGCGGGTCCGGGCGGCGCTTTCGACGATCGCCTATTTCGCCGTCGCGACCTTCGCCCCTTTGATCTGGGACGGAACGCTCGGCGCCCACCGGCTGTTCGACGCCACCGCTTTGCCCTTCTGGGCGCAGGTGCTCGGCGGCTTCCTGGCGCTGGAGCTGGGAATCTACGCCTGGCACCGGACCATGCACAACGTGCACCCCTTGTGGCGCTGGTTCCACCAGATGCACCACAGCGCCGAGCGGATTGACGTCTGGGGCGCCTTCTATTTCTCGCCGCTCGACATGTTCGGCTGGGCCTTTCTCGGAAGCCTGATGCTGGTGCTCGGCTTCGGCCTGAGCGGCGAGGCGGCCTTGGTCGTCAACGTCTTCGTGACCTTCCTCGGCATGTTCCAGCACGCCAACATCCGGACTCCGCGCTGGCTCGGCTACCTGATCATCCGCCCGGAAAGCCACGCGGCCCATCACGAGCGCGGAGTCCACGCCTTCAACTATTGCGACCTTCCGCTCTGGGACATGCTGTTCGGCACGTTCCGGAACCCGAACGAGTTCGAAGGCCAGGCCGGCTTCTGGGACGGAGCCTCGGGCCGGGTCGGCTCGATGCTGCTCGGCAGGGACGTGGCATGATCCGGCTGCTGATAGCCGTGCTCGCCGCCTATTTGCTCGCGCTCGGCGCGACGGCTTCGGCCGAGCCGATCGACCAGGCCGGCTGGAACGCCCGCAAGCAGAGCGTCCGCCTCGCCAACGGGATCGAGCTCGCTTATGTCGAGCTCGGCGATCCCAGGGGCGAGCCCCTGCTCCTTCTCCACGGCTATACCGACACCAGCCGAAGCTGGACCCAGGTCGCGCCCTGGCTGCTGCGCCACCGGCTGCTCATCCCCGACCAGCGCGGCCACGGCGGCTCGGACGCTCCGGCCTGCTGCTATTCGGCCAGCGTCCTCGCCGAGGATGCGCGGCTGTTCCTCGACGCCATGGGAGTCCGCAAAGCGGCGGTCGCAGGCCATTCGCTCGGCTCGATGGTCGGAATGACGCTCGCCGCCGAACATCCGGAGCGGGTGACCAGGCTGGCCCTGATCGGCTCGACCGCACTGGTTCCCGTGAAGCGCGGCGACTGGCTCTGGACCAACGCCCATGCCCTGAAGGCCCCGCTCGACCGGAATTCGGACTTCCTTCGCGAATGGCATCCGGCCAACCAGCCGACCCCGGTCGACAAGGCCTTCGCCGACGCCGCCATGGCGGAGATCCTCGCAATCCCCTTGCACGTCTGGAGAGGGGTGATGCGCGAGCTCGCCGAAGTCCCCGTCGGCCGCCACGCCGCCGACATCAAGGTGCCGGTGCTGATCCTCTCGGGCGGCAAGGATCCGCTCTTCCCGGCCGAGCATCACTCGGCTCTGGCCAAGGCGATCCCGCACGCCGAGGCGCGGATCTTCCCGGACCTCGGCCACAACCTCAATTGGGAGCGGACGGCGGAAGTGGGCCCGGTATTGGAGCGCTTTTTCGGGGCCCAGCCGTAGGCGGCACCCGCGTCATTGCGAGCAAAGCGAAGCAATCCAGTACGGCGTCCGAGGCCCGCTGGATTGCTTCGTCGCTTCGCTCCTCGCAATGACGGCGGAGGCGCCTACCAGATGCTGACGCGCTCCTCGGGCGGCAGGTACAGCTTGTCGCCCGGCTTGACGTTGAACGCCTTGTACCAGGCGTCGACGTTGCGGACGACTCCGTTGACCCGATATTCGGGCGGGCTGTGCGGGTCGGTCAGGAGCCGCTCGCGAAGCGCGCCCTCCCGGATCTTCGAGCGCCACGACTGGCCGTAGGCGATGAAGAAGCGCTGGTCGCCGGTGAGGCCGCCGAGCACCCGCGGCTCGCCATGCTTGGCCGTGTAGCGCTTGTAGGCGGCATAGGCCATTTCGAGGCCGCCGAGGTCGCCGATATTCTCGCCCATGGTGAGCTTGCCGTTGATCTTGGTCCCCGGAATCGGCTCATATTGGTCATATTGCTTGCCGAACTTCTCGGCGCGCTTGGTGAACTCGGCGCTGGAAGCGGGAGTCCACCAGTCGCGGATCCGCCCGGTCGGGTCGAACTGCCGGCCCTGGTCGTCGAAGCCGTGGCCGATCTCGTGGCCGATGATCGCTCCGATCGAGCCGTAGTTGATCGCCGGATCCGCCTTCGGGTCGAAATAAGGCGGCTGAAGGATCGCGGCCGGGAAGGTGATCTGGTTCATCAGCGGGTTGTAATAGGCGTTCACCGTCTGCGGGGTCATGTCCCACAGCGCCCGGTCGACCGGCTTGCCGAGCCTTGAGAGCTGGAGCTCGTGGCCGAACTTCTCCGACCTGACGACGTTGCCGAGCAGGTCGCCGCGCTTCACGTCGAGGCTCGAATAGTCGATCCACTTGGCGGGGTGGCCGATGCGCGGGTCGAAGGCAGCGAGCTTGGCCCGGGCCTGCTCCTTGGTCGCCTCATCCATCCAGGTCGAAGCGGCGAGGCGCGCCTCGAGACCGGCCCTCAAATTGGCGATCAGCTCGGCCATCTGGCGGTTGCTCTCGGCCGGATAGTGGCGCTCGACATAGACTCGGCCGACCGCCTCGCCGAGCGAGCCGTTGATGATCTGGATTCCCCGCTTCCAGCGGTCGCGCTGCTGGGGGACGCCGCGAAGCGTCTTCGAGAAGAAGTCGAAATTGGCCTGGTCGAAGGCCTTGGGCAAGGTGAAGGCGTGGCTGCTGATGAAGTGGAAGGCGAGATAGTCCTTCCAGGTCGAGAGCGGCACCGAATCGAGCATCTTGCCGGTCTCGGTGATCGCGCTCTTCTCGGCCGCGATCACGGTCGGGACGTCGCCGAGGCCGGCGGCCTCGAGAAGGGTCGGCCACTCGAGTTGCGGCGCCAGCTCGGCGAGCTGGGCGCGGTTCATCGGGTTGTAGATCTGCTTGATGTCGCGCTGGCGCGCCGGCTCCCAATGGACCTTGGCGAGAGCGGTCTCGAGGGCGATGATCCGGTCGGCCTTGGCTTCGGCGTCGGCGATCCCGGCGAGCTGCTGCATCTTCACCACATAGGCGCGATAGGCCTTGCGGATGGCGTCGTATTTCTCGCCTTCGAGCAGGTAATAGTCGCGGTTGGGAAGGCCGAGGCCGGCCTGGCCGGCGGCGGCGATGTAGCGGGTCGGATCGGCGGGATCGGGGAGGATCCCGACTCCGACCGGGCTCATGATCCCCGGCTGGGCGAACGCCCGGACGAGGTCGGTCCGGCTGGAGATGGCGGCGAAGCGGTCGAGATAGGGCTTGAGCGGAGCGGTGCCGGCCGCCTCGATCGACGCCTCGTCCATCCAGCTGGCGTAGAAGTTGCCGACCTGCTGGCCGACCCGGCCCGATTTGGCGGGGTCCCTGGCGAGGTCCTCGACGATCGCTCGGACCTGCTTCTCGGCCTCGTCGACCAGAAGCACTCCGGCGCCGGCGCTGGTCCGGTCGGCGGCGATCTCGGTGGTCTTGTCCCAATTGCCGTTGACGAAATGCCAGAAGCTGTCGCCGGGCTTCACCGTCTTGTCCATCGCAGTCAGGTCGATCCCGAAGTCGCCGTAGCGCGGCTTCGAGGCCGCGGCGGCCGAGGGCGCGGCGCCCTGGGCGAGGAGCGGCGTCGCGGCGCCGCCGAGCAGAAGGGCCGCCGTAAAGGCGAGACGGAAATTGCGCATGTAAGATCTCCCCGGCCGTGACTCGGCCGTCGCGCCGACGCTACCAAGCGGCGCCCCGGCCCGCAACGCGCGATCGCAAAATCGCGATCGCCGCCCGGCCCGGGCCAACCTCCCGCCCCGCCGCCGCCGCGTCTCGGCGCTGGCCGGTGGACGGCCCGGCGCGGCAAGGCTAAAGGCGCGGTCGGGAAGGGTTTTCGAGCTGATGCCGCCGAGCCGCCGCCGCCTCCGGGCCGCCGCCTTCATAGCCTATGGACTCGCCGCGGCGGGCACGGCGGCGCTCGCCCAGAACGAAACGTCGAACACGGTCGGCCCGCCCCAGCTCAAGGACTTCACGCTTCCCGGCCAGCGCACCACGCCCCCGGTGACGACCCCTCCGCCGCCGGCTTCGACGACCCCGCCGGCCGCGACTCCGCCGAGGGAAGCCCCGAATCCGGCCCCGGCCGAGCCGAGCCGGCGCCGGCCCGAGCGGCCGGCCGCCCAGGCGCCCGGCGCCGCCGAGCCCGCTCCGGCGCCCTCGCCGCAGCCGCAAACCCGGCCCGAAGAGACGATCGCGCCCGAGGCCCCGCCCGCCCCGCCGCCCGAATCGCAGTTGGAGCCCGAGCCCGCGAGCGCCCCCGCTGCCGCCGAGCGCGGCTGGCTGTGGCCGGCCGCGGCCGGCGGCGCCCTGCTCCTGCTCGCGGCCGTCTTCCTGGTCCGGAGGCGCAGGCCGGCGGCCCGGCGCACCGCCCGGAGCGAGGCCGTCCCCGCCGCGGCGCCTGTCCCGGCTCCGGCCCCGGCTGCGGCTCCGCCCCCGCCCGAGCTTCCGGCCGAGCCCCCCGCCGGGCCGCGTCCGTGGCTCGAGCTCGACATGGTCCCGGAGCGCGCGGCGGCGACCGACTCGGAAGCCGTCGTCCATTACGCTCTGACCCTCAGCAACCAGGGTCAGTCGGAAGCGCGCAACATCCGGATCGACCCGCGGCTGTTCAACGCCGGCGCCGAGGCCGACATGGCCGACTTCTTCCAGGGCCCGATCCACGATCTGAGCGGCTCGCCCCATATCGTCATCCCGCCCGGCGGCTCGCTCAAGCTCAACGGCCAGGTGGCCATGCCCAAGGCGGAGCTTCGCGAGATCGAGATGGCCGGCCGAAGGATCTTCGTTCCGATGGTGGCGATCAACGTCGCCTACGACTGGGCGGGCGGCGGCACCGGCCGGACCTCGCGCTCGTGGCTGGTCGGCCGCGAGGCCGAGACCCCGCAGGCCAAGATGGGCCCCTTCCGGCTCGACCTCGGCCCGCGCATCTACCGCTCGGTCGGCCGCCGCGAGGGACGGCTGGTTCGAGTCTAGCCGGCAGCGCCGGGCAGGGGCCTACATCAGGAAGTTGTCCGCCCCGAGCGGAGTGGGCCCGATCACCGCCAGCGCGATGACGAGATCGGCCACTCCGTTGCCGTCCGTATCGCCCTCGACGAACCAGCTGTTCCCGCTCTGATAAGCCCTGAGCTCGCCTGCCGAGGCCGCGTTGCTTCCGGTGAACCCGTTGGAGCCGATCCAGCGGAACGCCTGGTTGCCGGCGGCGTGAGTGTCGGCGTCGACCCGGCTGAGGTCGATCCAGTCGGTCCCCGGCAGGAAGTCGAGGATGCGGTCGACCGACCCCGAAGCGGAGTCCGACGCCGCGACGTAGCGGAACGCATCGGCGCCGCCGCCCCCGGTGAGCTGGTCCGCGCCGCCATTGCCGGCAAGGATGTCGCCGTTCTGGCTTCCGGTGATGGAGTCGTCGCCTCTACCTCCGAATACCCGGAAGCTTCCGTCGTCTTCCGCCGAGCCGTTGAACGTCAAAGTCTCGCCGGGCCTGAGCGGAGCGGCATCGACCGTCATCTGGATCCCGTCGACGTTGGAGTCGACCATCGTCACGTCGTAACTGTAGCTGGAGCCGAGCACGCCGTAGCGAGTGTCCTGCGCGGAGACCATTCCGATCTGCTCGACGCCGACGAGCTGGTTCGCCCCGAAGACGATCGTGTAGTTCCCACGGAGCGCGAGCTGGTCGACCCCGGCTCCGCCGGTGACGACGTCGCCCGCCCCCCACTGGCCCTGGTGGCCGAAGATGAAGACGTCGTTCTTCGCCCCCCCGGTCAGGAGGTCGTTTCCGCCTCCGCCGTAGATGAAGAAGCTTCCGTCGCTCTCCGCCGAGCCGTTGAAGGTCAGGTCCTCGCCGGGACGAAGGCGGTTGGCGTCGACGACGAGCTGGACTCCGCCGGCGACCGACCCGTCGAGAAGGGTGAATTCGTAGCTGTAGAAATTGGTGCCGGGATCTCCGAAGCGCATGTCGTTGCCGGGCAGGATGGCGAA
>DASVUZ010000007.1:0-34171 GCA_036386795.1 Allosphingosinicella sp.
ATCCTGACGGCCCGAGCAGCGCGACGATCTCGCCGGGCTTGATGGAGAGATTTACTCCGCGCAGCACGTGGATGGTCACATCGCCCTGGGTGAAGCTGCGCTTCAGGTCGATTGTTTCGAGAACTGGATCACTCATAGCGCAGCACCTGGACCGGGTCGGTGCTTGCCGCTTTCCACGCCGGGTAAAGCGTCGCCAGGAACGACAGGATCAGCGCGATCAAGACGATCGCGGCGACTTCGAAGGGGTCGGTCTTGGACGGCAATTCGGACAGGAAACGAACCGACGGGTCCCACAGATTCTGGCCGGTCAGCGCCTGGATCGCGTCGACCACGCCCTGGCGGAAGAACAGGAAGATCGAGCCGAGGATCAGCCCGAGGACGATGCCCAACGAGCCGATAATGACTCCGACCGTGACGAAGATCTTCATCATCCCCTGCCGGCTGGCGCCCATGGTGCGGAGGATGGCGATGTCGCGGGTCTTGGCGCGCACCAGCATGATCAGCGAGGAGAGGATGTTGAACACCGCCACCAGGATGATGATCGACAGGATGACGAACATCGCCACCCGCTCGACCTGAAGGGCCTCGAACAGCGACTCGTTCATCGAGCGCCAGTCCGAGACCGCCGCCTCGCCGCTGACCGCGGCGCGCAGCGGCGCCAGGATCTCGCCGACGCGGTAGGCGTCGTCGGTCTGCACTTCGACCATTCCGACCATATCGCCCATAAGGAGGAGGGTCTGGGCGTCCTCGATCGGCAACACCACGAACGTCTTGTCGTAATCATAGACTCCGACCTCGAAGATCGCGGCGACGTTGTAGGAGACGATTCGAGGCACCGTTCCGAACGGAGTCGTCCGACCTTCCGGGCTGATCAGGCTGACCTGGCCTCCGACATTGGCGCCGAGCGCCTCGGCGAGCCGGGCGCCGATCGCGACGTTGCCGGCGCCGGGGCGAAGCGCCTCGAGCGATCCGGCCAGGACCTTGCCCCGGAGGGTCTGGTTGCGCAGGATGTCGCCCCGGTCCATGCCCCGGACAACGACTCCCTCGACCCGGCCCTCGTGGGCGACCATCAGCGGCTGCTCGATCAGCGGAAGGGCGGCGGTCACTCCGGGAGTCGCCCGGGCCTGGCGGACGATGTTGCGCCAGTCCGGCAGCTGGCCGCCATAACCCTGGACGACGGCGTGGCCGTTGAGGCCGACGATCTTGTCGAACAGCTCGGCTCTAAAGCCGTTCATCACGCTCATCACCACGATCAGTGCCGCGACCCCGAGCGCGACCGCGACCAGGCTGATCGCGGCGACCAGGAAGATGAACCCCTCCCCCTTGCCCGGCAGAAGGTAGCGCCGGGCGATCATGCGCTCGTAGCGCGAAAGGATCATGACGGCCCCAACGGGCCGTCACCCCGGCGAAGGCCGGGGTCTCGGCTCATCTGGCAGAGCCTCTTTCGCGCTGAGGTCCCGGCTTTCGCCGGGATGCCGGTCTCGGTCACGACGTCAGCCTCGCCAGGGCGCTCTCGATCGACAGCTCCTCGCGCTCGCCGGTGGAGCGGCGCTTGAGCTCGACCACCCCGCGCTCGAGGCCCTTGGGGCCGACGATCAGCTGCCAGGGCAGGCCGATCAGGTCCATGGTCGCGAACTTGGCTCCCGCGCGCTCGTCGCGGTCGTCATAGAGCGCCTCGACGCCCGAATCCCGCAGCCGGCCGTAAATCTCGTCGGCCGCGCTGGTCACGTTGCCGTCGTCGGCGCGCATGTTGACGAGGCCGACCCGGAACGGCGCCACCGCCTCGGGCCAGACGATTCCGCCGTCGTCGTGGCCGGCCTCGATGATCGCGCCCATCAGCCTCGAGACTCCGATTCCGTAGCTGCCCATCTGGGGATGGACCTGCTCGCCCTCGCGGGTCTGGACGCTGAGGCCCATCGAGGCGCTGTACTTCGTCCCGAACGCGAAGATATGGCCGACCTCGATTCCGCGCCGGGTGCGAAGGCGCTCGGCCGGAACCGGGCAGTCCGCCACCTTGGCATGCTCCTCCTCCTCCATCGCGTAGAGGCCGGTGAGCCGGGCGATGGTCGAGGAATCGGCGGCGAGCAGCTCGTCGCGGGAGATGTCCTCGATCGCGGAATCGTAGAACAGGGCGCTCTCGCCGGTATGGGCGAGAATGTGGAATTCGTGGCTGAGGTCGCCGCCGATCGGTCCGGTCGGAGCCTTGACCGGAACGGCGGTGAGTCCGAGGCGGGCGAAGGTGCGCAGATAGGCGACGAACATCGCCTCGTAGCTCGCCCTCAGGCCGTCCTCGTCGAGGTCGAAGCTGTAGGCGTCCTTCATCAGGAACTCGCGGCCCCGCATCACTCCGAAGCGGGGGCGGACCTCGTCGCGGAACTTCCACTGGATGTGGTAGAGGATCCGGGGCAGGTCGCGATAGCTTTTGGCGGAGTCGCGGAAGATGGCGGTGATCATCTCCTCGTTGGTGGGCCCGTAGAGCATGTCGCGGTCGTGCCGGTCGCGGATCCGGAGCATCTCCGGCCCGTAGGCGTCGTAGCGGCCCGACTGGCGCCAAAGGTCGGCGGACTGGAGCGTCGGCATCAGAAGCTCGACCGCTCCGGCGCGGTCCTGCTCCTCGCGCACCACCTGTTCGATCCGCTTGAGGACTCGAAGGCCGAGGGGGAGCCAGGCGTAGATTCCGGCGGCGGTCTGGCGGACGAGGCCGGCCCGAAGCATCAGCCGGTGGCTGACGATCTGGGCATCGGCGGGAGTCTCCCTGGCGACGGGAAGGAAATAGCGGGAAAGGCGCATCCGCCGCCTCTAGGGGGCGCCCAGCGCCAAGGCAACCGCGCCGGAGCCGGCTTCCGGCTGTTGCCTTACCGACACAGGGCCTGAGCAAAGTAAGGCAAGCCCTTGGATAGGCAGTGACAAGGCCGGAAGTCGCTCATAGCGTCCCGGCCACGAACGAAGGCGACAAGCCGGGTTCGGGGAGGCTTAGGCCCCGCATCCTCATGCGAGGTGGGATGTGCGCGGGCCTGGCATCTTGACCAAGGGGGTCGGCGCGCAAGCGCCGCACGGTGCCCGGGCAGCGATGCCCGGGCACTTTCTTTTGTGGGCGAAAGCGGCTCGCAAAACGCCGTCGCGACGGCGGGAATGGCGGACAAGCGGCCTTTTCGGGCGCAAGGATCGCCAAAGAATCGCCACTCATGTTGGAACGCCGGCCGCACTCGAGGGCGAGCGCGGCCTTTGACGAATGCGGCTCGACGGCCCATCCTGCCGGGGGGCAAGGGGGGAGAGACGATGAAGGCGTGGGCGGAGATGGCGGCTCTGGCCGCGCTGGCGCTGGCGGGATGCCGCGAAACCGAGGCTCCAGGCGGCGCGCAGGGCGTCCGGGAATATGCCATGGCCTGGCCGGACCGGGGCGATCCGCCGCGCAACTCCTGCGATTCGAAGCCCGGCGAGGCGGTCCATCCCGGCTCGACCCACGAGATCGCCTTCGATCACCGGCGCGGCGGCGACCTGTGGATCTCGGGGCAGAATTACGACTGGCTGGCGCGGGTGGCGCCGGCGGACGGCACGATGCGCTTCGTGAGGATGCCCGCGGGCAGCGGGCCGCACGGGCTCGAGTTCGATTCGGAGGGCAGGCTGTGGGTGAGCCTCGAATGCCAGGGCCGGATCGTCGCTCTCGATCCGGAGGGCAAGTCGGTGCCGGGCGCCGAAATCGCGCTTCCCCCGGGGACCCGGCCGCACGGCCTCGGCATCGGGCCCGACGGCCGGACGATCTGGTATACCGGCAAGACCGACGGGACGATCGGCCGGATCGGCCCCGGCGGCAAGCTGACCCGCTTCGCTTTGTCGGAACCGGGAAGCACTCCGATCTACGTCCGCGCCGGGCCGGACGGGAGCATGTGGGCGACCGAGCTGGTCGGAAACAAGATCGCCCGGGTGAGTTCGGCGGGCGCTCTGACCGAATCTCCGATCCCGACCGAGGCGAGCCGGCCGATCGCGATCGTTCCGGGGCCCGACGGAGCGATGTGGTTCAGCGAGGAGGCGGGAGGTCAGGTAGCGCGGATCGAGCCGAACGGCCGGATCACCGAATTTCGCGTGCCGACGCCCGAGGGCCGGCCCAACATGCTGCTCGCCGGCCTCGCCTTCGACGGCTCGGGCGACCTGTGGGTCCAGCAATATGTCAGCCAGGCGGAGCCCGAGCCGGCGGGCGAGGATTATCTGGTCCGGATCGCGAAGGCCGGGCTTGCCGCGGGACCGGGCGGGCTGAAGCCGGAGCATTTCCGCCGCTACCCGGTGGCGACCCGCGACACGGTCATGCACCGCGTGATCGAGGGGCCGGACAAGGCGATGTGGTTCACCGAGATGCATTCGGACAAATTGGGGCGGGTGGAAGGCAAATAGCGCGAGTGTGGGGTGTGGCCGATCGAAGGGCCAGCCAGTCGCTCTAGGCGCGAAACGAGTCCAGGGTGACGGACGGGTCAGCGTCACGACCGCCGTCGGCCTGACCTGGCTGCGACATTGCTAAAACCGCCTTCCGCGCCTATCTAGAAGCTGCTGACGTCGCCTGCGACGGAATTTGGCGCCCTTGCGGCCCGCCTTCCCTTTCAAGCTTCTCGCCCACGCATGCGGCCTCCGCCGCCCCGCGCGGCCATCTAATGCCGGCCCGCGCGCCGAAGGAGATTTGAAGCATGGCGAAGGAAGCGACGCTCACCGTCGAGGGCGAGATCGACGAGATTTATCCGGACGGCCGCTTCGGCGTCATGCTCGACAACCAGCATCGGGTGATCGTCTACACCGCCGGCAAGATGCGGCGGTTCCGGATCCGCTCGGTGGTCGGCGACCGGGTCCATGTCGAGATGACTCCCTACGACCTGACCAAGGGCCGGCTCATCTTCCGCGAGCGCACCCCGGGCCAGGGGCCGAACAGCGGCGCCCGGCGCCCCGGAGCGAAACGCTAGACCTTTCAACGCCATTCACCCCCTCGATCGAGGGCAGGAGACACTTTATGGGCGGCACCCCCGACAGCACTCGCACCGCGATCAAGCCCTTCCTGATCGCCAAGGACGCCGACGGCAACGTCCGGCTGACCCTGCGCAAGACCCGCTATAACGGCCAGGGCTATCCGATCGTCACCACCACGATGCACTCCGAGCCGTTCCCAACCGCGACCGCGGCGCGCGCTTACGCCAAGGAGCATTTCGGAGCCGAGCCGGGGCAGTTCGCGAGCAAGTGACGGAGCGATAGCTCCGTTCCGTCGCTCGAGCGGCGGTGGCTCGCTCCAGGCCCGACTTTTGGTTTCGCACAAAGGGCACGAAGGCGCGCACCAAGGGGTTGGCGCGCTTGCAGGGCGCGGCGCCTTTATTCGTCCTTGAGACGAGGCGGAGCGGCTTCGCCGGCGGAGCGCCTTTGTGCCTTTGTGCCCTTTGTGCGAACCCTGTTTCCTACCTTGCCGGTCCGCCACGGGCGGTGTCCTTGGGTCCCGGATCAGGTCCGGGATGACGGCGGGGGGTGCTTCTGCCTGAGGGCGGCCTGGGCGGCGGCCAGTCGGGCGATCGGGACCCGGTAGGGCGAGGCGCTGACGTAATCGAGGCCGGTCTTCTCGCAAAAGGCGATCGAGGATGGGTCGCCACCATGCTCGCCGCATATGCCGAGCTTGAGGCCCGGCTTCGCGCCCCTGCCCCGCTCCGCCGCCAAAGCGATCAGCTCACCGACTCCGTCCTCGTCGATCGAGACGAAGGGGTCGCGCTCGAAAATGCCCTTCTCGACATAATGGGTGAGGAATCGGCCGGCGTCGTCGCGGCTGACTCCAAGCGTGGTCTGGGTGAGGTCGTTGGTTCCGAAGCTGAAGAATTCGGCCTCGGCGGCGATGTCGGCGGCGCGAAGGGCGGCCCGGGGAAGCTCGATCATGGTCCCGACCAGATAGTCGACCCGGGTCCCGAGCTCTTCGAAGACGGCCTCGGCGGTGCGGTCGATCAGGTCCTTGATGATTCGAAGCTCGGCGCGGGTGGCGACGAGCGGGACCATCACCTCCGGGATCGGTGCCTTGCCGCCTTCCCTCGCCACCGCGACGGCGGCCTCGAAGATCGCCCGGGCCTGCATTTCGTAGATTTCGGGATAAGTGATCCCGAGCCGGCAGCCGCGATGGCCGAGCATCGGGTTGAACTCGTGGAGCTCGGCGACCCGGCGCCTCAGAGCCTCGACCCCCACCCCCGCGCCGGCGGCGACCTCGGCCAGCTCCTCCTCGCCATGGGGGAGGAATTCGTGGAGCGGCGGATCGAGCAGCCGGATGGTCACCGGAAGCGGCGCCATGATCCGGAAGATCTCCTCGAAATCGGAGCGCTGGGCCGGGAGCAGGCCGAGCAGGGCCGAGCGCCGGCCGGATTCGTCCTCGGCGAGGATCATCCGGCGGACGTTGGCGATCCGCTCGGAATCGAAGAACATGTGCTCGGTCCGGCACAGCCCGATCCCTTCCGCTCCGAACTCGCGGGCGGTTCGGCAGTCGAGCGGAGTCTCGGCATTGGTGCGGACTCCGAGGCGGCGGTGGGCGTCGGCCCAGGCCATCAGGGTTCCGAAATCGCCGACCAGCTCGGGCTGGACCGTCGCGACCGAGCCCAGCATGACCTCGCCGGTCGAGCCGTCGATGGTGATCGTCTCCCCTTCCCTGACCTCGGCCCCGCCGACCCGCATCAGTCGCGCCGAATAATCGATCGAGATCGAGCCTGCGCCGCTGACGCAGGGGCGGCCCATGCCCCGGGCGACGACGGCGGCGTGGCTTGTCATCCCGCCGCGAGCGGTGAGGATGCCCTGGGCGGCGTGCATTCCGTGAATGTCCTCGGGGCTGGTCTCGACCCGGACCAGGATCACCTTCTCGCCAAGGCCCGAGCGCTTCTCGGCGCTGTCGGCGTCGAAGACGGCCGAGCCCGACGCCGCCCCGGGCGAGGCCGGAAGGCCCCTGGCGATGACCCGGCGCTCCGCCTTCGGGTCGAGCGTCGGGTGGAGCAGCTGGTCTAGCGCCTGGGGATCGACCCGGAGAACGGCCTCCTCCTGCGAGATCAGCCTCTCGCCGGCCATGTCGACGGCGATTCGCAGCGCCGCCTTGGCGGTGCGCTTGCCCGAGCGGGTCTGGAGCATGAACAATTTGCCGCGCTCGACCGTGAACTCGATGTCCTGCATGTCGCGATAATGGCGCTCGAGCAGGTCGAAGACCCGGGCGAGCTCGGCGAACACCTCGGGCATCGATTCTTCCATCGACGAAGCCTTGGCGCCGGCGGCGTCGCGGGCGGAGCGGGTGAGATATTGCGGGGTCCGGATGCCGGCGACGACGTCCTCGCCCTGGGCATTGATCAGATATTCGCCATAATAAGCGCGCTCGCCGGTCGAGGGATTGCGGGTGAAGGCGACTCCAGTGGCGCTGGTCTCGCCCATGTTGCCGAACACCATCGCCTGGACGTTGACCGCGGTGCCCCAGTCGCCGGGGATCGAGTTGAGCCGCCGGTAGGTCCTCGCCCGGTCCGACTGCCAGGAGCCGAACACGGCGCCGATCGCGCCCCAGAGCTGCTCGTGGACGTCGCCGGGGAAGGGCCGGCCGAGCGCCTCGGCGACGATCTCGCGATAGCGGGCCGTAAGCCGGCGCCAGTCGGCGGCCTCGAGCTCGGTATCGAGATGGACTCCCTTGTCCTCCTTGGCGATCTCCAGCGCCTCCTCGAACAGGTCGTGGCGCAAGCCGAGGACGACGTTCGAATACATCTGGATGAACCGGCGGTAGCTGTCCCAGGCGAAGCGGGGGTCGCCGGAGATCGCGGCGAGGCCCTCGACCGTCTCGTCGTTGAGGCCGAGGTTGAGGACGGTGTCCATCATCCCCGGCATCGAGACCCGGGCTCCCGAGCGCACCGAGACGAGCAGAGGATCGGCCGGATCGCCGAAGCTTTTGCCGCAAATGCCCTCGATATGGGCGAGGCCTTCCGCCACCTCATCGCGCAGCGAGTCGGGGAAGCTTTCCCCCTCCTCGTAATAGCGGGCGCACATCTCGGTGGTGATCGTGAAGCCGGGCGGCACCGGGAGGCCGATCGAGGCCATCTCGGCGAGGTTGGCGCCCTTGCCGCCGAGGAGATTCTTGTTTCCCGCCTCGCCGTCGGAAGCGCCGCCGCCGAAGCGATAGACGTAGCGGGTCATTTGGCGGCCTTCGCAAAGGAAACGGCGGGGGGAGGCCGGAAGGCGTCATGCCGGACCTGATCCGGCATCCACCTTTCCCTGCCGCGACTTTGGAATGAGCAGATGGATCCCGGATCAAGTCCGGGATGACGGGTTGCGGCCGCTTCCGCGCCATGCCCCATCCTCACCCCTCGATCCTCGAAAAATCGGCGACCTGGTGGACGGCATGGCGGATCCGGGCGAGGAGGACGAGCCGGGTCTCGCGCTTCTCCGGGTCCGGATCGTTGACCGTGACATGGTCGAAGAAGGCGTCGACCGGGGCTCGAAGGCCGGCCAGGGCGGCCATCGCCCCTTCGAAATCCTCGGCCTCGAGCGCCGCTTTGGCCTTGGGCTCGGCGAGGTCGAGGGCGGAGTCGAGCGCGTCCTCCTCCGGCAGAGGCGTGTAGGCGAAGAAGCTGTTGCGATGGCCGCCGTCCCAGCCTTCCTTCCTGAGGATGTTGGCGGCCCTTTTGTAGCCGGTGAGGAGGTCCGCTCCCTCGGCGGTCTCGATAAAGGCCTGCAAGGCTCTCACCCGGGCGAGCAGCCGGACAAGATCGTCCTCGTCCCCCAGGGCGAAGACGGCGTCGATCAGGTCGTGGCGGATTCCGGCCTCGCGCTGCTGGACCTTCAGGCGGTCGGCGAAGAAGTCGAGCACCGAATCCCTGAGGTCGCCCGCTTCCTCGATGATCGCGCCCCGCTCGATCCGGGGAGTCAAAGCGGAGTCCCAGCGAACCACCACGCGCTCGCCATGCCGGTAGGTGAAGGAGCCGACCTCGGCGGTGATCTCGTGCTCGTCGTCATCATCCTCGAGGAGGTCTGGGAAGGTGACCGAGGACAGCGCTCCGAGCCTCGAGACGATGAGCAGGACCGCCGCCTGGACGAGGACGTCGCCGAGCGGGATCCGAAGGCCGTTGCGGGTCAGGATCTGGAGGAAGCTCAAAGCCGCCCGGCGAAGGGCGAACGGATCGCGCGATCCGGTCGGCTTCTCGCCGATCGAGAAGAAGGAGACGAGCGTGTCGAGCCGGTCGGCGACGTTGACCGCGACGGTGACGGGATCGGAGGGAACCTCGTCGCCCTGGCCGCCCGGCTTGTAATGGTCCCGGATGGCATCGGCGACCGCCTCGGGCCGGCCCTGGGCTCGGGCGAGATAGGCGCCGAGCGTGCCCTGGAGCTCGGGGAACTCGCCGACGCTCTGGGTGACGAGATCGGCCTTGGCGAGCCGGGCGGCGAGCTGGACCTGGGCTGCGAACGTCATCCCGGCGGAAGCCGGGACCTCGGGACGAGAAGTCTCGGCGGGCCTCCCCGAGGTCCCGGCTTTCGCCGCGATGACGGGTGCGGCCCGGACGATCCGTTCCTTGACCAGCCACTGGGCGAGCTTGGCCACGCGCTCGACCTTGTCGGCGACGGTCCCGAGCTTCTCGTGGAAGATGATTCCGCCGAGCTTTTTCGACTGCTCCTCGAGCGGCACCTTGAGGTCCTGCTCCCAGAAGAATTTAGCGTCCGACAGCCGGGCCGAAAGAACCCGCTCATTGCCCCGGACGATGGCGGCGCCGCCGTCGGCGGCCTCGATATTGGCGGTGCAGACGAAGGCGGGGGCGAGTCCGCCCTCCCCGTCCGAGCAGGCGAAATATTTCTGGTTGGTGCGCATGGTGAGCTGGATCACCTCGCGCGGGACCTCGAGGAAGGCGGGATCGAAGCGGCCGAGCAGCGGCACCGGCCATTCGGTCAGCCCGGCGTTCTCGGCGAGCAGGCCCTCGTCCTCGACCAGGGCGAGGCCGGCGGCTGCGGCGGCTGCCCGGGCGCCTTCGGCGACGATCCGGGCCCGCTCGGCCGGATCGACGACGACGTGGCAGGCGCGCAGCTTCTCGACATAATCGTGGGCGCCGCCGATGGTGATGACGCCCGCATGGTGGAAGCGGTGGCCGACGGTGGCGGCGCCGCTCCGCACTCCGGCGATCTCGAAGTCGACGATTTCCTCCCCGAGCAGGGCGACGACGCCCTGAAGCGGGCGCACCCAGCGCGGGCTCTCCGTCGAGATCGAGGCGGCGCCCCAGCGCATCGACTTGGGCCAGGGGAAGGCCCGGACGACGGCCGGAACCGCCTCCGCCAGAACCGCGGAGGTGGCGCGGCCCGGCTTGTCGAGGACCGCGAAGAGCACGCCGTCGCGCTCCTCGAGCTGGTCGCGCTCGAGGCCGGTCTTGCGAAGGAAGCCTTCCAGCGCCTGCGGCGGCGCCGACGAGCGGGGACCCTTGGTCTCCTCGCGCACGACGGCCGTCTCGGCGGGGAGATTGCGGGCGATGAGGACGAGGCGGCGGGGCGTAGCGTAAGTCTCGACCGCCTCGGCGGCGAGGCCGGCGCTTGAGAGTTGCTCTGAAAAGAGGCGCGCAAGATCCTGCTGCGCCCTCGCCTGCATTCGAGCGGGTATCTCTTCGGACAGGAGCTCGAGGAGGAAATCAGGCATGTTGATCCTCCCCCGGACGGGGAGGATTTGAGACGGTCCTCATGCCGCCCACCCGTTCTTTTGCATCCAGGCCTGGCACGCGCCTTTCGCCAAATCCCTTACGCGGCCGATATAGGCCTGGCGTTCGGCGACGGAGATGACTCCGCGGGCCTGGAGGGTGTTGAAGATGTGGCTGGCCTTGATCGCCTGCTCGTAGGCGGGGATCGGGAGCTTGCGGTCGAGGCAGGCCTCGCATTCGCCCGCGGCCTTTTTGAACTGATCGAACAGCATGTCGGTGTTCGCCACCTCGAAATGATAGGCGCTCATCTCCCGCTCATTCTCGAGGAAGACGTCGCCATAGGTGACCCCCGAGCCGTTGAAGTCGAGGTCGAAGAGGCTGTCCTTGTTCTGCACGTACATGGCGAGCCGCTCGAGCCCGTAGGTCAGCTCGCCGGCGACGGGCTTGCAGTCGAATCCACCCATCTGCTGGAAATAGGTGAACTGGGTCACTTCCATGCCGTCGCACCAGACTTCCCAGCCCAGCCCCCAGGCGCCGAGCGTCGGGCTTTCCCAATCGTCCTCGACGAAGCGGATGTCGTGACGGGTGAAGTCGATCCCGATCGCCTCGAGCGAGCCCAGGTACAGGGCCTGGAGATCCGGCGGGCTCGGCTTCAGGATCACCTGATATTGATAATAATGGCCGAGCCGGTTCGGATTCTCGCCGTAGCGGCCGTCGGTGGGGCGGCGGCAGGGCTGGACGAAGGCGGCGTTCCACGGATCTGGGCCCAGGGCTCGAAGAGTGGTCGCGGTGTGGAAGGTCCCAGCGCCCATCTCCATGTCGTAGGGCTGGAGGATGACGCAGCCCTGGGCGCTCCAGTAAGCGTGGAGGGTGAGGATCAGCGACTGGAAGCTCGGGGGCCGGTCCACTTGGGCTTCGCACCTGCAACAAGGATGGCCCTCGCTCTGGCGCAGGAGCGGGGCGCGGGTCAAGCGGAGCGGCTTGCGATTGACCGGCCGAGGCAAAAGCCGCAGTACAAGGGCAAGGGCAGGCTTGGCCGGGCGGGCATGACATGGGCTTCAAATCGCTGACTTTTTCGGGGGCGCTCAAGCTCCTGCCGCTGGCCCTGCTGGCGGCGGCGCCGGCCGCTTCGGCCACCCCCGGCAAGGACAGCTCGGCCAAGGCCGCCTGGGCCGAGCCGAGGCCCGCCTTGTGGCTGCTCGCCGACGAAGACACCCGAATCTACATGCTCGGCACCATCCACGTGCTTCCGCCCGGATTTCGCTGGCGCTCGGCGGCGGTCGACCGGGCGGTGGGCGAGTCGTCCGAACTGGTGGTCGAGACCTACCTGCCGCCCGGCACCCAATTGCAGCTCGGCGACATGACCGGATTCTTCCTCGACCCGCCGGTACCGCTGGTCGACCGGGTGCCCATGGACAAGCGCAAGGGGCTCCAGGCGGCGATCGCCGCGTCCGGGCTTCCGGGCGAGGTGCTCGACCGGATGCACAGCTGGGCTGCGGCGATGACCCTGGGAATCGCCCAGGTGCTCGGAGCCTATGGAGTCGACGATCCCGCCGAGGCGCCGGGAGTCGAGGACGCGCTCGAGGCGGATTTCCGAAGGGCGGGCAAGCCGATCCTCAGCGTCGAGAAGGGCGACTCGGTGTTCGCCGCCCTGGCCGCGCTTCCGGAACCGGTTCAGGCCCAGCTGCTGGTCGAGGCGATCGCTCCGCCGCCGGACCCGAAGGCCGCCCCGCCGCTACCGGCCGAGGAGCTCGACTGGGTGGCTGGGCGCGACCAGGCGATGGACCTCGAGGGCATAGCGGGCTTCCCGCCGGCCCTGTTCGACGTCCTCATCCGCCGCCGCAACGCGGCCTGGACCGAATGGCTCGAGGCCCGGATGAAAAAGCCGGGCACGCTGTTGTTCGCGGTCGGCGCCGGCCATCTGGCGGGCCGCGAATCCGTCCAGGCCATGCTCGCCAGGCGCGGCCTTCGAGTCAGCCGGGTCGACTGATGGGGGGGAATCGTCTCAGGCGCGAATGGCGGCGGCTCGCGCTCGCGGCGCTCCTGCTTCCGCTCGCCGCCTGCGCGGGCGCGGCGGAGCCGGCTCCGGCCAGGCCGAGCCCGGCGATGTGGACCCTCGCCGATTCCGACACCCGCATCTTCCTGTTCGGGACCATCCACATGCTTCCCAAGGGCAGCGGCTGGCGAACGCCCGCCTTCGACAAGGCGCTGGCGGGGTCCGACGAGCTGGTGCTCGAGGTCGCCGACCTCGACGACATGATGGCGAGCGCCCGGGCGATGCAGAAGCTCGGAATGTCGCCCGGCCTTCCGCCGATCGCCGAGCGGGTGCCGGAGTCGAAGCGGGCGGCGCTGAGGGCGATGATCGCCGAGAGCGGCTATCCCGAAGCGGTCTACGACCGGCTCGAGACCTGGGCCGCGGCCCTGCCGCTGCTCGGAGTCGCCTTCAAGCGGCTCGGCCTCGACCCCGAGCTTGGAGTGGAGCGTCAGATCGGGGCGCCCTTCCGGGCGAGCGGCCGCAAGGTGATCGGGATGGAAACGATCGAGCAGCAGCTGGGCTTCTTCGACACCTTGTCAGAGCCGGCGCAGCGGGCCCTGCTCGCCTCCGTCGTCGAGGACAGCGCGGAGACGCGGGCGCAGTTCAGGGCAATGCTGGAATCCTGGCAGCGCGGCGACCTCAAGGGTGTCGCCCGAACCTTCGACGACGAGACCCAGATGTCGCCGGAGCTCAAGGAGGCGCTGATGCGCCGGCGCAACGCCCGCTGGGCGGAATGGCTCGAGCGGCGGCTGGAGACCCCGGGAACGGTGTTCGTCGCGGTCGGCGCCGGCCATCTGGCGGGCGAGGATTCGGTCCAGAAGATGCTCGCGGCGAAGGGGCTGAAGACAAAGCGCGTGCAGTGAAGCGGCCGTCATGCCGGACTTGATCCGGCATCCACCTTTTTTTTCCGCGATCCGCCGAGAGAAGGTGGACCCCGGATCAAGTCCGGGGTGACGGCCTCTCTTCGCTCCCGAACCGGCCGACCTTGCCTTCGGGGGCCCTCTCGGCTAGAGGCCGCCCTCCCCCGTTCATGGTCATCCCTGGAGGCGTGAGCGCGGGTTTTTTGGCAATCCACGTTTTTTGGAGACATGCACATGAGCGAACAGCTTACGCTGTCGGCCGAGACGCGCGAGCGGGCGGGCAAGGGAGCCTCCCGCGCAATGCGTCGCGAAGGCCGAGTTCCTGCCGTCGTCTACGGCAATAGAGAAGAGCCCCTCGCCGTCCACGTCGAGGAGAAGGCCCTGATGAAGATGCTGAACACCGGCCACTTCATGAACTCGGTCGTGATGGTCGAGGTCGCCGGCGGCCCGACCGCCCGCACGCTTCCCAAGGACGTGCAGTTCCACCCGGTCACCGACCGGCCGCTGCATGTCGACTTCCTTCGGATCTCCGAGCACAGCAAGGTGCATGTCAACGTCCCGATCCACTTCGTCGACGAAGAGAAGTCGCGCGGCCTGAAGCGCGGCGGAGTCCTGAACGCGGTTCGCCACGAGCTCGAGCTGGTCTGCGACGCCGCCGAGATCCCGGACGAGATCAAGATCAGCCTCGCCGGGCTCGACATCGGCGATTCGCTCCACATCTCGGCGGTGAAGCTGCCCGAGGGCGTCGAGAGCGCGATCACCGACCGCGACTTCACCATCGCCACCATCGTCGCGCCTTCGGGCCTCAAGATGGACGAGGAGGACGCCGCCACCGCCGCCGAGGCTCCGGCCGCGGACGAGGTGCCCGTGGTCGGCGAAGACCAGGGCGACGAGGCCGAAGAAGGCTGATGGCCATCCTGGGCTGGCTCGGCTCGCTCTTCGGTCCGAGGACCGTCGAGGTGCCGGGCCAGCCCGAGGACGCTCCCGCCGCCGCCGACTGGGGGGATTTCGAGCCCGTGCAGATCTGGGTCGGACTCGGCAATCCCGGAGCGAGCTACGCCATGCACCGGCACAATGTCGGCTTCATGGCGGCGGATTCGATCGCCGCCACCCACGGCTTCGAGCCTCCGAAGAAGAGCTTCCACGGCTGGGCGCAGCAGGGGCGGATCGGCGGGCAGCGCCTGCTGCTCCTGAAGCCCGCCACCTTCATGAACGACAGCGGCCGGGCCGTCCGGGCGGCGATGGACTTCTTCAAGAAGGAGGTCGGCGACGTCACCGTCTTCCACGACGAGCTCGATCTCGCCCCGTTCAAGGTCAAGGTGAAGGTCGGCGGCGGCACCGCCGGCCATAACGGGCTTCGCTCGACCGAGGCCCATATCGGCAACGCCTTCCGGCGGGTGCGGATCGGGATCGGCCATCCCGGCCACAAGGACAAGGTGACCGGCCACGTGCTCGGCAATTACGCCAAGGCCGAGCAGGACCGGCTCGCCGACATGCTCGGAGCGATCGCCGCCGAAGCGGAATGGCTCGCCAAAGGCGACGACGCCCGCTTCATGAACGAGGTCGCGCTCAGGCTGCAGGACTGACAGGGCGGGCCGATGCGCCGACTGCTCTTTCTCGGACTCGGCTTCGCGTCGGTCGCACTCGGAGCGGCCGGGATCCTCCTTCCGCTGCTTCCGACGGTGCCGTTCATGCTGCTCGCGGCCTTCTTCTTCGCTCGAAGCTCGCCCCGGCTCGAAGCGTGGATCGTCGAGCATCCCCGGTTCGGGCCGTCGATCCGGGCCTGGCGGGAGCGCGGAGCGATCGGGCCGGCCGGCAAGCGGGCGGCCCTCGGCGCCTTCGCGTTCAGCGCGGTGCTCGGACTGGTCCTCCTCCCCTTCCCCTGGCTTCTCGCACCGCTCGCCGCGGCGGTCGGCGGCGGGGGCTGGATCGCCACCCGCCCCGACGAGTGACGGCGCCCGGGCTGGCGCATTCGGGACCCGATCCGCTACTTGTCGCTGCGGTGCAGGGACTGGGAGGGACTTTCATTGAAGAGGCTGATCGCGCTGCTCGCCCTCATGCTCGCGGCCTGGCCGACCGGGGCTCGACCCCCCGCGGCGGATAACTGGGCGGGACAATGGGACGTCACCGCGGAATTCGCCAACGGCAGCGCCTCCGGAGCCCTGACCCTCCGCCGCAAGGGCGATTCCATCGAGGGCTCGTCCGGCCCGCTCGACGAGGCCCAGTTCTTCCCGCTCGACATCAAGGGAAAGCCGAGCGGCGAGGGCGCCGAGCTGCAGCTCTCCCATCACGGCGAGCCGGTCGGGCGGCTCAAGGTCGAGCTGCGCGGCGGCAGGCTCGCCGGCGGCGGCGACTTGTACGGGATGCCGGTCACCATCCGAGGAGTCCGGCCGGTGGCGCCCGGCCGAGCGCCCGTCACCCACGATTTCGCCCCGACCCTCTATCATCTCCAATTTTCGGGGAGGATTGCGCCGGCGCTTCGGATCGCTCCGGGGGACCGGGTTCGAACGCGTACGCTGGACAATGAGGGCCGGGACCGGGCGCGCAAGTGGCGGGCGATGCCCGGCAACCCCCTTACCGGGCCTTTCCATGTCGAAGGGGCGATGCCCGGCGACACGCTGGTCGTCCATCTCGAGCGGGTCGAGCTCAACCGCGACACCGCCCACATGTACAGCGGCACCCTCAGCGAGAAGGCGGTGCAGGGCGACCATGCGCAGGAAGCGGCGCCCGGCTGGGGCCGGACCTGGATCCTCGACCGGGAGAAAGGCACCGCCCGGCTGGAGAAGCCCGGCGGGCGCCTCGGCTCGCTGGAGCTTCCGCTTCGCCCGATGGTCGGGTCGATCGGGGTGGCGCCGCCGCTCAACCAGGCGCTCTTCGCGGGCGACGTGGGATTCCATGGCGGCAATCTCGACTATCGCCGCCACGTCGCCGGGGCGACGCTCTACTTCCCCGTGTGGCGGGCGGGGGCCCTGCTCTCGCTCGGCGACGGCCACGCGCTTCAGGGCGACGGCGAGATCAGCGGCCAAGGCCTCGAGACGTCGCTCGACGTCGAGTTCCGGGTCGAGCTGATCAAGGGCAAGAGCCTCGGCCAGGTCTGGTCGGAGGACAAGGACTATGTGATGGTTTCCGGAGTCGACAACAGCCTCGACAGCGCCCTGCAGATGGCGACGACCGGAATGGCCCGCTGGCTCAAGGAGAATTACCGGCTCAACGATTCGGAGGTCGCGGCCCTGCTCAGCAGCGCGATCGAATATGACATTGCCGAGATCGTCAATCCGAGGCCGCACGTCGTCGCCCGGCTGGCCAAGGCGGTTCTGGCGAAGATCGAGCGGCCCTGACGCCGTTGCGGCGCGAGGCGCCGGGCTGCCTGGATGGCCGGTGCGTTCGTCATGCCGGACTTGATCCGGCATCCACCTCCCTTAGATTCCGCGCCGTTGAAGAAGGTGGATCCCGGATCAAGTCCGGGATGACGATCAAGCTCGGCGCTTGCCGCGCTAGGGTGCGCCGAGATCATCTGATATGCCGCCGGCGATGCGGATCGCCGGAATTCTCGCAGTGCTCGCCGCCACCGCGGCCGCCGCTCCCGCCTCGGCGGAGGAGTGGCGGCTGTTCCATCGGGAAAAGGGGCTCCGCTACAGCGAGATCGGCTATGTCGACATGGGCTCGATCGAGCGATCGGGGCGGACCGTGCGAATTGCCGTCCGGGGCTTCGCCAGCCGCCAGGAGCCGCCGCGCCCCGCCAGCGTGGCGATGCGGCTCGAGCTGGACTGCAGGGGGCGTCGGGTGAGGGCGCTCGAGGCCCGCCCGCTCGACTCCGAGGATCAGCTCACCCATGAGATTCCGATCGCCGCCGCCGCCTATCGGCCGCTCGATCACCCGGCGATGAAGGCGCTCGCCCGCATCGCCTGCGACAGGGACTCGAGCGCGACCGAGGCCCTTCCCGCCGGAACCAGCCTGAACTCGCATGCGACGGCCGAGCTCGCGGCGCTGACGCCGGCCCCGCCGCCCGAGCCGCCCGAGCCCAGCGCCGAGGAGATCGAACGGCTCGCCGCCTGGGCGAAAGAGCGAAAGAAGGAGCGATTCGAGGACGTCATCCGCTTCGCGCTCACCGAGCGATGCGGGACCGACCCGCAATGCCGGCAGCTCGAGGCCCGAATCCGCCGCGGAATCGACCCGGTCGTCGCCGTCGAGGCGATGCAATGCTCCGAAAGCCAGCGCGGCGGCTTCGGCCAGGCCAGCTGCGCCTTCCTCGTCCGCCATCCGCGCACCGGGCGCACCCTGTCCTGCACCGTCGAGATGGCGGAGGCGGTGGGCCCCCACTCGCGCTACTGGACTTACCGGACGATCGCGCCCCCGCCCCCTGCGGAGCCCCCCTCGAAGGGCTCCGACCTGCCCCAGATCCCGCCGATGGGCGAGAGCAGCCTCCGCTGCTCCGGCAGCCCTCATGCGCTGGTTTCGGAGTAAGCCGGACCTTGGCCGGCCGCTCGCTCTTCGCCACCCGCTTCTACGAGGCCGAGCTCGCCGACCCGGCCCTGGTCGAGGGCCTGGACCAGGCCTGCCGCGCCCTGGCCCGGGACGACCGCGCCGGGCGGCGCTGGTCGCGCGAGCATGGCTATCGAGGCTATACCTCCTATGCCTCGCTCGACGACCTGCCGCTGCGCGACCCGAACTTCGCCGAGCTGGCGCGAAGGCTCAACCGCCATGTCGGGGCCTTCGCTGCGGATTGCGCCTTCGACCTGGGCGGCCGGCGGCTCAAGCTCGACAGCCTGTGGGCGAACGTGCTCAGGCCGGGCGGAGCCCATTCGGGCCATATCCATCCGCACAGCGTCGTCTCCGGCACATTCTATGTCGCGGTCCCGCCGGGCTCGGGAGCCCTCAGGCTCGAGGATCCGAGGCTGCCGATGATGATGGCGGCCCCGCCGAGGCTCGAGGATGCTCCGGAGCCGCTGCGGACCTTCGTCCATGCCGAGCCGGCCCCGGGCAGGCTGTTCCTTTGGGAAAGCTGGCTTCGGCACGAAGTGATGCCCGGCACCGGAAGCGGCGAGCGGATCAGCATCAGCTTCAACTACCGGCTCTAGCGGGCGGCGCCGGCCTCCGGCAGCCAGCCATATTCCCAGCGCCAGGGAAGGCCGGTCTCGCCGAGGATGGCTTCGGCCAGGCCCGGAAAGGCGGCTTCGGCCCGGACGTCGTTGCCGAGCAGGACGACGCAGCGGCGGCCGCGCTCGAGGCAGGCCCACATATTGCCGGTGCTGTCATTGTGCCCCCCCTTGAAGAAGCCCCTCCCCTGCGGGCCCTCGAAGGCTACGACTCCGAGCCCCGCCGCCAGGCCCTTCCAGCCTTTCCCGGGCGCGGCCTCCGGCCCCAGGCTGGGGAACTGGCTCGCGGTTCGGATCGGCAGGTGCCCGCGCAGCATTTCGGAGCGCGAGTCCGGCTTCAGCCCCTCGCCGCGCATGAAGGCCGAGGCGAAGCGGGCGAAATCGGCGATCGTCGTATCCATCGAGCCCGCCGCCCGGACCCGGCTGCGTTCGTCATGCGGCTCGACCGTCCCGTCGGCCTTCCAGCCGTCGGCGACGTTGCGGGCGAAATCGGGGCGCCAGGTCATGCTGGTGTCGGCCATCGCGAAGCGGTCGAAGACCCGGCGCTTCATCTCGGCGCCGAGATCGAGGCCGAGCCCCTTCTCGATCACGAACTGGAGCAGGATTATGCCCTCGCCCGAATAAGCGTAGCGGGCGCCGGGCTCGAAATGGAAGCGGAGCCTGCCGTCGGGCTCGTCCCAGCTGAAATTCGCCCAGCCGGAGCTGTGGGTGAGCAGGTGCCGGGCCGTCAGCCTGCGCCAGCGATCGTCGCCGGCGAGGTCGCGCCAATTGCCGTAGGCGTCAAGATTGCCATAAACCGGAAGCGGGCGAGGCAGATATTCGGCCAGCGGCTGGTCGAGATCGAGCTTCCCTTCCTCGACCAGCTGCATGACCGTATAGGCGAAGACGGCCTTGGTCAGCGAGGCTCCGTACATGATCGTGTCGGTCCGAAGCGGATCCCGGGCGGCGTTGCGGACTCCCCAGGCGCGGACGAGGACGGGCCTGCCGTCCTCGATGACGGCGAGCGCGAGCCCGCGCGCGCCGGTCCGCTGCATGGCGGCGCGGGCGGCTTCGTCGATCTTCGCGGCGGAAAGGCGCGCCTGGGCCGGAGCGGCAAAAACCGCCGCCATCGCCAGGCCGAGGGTCAAGGCTTTCATCCCGATCATGCTACATGTGTAACAGGACTCGATTCCTTGTCACCCTGAACTTGTTTCAGGGCCCGGTTTCGAGCATCGGCGACCTCATCGAACTGGATGCTGAAACGAGTTCAGCATGACGACGGAGTTTCCATGGGTTTTCGTTGCGGTATCGTGGGCCTGCCCAATGTCGGCAAGTCGACCCTGTTCAACGCCCTGACCGAGACGGCCGCGGCTCAGGCGGCCAATTATCCCTTCTGCACGATCGAGCCCAATGTCGGCCGGGTCGCGGTCCCTGATCCGAGGCTCGACGAGATCGCCCGGATCGCCAAGTCGGCTCAGGAGATCGAGACCCAGCTCGAGTTCGTCGACATCGCCGGCCTGGTCCGGGGCGCGTCCAAGGGCGAGGGGCTGGGCAACCAGTTCCTCGGCAACATCCGCGAGGTCGACGCGATCGTCCACGTGTTGAGATGCTTCGAGGGCGGCGACGTCACCCATGTCGAGGGGCGGGTCGATCCGGTCGCCGATGCGGAGACGGTAGAGACCGAGCTGATGCTGGCCGATCTCGACAGCCTCGAGAAGCGCGTACCCGCGCTGGCCAAGAAGGCGCAGCAGGGGGACAAGGAAGCCAAGATCCAGGCCTCCGTGCTCGGCCAGGCGCTCGAGCTTCTCAGGGATTCGAAGCCGGCGCGGCTAACCGAGCCCAGGGACGCGGAGGAGAAGCTGGCGCTGGAGCGGGCGCAATTGCTCACCGCCAAGCCGGTCCTCTACGTCTGCAACGTCGACGAGGGCGATGCGGCCGGCGGCAATGCCCACAGCGCCCGGGTGTTCGCCAGGGCGAAATCGGAAGGCGCCGGAGCGGTCGTCATCTCCGCGGCGATCGAGGCCGAGATCGCGACCATGGACCCGGCCGACCGGCCCGAATTCCTCAAGGATCTCGGCCTCGAGGAAACCGGCCTCAGCCAGGTGATCCGGGCCGGCTACGACCTTCTGCACCTCATCACCTTCTTCACCGCGGGGCCCAAGGAGTCGCGGGCCTGGACGGTCGAGAAGGGCTCGAAGGCGCCGCAGGCGGCCGGGGTCATCCATACCGATTTCGAGCGCGGCTTCATCCGCGCCGAGACCATCGCCTACGAGGATTTCGTGAAGTTCGGAGGCGAGGCCGGCGCCAAGGAAGCCGGGAAGATGCGCTCCGAAGGCAAGGACTATGTCGTCCAGGACGGCGACGTGATGCTGTTCCGGTTCAACGTCTGAGGATGGAGAAGCGGCTGCTCCAGCTGGTCGTGGGGCTGGGCTGCCTCGTGCCGCTGTTCGCCGGCGGCGTCGGAATCATGCACGGCCCCGAGATGCTGAGCGGAGTCGGCGACTCATCTCCGGCCGATCTCGACAGCCACTTCCGCTATCTCTCCGGCCTCCTCTTCGCCGTCGGAATCGCCTTCGCCTCGTGCATTCCCGGGATCGAGCGCAACACCGCGCGCTTCCGGCTGCTCGCCTTGCTGGTCTTCGTCGGCGGCCTGGGCCGGCTCCACTCCCTGGCGTCGATCGGAACGCCCGGCGCCGGCCACCTGTTCGGCCTCGCGATGGAGCTGGGCGCGGTTCCACTCCTGGTCCTCTGGCAGGCGCGAATCGCTGCGGCGCCGGCAAAGGCCGCTGGGCCGCCGCGATGAACCTCTACGGCCAGTTCCGCGCCCGCTTCGCCGCGGACCCGGCCGCGCCGTTCCTTATCGAACCGAACGGGGCCGAGCTTTCCTACGCGGCGCTGGACGAGCGGACCCGGTCGCTCGCCGCCCGGCTCGCCGAGCTCGGAGCGTCCCCCGGCGATCGGGTCGCGGTCCAGGCCGAGAAGAGCGTATCGGGCCTGCTCCTCTACCTCGCCACCCTTCGCGCCGGAGCGATCCACCTGCCGCTCAACCCCGCTTATACGGCGGCGGAGGTGCGCTATTTCCTCGAGGATTCGGAGCCGGCGCTGTTCGTCGGCGATCCGGCCCGGGGATCCGGCGCCCGGCGCAGCGCGACCTTCGAGGAGGTGGTTGGCGGGGCTCCGGCCAAATCCGATTTCGAGGATGTCGCGCGCGACCCCGACGACCTCGCGGCCATCCTCTACACCTCGGGCACGACCGGGCGCTCGAAGGGCGCGATTCTGACCCACGCCAACCTCGCCTCGAACGCCGAGACGCTGCGCGAGGCGTGGCGGTTCACGGCCGCGGACCGGCTGCTTCACGCCTTGCCGATCTTCCATACCCACGGCCTGTTCGTCGCGACCAACGTGACCCTGCTCGCGGGCGGATCGATGCTGTTCCTGCCCGCCTTCGACCTCGATGAGATCCTCCGCCTGCTGCCGCGGGCGACGACGATGATGGGCGTTCCGACCTTCTACACGCGCCTGCTGACGCGCCCCGACCTGACCCGCGAGCTGGTCTCCCACATCCGCCTGTTCGTCTCGGGCTCGGCGCCGCTTTCGGCCGAGACTCACCGCGAGTTCGAGGCTCGGACGGGCCATGCCATCCTCGAGCGCTACGGGATGACCGAGACCAACATGAACACCTCCAACCCCTATGAGGGGCCGCGAGTGGCGGGCACGGTGGGACCGCCCTTGCCCGGCGTCGAGATACGCATCGCCGACCGGACGAGCGGCGCCGAGCTCGCCCGAGGCGAGGTGGGGATCATCGAGATTCGCGGACCCAACGTCTGCAAGGGCTACTGGCGGAAGCCGGACAAGTCCGCGGAGGCCTTCCGCGACGACGGCTATTTCATCTCCGGCGACATGGGACTGATCGACGAGGCGGGCTACGTACGGATCGTCGGCCGCGA
Organism: Allosphingosinicella sp.; assembly: GCA_036386795.1. Taxonomy (GTDB): domain Bacteria; phylum Pseudomonadota; class Alphaproteobacteria; order Sphingomonadales; family Sphingomonadaceae; genus Allosphingosinicella. Next base: position 22,555 of record DASVUZ010000007.1, read on the forward strand.
CAAGGACCTCATCATCACCGGCGGCCTCAACGTCTATCCGGCCGAAGTGGAGGCTGCGATCGAGGCGTTGCCGGGGGTAGCGGAATGCGCGGTGATCGGGGTGCCGCACCCCGATTTCGGCGAGGCGGTGGTGGCGGTGGTGGTCCCCCGCGCGGACTCCGGGATCGACGAAGGCGCGATCTGCTCCGCGCTTGGGGAGAGCCTCGCGGCCTTCAAGCGGCCGAAACGGATCTTCGTCGCGGACGGACTGCCCCGCAACGCCATGGGCAAGGTGCAGAAGACCGTGCTCCGCGAGCGTCATTCGGGAAGCTTCGCATCCCAGGGTCCGCCCCGAAGAATGGATGCGGCGATCTCGTCAGGCCGGACTCGATCGCCAGCTCGCCATGCCCGACTCGATCCGGCGGGGACGGGAAGAAGGTGGACCCCGATCAAGTCCGGGGTGAGAAGTCCAGCACGACATTACGGCTGCGCGGCTCGGCGATGGGGACATCCCGGCCAGCAACAGGGTCGGCGCTTGCCCTCGCTCAGGTTGGAGCGGCCCCAATCGATCCGCTTGTTCCTGGTCGCGACCTTCCTGGCGGACTCGATCCAGCAGATCCATTCGTTGCGAGCCAGCGCAGTTATATCCTCCCAGGTCGCCAGCGCGGCCGGATCGAGTTCCAGCGCGGCCTTCAGATCTTGGGGAAGATCATGCACGACGCCTCCGGAAATGTGTCTCTCGCCCGTCATCGGCCGCACGGAGCCCTGTCCTCGTCCCGGATGCTCATCGGATAAGATGGGGTCGCAAGGCAGGCAAGCCCGGGATGACGATCACATGGTCGCTCCCATTTCGCGAGCTCGCCACATCAGGCGCAATCGCGGTGAACTTCACCCCTCCGCAGCCCGGCGCGGCCTCCTGGTCGATAAGGCGTGGCGAGCGGAGGGCCCGGGGGCTAGTGACAGGGGCCCGCCCCCGTGTGGAAGGACAAGATGCCCCTCCCCCGCTCCCGCCTGGTCCTGGCCCTCCTCCTGATCGCCTCCGCGCTCGGCGGCGGGGCCGGGGCCGAGCCGCCGAAGATCGGCAAGCCGCGGCCGGCGCCGCCCGGGCCTTCGAACATGCCGCCGCTGCCGCCGGCGATCATCGACGAGAGCCTCGAGATCGGCGGTGACGACGTCGAGGCCCGCAAGCGGGAGACGAGGCTCAGCGTCGAGGTCCGGGTGAACCGGCGCGGGCCCTATCAGTTCGTCGTCGATTCGGGCGCCGACACGTCGGTGGTGGGCCTCAGGATCGCTCACGAGCTCGAGCTTCCGCTGGGCACTCCGGTCGTCCTCAACAACATGACCGACCGCAACGTCGTCGACCGGGTCCATGTCGCCGAGCTCAGCCTCGGACCGAGCATCATCCGCGACCTCCAGCTTCCCGCCCTCCGCGAGGCCGATCTCGGAGGCGCCGGAATGATCGGGATCGACGCTCTCGCCCGCCAGCGCCTGATGCTGGATTTCGAGAAGAAGCTGATCCGGGTCGAGGACGCGTCGAAGCCCGTCCGGTCCATGCCCGGCGACATCGTCGTCACCGCGCGGCTCCGGCGAGGCCAGCTGATCCTGACCGAGGTCAAAGCCGGCCGGATCACTCTCGACGCCGTGGTCGACACCGGGTCGCAAATCTCGATCGGCAACAGCGCCCTTCGCGAGAAGCTCGTCAAAAGCCGGCGCCACAAGCTCGAGACGGTGACGGCGATCGGAGTGACCGGAACCAAGGTCGAGCTCCACGTCGCCCGGATCGACGAGCTTCGGCTCGGCTCGGTGACCTTGAGCAACGTTCCGATCGCCTTCGCCGACGTTCCGCCCTTCGAGGTGTTCGGGCTCGCCGGCCAGCCCGCCCTTCTGCTCGGCACCGACCTGCTCGGGACCTTCCGCCGGGTCTCGCTCGATTTCAGGGCGCGCAAGGTCCGCTTCCAGCTTCGGCGCTGCCAGCAGGGACTGATGATCAACACCATCCCCGAGCCTTCCGTGACCCGGCTGTCGGCGCCCCGCGGCGAGGCCTGCGCCCGCTGAGCCGGCCCGTCCGGGGCAATCAGCGGCGAGGCCGGGCCCGGGGCCGGAAATCTTCAGTTAACCATGAGGACCCCGGCCCCCCTTGCAGCGTTCGGTTCAAAGGTGGAGTCGAAGGAATTCGGAAAATGAACCGGTCGGTCCGGATGGCGGCTTGCGGGATCGGGCTCGTCCTACTCCTCGCCAGCAACGCTCCGCCGCCGCTCGAGCCGGCGGCCGGGCCCGCGGCCGAGCCGGTCGAGGCGCAGCTCGTCGCCGCCGCAGCGCCGCAAGCCGAGCCGGTCGCGCCGCTGGAGCCGCTCCCGCCGCCGCCCCCTCCCCCTCCCCCGCCGCCGCCGACTCCCCGCGAGGCGCTGGAGGGCGGAGTCCTGATCGTCGTCAGCCTCGCCTCGCAGAAGATGTTCGTCTTCCGGAAGGGCGCCTTGTGGGACGAGTCGAAGGTCTCGACCGGCAAGCCCGGCAACGACACGCCCGAGGGCGTCTTCCCGATCCTCCAGAAGAAGTCGATGCACCGGTCCAACCTCTATGACGACGCTCCGATGCCATGGATGCAGAGGCTGACCTGGGGCGGGGTGGCGATCCACGCCGGGCGGGTGCCGAACTATCCCGCCTCGCACGGCTGCATCCGCCTGCCCGGCGGCTTCGCCAAGAAGCTGTACGGGATCACCCGCTTCGACTCGACGGTGGTGATCGTCGCCGGCGAGCCGCTCGATTCCGCTGAAGCGGCGCTTGCGGTGGCCTGATTGCCGCCTCGGCGGAATGGCCCTGTGGCCCATTAGGCCGAGTTGATCGGGGGCGGGCAAAGCTGCCATCATCGCCGCGATGCGCGACCCCGCCCGAAAGGCCGCCTATTTCCTCCTCGCCGCCCTCGCCGGGGCCGGCCTGGTCTGGTTCGGAGCCGTTCGCGAGCAGCGGATCGGCGAGCATTGGACGGCGATCGTCCCGCTCCTCGCCGGCTTCACGGTCGCTCCGATCGCCTTGGTCCTGGCCATCCAGGCGCTGTTCGCAGCGCGGGGCAAGGCGCGGCTGCTGGCGGGGCGGCGGGTGATCGCGCGCTGGCGGGTCCATCCGGCCGAGTGGGAGTCGTTCCGGGCCCTCGACATGCGCCGCCGGGGCGGCGATCCCGGCCTCGTCAACGACCTTCGGATCCGCAAGTCGACTCCGCCGGAGGGAGTCGAGGTCATCGTCGGCGAGACCGGGCTTCTGGTCGACGGCTCCTATCACGGCCTTTCCCCGCGCGGCCTGCCCGAGCTTCGCGAGGCGCGCTGGCTCGAGGGCCCTCCGGCCTGCCTCGAATTCGCCCTGCTCTACCCGCGCAGCCGCTACGGAGGAACGGTTCCGACGACCTTGCGTGTGCCGGTGCCGGCGGGCGCTCGAGGCTCCGCCCAGCGGATCCTCGACCATTTCCGGCCGCGCCTCGCCAGAAAGCCGGGCCTCGCGCTCCGCAACCCGCCCAAAACCTACCGGATCTGCGCGGCTTTGTTCGCGGCGGGCGTAGCGATGGCCGCGATCGGCTATTCGGCGGCGCTCGAAGGCGCCGGCGGCTCCGACCCGCTGGTTCCGGCGGCATTGCTGATCGCCGGGATCGGGCTCGGCGCCTTCGCGCTCCTCCTCGCCGCCGCGGTCTGGCTGGTGACCCGGCCCGGATGATCGCCTTCCGTCCCCGCCGCCGGGCCCGCCCGGCCCCTCAGATGTAGGACACGAACTTCGAATCGCGGGCGATCGTCACCTGCCACCAGTCGAGCTGGGTTCCGCCGCACGTGCCGTTGGCGAGGTTGGAGCCGTCGCAGCAATGCCACAGGCCGACCTTGTGGCCGATCTCATGGGCCAGGCAGAGCGGGTTGGCGCCCTCGATGGTGAGATAGTCGTTGAGCGGCCCGAGCGCGCAGCCGGCGGTGCTGCCCGGAATCTGGCGGACGCAGAAGACGACGATCTGATGCCCGAGGCCGGTGATCCGGCTGGTCGCCCCCAGCGGGCAGAAGAGCGCCCCGGTGGCGTTGAAATAGGCGCCGGGAAGCAGCAGGTCCTCGGCCAGTGCGGCCTCGTTGCAGCCGACGTCGAGCGCATAGGTCGGCGAGGGCGCCGAGACGGTATGGATCCCGTCGAGGATGAGCTGGATATTGGCCTCGGCCAGGAACACCCGCCTCGCCTCGTCGATGAACGGCTGCAGGGTCGCCTGGTCGCTGGTGTCGACTCCGCTCTCGTCCTTGAGGATGATGATGCAATAGACCAATTTCTTGAGCGGCCGGATGCCGATCAGCCCGAGCAGGGCGTCGCCGAGGCCGACGATCCGCCAGAAAATCTCCTGGACGATGTTGAGGATCATGTCGATCAGCCGGCCGATCACCGGGATCGACAGGATCAGCTCGAGCAGGATGGCGAGCGGGGTCAGGATCACCTCGATCACCGTCCACACGATGCACACGAGGGTGGTGATCGTCGTCCAGGCGACGCAGACGACGTTGGAGACCCAGGTCCAGGCTACGCAGAGCCAGGTGAGGAGCTTGCAGCCCCACGAGCAGGGCCACCAGGTGCAGCAGCTCGAATCCCAGCTGGCGCAGCTGTTATAGCCCTGGTCGGCGGTCTGGGTGCATTGCTGGTAGCTCTCGGTCGCATATTCGGTGCAGACTTTCATGATCGTTCCCCTTCGATCGTCCGTCGCCGCGGCGCCCCTCGCCGCCGGCCGCTTGCCGCGGCCTCAGTTCACGGCGCAGACCGCGCCTTGAGTGTCGATCTGGCGATCGAGCTTGATCCTTCCGGCCTTGGCCAGGGCCTCGACCTCGCGGCGCAGCTGGGCGTCGGCCCGGCGGCGCCCGATCAGCTTGCCGAGCGCTCCGGCGACGAAGAAGGCGGCGGCTCCGAGAAGCAGGTGGACCCACCATTGCTGACCGTTATCGCGGGTCGCGGCCCAGCCGGCATAGGCCGCGAGCCCGGCCAGGCCGACCATCGCCGCCTCGGCGCAGCCGCAGGCGAAATAGGCCTTGTTGATCCGGTCCTCATGCGCCTCGCGCGCCTTTTCGGGCACGCCCTGGAGGTCGATCTCGATCCGGCCGGTGAGATGGCGCCGGCCGGTGCGAGAGTCGAGCCACAGCGCCCGAAGCGCCTCGCCGTCGGAAATCCGCAACGCCTGCGAATAAGATCGGGTCATCCTGCGCCTCCCCTGTCCGGCATGGGTCCCTTTTCGGAACGGAATCGACTCGTCCCGCCGCCGCGTCCGTCCATCATAATCGAATTTTCTTCCCCGAGCTAATGGAGTCCGCGCGCATTAGTGCGCCGGCCTGAATTCATGCTCCTGGAGGACTGGAACCGCTGGGGGATTGGCGGGCCGGCGGGCGCCAGTCCTTGCTTGGCGCGCGCGGACCGCGCCGCTTGATTGGTGGGCCGGCAATAAAGATCCTGCATTGCTGGACCTGGACGGCCGCTCCCGCCGATTAGACTTGAGCGTGAGGACTGGGTTCACGCCAAGACGCAAAGGCGGTCGCGAGTCCGGGAGCACGCCCCCCTCCCCGTCACCCTGAACTTGTTTCAGGGTCCATCTGGTCACCCGCCCGGGAGGCGGAAGGCTGGATGCTGAAACAAGTTCAGCATGACGGGAGGAGGCGAGTCCTCCGGCGCAAAAGTCGGCGGCTCGTCGCGGCGATGCAACCGCCCGCCCCGGCGGCCGTTGGGCCGGGATGAGAATGATCGCCCCGGCTCCCGCCGCCCTCCCCGCCGCGCTCGCACTGATCCTGGCCGGCCTCGCCGCGCCCGCCTGGGCCGCCGAGGAGGGCGAGGAGAAGAAGCCGCCGAGGCGAACGAGGGTCGGGGTCGGCGCCCAGTTCATTCCCTCCTATCCGGGCGCGGACCAGGTCAGCCTTAGGCCGCTGGTCGACGTTTCGAGAAGCCGGGGCGACAAGCCGTTCGACTTCGAGGCCCCCGACGAGAGCTTCGGGCCGGCCCTGACCCGGGGCAAGCTCGGGATCGGCCCGGCGCTGAACTTCGAGGGCAGCCGGACCCCGGCCGACGTCGGGGCTCCGGTGGACAAGGTCCCGGCGACGTTCGAGGCCGGAGCCTTCGTCCAATATGCCATCAGCCCCGCCTTCCGGGTGCGGATCGAGGGCCGCAAGGGGCTGGGCGGCCATGACGGCTGGACCGGCCAGGCCGGCGCCGACTGGATCGCCCGCGACGGCGACAAATGGCTGTTCTCGATCGGCCCTCGGGTGACCTGGTCGGACGGCCGCTACCACCGCGCCTATTTCGGAGTGACCGCGGCCGAATCCGCCCGCACCGGGCTCGCCGCCTATCGCCCCGAGGGCGGAATCCAGGCGCTCGGAGCCACCGCCGGCTTCCTCACCCAGCTCAGCCGGCGCTGGGGCATATACAGCTACGCCAAGTACGACCGGCTGACCGGCGATGCCGGGCGCTCGCCGGTGGTTCGAACCTACGGATCGCGCGACCAGTTTTCGGGCGGGCTCGCGCTCACCTATACGTTCGGCGGCTACAAGAGAGGCGAGGGCGGCGGCTCGGGCCGCTGAGCCGGCTCACTCGACCCGGAAGTCGGTGACCACCAGCCGGGCCCTGCCGGTCGCGAACACGCCGTGCCCATAGCCGTCGCCGCCGCCGAGCACGAAGCCGACCTGGTCGGCGGCGGCGAGCGCGCTTCGGAACGCCCCGGGGCTGCTCCTCGCGCTCGACGTCGTGACCGCAGTCCAGGGCCCGTCCAGCGGAGCGACCATCTCCCGCTCGCCGGGCGCCAGCGGCGAATGGGTGGCGAAGGTCGCGTACCAGCGATAGGTCTCGAAGCGGCCGCGGCCGCTCCAGCTGTCGCCCGAGCGCTGAAAATAGAGGGTGATCATCCCGGGCGACCGGCCGTCGCTCGCGGCGAGGATTCGAACCCCCGGAGCCGCCTCGATCCGGTAGCGCATGACGATCCTGCGCTTGCCGGCGAGCGGGCCGTGGCGGAAGGTCGCGGCGTGGAGGCTTCCCGGCGCCCGGGGAAGCTCGACCTGCCAGCCGCCGCCCCGGCGGGGCTCGGGATGAAGCGGAACGCCCTTCGAATAATTGCGGCCCCTAACGATCGGCCCGATCGTCCAGCCGCCCGAGGACGCCGGAGGGGAATCGGCGCCGGCGGCGGCGGAGTCGCCGCAGGCGGCGAGGACGGCGAGCGCGGCCGGGCCGGCGATGCGGTAAGGGCTCATCTTTTCCTGATGCCCGGATTCGAGCCCGAGCGCCATGGCGGCGCGGCCATTGCGGATCGCCCCGGGCTATGGGACCATGGCGGCCTGCCCGGCGAGGAGGACGACATGGCCCAGGCCCCCGAAGACCCGGTCCCGGTCGGCCGGCGCGCGCTTCTCGCCGGCGGGCTCGGGGCCGCCGCCCTGCTCGCCGCTCCGGCCGAGGCCTGCTTCCTCATGCCCACCGGCCCGATGCCCAAATATATGCTCACCGACCGGCAGGCGCGGATCTATCTCGGCGCCCTGCTGACGCAGGCGAACAAGGGCGACAAGGCGGTGCTCAAGGACCTTCAGGACCTTCCGCGCTTCGAGATCCATAACGGCGAGACGACTGTGAGCTATTGGGAGGCGCCGCGAATGCTGGTCTCGCACGGCCGGCGCGACTCGGCCCCCGCCTCGGTCGAGGCGATGACCCGGCTCGCCACCGGCGGAAGCGTCCGGCTCTATCTGGCCCAGCTTCGGCGGACGCTCTATTTCCCGCCGCCGCCGAGCCGTGAAAACGGCTGCAACCGCTCACCCGAAGAGGGCTTCCACGAGCGAAGCCAGGCCTGGCTGTACCGCTACCATCCCGATCGCCCGGCGCTGATCCGGACTCCCGCGCTCGACGACGATTTGTACGCCCTGTTCCCCGACCCGCCGAACCGGCGCGCCTAGGGTTCATCCTGTCGAGATGGAATCGTCACCCCGGACTTGATCCGGGGTCCACCTTTTTCACGGTCCGACCTGGGAAGGGAGAAGGTGGATACCGGATCAAGTCCGGCATGACGAGGTGGGCCGCTTCCGTCCAAACGGACAGACTGTAGCGCCGGTTAGGCCGAAGCCCGATCGATTCCCGGGCCTTAGGGTCGGATCGCGGTCAGGGTCAGGCTTTCGCTGAGCTCGGGCGAGCGGCGCGAGCGGCGGTTGGCGGCCTCGGCTTCGGCCGCCGCCTCCGGGTCGTCGGGCGCCTCATAGGGGTCGAGGCCGCGGCGCATGGCCGAGCTTTGCCGGTAATAGAAGGCCGCAGCCTCCTCCGCCGGAAGCAGCCGGATGTCGGCGAAGCCGGCCGAATCGAGCAGCTTCGACAGGCTGTCGAAGCCGTAGAGGCTGAGGTGGCGGGGCGGCTCGAGGCCGCGCCAGTCGCGGCCGAAGCGCTTCAGCCCCAGCGCCCCCAGATTGGGCTGCGAGATCCACAGCCGGCCGCCCGGGACGAGGAGGTCGAAACATTGCTCCAGCGCTTCCCTCGGCCGGTGCAGATGCTCGAACGTATGGCTCATCGTGATCTGCTCGAAGCCGCGCTCGGCGAGCGACGGGTCGGGGAGAAGCCCGACCCGGACGTCGAGCCCGGCCTCTCGCCCCGCCTCGACCGCCTTGGGATCGGGATCGATCCCCGACGCCTGGTAGCCGAGCGATCGGGCGATGGCGACGAACGGCCCGCTTCCGCAGCCGACGTCGAGAAGCTTCGCTCCCGGAACGCTCGGCGCCGGCAGGTGGCGGATCGAATAGTCGATGGCGAGCCGGACTCGCCGGACCAGCCCGACGACCAGGCTTCCGGCGGCGATTCCGCCAGGAAAGCGGTAGCCGTAGCGGCGATTGAGATAGCCGGTCTTGAGCCGGGCGTTGAGGCCGCTTTGGCGCCAGAAGAACTGGGATTCGTCGACCCGGAAGGTGCCGTGCGTATAATAGGTCCCATAGGCCCGGCCGATCGACGAGGGGCTCGGCCTCGGGTCGAGATAGGCGGCCTTGCAGGTCGAGCAATCGAAGAGCGTCCATTCCCCGCCCGCGACCCGGAACGCCTTGTCGGTGAGCCCGTCGAGGAAGACCGAGCGCGGCTCCCCGCCGCAGGCCGGGCAGGCTCCGAGATGCTCGAGATCCTCCGGCGGCCAGGGCTCGAGGGCCGGCCTTTCCGTTGCGATTCCTGCGGTTTGTAAGTCCATTGGATATCCCGGGCGATCGGTCCGCCCCGTTACGCATCCTCGCCGCCCGAGACAAGCGCGGCGCCGGCAAGGCGATCCCGCCCCCCTCGCGGGGAAGCGGATCAGCCCTGGTGGCGCTGGGTGAGGTCGACGGCCTCCTCGAAGCCGAGCGTGTGGACCAGCTGGTGGTCGCAATCCTCGATCTCGATGAAGGAGGACAGGTCGAGCATCCCGCGCTGAACGTCGGAGGCCATGATCGAGCGGGCGCTGCGGATCGCCTCCGCCCGGGCCGCCTCCAGGTCGGGAAGCTCCTGGCCTTCGACGTCCTCGACGAAGCCGTTGCCGTTGCAGACGCTCAGATAATAACGGGGCATGGGGAAACAGCGTTTGTCCGGCCATCCCGTTCCCCGGCGACCGCCCTGGACGAAAAGAGGCCGGCGCTCCGGCCGCGTTGAAAGGGACCGGGACGGCGGCCGCGGCTTGGCGGCTTTTCCCAACATTTGGCGGATCGAATCCCGAATCCCTCCCCATCCATTCGGGAGTGCAAGGGCAAGTCCCTGGAATCCCGAGCTTTCCGCGTTCTGGCACGGCTCGTGCTGAGGAGCCGGCATCGGGCGGGCCGGCCGGCCCGCCGTTCGAAGGAGCGAATGATGCAGACCTCTCAGCAGCCTCTCTGGGCCCGCGACCACACCCTGCTCGGCGTCTGCGAGGCGCTCGGCGAGGATTTCGGCTTCAACCCGCTGTTCCTCCGGATCCCGCTGGCCGTGCTCCTGCTGTGGAACCCCAGCGTCGTGGTCGGAACCTATTTGGCCCTGGGCGTGCTGGTCCTTGCCACCCGCTGGGCCGTCCCCAACCCGCGCCGAGCCGCCGAAGCTCGGTCCAAGTCCGAGCCCGCCGCCGCGGCGAATTCCGACGAGGACATGGCCCTCGCCGCCTGAGCGGCCGACCCGCCCTCCCCCTTTCGCGGGGCGAGGGCGGGAGGGCTCCGGCCAAACAGCCTTTCCGCCGCCCTAACGGGCCGTAAACCGGGTTTTTACGGCATTGATATAGGTCAGGCCCCTAGAGCGGCTCGAGCGCCGCTTCGGGAGGGCAGCAAATGGCATCTGCATCGGTCGAGACTGCCCGGGCGCCCCGCACCGGAGCGCTGCTGCTGGCGCGGCTCGCCGGCCACGGCAGCGCCGCCCACCGCTACGCGGCGAGCGCCCAGCTTCTTCACGGGCCGGGCGCGATGCGCGACTTCGCCGACCTCATCCATTTCCTGTGCGTTCTCCACGGCCGCTATCCGGGCCTCGTCGACCATGCCGCCGGCCGGGTGATCGAGCCGGAGGCGCGCGCCTGGCTGACCAACGCCACCTACGCCTTCGCCGGCGAGCGCGCCTATCTGGCCCGGCTCGCCGTCGCCGCCGGTCCGCTGCCCTCGACGCCCGGAGCCGCCGGAAGCGACGCCGCGGTGCTCGGCCAGCGCCACGCGATGGAGACCCTGGCCTCGTCCGAGCGGCGCGGCTGCGCGCTCGGAGCGGCGATGGCGCTGGTGCTCGACTGGGCGGCGATCCGGGGCGGGCTCGACGCCGCCGCACTGCGCCTCGGAGTCGATCCCCCGGCCTATCCGGCCGCCGACCGCGACTCGGTGATCGCCCTCGCCGATTCCTATGCCGACGCTCCGGCGGTCCAGCGCGCCCTGCTGTTCGGGGCCGAGCAGATCCTGGTCCAGCATCACGGCCTGTGGGATTTGCTCGAGGCCCGCCGCGAGGCGCGCTCCGCCGCCTGATCCGGGCGACGCGTCACATCCAAGTCCGTTCGGGCTATTCAGGGCGCCGAGGATTGCCTCCCCCCTCCCCCTCCCCTATCCCGCCGCGATGCGCTTCGAAGGCACTCCCGATTATGTCGCCACCGACGACCTCAAGGTCGCGGTCAACGCCGCGGTCACGCTCCGCCGCCCGCTTCTGGTCAAGGGCGAGCCCGGCACCGGCAAGACCGTGCTCGCCCACGAGATCGCCTCCGCGCTGGGCGCTCCGCTGATCGAATGGCACGTCAAGTCGACCACCAAGGCCCATCAGGGCCTCTACGAATATGACGCGGTGGCGAGGCTCCGGGACGGCCAGCTCGGCGATCCGCGAGTCCACGACATCGCCAATTACATACGCCGCGGCAAATTGTGGGAGGCCTTCACCAGCCCCAAGCTTCCGGTTCTGCTCATCGACGAGATCGACAAGGCCGACATCGAGTTCCCCAACGACCTCCTCCAGGAGCTCGATCGGATGGAGTTCCACGTCTACGAGACGGGCGAGACGGTGGCGGCGCGGGAGCGGCCGGTGGTCGTCATCACCTCCAACAACGAGAAGGAGCTGCCAGACGCCTTCCTCAGGCGCTGCTTCTTCCACTATATCAAGTTCCCCGACCGCGAGACGATGCAGGCGATCGTCGACGTCCACTTCCCCGGCATCCAGAAGATGCTGGTCGCCAAGGCAATGGACATCT
>DASVUZ010000008.1:0-32034 GCA_036386795.1 Allosphingosinicella sp.
GGATGTTCTGGAGATTGGGGTCGGTCGACGAGAGGCGGCCGGTCTGCGCTCCCGACAGCGAGTAGCTGGTGTGGACGCGGCCGGTTTCGCGGTTGATCTGCTGCTGGAGCGCATCGGTGTAGGTCGACTTGAGCTTGGTAAGCTGCCGCCATTCGAGCACCAAGCTGGCGATCGGCACGCCTTCCCGCGAGAGCCGCTCGAGCTCGTTGACGTCAGTCGACCAGGTGCCCGACTTCCCCCTGCGGCCGCCCTTCAGTCCCATCTGGTTGAACAGGACGTCGCCCAGCTGCTGCGGGCTGCCGATGGTGAACTGGCAGCCGGCCTCGCCGCAGATCCGCTCCTCGAGCGCGACGATCTGGGTCTGGAAGTCCTGGCTGAGCTTGTTCAGCTCCTCGCGGTCGACCTTGACCCCCTCGCGCTCCATCCGCGCGACGACCGGAACCAGCGGCCGGTCAACCATTTCGTAGATTCGGGCGACCCGCTCGTGGGGAAGCCGGCTCTTGAATCGAGTCCAGAGGCGCAGGGTGACGTCCGCATCCTCCGCGGCATATTCAGTGGCGCGGTCGAGCGGCACCTGATTGAACTTGATCTGCTTCTGGCCCGAGCCGCAGACGTCCTTGTACGCGATGCATTCGTGATCGAGATGCTTCTTCGCGAGATCGTCCATCGAATGGCTGTTGAGCCCGCCGGCGTCGAGGTTGAAGCTCATCACCAGGCTGTCGTCGACCGGAGCGACCTTGATCCCGCGGCGATCGAAGACGATCCAGTCGAACTTGAAATTGTGGCCGATCTTGAGGACCGCCGGATCCTCGAGCAGCGGCTTCAGCTTTGTCAGGGCGACCTCGGCCGGGATTTGCTCGGGCCGCTCCGAGAGGAGGTCGTGGCCGCCATGTTCGAGCGGGATGTAGCAGGCCTTGCCGCATTCGGTGGCGAGGCTGATCCCGACCAGCTTCGCGGTGACGCAGTCGTAGCCGTCCGTCTCGGTGTCGACGGCGATCAGGCCGTTCGCCCGGGCTTCGGCGATCCAGGCGTCCAGCGCCTCTTCCGAAGTCACTGTGACATAAGCCGAGCGGTCGATCTTGGGCTCGGGCCGAACCTCGCGCTGCACCGGGGTGTGCGAATCGCTCGGAGCCTTGACCTGCGAGGTGCCGTTCAGCCGCGCGAGCAGCGACTTGAAGCCCTGCTCCTCCAGGAACTCACGCAAGGGCCCGTCCGGGATGCCCTTCATCTCCAGCCCCTCGATCGGCTCGGGCAGAGGCGCGTCGCAGACAAGCTTGACCAGCTCGCGCGACATCCGCGCCGCCTCGGCATGCTCGATCAGGTTCTGCTTGAGCTTGGGCTTCTTGATCTCCTCGGCATGGGCGAGGACGGTCTCGACGTCGCCATATTGCTGGATGAGCTGAGCCGCCGTCTTGGGCCCCACGCCCGGCACTCCGGGTATGTTGTCGACGCTATCGCCCATCAGCGCCAGCACCTCGCCCAATTGCTCGGGCGGGACCCCGAACTTTTCGATCACATAGTCGCGGCCGATCCGGCGGTCGTTCATCGTGTCGTAGAGATCGAGCTTTCCGTCCTCGACCAGCTGCATCAGGTCCTTGTCGGAGGAGACGATGGTGACCCGCCAGCCGGCCGCGAGCGCCGCCTTGGAATAGCAGGCGATGATATCGTCGGCCTCGAGCCCGTCCTCCTCGATGCAGGGCAGGGAAAAGGCGCGGGTAGCGTCGCGGATCAGCGGGAATTGCGGGACGAGGTCGGGCGGGGGCGGCGGCCGCTGCGCCTTGTAGCCTTCGAACATGTCGTTGCGGAAGGTGTGCGAGCCGGCGTCGAAGATGACCGCGAGGTGGGTCGGTCCCTCCTCCTTGTGGAGGCTCTCGGCGAGCTTCCAGAGCATCGTCGTATAGCCGTAGACGGCGCCGACGTTGAGCCCGTGCCGGTTGGTGAGCGGCGGCAGGCGGTGATAGGCGCGGAATATGTAGCTGGACCCGTCGACCAGGTAGAGATGGGGCATGCGCACGGCTCTAGCGCAGCCGGGACCGAGGACAAAGAATCTTCGGTCGGATCCCCGTTCACGCGGATACACATCTCGGAATCACCTCGGGATCGGATACCGCGCATGCGGTTGCAGTCCGCTCTAACGGTGGGCGTCGTTCCGGTTTCGCCGAGGGTGGCGGGACCGCGATTCTACGGTCTGGGATTCGTTAACCATCGCGGCCTAGCATTGTCCCCATGAGTCGCGGCCTGCTCCCGCTTTTCTGCCTCGCCGCGGCGGCGCTCGCCGCGCCGGCCGCTTCCGCGCCGCCCTTCAAGCTGACCCGGATGTCGGTGCTGGTGCGGGGCAGCGGACCGGACGTCATCCTCATTCCCGGGCTCGCCGCCTCGCGCGGCATTTGGAGCTCGACCGCTTCGGCCCTGCCCGGCTACCGCTATCACTTCGTCCAGGTCGCTGGCTTCGCGGGCACGCCCGCCGGAAGCAATTCCGCCGGCCCCGTGGCGGCCGGGGTCGCCGACGAAATCGCGCGCTACATCGCCGCTCGCGGGCTGAACCGACCGGCCATAGTTGGCCATTCGATGGGCGGCTCGATCGCGATGATGGTCGCGGCCCGCCATCCCGGGGCGCCGGGCAGGGTGATGGTCGTCGACATGCTGCCGTCGCCGGCGCGACCGTTCGGGGTTCCGGCGCAGGTGGTGAAGCCGCTCGCCCGGCTGGTCGGCGACGAAATCCAGCGCGCCGACAGGCTGCGCCGCGAGCTGCGCCCGCTCGTCGCGCGCTTCGGAAACGCGAACTGGCTCGAAAGCCGCAGCGACGCCGGCCTCGTCGGACGGTCGGTGGAGGAATTGATGGCGACCGATCTCACGCCGGAGCTTCGCCGCATCCGGGCGCCGCTCACCGTCGTCTACGCCTGCTCCGGGACCTTCCGCCGCGCCTGCGGCCCAGTCGGCCGAGCCTTTGCCGGCGCTTATGCCGCCCGGCCGGGCACCAGGCTGGTCCGGATCGAGCGCAGCGGCCATACGATCATGTCGGACCAGCCGGCCGCCTTCCAGGCGGCGTTGAGGAGCTTTCTCGCGCCGGCGCGGCGCGCGGCCGAGTAAGCCCCCGTTCAAGCGGCGCCGGCCAGGAGCGGCGGCATGAAATGGCCGATCCTCCTCGCGGCTCTCGCCCTCGCCTCCAGCGGAGCGGCGGCGCCTGCGCCGACAGCTTCGCCACCGGCCGCGAAGACCTTCGCTCCGACGCGATTCTCGGTCCTCGTCCAGGGGAGCGGGCCCGACGTCATCCTGATTCCGGGCCTGACCGGTTCTCGCGAAGTCTGGAAGGGAACGGTCGCGGCGGTACCGGGCTATCGCTACCATCTCGTCCAGGTCGCCGGTTTCGCCGGCACCCCGGCCCGCGGCAATTCTAGGGGGAATGTCGTTGCGCCGCTGGCGCAGGAGGTCGCGCGCTATATCCAGTCGCGCGGGCTCCGGCGCCCGGCGCTCGTCGGACATTCGATGGGCGGCACGGTGGCGATGATGGTGGCGGCGCGCCATCCGAGCCTCGCGGGCAAGGTCATGGTGGTCGACATGCTGCCTCAGCCGGCGGGGATCATCGGCGGCGATGCGGCCGGCATGCGCGGCCTCGCCGACAGCCTCCGCGATCTCAGCGCGACGCCGGGGGGACGGAGGCTGGTGGAATCGGCGATCCGCCTGTTCGGCAATCCGGAGAGCAATGCGGACCCGGACGTGACCGCCCGGGCCACCCATGAGCTTGCATTGACCGACCTAAGTCCCGAGCTGCCGCGCATCGCCGCTTCGCTGACCGTGCTCTATGCGAGCCTCGATCCGACCCGCATAGCCTCGGACGACGCGCGCTACCGCTCGGCCTATGCGAGGAAGCGCGGCGTCAAGCTGATCCGGATCGACGACAGCGGCCACATGATCATGTATGACCAGCCGGTCCGTTTCAGGGCGGCGATGAAGGCCTTTCTCGCCTCCTGACCGGGGGCGACGCCCGGCGCGCTGGCTCACCAGGCCCAGAAATCGCCGGTCAGCCCGTGTCGTTCGAACAGGGCCCGGACGTCTTCGGGCGAGCGTTTGCGCCACTTGTCGTCGAGGCAGTTGCCGTACCAGTCTGAAGCGAAACGCCACAGCGCCTCCATCGTCATCACATGGCCGCGCGGCAGCGCGTGCCGCTCGCACCAGGGATCGACCTGGGATTCCGATTCGAAGGGCTGGAAAGAGGCGCAGGCGTGGATGACATTGTCCCACCAGCGGCGCGCCGGGATGGAAAGATGGAACACGCCGCCCGTGTCGAGCAGCCTCCCGTCCTCCACCCGGTAGCGGACGGTACGGCCTTCGCCTCCGAACCGGGTCGTGATCCCGGCGTCCGCCTTGAGCGCCGCGGCGATGCCGAGCGCGCAATAGAGGCAGTTCGCCCAGTATCCGCGCTCGGGAGTCTCGACCCAGCACGATGCGGGCGACAGCGCGAAGGGGTGGACGGCCCAGGGCGCGAGGCCGTTCGGGTGGAGGAGCAGGGCGTGGGCGTCGTGCAGGCGGCCCAGCGCTGCCTCGATCTCCGCGACGCCGACGCCCGCCTCCAGCGCCAGCTCGGCGAGGGACGGCGAATGGCCGCGCCTCGCGATGCTTCGGGCAAGAAGCCCGCGCAGGTCCTGGTCGGCTTTGGAGAGGTCAGCCATTCGGCGCCAGCACCGTGTCGACCGCGTCCGGGAGCAGCTCGGGGTAATCGAGCGTGTAATGGAGGCCGCGGCTTTCCTGGCGGGTGAGGGCCGAGCGCACGATGAGCTCGGCGACCTCGACGAGGTTGCGCAGCTCGACCAGGTCCGCGGTAACCCGGAAGTGGCGGTAATAATCGTGGGTCTCCTGCCTGAGCAGGTTGATCCGGTTGAGCGCCCGCTCGAGCCGCTTGGTGGTTCGGACGATTCCGACATAGTCCCACATGAACCGGCGGATCTCTCGCCAATTGTGGTGGACGACGACCTCCTCGTCGGAATCGGTGACCCGGCTTTCGTCCCAGGGACGGATGAGCGGCGGCGCCGGCAGGTCCGCCCAGCTCGAGATGATGTGCTCGGCCGCCGCGACTCCAAAGACCAGGCATTCGAGCACCGAGTTGGACGCGAGGCGATTGGCGCCGTGCAGGCCCGACATGGTCACCTCGCCGGCGGCGTAGAGGCCGTCCAGGTCGGTCCGTCCGTGGAGATCCGTCATCACTCCGCCGCACGTATAATGGGCGGCGGGAACCACGGGGATGGGCTCGCGGGCGATGTCGATGCCGATGTCCGGCTCGGCGAGGCGCGCGGCGATGGTCGGGAAATGCGACCGAACGAATTCGGGATCGCGGTGGCTGATGTCGAGGTGGACGAAGTCGAGGCCGAGACGCTTCAGCTCATGGTCGATCGCTCGGGCGACGATGTCGCGCGGAGCCAGCTCCTCGCGGGCGTCGAACCGCTTCATGAAGCGCCGGCCGGTCGTCGGCAGCCTGAGCTTTCCGCCCTCGCCGCGCATCGCCTCGGTGATCAGGAAGTTCTTGACGTCATGGTGGTAGAGGCAGGTCGGGTGGAACTGGTTGAACTCCATGTTCGCGACCCGGCAGCCCGCCCGCCAGGCCATCGCGATGCCGTCCCCGGTCGAGCCGCGGGGGTTGGTCGAATAGAGCCAGGCCCGGCTCGCCCCGCCGCTGGCGAGG
The DNA here is from genome assembly GCA_036386795.1 of Allosphingosinicella sp. Lineage (GTDB taxonomy): Bacteria > Pseudomonadota > Alphaproteobacteria > Sphingomonadales > Sphingomonadaceae > Allosphingosinicella. The sequence continues at coordinate 5,678 of DASVUZ010000008.1, forward strand.
ACGGTGGCGCCCCCGGTGAACAGCTCGACCCGGCCCGATTCGCGGTTCAGCGCATAGACTCCCCACACGCGGCCGCCGCCGCCGCTCACCGCATGGCGGCCGGTCACCAGGTCGATCGCGACCCGGTTCGGGACGAGGGTGATGTTCGGATGCTCAGCGGCCGCCCTTTCGAGCGCCTGCTGAACCGCCCAGCCGGTGGCGTCGGCGACGTGGACGATCCGGCGGTGGCTGTGGCCGCCCTCGCGGGTGAGGTGCCAGCGCGCTTCCTCGCCCTGGTTGAAGGGGACTCCGAGCGCCGCCAGTCGCTCGATCGCCGCCGGGGCGTTCTCGACGACGAACTCGACCGTCTCCCTCCGGTTGAGGCCGGCGCCGGCCAGGATCGTGTCCTCGATATGGCTGTCGAACGTGTCGCCAGGCTCCAGCACCGCCGCGATTCCGCCCTGGGCGAGGGCCGTGGAGCCGGAGGAGAGGTCGCCCTTGGCCAACACCGCCACCTTCAGCGCCGGCGCCAGGGTCAGCGCCGCCGAAAGGCCGGCGGCGCCCGAGCCGATGACCAGGACGTCGAAGCCGTTGGTCATCCCCCTGCGTCCGACGCCCGGGTAAGGTTCAGGAAGACATCCTCGAGGTCCGCCTCGCGGGTCGAGACGTCGACGATGCCGAGCCCGTCGCGCTGCAGGGCGGCGAGCACCTCGCCGGCATTCACCTTGTCCTTGCGATAGGTGATCGCGAGGGTTCGCTCGCCGAGCAGGTCGATCTTCTCGAAGCAGGTGGCGTCGGGAAGAGCGGCGATGTCGCGGTCCACCACCACCTCCACCGCCTTCTCCTGGGCCATTCCCACCAGCGTTCTAGTCGTCTCGTTGGCGATCAGCCGGCCGTGGTTGATGATGGCGATCCGGTCGCAGAGATTTTCGGCTTCCTCGAGATAGTGCGTGGTCAGGACGATGGTCACGCCCTCCGCGTTAAGTCGCCGGACATAGGCCCAGAGCTGCTGGCGAAGCTCGATGTCGACCCCGGCGGTGGGCTCGTCGAGGACCAGGATCGGGGGCGAATGGACCATCGCCTTGGCGACCAGGAGGCGCCGCTTCATGCCGCCGGACAGGGTCCGCGAATAGGCTTCGGCCTTGTCCTCGAGCCGGACGGCGCGAAGGAGATCCTGAGTCCTGCGCCGCGCCTTGGGGACTCCGTAGAGGCCGGCCTGGATCTCGAGCGTCTCGCGCGGAGTGAAGAAGGGGTCGAAGACGAGTTCCTGGGGGACGATTCCGATCGAGGCCTTGGCGTTGCGCGGGTGCTTCTCGATGTCGAAGCCCCAGATGGAGACTGTGCCGTCGCTCTTGTTCACCAGCCCGGCAAGGATGTTGATGAGGGTCGACTTGCCGGCGCCGTTCGGCCCGAGCAGGCCGAATATCTGCCCCTGAGGCACTTCGAGGCTGATCCCCTCGAGCGCGCGCTTGCCGCCGGCATAAGTCTTCTGAAGGTCGACGATCGAGATGGCGGACGCAGTCATTGGGCGGGCTTTAGCCGCTGAACATCCGCCCGCATAGCAGCGCTAACCTGAACATTGACTCAGGTTTCAGATTAGGGCATGCCCGCCACGTCGCACGAAGACTCCGGTCAGGAGCATGCGGCCGGGGGAGAGGGTGAGGCAGTATACGGCATCCGACGGCGCACGAATCGCCTATTCCGATGACGGAGAGGGACGTCCGCTCGTCCTCCTGCACGGCCTGATGGCGGATTCGGGATTCTTTGGCCGGCAGCGGGACCTGAGCAATAATTATCGTACGATCGCCATCGACCTGCGCGGCCACGGCCGCACTCCGGCCGGGCGGGAGGCGCCGACGATTGGGCGTCTGGCCGAAGATGTCGCGGACCTGGCGCAGGCGCTGGAGCTGGAGGGGGCGGTCGGGATCGGCTGGTCGCTGGGCGCGGCGGTGCTGTGGCGAGTGCTGGCCGGACCGGCTTCGCAAAGATTTGCAGGCGCGGTCGTGATCGACATGACCCCGCGAGTGCTCAACGACGACGGGTGGGACCTCGGCCTGTCGCGCGAAACCTGCGAGGCGCGCAGCCACGCCATTTGCAATGATTTTCAGGCTTTCGCCGCCGCTGCCGGCCAAGCCATTTTCGCGACGCCCGGCCCCGAGGCGGACCGGGCCGCCGCCGCCTTTGCGGCAAACGATCCTGCCGCGATCGGAGCGCTCTGGAAGTCGCTGGTCGAGGCCGATTTCCGGCCCCTGCTGCCCTCGATCCGGCAACCGACTTTGGTCGTCCACGGAGCCCAGAGCCACCTCTACGGAGCCGACACGGCGGGCCACCTCGTCGCCGCCCTGCCCAACGCGCGGGCGGTCGCCTTCGACCGATCGGGCCACGCCCCGCACCTCGAGCAGCCCGAGCTGTTCAATGCCGCCATCCGCGAGTTCGCGGCGACGCTGCCGCCAGTCCGTCAAACCGAAGCCACCGCCTAGAATGCCAGGAGAAACCGTCATGATCCGCTTGTCCACCCGCACCATCCTGAAGCTCGGCGTCGCCGCCGCCGCGCTTGGCGCCCTTCCCGCTCCGGCCTGGGCGCAGGAGCCCAGCGAGGAGGAGGCCGCGGCCGCCGCCAACGAGGCGCTCGACGACGCGGCCGCCGCCGTGCCGGCCGAGGATACCGACATCGTGGTCACGGCCAGGCGCCGCGCTGAGAGCCTGCAGGACGTTCCGATTGCCGTCACCGCCTATCAGGGCGAGGCGCTCGAGCGCTCCGGCGCGACCGACATCACGGACCTTTCGGACACGACTCCGAACGTCACCCTGGAAACGTCGCGCGGCACCAACACCACTCTAACCGCCTTCATCCGCGGAGTCGGGCAGCAGGACCCGGTCGCCGGCTTCGAGGCGGGCGTCGGCCTCTATCTCGACGACGTCTTCCTCAACCGCCCGCAGGCGGCGGTGCTCGACATCTACGACGTCGAGCGGATCGAGGTCCTGCGCGGACCGCAGGGCACGCTCTACGGCCGCAATACGATCGGCGGAGCGATCAAATACGTCACCCGCCGCCTCTCGGACCTGCCGACCCTGAAGGCCAATGCCAAGATCGGCACCGACGGACTGGTCGACGTCGTCCTCGGCGGAAGCGTGCCGATCGTTCCCGGCTTCAAGATCGGCGCCTCGGCCGCGCGGCTGACCCGCGGCGGCTTCGGCGACAACCTCAACATCCCGGGCCTTTCCAATTACGACCGCAACATCACCGCCTTCCGAGGAACGATCGAGATGGAGCCGACCGAGGCCTTCTCGATCCGATTCTCGGGCGACTATACCAAGGACGAGAGCGATCCGCGCAACGGCCACCGACTGATTCCCGGGCTGCTGAGCGGGGCGCCCGTCCTAGCCGACGTCTACGACACCCGGGCGGGGCTCAACACGCCCGAGCAGGATATCGAAGCGTTCGGCGGCGCGATGCACGCCGACCTCAAGCTCAGCGACGCGATCACCATCCGCAACATCACCGCCTATCGCGAGGACAGGAGCGCGACTCCGATCGACTTCGACGCGCTGCCGGCGCAGGACGTCGACGTCCCCGCAATCTACAGCAACCACCAATTCTCGAACGAGCTGCAATTGCTCTACGAGAGCGACAAGCTCAGCGGCGTCGCGGGCTTCTACTATCTGAACGCCGAGGCCCGGAACATCTTCGACGTGGTCCTGGCGACCACCGGCGCGCTGATCGGAGTGCCCGGCTTCACCGCCTCCACCTTCGGCGAGGTCCACACCAAGACCTGGGCGGCCTTCGCCGACTTCAGCTACCGCTTCACCGACCAGTTCCAGCTGTCGCTCGGCGGCCGCTACACCAGCGACAACCGCGAGGCGACGGTGATCCGCAAGAACCTGATCGGCGGGGCTTCGCCCGAGCTCGGCGGAGCGGGCGTCCAGCTCGGCGCCCTCACCTCCAACTTCACCGGCGAGGAGACGTTCAAGGAATTCACGCCCCGGGCCTCGGTCAGCTTCCAGCCGAACGACGACCACACGATCTATGCGAGCTGGTCGAAGGGCTTCAAGGGCGGCGGCTTCGACCCGCGCGGCCTGTCGACCGCGGCGCCCGACCTCAACGGCAACGGCACCCGCGAGGCGGCCGAGATATTCGACTATTTCCTCTTCGAGCCGGAGAAGGTCACGAGCTACGAGATCGGCTACAAGGCGTCGCTGTTCGACCGACGCCTGAGGCTCGCCATCGCCGGCTTCTATGCCGACTACAAGGACGTTCAGGTGCCGGGGTCGGTCGGAGCGGTGATCAACGGCATCCCGACCTTCGTGGGAGTCACCACCAACGCCGGCAAGGCGACCTTCAAGGGCGTCGAGGTCGAGACGCTGGCGACCCTGTTGCGCGGCGACGACGGCTCCCGCCTCACCTTCGCCGGGACGCTCGGCTATCTCGACGCCCAATATGACGAGTTCATCACCAACGTGCCGGGCCAGGGGCCCGTCGACGTCGCCGACTTCCGCCGGATCCAGAACACTCCGAAATGGACCCTGTCGGGAACCCTCGATTTCTCCACTCCGCTGGCCGGCGGCACCGCCGACATCAACACGACGCTCTCCTACCGGTCGAAGACCTTCCAGTTCGAAACCCCGAGCCCGTTCCTCGACCAGGAGGGCTATGCCCTGTGGGACGCCAATCTGGTCTGGACCAGCCGCAGCGACCGCTGGTCGATCGGCCTCCATGCCAAGAACATCCTCGACAAGCAGTATATCACCTCGGGCTATCAGTTCCTGTCCGTCAATCCGGTGACCGGGGTGCCGAACCTCAACGCCGCCGGCAACGTCATCCCGAGCCTCGGCCGGGAAGGGGTGGTCACGACCTTCTACGGCAATCCTAGGCAGCTCTTCCTCAGCCTGGGAATGAAGTTCTAGGGGATCCTCTCAATTCCTCCCCGGCGTCGGCCGGGGAGGAGTTTCGGAAAATATGCCGGAGAGAAGTGATGTCGACACGGCCGGCCCAGATGAACGCAGGCACTTCCGGCGGCGGGCGAGTCCTCGCGATCCTGCTGGTCGCCTATATCTTCAACTTCATCGACCGGCAGATCATCGGCATCCTCGCGGTGCCGATCAAGGCGGAGCTGCACCTCAGCGACACCCAGCTCAGCCTGATGGGGGGAATCGCCTTCGCGCTCTTCTATTCGAGCCTCGCCATCCCGATCGCGTGGCTCGCCGACCGCCGAAGCCGGGTCAACATCATCGCTTTCTCGGTCGGGCTGTGGAGCCTGTTCACCGCCGCCTGCGGCCTTGCCCAGAATTTCTGGCACCTGTTCGTGGCGCGGATGGGCGTGGGCATCGGCGAGGCTGGGGGAGTGGCTCCCTCCTACGCGCTCGTCTCCGACTATTTCCCGAAGGAGAAGAGGGCTCGGGCGCTCGCCTTCTTCTCGCTCGGAATCCCGATCGGGTCCGCCCTCGGGGTCTTCTTCGGGGGCTGGATCGCCAGCCATCTCGACTGGCGCTCGGCCTTCATCATCGTCGGCCTCGCCGGCATCCCGGCCGCACTGCTGGTCAAATTCGGCATTGGCGAGCCGGTGCGCGGAGGCTTCGACAGCGCCGATGGCGCGGCCAGCGATCCCGCTCCGCCCTTCCCGGCCGTCGCCGGCACTCTGGCTCGGACTCCGAGCTTCTGGCTGCTCTCCTTCGGCGCCGCCTCGGGCTCGATCCTGGGCTACGGCCTGATCTTCTGGCTGCCGAGCTTCTTCAGCCGGAGCTTCGACTTTGCCGGCATGGACCCGATCATGGCCGCGCTGCCGTCATGGTTCACGGGCGGGGCCGATCCCAAGCTCGTGCGGGTGTCCATCTTCTACGGCTCCATCGTCCTGGTCGGCGGAGTGGCGGGGACGTGGCTGGGCGGCTGGCTCGCCGATCGGACCGGCGGCGACCGGCCGGCCTCCTACGCGCTCATTCCGGCGATCTGCTTCCTCATCGCAGCGCCGGCCTTCGCGCTCGGGCTGTTCGCGCCGTCGCTGATCCTGGGCTGGCTGCTGTTCGCGCTCGGCCAGATGCTGGCCCTGGCCTGGCTCGGGCCGGTGATCGCGGCGGTCCAGCACATCGTTCCGCCGAACATGCGGGCGACCGCGTCGGCAAGCTTCCTGTTCATCAACAACCTGATCGGAATCGGCTTCGGGATCTTCTTCCTCGGCTTCATGTCCGACCGGATGACCGCCGCTTACGGCGACCACGCCCTGCGCTATTCGATCCTTTACGGGCTCGGCTTCTACCTGCTCAGCGCCGGCCTCTATTTCCTGGCGGCGGCGCGGTTGAGGCGCGACTGGTACCGCGGCTGAGAAAATCGAGAGTCACGAATTTCCGGCGGCCCCGGCGCCGGTCCCCGAGACCGAGCTCCTTTTGCGGAAATTCGTGACCGTCGCGATCTTCTCGGACGCGGCGGCAAGGAGGCTCGAGCGAAGCGCCTTGAGACGACCGGGCTGGTCGATCTTGGCGCCGTGGAGGTCGGTCAGGTAGAAGACGTCCACGGCCCTCTCGCCATAGGTCGCGATATGGGCCGAATGGATCGCCGCCTTCGATTGGTAGAGCGCCCGGGCGAGGCCGCTCAGCAGGGCGGCGCGGTCGCGGGCATTGACCTCGACGACGGTGTAGCGGCTCGACGCCTCGTTGTCGACAAAGACTGCGGGCTGGATCGCGAAGGCCTCGGCTCGAAGCAGCGGCAGCGCCTTGGCCTCGAGCCGCTCCATCGCCGGCTCCTGCCCTTCGACGGCTCGGAGCACCCCTTCTTCGAGCCGCTTCAGCTGGTGCCGGTCGGCGAACGGGCCGCCCTTCGAATCCTGGACCAGGAAATTGTCGACCGCCATGCCGTCCAGCGTTGTGTGGATGCGCGCGTCGATGATGTTGGCGCCGGCAAGGCTGATCGCGGCGCTGAGCCGATAGAACAATCCCGGCTGGTCCTTCGCATAGATGCTGAGCAGCGTCGCCGAGCGCTCCTCCTCGACCGAGACGACGAGCGGGCGGGTCCTGGCCGGGGCGCGGTCCGCCGAATCCATCAGCGCCGCATTCTTCTCGAGCACGTCGAACGGCTCGGCCAGCCAGTAGCTGTCGGGCAGGCGCCACGCGTGGCGGGCGAAGCGGGAATCCTCCCAGCCCAGGCGACGGCCGAGCTCGGACTGGACTGCCGCGATCCGCTCGCTCCTCCCCTTCTGCTTGTGGCCGAGCCGCAATTCCTCCTCCGCGGCCTCGAACAGCTGGCGAAGCAGCTGGCGCTTCCAGCCGTTCCAGACTCCCGGCCCGACCGCCTGGATGTCGACCACGGTCAGGATGAACAGCAGCCGCAGCCGCTCGAGGCTCTTCACCCGGCCGACGAAATCGGCGATCGTCTGGGCGTCGGCGAGGTCGCGCTTGAAGGCGGTCGCCGACATCAGGAGGTGCCAGCGCACCAGCCAGGCAACCGTCTCGGTTTCCGCTTCGGTGAGGCCGAGGCGGGGACAAAGCGCGCGCGCGACCTCCGCCCCGAGCACGCTGTGGTCGCCGCCCCGCCCCTTGGCGATGTCGTGGAGGAGGACGGCGCAGTAGAGCACTCGGCGCGAGGCGATGTGGCGGAACAGGGCCGTCGCGAGCGGATGGTCCTCCTTCAGCTCGCCTTTCTCGATTCGCGACAGCAGCCCGATCGCCCGGATGCTGTGCTCGTCGACCGTATAATGGTGGTACATGTCGAACTGCATCTGGGCGACGACCCGGCCGAAGTCGGGGACGAAGCGGCCGAACACCCCGGCCTCGTTCATCCATCTCAGCACTGTCTCCGGCTCGCGCGGGCTGGTCAGAACATCGAGGAACAGCGCGTTGGCGCGAGGATCGTCGCGAACCTCGTCGACCAATTTGGAGTCGCGGGCTGCGGCGCGCATCGCCATCGGGTGGATTTCCAGTCCATATTGGTCGGCCAGGACGAACATCCCGAGCAGCCGGACCGGGTCGGCGCGGAAGAAGTCCTCGCCGGGCAAGGTCAGGCGGCCGCGATCGAGGACGAAGCCTTCCAGCCGGCTCGGCCGGCGCCGGATTGCCGGCAGGCCGAAGCGGCTGCCTTTCCTCGCGAACTTCTCGTCGAGATGGGCCAGGAAGACTCCGGTCAGGTCCCCGACCGTCTTCGCGTGAAGGAAATAGTGGCGCATGAAGCGCTCGACCGGCGACTTGCCGGGCCGGTCGGCATAGCGCATCCGAGCCGCGATTTCGCGCTGATAGTCGAAGGTGAGGCGCTCCTCGGCGCGGCCGGCGACGGCGTGGAGGTGGCACCTCACCGCCCAGAGGAAGCGCTCGGCGCGCTGGAACTGATGCAGTTCGGCCTGGGTAAGAAGGCCCACCCCGACGAGATCCGCGACGCTCGTCACCTGATAGGCATATTTGCCGATCCAGAAGAGCGTGTGGAGATCGCGCAAGCCGCCCTTGCCCTCCTTGACGTTGGGCTCGACCACATAGCGGCTGTCGCCCATCCGCAGGTGCCGGGCGTTGCGCTCCTCGAGCTTCTCCGTGACGAAGCTCTTGGTCTTGCCGGCGACGACCTCCTTCCAGAAGCGCGCCTGGACCTCGTCGAACAGCGACTCGTCGCCCCACAGCCAGCGCGCCTCGAGCAAGGCGGTGCGGATGGTGAGGTCGGCCGACGCCAGGGCGATCAGCTCGTCCGCCGAGCGGGTGGAGGGACCGAGCTTCAGCCCCAGGTCCCAGAGCAGGTAAAGCAGCGCCTCCACCGCCTGCCCGGCCCAGCGGCCCGGCTTGCCGGGGGTGACGAAAGCGATGTCGACGTCGGAATGAAGCGCCATTTCGCCTCGTCCGTAACCGCCCACGGCGAGCAGCAGCAGCCGGTCCGCGGGTCGAGGGGCGGACATGCGGGAGGCTACGTGGTCGTAGGCGAGCCGAACGACCTGGTCGGTGAGGAAGGCGTAGGCCGCCGCCGCCTCGCTGCCCGCATAAGGCTGCGCTTCGAGCCTGCGGGCGATCTCGGAACGGCCTCCGGCGAGCGCCTGCTTGAGGATCGAAGTGGCGTCGTCGGGCGCCCCGGCCAGCGCATCGGCGAGGGCGCGCCGGTCGACGATCGAGCGCTTGGCCGGAACCGTGGCGAAGCGCGTCGGCATCAGCCGTCGCCCGCGGCGAGCCGCTTCAGCCGGTAGACCAGCTCCAGCGCCTCGCGCGGGCTCAGCGAATCGGCGTCGACCCCGGCGAGCGCGGCCTGGAGCGGATCAGCAACCGGTTCCTCCTGTTGCGCCGACGCTGCGAACAGCGGCAGGTCGTCGAGGCCCGCGGCGATCCCGCCGGTTGCGGCCCGGCCCTGCTCGAGCTTGGCGAGCACCGAGCGCGCGCGGGCGAGGACCGGAGCCGGGAGGCCGGCAAGCTTGGCGACGGCGAGGCCGTAGCTGCGGTCCGCCGGCCCCTTGGCGACTTCGTGGAGGAGAACGAGGTCGCCCTTCCACTCGCGGGCCCGGACATGGCGCAGGGCGAGGGCGTCGAGCCGCTCGGCGAGCCTCGTCAGCTCATGATAATGGGTGGCGAACAGGCAGCGGCAGCGGTTGCGGTCGTGGATCGCCTCGGTCACCGCCCAGGCGATGGCGAGGCCGTCATAGGTCGAGGTGCCGCGCCCGACCTCGTCGAGGATGACGAAGCTTCGCTCCGTCGCCTGGGAGAGGATCGCGGCGGTTTCGACCATTTCGACCATGAAGGTCGAGCGGCCGCGCGCGAGGTTGTCCGAGGCTCCGACCCGGCTGAACAGGCGGTCGACCAGGCCCAATGTGGCTCGCTGGGCGGGAACGAAGGATCCGGCCTGGGCGAGGACCGCGATCAGGGCGTTCTGCCTGAGGAAGGTCGACTTCCCCCCCATATTGGGGCCGGTGACGAGCCATAGCCTTTCCTCCTCGGAAAGGCCGCAATCGTTGGCGACGAAACGGGCGCCCGAGGCACGCAGCGAATCCTCGACGACCGGGTGGCGGCCGCCCTCGATCTCGAAGCAATTGTGGGATGCGAAGCCGGGCCTCGACCAGCCGCCCTCGGCCGACCGTTCGGCGAGGGCGGCGGCGACGTCGAGCCGGGCGAGCGCGTCGGCGGCGGCCGCGATCGGCTCGGCCCGGGCCAGCGCCGCGCCGGCGAGGTCCTCGAGATGCGCGGCTTCGGCGGCCAAAGCGTGGGCGCCGGCCTGGCCGACCCGAATCGCCTGCTCGTGCAGGTCGGGCGCGTTGAAGCGGACCACCCCGGCGAGCGTCTGGCGGTGGGTGAAGCCGGAATCCGCCGCCATCAGCGGATCGGCATGCCTGGCGGGAACTTCGATGTGGAAGCCGAGCACGCCGTTGTGGCGGACCTTGAGGGCGGCGATTCCGGTCTGCTGCCGGTAACGCGCCTCGAGTCCGGCGATGGCGCGGCGTCCCTCGCCGCCGGTGGCGCGAAGGTCGTCCAGCGCCGCGTCATAGCCCTCGGCGATATAGCCGCCCTGCGCCGCGTCGACCGGAGGGGAGGGAACGAGGGCGCGGGCGAGCAGGTCGGTGAGCTCGCCATGGCCGGTCAGGGCGGGCAGAAGCTCCGCGAGCAGCGGCGGCGGATCCGGCAGAGCCGACAGGCGGGCATGGAGCCGGCGGGTCTCGTTGAGCCCGTCGCGCAGCTGGCCGAGGTCGCGGGGCCCGCCGCGGCCGGCGACGAGCCGCCCGAGCGCGCGCCCGATGTCGGGCAGCGCCTTGAGCTGGCGGCGCAGCATCTCGCGAAGCCCGGAATCGCCGTCGAACAGGGCGACGAGGTCCAGCCGGGCCTCGATCGCGGAGCGGTCGAGCAACGGGGCTCCGAGGTCGGCGGCAAGCAGCCGCGCCCCCGCCCCGGTGACGGTTCGGTCGACGGCATGGAGCAGGCTGCCGGCTCGCCCGCCGGATGCGGCCTGGGTCAGCTCGAGGCTCTCGCGAGTGGCGGCGTCGATCATCATGTGATCGCCCGACGCTCGGGCCACCGGCGGGCGGAGGAAGGGAAGCGAGTCCCTGGCAACCTCGTCCAGATAGGCGAGCAGTCCGCCGGCCGCGCACAAGGCGGCCCGGTCGAAGGCGCCGAACCCGTCGAGGGTCGCGACTGCGAACCTTTCCTTCAGCCGGCGCTCGGCGGCGAGGCTGTCGAAGCCGCCCCGGCGCTCGGTGACGGCGAGATTGGCGAGCGGCTCCGGCGCGACGACCTCGGCGGCGGCGAGCCGGGCCAGCTCCGCGTCGAGGGCGGTGGGGGGGATCGAGCCGAGCTCGAACCGGCCCGTCGACACGTCGGCCGCGGCGAGGCCGTAGCGCTCGCCGACCCGGACCGCCGCGACCAGCCAGTTGGCCGAGCGCGAATCGAGCAACGCCTCCTCGGTGAGCGTGCCTGCGGTGACGACCCGGACGATGGCTCGGTTGACCACCGATTTCGCGCCGCGCTTCTTCGCGTCGGCCGGATTTTCGGTCTGCTCCGCGATGGCGACTCGAAAGCCGCCCTTGATCAGCCGCGCCAGATAGGATTCGGCGGCGTGGATCGGCACTCCGCACATCGGGATCGGCTCGCCCTCGTGCTCGCCCCTCGCGGTGAGAGCGATGTCGAGGCAGGCGGCTGCCGCCTTGGCGTCATCGAAGAACAATTCGAAGAAGTCGCCCATCCGGTAGAAGAGCAGGCAATCGGCGGCCTCCGCCTTGAGCGCGAGATATTGCGCCATCATCGGCGTCGGAGCCGAGCCTGTCTTCGCCTGGGTGGCCATTGGCCGAGGGATAGAGGGTTGAGCGCCGGCATGGAACCGTCATCCCGGCGAAAGCCGGGACCTCAGGCCGATTAAAGGCGAGGCGGGTCTCCCGGAGATGCCGACCTTCGCCGGGATGACGGCTTGCCCGGCCGCGCCCTCAAGCCCTACAGCACGCGGAAAATCGGGAGAGAGCCGCATGAGCGAAGGCAGCAGCGTCAAATTCTCCGAACAGGAAGCGCTCGACTTCCACACGATGGGCGGAAAGCCGGGGAAGATCGAGATCATCGCCTCCAAGCCGATGGCGACGCAGCGCGACCTAAGCCTGGCTTATTCTCCGGGAGTCGCAGTGCCGGTGCGCGCGATCGCCGAGGATCCCGCCAAGGCCTATGATTACACCGCCAAGGGCAATCTGGTCGCGGTCATCTCCAACGGCACCGCCATCCTTGGCCTCGGCAATCTCGGAGCGCTCGCTTCCAAGCCTGTGATGGAAGGCAAGGCGGTGCTGTTCAAGCGCTTCGCCGACGTGGATTCGATCGATATCGAAGTGGATACGGAAGACACCGACGCCTTCATCAACGCCGTCGCTCTCCTTGAGCCGAGCTTCGGCGGGATCAATTTGGAGGACATCGCCGCCCCCGCCTGCTTCATCATCGAGCAGGAGCTGAAGGAGCGGATGAACATCCCGGTGTTCCACGACGACCAGCACGGGACCGCGATCATCACCGCCGCCGGGCTGATCAACGCCTGCCACCTCACCGGCCGGAGCCTCGGCGACATCAGGGTGGTCGTGAACGGCGCCGGAGCCGCTGCGATCGCCTGCACCGAGCTGATCAAGGCGATGGGCGTTCGCCACGACCATGTCATCATGTGCGACCGCAAGGGCGTGATCTGGCAGGGGCGGGAGGGGCTCGATCAATGGAAATCTGCCCATGCGGCGCTCACCGACCGGCGAACGCTGGAGGAGGCGCTGGTTGGGGCAGACGTCTTCCTCGGCCTCTCCGCCGCCGGCGCTCTGAAGCCGGAGATGGTGATGGAGATGGCAGCAAGGCCGATCATCTTCGCAATGGCCAATCCCGATCCGGAGATCACCCCGCCCGAGGCGAAGGCGGCGCGGCCCGACGCGATCGTGGCGACGGGCCGTTCGGACTATCCCAACCAGGTCAACAACGTGCTCGGCTTCCCGTTCATCTTCCGGGGAGCGCTGGACGTGCGCGCGACGACGATCAACGACGAGATGAAGATCGCCGCGGCCCAGGCGCTCGCCGATCTCGCCCGCCAGCGCGTGCCGGAGGAGGTCGCGGCGGCTTATGGCGGCAAGGCGCACAGCTTCGGGGCCGACTATATCATCCCGGCCCCGTTCGATCCGCGGCTGATGGAGATCGTTCCGGCAGCCGTCGCCCAGGCGGCGATGGACACGGGAGTCGCCCAAGCCCGGATCGAGGACATGGACGCCTACCGCACGGCGCTCCGGTCCCGGCTCAACCCGACCACTTCCGTGCTCAGCCTCGCCTACGAGGCGGCGCGCCGCAACCCGCGCCGGGTGTTGTTCGCCGAGGGCGAGGAGGACGTCGTCCTTCGAGCCGCGATCGCCTTCCGGGACGGCGGCTACGGGATTCCCGTGCTGGTCGGCCGCGAGGACGTCCACGATCGGCTGCGCGCGCTCGGAGTCGACGAACCCGAGAGCTTCGAAGTCTATAACAGCCGCAACTATCCCCGGGTGCCGGAGCTCGCCGAGCGTCTCTATTTGCGGCTGCAGCGGCGGGGCTACCTGCAGCGCGAGGTCGAGCGGACGGTGAACCAGGACAGGAACATCTTCGCCGCCCTGCTGCTCGACGCGGGCGAAGCCGACGTGATGATCACGGGGGTGACCCGCACCTATGCGCAGAGCCTTCGCCAGATCATGCGGGTGCTCGACCCCAAGCCGGGGGTGACCCCGTTCGGGATCCACGTGATGGTCGGCCAGAGCTACACGGTGTTCATCGCCGACACGACGGTGACCGAGCGGCCCACCGCCGAGCAGCTTGCCGAGATCGCCACCCAGACCGCCGGGGTCGCACGACGGATGGGCCACGAGCCGCGCGTCGCCTTCCTCAGCTATTCGACCTTCGGCAATCCGGAGGGCAATTATCTCGACCGGATCCGGGACGCCGTCCGGCTGCTCGACGGCCGCGAGGACCTCGATTTCGAATATGAGGGCGAGATGCCGCCCGACGTCGCGCTCAATCCGGCGCTCCAGCGGGTCTATCCGTTCAGCCGGCTGACCGGCCCCGCCAACGTGCTGGTGATGCCGGGCCTCCAGACCGCCAACATCTCGGCCAAGCTCCTCAAGGAGCTCGGCGGAGACGCGGTGATCGGGCCGATCCTGGTCGGGATGGAGCACCAGGTCCAGATCGCGCCGATGACGGCAACCGCCTCGGACCTGGTGACGCTCGCGGTGCTGGGGGCAGGCGGGATCGTCCGCTAGCCGCCGGGGTTACTGGGGATTGTCGGCGGTCTGGCCGCGCTGGCCGGGAGCGGCGGCTCCGATATTGCCGAAAATCTCCTGGAGGAAATTGCGCTTGCGGCCGAGCGTCGGGGTCTCCTCGTTCGAGGGATCGACGTCGGCGACGAGCTCCATTCCGCTGCGCTCCACCCGCTCGACATTGCCCGCATCGTCGAAGCGGACCCGAAGCACGGTCTGCGTACTCGCGCTGGGATTGTTGAACGCATAATAGCGGGTCTGGCGGGAGACATAATACCAGTCGTGCTGGTCGAACTGCCCGATGAAGCTGGGCCGGCCGAGCGTCCGCTCCACCGAATCCCGATTGTCGACCCCGGGCTGCACTCCCTGGGCGAGCTGATCGTCCAGGATATAGCCCTGATGATCGCGAATCCTGGCGCAGCCGGCGCTGAGGAGGGAGGCGCCGATCGCCGCCGCCAGGACCGTGCCGGGTGCAAACCGCAAACTCATTGGAACACTCCTGAAAACCCGGCCTAGCTCGCGCCGCCAGCCGCTTTGCCCAAAGGCTAGGGTTTCCAATATGAACATAGGCCTACCGGCGCAAGCCCGGCGCCGCTAAGGGCGGCTCGATGTCGTTCCTGCAAAGCATTTTCGGCGAACGCAAGCAGCGCTCGGCCCTGGAGCCGCTCTACCGGAGGGTGGTCGAGGCCGCGCGCGACCCGGCCTGGTACCGGGCCGGCGCAGTTCCCGACACGATGGACGGGCGCTTCGACATGGTCTCCTCGGTGCTCGCTTTGGTCCTGCTTCGGCTGGAGCACCAGGACGAGCGCACCGGCGCGGTGCTGCTCACCGAGCTGTTCATCGATGACATGGACGGGACGATGCGCCAGATCGGGATCGGCGACCATGTCGTCGGCAAGAAGGTGGGCCGGATGATGAGCGCGCTCGGAGGCCGGCTCGCGGCCTATCGCGAGGCGAAGGACGAGGAGGCGTTCGAAGCCGCCGTCCGCCGCAACATCTTCCGCGACGAGCCGCCGTCCAGATCGGCCCTGGCCTTCGTGGCCGCACGGCTGGCGGAATTCCGGACCGCCCTCCAGGCGATGGCGGCGGACGATCTCCTCGCGGGCCGGCTGCCCCGGATATGAGTGCGCCGGAGCTCAGCCGCCTGGTGCGCCTCGATTCGCTCGGCCCGGCGCCGCGAACGGTCGCCGTCGAGGCCGGCGAGGCGGAGCGCTCCGCCCTCGCCCGGCGATTCGGTTTCGTCGCGCTCTGTCGGCTCTGCGCCGAGGTCGAGCTGACTCGCCGGGGCGAGGCGGTGTCCGCTCGAGGCACCCTCTCGGCGGAGCTGGTCCAGAGCTGCGTCGCCACCGGCGAGCCGATCGCCGAGACGGTCGAGCAGGCTTTCAAGGTCGAGTTCCGCCGCCACCCCGCCGCGCCGGCCGACGTTGAGATCGAGCTGGGCGAAGGCGAGCTCGACGTGACCTTCTACGACGGCGCCGCGATCGATATCGGAGAGGCGGTCGCCGAGACCCTGTCGCTCGCCGTCGAGCCTTTTCCCCGCTGCCCCGGCGCCGACCAGGCGCTGCGCAAGGCGGGCGTCAAGACCGAGGAGGAAGCTGGCCCCTTCGGAGCGCTCGCGGGGTTGAGGGACAAGCTGAAGTGACGTCATGCCGGACTTGATCCGGCATCCACCTCAGCAGTTCGACTCAAGGGCAGATGGACCCCGGATCAGGTCCGGGGTGACGACGCTCAGAATGGGACGTCGTCGTCGAGGTCGCTGTCGAAGGCCGGGGCCGGGCGGGACTGGGGGCGGGAGGTGCCGGCGCCCGATGCTCCGCCGAAGCTTTCGCCCTGGTCGTCGCCATAGCCGCCGCCGCCGCCACCGCCGCCGCGGCTGTCGAGGAGGACGAGCTCGCCCCGGAAGCGCTGGAGCACGACTTCGGTGGAATATTTGTCCTGGCCGGAATTGTCGGTCCATTTGCGGGTCTGGATCTGGCCCTCGAGATAGACCTTGGAGCCCTTGCGCAGATAGCTCTTGGCCACCTTGCCGAGATTCTCGTTGAATATCACCACGCGGTGCCATTCGGTGCGCTCCTGGCGGTTGCCGTCGCGGTCCTTCCAGCTCTCCGACGTCGCGATCCGAAGGTTCACCACCTCGCCGCCATTGTTCATCGAGCGCACTTCCGGATCGTCGCCCAGATTGCCGACCAGAATGACCTTGTTGACGCCCGCCATCTTCTCGCTCTCCCGATTTCGATCGGCCCGACCTTAGCCGTGCGCGCCGAGAATCCAACCCGTCAAACGGCGGGCTCGGACGCCGCCCGGCGGCGGTTGCGAAGGAAGCCGAGCACGAGGATAGCAAGCACGACCGCCTGGGCGCCGAGCGCCTCGGCGGTCGGCGAAATCCCGAGCACCGAGACGGACGGAGCGGCACGTACGGGTGTGACGCCGATCATCCCGGCTTCCTGAATCGCCGCGACGCCCTTGCCGGCCAGGACCACCGCAAGCAGCGCGATCAGAACCGAGCTCCACAGGAAGAACTGCGCGATCGGCATCCTCCGGCCGTATCGGAGCATCGCCCAGGCGACGATCGCAAGCAGAACCGCCGCTGCCGCCGCTCCCGCGAAGAGCGCGCCTCCATTCCCCTGCGCCGACAATGCGGCGTAGAACAATATCGTCTCGAACACCTCGCGATAGACGGCGACGAAGGCGAGCAGGAACAGGAACCAGGCCGAGCGGCGCGACAGGGCCTTGCCGAGCTTCTCCGCGATGTAGCGCTGCCATTCGTCGGCCTGCGCCTTGCCGTGCATCCAGATTCCGACGAACAGCAGCACGAGGGCCGCGAACAGCGAGCCGGCGCCCTCGGTCACTTCGCGGCTCGCACCGCTGATCGTGATGAAATGGGTCGCGGCCCACCAGGTCGCGACTCCGGCGACCAGAGCGGCAACCCAGCCGCCATGCACATAGGGCAGCACCTCCCGCCGGTCGGCGCGCTGGAGAAAGACGATCATCGCGATCACGATCAGCAGCGCCTCGAGGCCCTCGCGCGCGAGGATGATGAAGCCGCCGACGAAGCTTGAGGCGAAGCTCGCCTCCCCGGGAGCGATCGCCGCCTCGGTTTCGTCGAACAGGGCTTCCACCGCCTCGATGCGGGAGCGGACCTCGTCGACCGGCCGCCGGGACGCGATGGCGGATCGAAGCTCCGCCATCGCCGCCTCGACCCGCACGAGCAGCCCGCCGTCGCGCGTGGAGAGCAATGGCTCGATCGGCTCGAAGCCGTCGAGATAGGCGGCCAGCGCATGCTCGCGCGCGGAGTCCCGGTCGCCCGCCTCGTAGGCGGCAAGGCTGGAGCGAAGCCGCTCGCGGCCGATGTCGAGCGGCCGGCCGGCAGACCCTCCGACGGCGCCGGGATTGGCGCGCAGGAAGGCGGTGAGCGCGACGGCGCGCTCCGGACCGACCCGCGCGGCGAGGGCCGCCGGGGTGAGCGCGATCAGCGCCGCGAGGTCGGGGACGAGCGCTCGGACGGCCGCGTCGGAGCGCCAGATCCGCTCGCCATCGGCGGACAGCGCTGAGGGATAAGCGAACTGCCCGGCATAGAAAGCGAGCGCCCAGCGGTCCTCCGAGGGCAGGTTGGCGAAGCTCTGCATCGCCGTGCCCTCAAGCCCTTGATCGACCACCTGGTAGAGCGCGAAGACGCTGCGCTGCGCGGCGCGCTCACGGTCCACGAAGGCGATGGGCGGCGGCTCCATGTTCCGCGAAAGCGACCCGCGCCCGTCGCCCGACGCGCCGTGGCAGCTCGCGCAATTCTCCGCGTAGAGCCGTGCTGCCCGAGCCAGATCGGGCGCGCTGTCGGGCGCGAGCGGCACCGGGAAGGCGGCGATCAGATCGGCGGCGAGCCGCCGGGCGATCCCGGCGACCTCCGACGGCGCGGCTTTGCCCGCGATCGCCCGGCGAAGCCGGTCCGCCTCGACGACCAAAGCCGGCTTGCGGGCGTGCTCGGGAAGGGCGCCGAGACGCTCGCGGATCGAGGCGGAGAATTCCTCCATCTCGACATATTCGGCCGGGTTGAGGATCCGCCCGCCCTGGACCGCCTCGGAATAGTCGACCGCGACATAATCGAGCAGCCGCCACGTCGTCTGGACCTCGGCCTGCTGCGCCGAAGCGGGAGCAGGGGCGAGCGCCAAAAGCAGGAGAAGCGGCAGCAAGCCGCGAAAGAGCAACCTCATTTGCAACTGATTATCAATAACGATAAGCGAGGGGAAGGGGTGACAGGCGGGCTTCGACGGGCTCAGCCCTGGCGGGGTGCAGGAGATCGCAAGCTGGGGGATTTTTTAAGCCGCTAGCCCTGAGCCTGTCGAAGGGTGGGTTGCGCGCACAGGCCTCTCCCCATGCCGACCCAAATTCCGCTACACAGCGCAAAAAGGGGAGACGCGATGGCGAGTGCGGCGATCGGACCGAGGGGCTGGAACCTGGTTCCGTGGGCATTCATTGCTCTGCTCGGGGCAGTCGCGCTGGGGGTCGTCGCGCTTCACCGCGGCGAGACGATCAACGCCCTGTGGCTGGTGGTCGCGGCGGCCTGCGTCTACCTCATCGCCTATCGCTTCTACGCTCTGTTCATCGCCCGCCGGGTCCTCGAGATCGATCCGGACCGGCGGACCCCCGCGCACCGGCGCAACGACGGGCTCGATTACGTCCCGACCGACAAATATGTGCTGTTCGGCCACCATTTCGCGGCGATCGCCGGGGCCGGGCCGCTCGTCGGACCGGTGCTCGCCGCGCAAATGGGCTATCTTCCCGGGACTTTGTGGATCCTCGCCGGAGTGGTGTTCGCGGGAGCCGTCCAGGACTTCATCATCCTATTCATCTCCACCCGCCGCGACGGCCGCTCGCTCGGCGAGCTGATCCGCACCGAGATGGGCAATGTCCCCGGAGTGATCGCGATGATCGGGATCCTGGCGATCATGATCATCCTGCTCGCCGTGCTGGCGCTGGTCGTGGTGAAGGCGCTCGCCGACAGCCCCTGGGGCACGTTCACCGTCTTTGCCACCATGCCGGTCGCGGTCTTCATGGGCCTTTACGGCCGCTACATCAGGCCCGGCCGGATCGGCGAGATGTCGCTGATCGGCTTTGCGGGCCTGATGCTGTCGATCGTTCTCGGCGGGCATGTCGCCGCCGATCCGGTCTGGGGGCCGGCCTTCACCTTTTCGGGCGAGACCCTGGCGCTGATGCTGATCGCCTACGGCTTCATCGCATCGGTGCTTCCGGTCTGGCTGCTGCTCGCTCCGCGCGACTATCTTTCGACCTTCCTCAAGATCGGGACCATCCTCGGGCTCGCCATCGGAATCCTGATCGCCCGGCCCGAGCTCCAGATGCCGGCGGTGACCCGCTTCATCGACGGCACCGGGCCGGTGTTCGCCGGGAGCCTCTTCCCCTTCCTGTTCATCACCATCGCCTGCGGTGCGGTGTCGGGATTCCATTCCCTGGTCTCCTCCGGGACGACCCCCAAGATGATCGAGAGCGAATCGCATCTGAGGATGATCGGCTACGGGGCGATGCTGATGGAAAGCTTCGTCGCGGTGATGGCGATGGTCGCCGCCAGCGTGCTCGATCCGGGAGTCTATTTCGCGCTCAACAGCCCGGCCGCACTGATCGGAACCTCGACCGCCGAGGCGGCGGCCGCGGTGTCGGGATGGGGCTTCGCGATCACTCCGGCCGCGCTGGACCAGGTCGCGTCTTTAGTCGGCGAGGGAAGCATATTGTCGCGGACCGGCGGCGCTCCGACCCTCGCGGTGGGCATGGCCGACATCCTCTCGGACGTGATCGGAGGACCGGGGATGATGGCCTTCTGGTACCATTTCGCGATCCTGTTCGAGGCGCTCTTCATCCTCACCACCGTCGATGCCGGGACCAGGGTCGCGCGCTTCATGATCCAGGACCTGCTCGGAACCGTCGCTCCGCCGTTCAGGGAAACGAGGAGCTGGACCGCCAACCTGGTCGCCACCGCCCTGGCCGTCTCGGGCTGGGGCTGGTTCCTCTACCAGGGCGTCACCGATCCGTTGGGCGGGATCAACACGCTCTGGCCGCTGTTCGGGATCTCCAACCAGATGCTCGCCGCGCTCGCCCTCACGCTCTGTACCGTCGTGCTGTTCCGGATGAAGCGCGACCGCTTCGCCTGGGTGACGATGGCGCCCTTGGCCTGGCTGCTGGTCTGCACGCTCACCGCGAGCCTCCAGAAGATTTTCCACCCCGATCCCAAGATCGGCTTTCTCGCCCACGCCGCGCGCTACTCCGAGGCGTTCGCGCGCGGCGAGGTCCTCGCTCCGGCCAAGGGCGCCGGGCAGATGCGGCAGGTTATCTTCAACGATTACGTCAATGCGGGCCTGTGCGCTTTGTTCGTCTCGGTGGTGCTGGCGATCCTGTTCTACGGAGCCAAGGCGGTGCTCGCCGCGCGCCGGTCCGAGGCTCCCACGACCAGGGAGGTGGCCGATGCCTTTGCGTGAGCTGGGGAAGGCCCTTGCGCGCACCGCCCGGCTGATGGTCGGAGTGGGCGATTACGAAGCCTGGGCGGAGCACCGCCGAGCCCATCATCCGGCCGAGCCGGTGCCGAGCCGCGAGGAGTTCCGCCGGATGTGCGCCGAGCGCCGGTTCGACGGCCGCCCCGGAAAGGGCTGCTGCTAGCAGCCGAACGCCCGGGCGATTCCGGGCGGCATGGTCTCGCCGTCGCAATACCAGACGTCGGTCGCTCCGATCGCGTGGTTGACCAGCGACCAGCGGGCGGAGGCGAAGCGGAGCACCGCGGTCACGGTGATCCCGTCCATGAACTCCCAGTCCGAGGCCGGGAAATAGCGCCGGCCGTCGATCCGCCCCCCGCCTCGCCGCTGCGGGTCAGCCATCACCACCGCCCAGCCCGGGCGGATTCGGATCGAGGAGACGACGAACTCGACGTTGGGGCCGAGCCGCCGCTCGACCGCCGGGCGGAGCGCATTGAGGATCGCCCGGCGCTGGGCCGAGCCCTGGGGCGCGGGAGCCGTCGCGTTCACGCCCGGCTGAGCCTGGGCGGCCGCGAACGGCGTCAGCATGAGCACAGCGGCGAGCAGCGCCCGGATCATGCCGCCTGCTTCCGGGCCAGGCCCCTCAGCACATAATGGAGGATTCCGCCGTGGCGGAAATATTCGAGCTCGTTCAGCGTATCGATCCGAACCCGGGCGGTGAAGCGGGTTTCGACCCCATCGCCATGATCGACCCGGACCTCCACCTCCTGGCGCGGCTTCAGGCCCGCGACCCCGGTCACCGTGAAGCGTTCGGTGCCGTCGAACTGCGGCACTTCGCCGACGAACTGGAGCGGTAGCACGCCCATTCCGACCAGGTTCGAGCGGTGGATCCGCTCATAGGTCTCGGCGATCACGGCGCGCACGCCCAGCAGGTTGGTGCCCTTGGCCGCCCAGTCCCGCGACGAGCCGGTGCCATATTCCTTGCCGGCGATGACGACCAGCGGCACACCCTCCTCCTTGTAGCGCATCGCCGCGTCGTAGATCGGCAGCTGCTCGCCGGAGGGGATGTGCCGGGTGAAGCCGCCCTCGACCCCGGGCACCATCTTGTTGCGGATCCGGATGTTGGCGAAGGTACCGCGCATCATCACTTCGTGATTGCCGCGGCGGGCGCCGTAGCTGTTGAAGTCGGTGCGCGGGATGCCCTTCTCGATCAGATACTGGCCGGCCGGCGAATCGACCCGGATGGCTCCCGCGGGCGAGATATGGTCGGTGGTGATCGAATCGCCGAAGATCGCCAGCGGCCGGGCGCCCTCGATGTCGCCGGGAGCGGTCGGGGTCATCGACATGCCCTCGAAATAAGGCGGGTTCTGGATGTAGGTCGATCCCGAATCCCAGGCGTAGGTCGCGCCTCCGGTGAGCGGGATCGAGGCCCATTTCTCGTCGCCCTTGTAGACGTCGGCGTAGCGGGCCCGGAACATGTCCGAGCTGACCGAGCTGTCGATCAGCGCCCGGACCTCCGCGTTGCTCGGCCAGATGTCGCGAAGATAGACGTCCGCCCCGTCCGTCCCCTGCCCGATCGGCGATTCGATCATGTCCTCGATCACGGTCCCCTTCAGCGCATAGGCGACCACCAGAGGCGGCGAGGCGAGGAAGTTGGCTCGGACGTCCGGCGACACGCGCCCCTCGAAATTGCGGTTGCCCGAGAGCACCGAGGCGGCGACCAGATCGTGCTCGTGGATCGCGGCCGAGATCGGCTCGGGCAGAGGCCCCGAATTGCCGATGCAGGTGGTGCAGCCGTAGCCGACCAGGTCGAATCCGATCGCGTTCAGATGCTCCGACAGGCCCGCTTTGTCGAGATAGTCGGTGACCACCTGCGAGCCCGGGGCGAGCGAGGTCTTGACCCAGGGCTTCCGGTTGAGCCCCTTCTCCCGGGCCTTCCTCGCGACCAGCCCGGCCGCGATCAGCACCGAGGGGTTGGAGGTGTTGGTGCAGCTGGTGATCGCCGCGATGACGACGTCGCCATGGCCGAGATCGTGGCCCTCGCCGGCCTCGTCCGTCTCCCCGCCGGCGACCGGGAAGCGGTTGGAGAGCTCGTCGGCGGGATGGCCGTATTCGCGCTGGAAATCGGCGCAGAATTCCTCGTCGACCTTGGACAAGGCCACCTTGTCCTGAGGCCGCTTCGGCCCGGCCAGCGAAGGCTCGACCGACGACATGTCGAGCGCCAGCGTGTCGGTGAACAAGGGCTCGGCCGCCGATCCCGCTTCCAGCCACAGCCCCTGCGCCTTGGCATAAGCCTCGACCAGTGCGATCTGCTCCTCGGAGCGCCCGGTGAGGCGGTAATAATCGAGCGTCTTCTCGTCGATCGGGAAGAAGCCGCAGGTCGCGCCGTATTCGGGCGCCATGTTCGCGATCGTCGCCCGGTCGGCGACCGACAGAGCCGAGACTCCCGGCCCGTAGAAATCGACGAACCGCCCGACCACGCCCTTGGCGCGAAGCATCTGGGTCACGGTCAGGACCAAATCGGTCGCCGTGATCCCCTCCTTGAGCTCGCCCGAAAGGTGGAAGCCGACCACGTCCGGGATCAGCATCGAGACCGGCTGGCCGAGCATTCCGGCTTCCGCCTCGATGCCGCCCACGCCCCAGCCGAGCACGCCCAGGCCGTTCACCATCGTCGTATGGCTGTCGGTCCCCACCAAAGTGTCGAAATAGGCGACCTCCGCCCCCGACGGGTCCTTCGACGACCAGACGGAACGCGCGATCAGCTCGAGGTTGATCTGGTGGCAGATGCCCGTCCCCGGCGGCACCACCTCGAAATTGTGGAACGCCCTGGAGCCCCATTTCAGGAACTGGTAGCGCTCGAAATTGCGGCTGTATTCGAGAGCGACGTTCTGCTCGAACGCCTTGGGGTTGCCGAACTCGTCGACCATCACGCTGTGATCGATGACGAGGTGGACCGGAACCTGCGGGTTGATCTTCGCGGCATCGCCGCCCAGCGCCGCCATCGCGTCGCGAAGCGCGGCGAGGTCCACCACCGCCGGCACCCCGGTGAAATCCTGCATCAGCACCCGGGCCGGGCGATACTGGATCTCGTGGCTGATCGTGCGCTCCTTCTGCCAGTCGACCAGCGCCTGGATGTCGGCCCGGGTCACGGTCTTCCCGTCCTCGAAGCGAAGCAGGTTCTCGAGCAGCACCTTCATCGAGAAAGGCAGGCGGGAGATGTCCCCCAGCGCGGCGGCGGCCCTGGCGAGGGAGTAGTAGGCGTAGGTGCGGCCCCCGACCGTCAGCTCGGAGCGGGTGTCGAGGGCGTTGTTGCCTACTTGAGTCACTGCGCGGGCCTTTCCGACTTTGCGGACTGCAAAGTTGGCGGCGCTCTAGCAAGGGGGGCCAGGGGTGTGAAGCGTCACATCTCGACGTCGTGTTGCCGTCGCAGGCGCTTTGGTTCTGGCGCGCCGCCGCGTTGCGTGCGAGACTTCGGACATGAAGGTCTCGATCCTCATCGCCGCTTTCGCAGCTCTGGGCGCGCAGTCTCCGAAGCCTCGCCCGTTGCTGTGCGTCGGCGTCTCGGAAATCCGTTCGCCGGAGCAGTCGCTGAATGCCGCCTTCATCTTCCGCTACCGCATCGACATTGCGGCGATGCGCTGGTGCGCCGAAGAATGCGCAAGCTGGCAGCCGATCGTCAGCCACACGCCGGAACTTATCGTGCTCTTGGATACGCGATCGGCGCCTCAGGAAGGGCTCGCGAGATATTCGGCCATCGACCCGCGGACGCTGGCGTATTTCGAATTGGCAAGCGGCCCCGGATCTCCGCTCGGATCAGTGACGAGCCGCGGACGATGTCAGACCGACTCCGCGCCGCTGGAAGGTAAGCTGGGCGGGTGACGGTGTTGCCGTCCTCGAAGCGGAGCAGGTTCTCGAGCAGCACCTTCATCGAGAAGGGGAGGCGGGAGACGTCGCCGAGGGAGGCGGCGGCCTTGGCCAGGGAGTAATAGGCGTAGGTGCGAGCGCCGACCTGGAGCTCGGAGCGGGTGTTGAGGGTGTTGTTGCCTACGGCTGTCATGGGGGCCTCGTCTCGAAGTGGTACTTCGAGCCGGGTCAGGGCGGCCCGGCGCGGGGCTTAGCAATGTGGGATCGGGGGGAAGGGCTGGACATCTGCGATGAATTGAGTTCAACCCCTTGTGACCTAAGGGGCTGGAGAATGGCCGAACTTCGCAGTTTGTTCGACAAGAAGGTCCGGGAAAACGCCGGGGCCCAGACCAACGCCCGCTACCAATTCCAAGCTCACGTCGCGATGCTCAAAATCTGCGACTTACACGAAGGCGACCGGAGCTATCAGGTGGTGCTCGATCACTTCGACGATGTGGTGGTCGTTACCCACTCCGATACGGGAATCGTGCTGGATTTTATTCAGGTTAAGTCAAAAGCGTCTGGAAGTTGGACGATCGCGGCTCTCACCAGCGCCAAAAAGGACGCTGACCCACCTGCATCGATTGTGGGGAAGATGTACGCCAACGCGGCCGTTTTTGGCAGCGCAACGGGTAGCCTTTCCTTTCTGTCCAATGCAGGATTCTCGGTAAAGGGGGCGGATGGGAAGCCGTTCCCCCCAGAAGTTTCGCGGATATCGGCGGCGGCTCTGCATGAGAGCGAGCAGACTAGGATTGAGGCGGCTCTTGATCCCGACTTCCCTCCTCCGCGCGAACCGAACTGTTCGGGCATACTATTTCTCGAAAAATCGCCCTTGGACCTGACTCAGCAGGCTACCTTCGTTACCGGACGGCTTGTGGAAATGCTCGGTAGAGTTGGAGAAGCTGAAGATCTCCCAGTGCGCGCTCTGTATGAAACGATTTTCGCAAATGTGTCTGCCAAATCGGCTGCGAGCGGGACTTATGAGAATGACACGGAGTTTTATGCCACGAAGGCAGTTTCGCGCGGCGACATAGCCAAAGTGCTGGCGAAGGCGTCCGCGACCCCTAGATTCCGATCGTGGTGGCCATCACTGGCCGCCGAACTCGCTGCAGAGGGATATAGCACAGCAAAGGCTCTGGCTCTTGAGAATGCATGTTTCAGCTACATGCGGCGGCGAGCGGCCGGAGAGTTTCATACCCGCCGCTTGAGCGAGGCTGCTTGCAACCAGCTACCCCCTAATTTGGAAGCCGACCTTGAGCATAAAACGGTATTGGGAGCTGCTACCCCAGTTGCCCAAGCCCTGGGGCACCTTGAGGCGAATCCGGTGACAGCCCTGGCAGCAGCCATCGTCGAAATTATGGAGAGAACGCATGGAAAGCCAGCTTAAACAAAGCACAGCGGGCCTGCGGATGCTCGTTCGGAATCTAGGGAGACCTAACAATGCGCACGATGCGCTTCTCAAATCTCTACCTCTTGTCGCTGAGAGAAAGGAGAGGGTTGAAAGTGCCCTTCTCGCCAGAGGTGACGATGCTCAGAGCTCCCAACGGCTACGGCAAATCCGCCGTGGTGAAGAGCCTCTATGAGGCGTTTGGCGCCGTTCCCCATAAAGTAGACGCGGCGTGGCGGTCTGCCAATGTGATGGCGATCGTCGAGTTTTCCATCGCCGGGAAAAACTATTCAGTATTACGGTCCAGCAACCGCTACACCATCTTCGATGAGGATGACGTCGTGCTCATAGACACGGCAGCTGTCACCTCCGACCTGTCGCCGTTTCTAGCAGAACTATTGGATTTTAGACTTCTTATGACAAACAAGGAGAGACGGACGGTTATCCCGCCTCCTGCCT
>DASVUZ010000009.1:0-63103 GCA_036386795.1 Allosphingosinicella sp.
ATCTCCTATTTCTACAAGCATGAGAGCTGCGGCCAATGCACCCCCTGCCGCGAGGGCACGGGCTGGATGTGGCGGGTGATGGAGCGCCTGCGCGAAGGCAATGCCGATATCGGCGAGATCGACATGCTCTGGGACGTCACCAAGCAGGTCGAGGGTCATACCATCTGCGCGCTGGGCGACGCGGCCGCCTGGCCGATCCAGGGCCTCATCCGCCACTTCCGGCCGGAGCTGGAGCGGCGGATCGCGGCGCGCAGGACGGCGGCCCCGCCGATCATGGAGGCCGCCGAATGAAAGCGAAAATCCTCGCCGCCGCGGCCGCCATGCTTCTTCTCGGCCCGTGGTCGCCGCCGGCGGCGGCCGCGCCGTTCGAGGCCCCGGCCTGGGCGCAATGCGTCTGGCAGCGGCTGCCGGCGTCGGCCGCGAACTTCGTCGCCCTGCCGCGTCTCAAGAAGGGCTCTTATTATGGCGAGGAGAGCGCGGGCTTCCGGCTGCTGATGCGGCTCCAGTCGGCCTGTCATTCGGAGCGGCCGGTCCCCGATTCGGGGAATTTCGATCGGGAATTGCATAGAGCGCTCCAGACGGCCGTGATCGAGGCGCGTCCTTCGGTCGTCGGCGCGGATCCGGTCGATCACCCGGCCTTCCGCTGCGAAATCTTCTTCGAGGACGATTCCGCCATGCAGCGGGTCGCGGGAGTCGACTGGGGCTTCGGCGAGGACCGGACCCGGCATCAGCTCGGCAGCTCGCGCCAGATTTTCGCGCAGGAGGTCAGCGCAGCCGACCTCGCGGCGTTGCTCGGAAGCGGCAAGGGCGTGGTCGAGACCGCCAACCGGCTGCTCGACGTGAAGCCGAGCGAGGTCGACACCTTCGCGGCGGGATCCGCGACGGGCGCGCCCTTCATGCTTCGAAAGGGCGCCGGCCTTCGCCGTTGCCGGACGATCCGGGCCGACGGGAGCCTCGCCGATGCGTAGGGGCCCCGCCCGGACCGCCTCCGCCGGCAGCCTGAAGCGCTGGATTGCGCTCGGTTTCTACGCGACTCTGGCGGCGTGCCTTCCCGTGGCGGCCGCGACGGCCGAGCCCGCGGCGTCCCATCAGGCCGACCTCGACTCCGACTACCAGGCGATGGTCGAGCCGGCCATGGACTTCCTCGACCTCATCAACCGCAAGTTTCCGGAGCGGGAATGCGTTCGCGACCGCGGCCAGCTGAACGACGATTATGCTAGGATCGAGCTGTCGCTGCTTCAGATGTTCCTCGTTCGGGACGATCTGCGCCAGGACCTGCGCGAGATCGCGATGCGCCTGGCGACCTTTCATCCGCTTGCCCCGGGCGAGCGGGGCCGGCCGATCCCGCTCGCAATTCCGCCGACGACCGAAAGCGAGAAGGCGATGAACGCGAGGGTCGTCCAGGCCCGGATCGCGCTTTGGCGCAAGCTCGACGAGCTCGACTCGAAATATCCTGCCAGCCCCGAGGCGAGAAGCAGCGAGAAAATGGGCTTTCTCATCACTTCGAAGGACCGTGGCTGGCGTCCGGACAAGCCGACCCGGGTTCTTCATGAATCCGAAGATTGTGGGCCTGCCTGATGCCGAGAGTGAAAGTCGACGGAATCGAGATCGAGGTCCCCCAGGGCGCGACCGTGCTTCAGGCGTGCGAGCTGGCGGGGAAGGAGATCCCCCGTTTCTGCTACCATGAGCGGCTGTCGATCGCCGGCAATTGCCGGATGTGCCTGGTCGACGTGAAGCCGGGCCCGCCCAAGCCGCAGGCGAGCTGCGCCCTGCCGGCGCAGGACGGCCAGGAAATCTCGACGATGAGCCCGACCGTCAAGAAGGCGCGCGAGGGGGTGATGGAGTTCCTGCTCATCAACCATCCGCTCGACTGCCCGATCTGCGACCAGGGCGGCGAATGCGACCTCCAGGACCAGGCCATGGCCTACGGGCGGGGCCACAGCCGCTTCGCCGAGAACAAGCGCGCCGTGACCGAGAAATATATGGGCCCGGTCGTCAAGACGATCATGACCCGCTGCATCCAGTGCACGCGCTGCGTGCGCTTCGCGGAGGAAGTCGCCGGAGTCGAGGAGATCGGGGCGATCGGCCGCGGCGAGAATATGGAGATCACCTCCTATCTCGAGGGCGCGGTGACGTCGGAGCTCTCCGGCAACGTCGTCGACCTCTGCCCGGTCGGGGCGCTCGTCTCCAAGCCTTACAGCTTCGAGGCCCGGCCCTGGGAGCTTCGCAAGGTCCCCGGGATCGACGTCATGGACGCGGTTGGCACCAACATCCGGATCGACCACCGCTTCCGCGAGGTGATGCGGGCGCTTCCCCGCCTCAACGAGGACGTCAATGAGGAATGGGCGCACGACAAGACCCGCCACTGCGTCGACGGCCTGGTCCGCAACCGCCTCGACCGGCCCTGGGTGCGCCGCGACGGCAAGCTCCGGCCGGCGAGCTGGGACGAAGCCTTCGAGGCCATAGCGGCCCGGCTGGAGGGAGCCTCGGGTGACGAAATCGGCGCTGTTGCCGGCGACCTGCAGGACCTGGAATCGGTCTTCGCCCTGAAGGCGCTCCTGCAGGCTTTCGGCTCGACTCTGCACGAATGCCGTCAGGACGGCGCGAAGTTCGACGTGTCGAGCCCCGCGGCCTACCGCTTCAACCCGACCATCGCCGGCATCGAGACGGCGCCGGCCATAATGCTGATCGGCTCCAACCCGCGCTGGGAGGCGCCGCTGGTCAACACCCGGATCCGCAAGGCGGTGAAGGCCGGCGCCAAGGTGTTCCGGATCGGCCCCGCCGTCGACCTCACCTATCCGGTGAACGAGCTCGGCAACGACCTTTCCGTCCTCGGCGACCTGCCGAGGGAGGCGAGGGAGGCTTTCGAGGGGAAGGAAGGCGCCGCCGTCATCGTCGGAATGGGCGCTCTCGGCTCGGACGGCGCCTATCTCGCGGCCCGGGCCGCGGCGACCGCGCTCGGGGCGAGCTTCGGCCTGCTTCACACGGCGGCCTCCCGGGTCGGAGCGCTCGACCTCGGATTCGTCACGGAGCAGGGCCTCGAGGCCCTTCGCGCCCGAGCCTCCAGCCTCAGGGCCCTGTTCCTGCTCGGCGCGGACGAGCTCGACTCGTCGGCTTTCGCCGACACCTTCACCGTCTATATCGGCACCCATGGCGACCGCGGGGTCCGCCACGCCGACGTCATCCTCCCGGGCGCCGCCTATACCGAGAAGCACGGCACCTACGTCAACCTGGAGGGGAGGGTGCAGCTGTCCGAGTTCGCCGTCCATCCGCCCGGCCAGGCGCGCGAGGACTGGACGATCATCCGGGCGCTGTCCGACGTGCTCGGCAAGACTCTTCCGTTCGACGATCTCGCCCAGCTCAGGCGGGCGATCGCCGCGGAGGTGCCTCGGCTCGGAACCGTCGGCCTCGCCCCGGTAGATCCGCTCCCCGCCTTCACCGGCGAGCCGCCGCGCTTGGCCGGCGAGATCGTCTACCCGATCGGGGATTTCTATCTGACCAATCCGATCGCCCGCGCCTCGCCGACCCTGCAGCGCTGCTCGGCCGAGATCCTCCACGGCCAGACCTTCCAGGAGGCGGCGGAATGATAGCCTTCTTTCGTCATCCCGGCGAAAGCCGGGACCTCATGGAGACCGCGGCGGTTTCTCGTCGCGAGGTCCCGGCTTTCGCCGGGATGACGGTGACATCGATGACGGTGATCGCATGACCGCCTGGTTCCAATCGACCTGGCTCGGCGAAGGCTTCGGCTGGTTCGCCGCCACCTTGATCCTGATCCTGTTGATCGCGCTTCCGCTGATGCTGGCGGTCGCGATGATCATCTATGCCGACCGCAAGATCTGGGCGGCCATGGCCTTGCGCCGCGGCCCCAACGTCGTCGGCCCGCTGGGCCTGCTTCAGAGCTTCGCCGACGGCCTCAAGGTCTTCCTCAAGGAGACCATCATCCCCTCGGGGGCCAACCGCGGCCTGTTCATCATCGCTCCGATCCTCACCTTCACCGTGGCCCTCGTCGGCTGGGCGGTGGTTCCGTTCGGGCCGGACATGGTTCTGGCGAACATCAATGTCGGACTGCTCTACCTGCTCGCCATCTCGTCGCTCGGAGTCTACGGAGTGATCATCGCCGGCTGGGCGTCGAACTCCAAATATCCCTTCTATTCGGCGCTTCGGGCGGCGGCGCAGATGGTCAGCTACGAGGTCTCGGTCGGCTTCGTCCTGATCCCGGTGATCCTCTGGTCGGAGACGTTCAACCTTTCGGGCATCATCGCGGCCCAGAAGAGCCACGTCTGGATCCTGAACGGATTCGGCTTCAACCCCATGCTGTTCCCGCTCGCCATCATCTTCCTCATCTCGGCGATGGCCGAGACGGCGCGCGCGCCCTTCGACCTCACCGAAGCGGAGAGCGAGCTCGTCGCCGGCTACCAGACGGAATACAGCTCGATGAGCTTCGCCCTCTTCTGGCTGGGCGAATATGGCAATGTGCTCCTTATGTGCGGAATGACCGCGGTGCTCTTCTGGGGAGGCTGGCTGCCCCCCGTCGACTGGGCGCCGCTCTACTACGTGCCCGGAATTTTCTGGTTCTTCGCGAAGATCATGATTTTCTTCTTCGTCTTCAGCTGGGTGAAGGCGACGGTCCCGCGCTTCCGCTACGACCAGCTGATGAGGCTGGGCTGGAAGATCTTCCTTCCGATCTCCCTGCTCTGGGTGTTCCTGGTGTCGGGCTATCTGATGATCTTCCGTTACGGAGCGCTGTCGTGATCCCGATCCTGCTGCTCCAGATCGTTGCCGCTCCGACGGCGGCTCCGACGGCGGCTCCGACGGCGGTTCCGGCCGCGGCGCCGGACTCATCCTTCTTCGACGGCCGCTTCGAATGCCGGGTCGTCGACGAGGCGACCAACGTCTCGTCGCTCGCTTTCGATTATCGGGGAAAGTCCGTCGCGGTCGTCGAAGGCGGGCGGTTCGCTCGCGCCGGCGCTTCGGCGGCGGCCAAATCAACGGTCGGCGCCGTGGGGCCGCTGAAGGTCCGCCAGACCAGCTTCGAGGACGATTCGAGCGGCGCCCGAAGGACCTACGAACTCGTCGAGATGGTCGGCACCGGCTACCGGGCCAACCGCCTCGTGGTCCTCACCCAGAGCGGTGGGCTGAGGGACGGCGGCCAGGGGCTCGCCTTGGCGGTCTCGCAGCTGACCGCGATCGGCATGTGCAAAGCGGCACTCCAGCAGGACAGACGATAGTGGGCATCGTATCGCACTGGATAAAATCCTTCTTCCTCTGGGAGTTCGTGAAGGCGCACTGGCTGACCCTGAAGTATTTCTTCAAGGCCAAGGCGACGATCAACTATCCGTTCGAGAAGAACCCGCTCAGCCCACGCTTCCGCGGCGAGCATGCGCTTCGCCGCTACCCGAACGGCGAGGAGCGCTGCATCGCGTGCAAGCTGTGCGAGGCGGTGTGCCCGGCGCTCGCCATCACCATCGAGGCCGAGCCGCGGGAGGACGGCAGCCGCCGCACCACCCGCTACGACATCGACATGGTGAAGTGCATCTATTGCGGCCTGTGCCAGGAAGCCTGCCCGGTCGACGCGATCGTCGAGGGGCCCAATTTCGAATATGCGACCGAGACCCGGGAGGAATTGCTCTACGACAAGGCGAAACTGCTCGCCAATGGCGACAAATGGGAGCGGGCGCTCGCCGCCAACCTTGCCGCCGATGCCCCCTACCGTTAAGCGCCGGGCCGTCCCGAATATGACCTCCAGCCGATTCCCCTCCCGCGTCATCCCGGCGAAAGCCGGGACCCATGAACACCGGTTCGTGGAGGATCGATGCAGCCTGCGTTCCTGGGCCCCGGCTTGCGCCGGGGTGACGCACATATGATCGCCGCTTTCGCCTTCTACCTCTTCGCCACCCTGGTCATCGCCAGCGGGGTGATGACCATTCTGTCGCGCAACCCGGTCCACTCGGTCCTGTGGCTGATCCTCGCCTTCTTCAATGCGGCGGGCCTCTTCCTGATCCTGGGCGCCGAGTTCATCGCGATGCTGCTCGTCATCGTCTATGTCGGCGCGGTCGCGGTCCTGTTCCTGTTCGTGGTGATGATGCTCGACGTCGACTTCGCCACGCTTCGCGCCGGAGTCGCCCGCTACTGGCCGTTCGGCTTCGGCCTCGCCCTGGTCCTCTTCGTCGAGATCTTCTTCGCGGCCATGGCGTGGAATTCGGGCGGCCTGGCCGGCTCGGTCCGAGGCGCTCCGACCGCTCAGGACATTCCCAACATCGAGGCTCTGGGCCGGGTCCTCTACACCCGCTACCTCTACGTTTTCGAGGGCGCCGGCCTGGTCCTGCTCGTCGCCATGATCGGCGCGATCGTCCTCACCCACCGCACCCGCAGCGGGCTGAGGCCGCAGAAGGTGTCGGACCAGGTCAGACGGCGCCCGGAGGATGCGGTGGTCAACATGCAGCCCGGCGTAGGGGAGGGGATGAAGCTGTGATTTGTCCCGTCAGCCCGGCGAATGCCGGGACCTCATGTCTGAAAAGCTCGGCGGGCCTCCCCGAGACCCCGGCTTTCGCCGGGGTGACGGCATCGGAGATGCCGTCATGATCGGCCTGGGCCATTATCTCGCCGTCGGCGCCGTTCTGTTCGTGCTCGGAGTCTTCGGAATCTTCCTCAACCGCAAGAACGTCATCATCATCCTGATGGCGATCGAGCTGATCCTCCTCGCGGTGAACATCAACCTGGTCGCCTTCTCCGCCTTCCTCGGCGACATGGTCGGTCAGGTCTTCGCGATGTTCGTCCTCACCGTCGCCGCCGGCGAAGCGGCGATCGGCCTCGCCATCCTCGTCATCTACTTCCGCCGCCGAGGCACGATCGCGGTGGACGACATCCACCAGATGAAGGGGTGAGGATGTCGGGGGCCCTTCACGTCATCCCGGCGAAAGCCGGGACCTCAGGACAAAAAGTCTCGGCGTTTCTCCCCGAGGTCCCGGCTTTCGCCGGGGTGGCGGCCGGCGCATGACCGTCCAGCTCATCGTCTTCCTGCCGCTTCTGGCGGCGATCGTCGCCGGGCTCGGCAACCGGATGCTCGGCAACCTTGTCGCCAAGCTGATCACCACCGGCGCTTTGTTCGCGGTCTGCGCCTTGTCCTGGCCGATCTTCCTCGGCTTCATCGCGGGCACCGAGCACAGCCAGCTGCACCCGGTCCTGTCCTGGATTCATTCCGAGCCGATGAAGGTCGACTGGGCGCTCAGGGTCGACGCCCTGACCTCGGTGATGCTGGTGGTGGTGACGACGGTCTCGGCGCTCGTCCACCTCTATTCCTGGGGCTATATGGCGGAGGACGACAGCCAGCCCCGCTTCTTCGCCTATCTCTCGCTCTTCACCTTCGCGATGCTGATGCTGGTGACGGCGGACAACCTCGTCCAGATGTTCTTCGGCTGGGAAGGGGTCGGCCTCGCGTCCTACCTCCTCATCGGCTTCTGGTACCACAAGCCCTCCGCCAACGCCGCCGCGCTCAAGGCCTTCATCGTCAACCGGGTCGGCGATTTCGGCTTCTCGCTCGGGATCTTCGCGACCTTTCTCGTCTTCGGCACGGTCTCCATTCCGGAGATCCTCGCCGCCTCGCCCGGAATGGCGGGCTCGACCATCGGCTTCCTCGGCCAGCGCTTCGACACGATGACTTTGATCTGCATCCTCCTGTTCATCGGGGCGATGGGCAAGTCGGCGCAGCTCGGCCTCCACACCTGGCTTCCCGACGCGATGGAGGGCCCGACTCCGGTCTCCGCGCTGATCCACGCCGCGACGATGGTCACCGCCGGCGTGTTCATGGTCTGCCGCCTCTCGCCGATGTTCGAGACCAGCGAGACCGCGCTCGCCTTCGTCACGGCGATCGGCGCCCTCACCGCGATTTTCGCGGCCACCGTCGGCACCGTCCAGAACGACATCAAGCGGGTCATCGCCTATTCGACCTGCTCGCAGCTCGGCTACATGTTCTTCGCCGCCGGAGTGGGCGCCTACGGCGCGGCGATGTTCCACCTCTTCACCCACGCCTTCTTCAAGGCGCTTCTGTTCCTCGGCGCCGGCTCGGTCATCCACGCCATGCACCACGAGCAGGACATGCGCTTCTACGGGGCGCTTCGGAAGGAGATCCCGATCACCTTCTGGGCGATGCTGATCGGGACGCTGGCGATCACCGGCGTCGGGATCATCCAGGTCGCGGGCTGGTCGGGCTTCGGCTTCGCCGGCTTCTATTCGAAGGACGCGAT
The DNA here is from genome assembly GCA_036386795.1 of Allosphingosinicella sp. GTDB lineage: Bacteria > Pseudomonadota > Alphaproteobacteria > Sphingomonadales > Sphingomonadaceae > Allosphingosinicella. The sequence goes on from DASVUZ010000009.1 coordinate 8,244, forward strand.
CATCGAGAGCGCCTTCGCCAGCGGCTCGGGCGTCGGCGGCTTCGCCTTCGTCGTCGGAATCACCGCGGCCCTTCTGACCAGCTTCTACAGCTGGCGCCTCCTTTTCCTGACCTTCTTCGGCAAGCCTCGCTGGGCGCAGTCGGAGCATGTCCAGCACGCCCTTCACGGCGATCATCACGACCATCCCGACCGAGAGGATGCCGGCCACGACACCCGCCCGCACGAGGCTTCGCCGAATCAGGTTGCTCAGGGCACCGGCGGCTATCACCCGCACGAGAGCCCCTGGACGATGCTGGTGCCGCTCGGCCTGTTGTCGCTGGGCGCGGTCTTCGCCGGAATCCTCTTCCACGGCCCGTTCATCGAGGCGGAGGAAGGCGCGCATTTCTGGGGCGCAAGCATCGCCTTCGACACCCATCTCGCCCACGCCATCCACGAAGTGCCCCTGTGGGTGAAGCTGGCGCCCGGCACGGTGATGATCGTCGGCTTTCTGGTGGCGCTCCAGGCCTATGTCCGCCGGACCGATCTTCCCGCGCGCTTCACCGGCCAGTGGGGAATCCTCTACACTTTCCTCTACAACAAGTGGTTCTTCGACGAGATCTACGACCTGGTCTTCGTCCGTCCGTCCCTGTGGCTGGGGCGCCTGTTCTGGAAGCGCGGCGATGAGCGGACGATCGACCGGTTCGGGCCCGACGGCGCCGCGACCGCGGTGCGCTTCGGCAACGTGCTGACCGCGCGCCTCCAGTCCGGCTATCTCTACACCTATGCGCTGGTGATGCTCCTCGGCCTCGCCGCCGCCGCGACCTGGGCGATGGCGCGATGAGGGGCGCCGTCTCGAGAATTGGAAGAACCGTTCGGCCTGAGCTTGTCGAAGGCCTTTCCTGTCCTTGTAGCGCTCGAGAAGGGAAGGGCTTCGACAGGCTCAGCCCGAACGGTGTGGGGGCGATGGCGCGCTGATGGAATACGCCTTCCCCATCCTCTCCGAGATGCTCGTGATCCCGCTCGCCGCGGCGATCGCGTGCCTGTGCGTCTCGGCGAGCACGGCGCGCTGGATCGCGCTGATCGCGACTCTGGCCGACCTGGCGCTCGGCATCCTGCTGTGGAGCGAATACCAGATCGGAGGCCAGCAATGGCAGTTCCAGGAGCTGGCGCCCCTCTTCGGCCGCTTCTACTGGGCGCTCGGAGTCGACGGCATCGCGGTGATGCTGATCATGCTCTCGGTCTTCCTGATGCCGATCTGCATCCTCGCCAGCTGGACCTCGATCCAGCGCCGGGTCCAGGAATATATGGCGGCCTTCCTGATCATGGAGACAATGATGCTCGGCGTCTTCATGGCGCAGGACATCTTCCTCTTCTACATCTTCTTCGAAGCCGGGTTGATCCCGATGTTCCTGATCATCGGCATCTGGGGGGGCGCCGAGCGGATCTACGCCAGCTACAAATTCTTCCTCTACACCCTGCTCGGCTCGGTGCTGATGCTGGTGGCGATGCTGTGGATGGTGAACCACGCCGACACGACCGCCATCCCCAAGCTGCTGGTGACCAATTTCCCGGCCCAGGCGCAGACCTGGTTGTGGCTGGCCTTCTTCGCCTCGTTCGCGGTGAAGATGCCGATGTGGCCGGTCCACACCTGGCTTCCCGACGCCCACGTCCAGGCGCCGACCGCGGGCTCGGTGATCCTCGCCGGAGTGCTTCTGAAGCTCGGCGGCTACGGCTTCCTTCGCTTCTCGCTGCCGATGTTCCCGGAGGCCTCGGCCCAGCTGGTGTGGATCATCTACGGGCTCAGCCTCGTCGCCATCGTCTACACCTCGCTCGTCGCCCTGGTTCAGCGCGACATGAAGAAGCTGATCGCCTACTCGTCGGTCGCGCACATGGCGTTCGTCACGATCGGCATCTTCGCCTTCAACCGCCAGGGCATCGAGGGCGCGATCATCGTCATGCTGAGCCACGGCCTCGTGTCCGGAGCGCTCTTCCTGTGCGTCGGAGTGGTCTACGACCGGCTCCATACCCGCGACATCGACCGCTATGGCGGCCTCGCCAACAACATGCCGGCCTATGCGCTTCTGTTCATGCTGTTCACCATGGCGGCGGTCGGCCTGCCCGGCACGAGCGGCTTCGTCGGCGAGTTCCTGGCCCTGCTCGGCGCCTATGAGGCGAACAGCCTCGTCGCCGCGGTCGCGACGACGGGCATCATCCTCGGCGCGGCCTACATGCTGTGGCTCTACTGGCGGGTCGTCTACGGAAGCAGCCGCAACGCCGACGCCGCCGCCATGCCCGACCTCAACCTTCGCGAATATGTGTCGCTCGGCTCGATCGCCGCGGTGGTGCTGTGGATGGGCGTCTATCCCGAGAGCTTCCTCAAGCCGGTGCGCCGCGACGTCGGCTGGATCCTCGCCCGAGTCGAGCGCTCCAATCCGCCCGGGGATTCGCAGCTGAGGCGCGGCGCTCCGCCCGCACCCAAGGGCGATGCCCATCAAGAGGAGGGGCATTGATGACCGCTTCCCTCCTCCTCACACTTCCGGAGATCATCCTGTCCGTCGCCGCGATGGCGCTGATGATGGCGGCGGCCTGGATGGGCGACCGGAGCGCAAGGCTGCTCAGCTGGCTGGGCGTCGCGGCGCTCGTCGGCGCCTGTTTCGCGATACCCGGGATCCGCGATGCCGGCGGCACCGCCTTCGACGGCCTGTACGTCGGCGACCGCTTCGCGGCCTTCTCCAAGATCCTGATCTACCTTGCCGCAGCGGTCTCCCTGATCGCCGCGTCGGGCTGGTTCACCCGCGACGGCGATTATCGCGCCGAATATCCCGTGCTGATCCTGCTCTCCTCGGTCGGAATGGGGATGATGGTGTCCGCCGGGGACCTCCTCACCCTCTATGTCGGGCTCGAGCTTCAGAGCCTCGCCGCCTACGTCCTCGCCAGCTTCCAGCGGCGCGACGACCGTTCCGCCGAGGCCGGCCTCAAATATTTCGTCCTCGGCGCCCTCGCCAGCGGCATCCTGCTTTACGGCGTGTCGCTCCTCTACGGCTTCACCGGATCGACCATGTTCGGCGAGGTCAACGCGGCCCTGGCGCGCGACGGCGTCTCGACCGGCGAGCTATTCGGAATCGTCTTCGTCATGGCCGGAATCGCCTTCAAGGTCTCGGCGGTGCCGTTCCACATGTGGACTCCCGACGTCTACGAAGGCGCTCCGACCCCGGTCACCGCCTTCTTCGCCTCGGCGCCCAAGGTCGCGGCGATGGCCCTCCTCACCCGGGTCGCGGTCGAGGCGATGGGCCCGGCGACGTTCGAATGGCGCCAGATCGTCATCTTCATGGCGCTCGCCTCGACCGTCCTCGGCGGGGTCGCCGCGATCGGCCAGCCCAATATCAAGCGGCTGCTGGCCTACAGCTCGATCAACAATGTCGGCTTCGCCCTGATCGGCCTCGCCGCCGCCACCCGAGAGGGAGTCGCCTCGGTCCTGTTCTACATGGCCGTCTATGTCGCGATGACTCTCGGTTCGTTCCTCGTCGTTCTGAGGATGCGCGATTCCGACGGCCGCCCCGTGGAGAGCATTGCGAGCCTTTCCGGCCTGTCGACCACCCGGCCCTGGCTCGCCGCCGGAATGGCGATTTTCATGTTCAGCCTCGCAGGGGTGCCGCCGCTGTTCGGCTTCTGGCCGAAATTCCTCGTCTTCGACGCGGCGGTGAGGGCCGACCTGACCTGGCTCGCGGCGGTCGGCATCGCCACCTCGGTGATCAGCGCCTTCTATTATCTGAAGGTCGTCAAGACGATGTATTTCGACGATCCCGCGCCCGCTTATGGCGAAACCCGCGACGCTCCCCAGGCGGCGTTGATCGTGCTTGCCGCGCTGTTCGTGTCGCCGCTCGGCTATCTCGCCATTCCCTATCTGGGGGCCGCCGCCGCCAACGCCGCGGGCGCGCTCTTCTGAGCGCCTAAGACTGGACCGGCGAAGCGGGTATCGCCGGCCCAGTCCCTAGATACACGCCGGGCGGCGAATGACTTGCCCCCCGGCAGGGCGCATCGTGCGCTCGACTCGTCGCTCCCTCCTACGTGGGAAAAATACCTATGCTTGCCCCAAGGCGGCGAAGAGGGGATATCATCGAAGGGTTCACAGGCTTTGGTGGGCCGATGTCTGGCCTCATGTGAACAGGACGGAGCAACCGATGGGGGACAGGCGCGCCTACATCATCGATGACGAAAGGCTCCTGCGCCATACGATCAGGCACGCTCTGGCCGATTGCTGCAGCCACATCGAAGAGTTCGATTCCGCCGAATCCTTCCTGGACGGGCATTCGAGCCGGCCGGCCGGCTGCATCATCGTCGACATCGGCCTGCCCGGAATAAACGGCCTCGACCTGCTCGAGATGATCTCGCGGGGCCGCGGCGCCTTCCCGGTCATCGTCGTCTCCGCCCAGGGCGACATTCCCCACGCGGTCCGGGCCGGCCGGCTCGGAGTCGTCGACTTCATCGAGAAGCCGTTCCGTGTCGACCAGCTCGTAGCGGCCGTGGAGAAGGGATTCGAGCTTCTGCACGGGCGGGACATGTCGAGGATCCGGGCGCTCGAGACTCTCACCCGCCGGGAAAAGGAAGTGCTCGTCGCCTTCGCCGAAGGCGCTCCCAACAAGGTCGTCGCCCACAATCTCGGCCTCAGCGTCCGCACCGTCGAGCTGCACCGCGCCAACATGATGAAGAAGCTCGGAGTCAGAAGCCTCAGCCAGGCGCTGCTCATCGCCAAGGACGCCGGCTACGTCTGATCCGCTCGTGCCGTTTGCACCGGACGCGCCCCTCGCTTAATGCGGACGGCGGATGAGGGCAGATTGATGAATTCGATGAGCGCCGTCCGCACCGTTCCGGAGACCCGTTCCACCAACGATGATGTCGCCGACATGGCTCGCGGAGGGGAGCCCGAAGGCGCCTGGCTGCGCGCGGAACGGCAATCCGGAGGCCGAGGCCGGCAAGGCCGCGAATGGCATTCGCCGCCGGGCAACCTCTACGCCAGCACGCTCGTCCGGCTTCGCCCCGGCGATCCGCCGGCGCCGACCCTCGCTTTGGTCGCCGCGGTGGCGCTGCACGAGGTCGCCTCCGCTTTCGCCGGCGGCGCGGCGATCGAGATCAAATGGCCGAACGACCTGATGATCGGGGGCGCCAAGCTGTCGGGCATCCTGCTCGAGCGGCTCGACGACGCCGTGATCGTCGGCTTCGGAGTCAATCTCGCCGATCATCCGGAGGAGACCGCCCGCCCCGCGATCAGCTTCGCGGCCTTCGGCGGAGCGCCGCCGCCCTCCCTGTTCCTCGAAGCCCTCGCCGAAAGCTTCGCCCGCTGGGTGGAGCGCTGGCGCGAGGACGGGATTGCGCCGATCCGCGCGCGCTGGCTCGCCGCCGCCCATCCGCGCGGGACCGCCTTGTCGACCCACACGGCGAGCGGCGCCTGGGTCGAGGGCCTGTTCGACGGCCTCGACGAGAGCGGCGCGCTTCGCCTGCGCCTGGCGGACGGAAGCGCCCACGTCATCCATGCCGGCGACGTCTTCCTGATCTAGGCGCTCGAGCGCCCCTCTCGCTAATCGTTGCGCCCCCGGCTAGAGAGCGGCGATGCTGCTCGCCGTCGACGCCGGGAACACCAACATCGTCTTCGCCCTGCTCGAGGAGGGCGTGATCCGCTCGCGCTGGCGGATCGCGACCGATCCGAGGCGGACGGCGGACCAATATGCGGTGTGGCTTCACCAGCTGATCGAGCTCGAGGGCCTTCCGCGCGACGTCGTCGACGCCGTCATTCTCGGCACCGTGGTGCCGCGCGCCACCCACAATCTCGAGGTGCTGGCCCAGAAATATTTCAAGGTCGAGCCGCTGATCGCCGGCCAGGCGGGCGCGGAATGGGGGATCGAGCTCGACGTCGCGGAGCCCAGGAGCGTCGGCGCCGACCGGGTGCTCAACGCGATCGCCGCGCATTCGCTTCACGAAGGCGACCTCATCGTCATCGACTTCGGAACCGCGGCCACTTTCGACGTGGTCGATTATTCGGGCGCCTATAAGGGCGGAATCATCGCGCCCGGAATCAACCTTTCGCTCGACGCTTTGGTCACCGCCGCGGCGAAGCTGCCGCGCATCGCCATCGAGGCGCCCGACGGCAATTTGTCGGTCATCGGCCGAACCACCGAGGACCAGATGCATATCGGCATCTACTGGGGTTACGTCGCCATGATGGAGGGTCTGGTGGCCCGGATGAAGGCGGAGATCGGCCGTCCGTCGACCGTCGTCGCGACCGGCGGGCTTGCGACCCTGTTCGACCGCCACACCGACTTGTTCGACGTGATCGAGCCCGATCTGACCATCCAGGGGCTGGGATTGCTGCACAAGCGGAGCGCCTCGTCCTCCCCATCGTGAGATGGGGAGGGGGACCACCCGAAGGGTGGTGGAGGGGTAGCTGCCGCGGTGCTAGAGGAGCGCCCGTGAACCGCCTGTTCCCGTGAGAGTTACCCCTCCACCATGCTTTGCATGGTCCCCCTCCCCACGAGCTCCGCTAGCAGGGGGATTTAGAAGGAAAAAGATGAAACCCGGCAAAGAACTGCTCTTCCTCGCGCTCGGCGGCTCCGGCGAGATCGGAATGAACGTCAATCTCTACGGCTGCGACGGCAAGTGGATCATGGTCGATCTCGGAATGACCTTCGCCGATCCCGCCTATCCGGGAGTGGAGCTGGTGCTTCCGGACCTGACCTTCATCGAGGAAAATCGGTCGGACCTGCTCGGAATCGTGCTGACCCACGGCCATGAGGACCATATCGGCGCCATCCCCTATCTCGCCACCGACCTGGACGTGCCGCTCTACGCCACGCCCTTCACGGCCGGCCTGATCGCCGGCAAGCTCGAGGAAGAGGGGCTGACCAGGCAGGTCAAGGTCAACATCGTCGAGCTCGGCGGCGACTTCCGCCTCGGCCCGTTCGGCTTCCGCTACATCCCGCTCGCCCATTCCATCCCGGAGGGCAATGCGCTGCTCATCGACACGCCCTACGGGCGGGTCTTCCACACCGGCGACTGGAAGCTCGACGACGCCCCCCAGCTCGGCGATCCGAGCACCGAGGCCGAGCTTCGGGCCATCGGTGACGAAGGCGTGCTCGCTCTCGTCTGCGATTCGACCAACGTCTTCCAGGAGCTGGCTTCAGGCTCGGAGTCGACCGTGCGCGAGGGCCTCGACCGGGTCGTCGCCGAGGCCGAGGGAAGGGTGCTCGTCACCACCTTCGCCTCCAACGCCGCCCGCCTGAAGACGCTCGGCCACGTCGCCGACGATACCGGCCGCCGGGTCTGCGTCGCGGGCCGCTCGCTGGACCGGATCCTTCGGGTCGCCAAGAGCGTCGGCTACCTCACCGATTTCCCGGAGACGATCGATTTCGACACGGCGATGAAGCTGCCGCCGCGCGAGGTCATGATCATCGCCACCGGCGGCCAGGGCGAGAGCCGAGCGGCGCTGGCCCGGATCGCCTTCGGGCAGCACAAGCTGAGCGTGTCGGAAGGCGACCTCGTCGTCTTCTCGTCGAAGCAGATACCCGGCAACGAGATCGCCATCGGCCGGATCCAGAACGAGCTCGCCGCGCGCGGAGTGAAGATGATCACCGACCGGCAGGCCGAGGTCCACGTCTCCGGTCATCCGGGACGGCCCGAGCTTGCCGCCATGTACCAGTGGATCCGGCCGCAGATCATCGTCCCGGTCCACGGCGAGATGCGCCACATGTCGGAGCATGACCGCTTCGCCCGGGCGAACGGGGTGCCCCGCGGAATCGTCCAGAAGAACGGCGACGTCGTCCGCCTCGCCCCCGACGGGCCGAAGAAACTCGGGGAGGAAAGGGTCGGGCGCCTGATCCTCGACGGCGACGTCATCCTCGCCGCCGACGGCCCGACCATGAACGAGCGGCGCAAGATCGCCAGCTTCGGCGTCGTTTCGGTGGCGTTGGCGCTCAACGGCCAGGATCGCCTGGTCGGCGACGTCCAGATCGCTCTCGAGGGCATTCCGGTCGAGGAGGATCGCGAGGCCTTTCTCGAGGAAGCCTGCGACGCCGCGTCGGAAGCCGCTCTCAAGGGCGCCGGCGGCGAGGACAAGCTGCGCGAGGCCATCCGCCTCGCCGTCCGCCGCTGCGCCACCGAATGGACCGGCAAGAAGCCGGTGGTGGACGTCCTCATCGTCCGGGTGTGATGATGCGCCGCCGTCATTGCGAGCGAAGCGAAGCAATCCAGCGGCTCCGAGTCCGAAGCTGGATTGCTTCGTCGCTTCGCTCCTCGCAATGACGGCTTCATGAAGCTCCAGTCGGTCCTGGCGATCTACATCCTGTTCTGGACGATGAGCCTGTTCCTCGTCCTCCCCTTCGGAGTTCGCACTCCGGAGGAGGAAGGAGTGGCGCTTCCGCCCGGCCATGCGCCGAGCGCTCCCCACCGCTTCAGCTTCGGTCGGGCCGCGTTGCGGGCCACGATCGTGTCGGCGGTGGCGTTCGGCCTGTTCTACGCGAACTACGTCTTCGGCTGGGTGACGGTCGAGATGCTCGACTGGACGAGGTAAGCGGGAAGACCCTCGTCATGCCGGACTTGATCCGGCATCCACCTTCCTGATCACTCGATTGCGGAAGGAAAAAGATGGACCCCGGATCAAGTCCTGGGTGACGGTTTCACTTCACCGCCACGACCTACCTTATCCGCTCGATCGCCTGGGCGAGCGCGACATAGAGCTTGCCCATGTCGCTGGAGAGGATGGTGACTCCGAGCGGCGAGCCGTCGCGGTCGGCGAGGACCCGGCGAAGCATCGCCTCGAAATCGTGGATGTAGCGGTTCACCTGCTCGCGGAATTCCGGCTCTTCCTCATAGTGGCGGGCGATCTCGCGGGCGTCGTTATTGTCGAGCAGCCTCACCGCCCGCCGAGTGAAGACTCCCCGGTCGCCCTTAAGATAGGCGGCCCAGGCGCTGTCGGTGACCTCGTTGGAAAGGATCTTGGTGACGTCGATCGCGGTCGAATTGAGAGATTCGATGAGTAGCGCGACCCGGCGCGAGAAATTCTCGCTGTCTTTGGCCTCCCGGTCGCGGCGCTCCTCGTCGATCCGAGCCTCGATCGCCGCCGCGGTCTCGCCGAGCGACAGCATCTGGCGGGTGAGCCGCTCCGAGGCCTTGCGGGCGGTCTCGATCGCTCGCTCCGACACCGCCGAGAGCTCCGCCATCTGCCGCTCGACCGTCTCGCTTACCGCCTGCTCGAGCGCCTCGCGGCTGGCCTCGCCGAGCGCGGCGGCGCTCGACGGGATCGCTGCGGAGATGGCTTCGCGGGCCCGTTCCGAAGCCTGGCCGGCCGCTTCGCGGACTCGAAGCAGCGCTTCGATCAGCTCGGGGCCGGTATCGGCGACGATCCTTTGGGCTTCCGCCCGAGCCTCTTCGGCCGCGGCTCCGAGCGCTCGCAATTGCTCCTCGGCGGTCCCGGACCCTTCGCTGATCCGTGCGAACAGGGTCTCGACCGACTCATGCTGACGGGCGAGGGCCGCCTCGCTCTCGCTCACCCGCGCCGCCGCGGCCTGCGCCCGGGTTTCGACCTCGCCGACGATCGGGACGATCGAAGCCGCCGCCTCGCGGGTCCGGGCGGCCTGCTCCTCGACGCTTCTCAGGGCGGCCGGCAAGGCTTCGCGAAGCTCGCCCGAAATGCCGCCGAGCGCCGCGCCGAGCTCGCCCGCGCTTTCGACCAGTCCGTCCGCCTGCCGCCTTCCGGCTCCAAGCTCGTCGAGCAGCGCCGCCGCCGCGCTTCGGACTCCGGCCACGGACGCGCCCGTCTCCGCGGCGATCGCCTCTCCCGCCTGCCGGGCGCCGTCGGCCGCGGCTCCGAGCGATTGCAATTGCGCCTCCGCTTCGGCCGAGCCTTGCTCGACCCGGGCGAGCAGCGCCTCGATCGCTTCGCGGCTTCGACCGACGGCCTGCTCGCTTTCGCCGAGCCTTGCAGCCGCCGCCTCGGCCGTTTTCTCGACTGCGCCCACCAATGGAACGATCGCCGCCGCGGCCTCGCGGGTGCGGTCGGCCTGCTCCTCGACGTTTCTGAGCGCCTCGGGCAAATGGTCGCGAAGCTCCGCGCTGATTCCGGTGAGGACCGTGCCGAGATCGCCGGCGCTCTCGATGAGCCCGCTCGCCTGCTGCTGGCCGGCCCCGAGCTCTTCGAGCAGGGCCGCGGCCGCCGTCCTGACCGAGGCGACCGACTGGCCGAGCCGCTCGCTATGCGCTCCGCCGGTTCGGCCGAGCTGGTCGAACCAGCTGTCGAGCTCGGCCAGCTCCTTGCCGAGGCCTGTGACCAAGGCGTGGCTCGCCGCGTCCTGGGCGGCGATATGCCCGGCCAGAGCCTCGATCTTGCCGCTGATCGTCTCCAGCCGCTGGGCGAGGTTGCGGGCGGAATCCTCGCCCGCCCTGTCGAGCGCGGCTCGGCTCTGCTCGATCGCCGCGAGGGTGGTCGTGCCCTGCAGCTCGAGCGCCGCCCGCGCCGTCTCGACCGCCTCGGCGGCGCGGCTCATGGCGCCGTCGACCGCGGCCGTCATCTTGGCCGAGGATTCGTCCATGCTCGCCGCCGCGGCCGCGCTGCCGCTCTCGATTCGGGCGACATGGGCGGACATGCGCTGGGCGGCTCCGCCCAGCACCTCGTCCGCGTCCCGGCCTCGAGCGGAGAGCGAGGCGAGCTGGGCCTCGAGCGCGCTCGCCTGGCCGTGCGCCGCCAGCCCCGCTTCCTTCATCGCCTCGGCGACGGCTCGCGCCTGCTCCTCGGCCCTCGGCAGGTCGTGGAGCAGGACTCCGATATCGACCTTGGCCGCCGCCGCGGCCGAGTCGAGCGCGGCGGCCTTCTGGTCGAGCGTCGCCGTCTCCTTGGACAGATAATAAGTGACCCGACCGAGCCGGTCCGACGCCTCGTCGCCGAGCGACATCAGCCTTTCCGCCTCGCCGCGAAGCCGAGTGTGATTGTCCTCGATCCGGCTTGCGACGATCTCGAGCACGCTTTCCAGGGCCCGGCTCTCGACGGTCATCGCCTCGACCGACCGCCTGAACCTTTCCGCTTCGCGGCGCGAGCTGCGCCCGAACAGCAGCCACAGCAGGGCGAGAAGCGCGAGCGGTCCCGTCGCCGTCGCGATCCAGGAAACGGCCGTGCCCAGCGTCGCCGAGGGCCGCATCTGGGCGAACCACAGGGCGACCGCCGCCACCCAGACGACCGCGAGCGCCACCAGCAGCGCCGCGAGCAGGCCGCGGCCCTCTCCGCGTGGCCTCGGCTCGGCCAGTCCCGCGGGTTCGCCTTCCGGAGCATGGACTTCGATCGGCGAACCCAGCCAGTCGCTGTCCGATTGCTTCGCCACGCCCGCTTCGGGCTCGCTCTGTGCTCGTTCTGCCCCCGACATAACGGTTCGTTTACCATGATTCGGGCCGCTTGAAAGCTCGGAAGGATACGAGGCGTTAACGGGTGCCGCCTAGGAGGGAGCGATGGTCTACGATCCCGGAGCCCTGAACGCCTCCCTCGCCGCCGCCGTCGGAAGCGACCCCGAGCTGATGCGGGAGCTTCGAGCCGCCTTCCTGGAAAGCGCCGCCCGGCAGTCCGACCTGATGGCCCGGGCCCGCTGCGACGCCAATTGGTCGATCGCAGCGTCGCGGCTGAAGAGCGTCGCCGCCAGCTTCGGAGCGGTCGGCCTGGTCGCCCTCGCCGACGAGGCGCTGGACGGCGCTCCGGGCGATCCGGTGGTGCTCCGCAAGGTCGCCGCCGCGATCGACGACTTCGCGGCCTGAGGTCATCCGGTGACGGTCGGCAAGCGCTAGACTTTACGCGGCCCGTCCCGCGCCTCTATCCCATGCTTATGGGAAGCGACGAGTGACTCTGGCAGCCCTGATCTCGGCCTATCACGAGGCCGACGACGCCGGTGGCGGGCTTCGCGCCACGCTTCCGATCGCCGGCCGCACCCTGCTCGAGCGGCAGGTCCGCCTCGCGACGGTCGCCGGCGCCGAGCCCGTGGTGATCGTCGTCGAACGCGTCACGGCGGCGCTCGGAGCGGCGCTCGACCGGTTGCGCGGCGAAGGCGTCCTGCTCGTCCTCGCCCGAAGCGCCGACGAGGCCGCCGAAGCGGTGAGCGACAGCGACCGGATCCTGCTCGTCGGCGACGGCCTGGTCGCGCCCGAGCCGGCGATCGCTCGACTCGTCGCCCTGGAAGGTCCCGCCATCCTCGTCGTTCCGGACCTGCGGGTCGACGACCGCTACGAGCGCATCGACGCGCAGAGCCGTTGGGCCGGCCTCGCCATGATCGACGGCCGGATGCTCAAGCAGACCGCTTCGATGCTTCGCGACTGGGACCTGCAATCGACCCTTTTGCGCCGGGCGGTGCAGGCGGGAGCCCGTCAGCTCAGCGTCCGCGGCGAGACGGAGGACGAGCTGCCCCTGGTCGCCGAGACTCAGGAGGATCTGGCGGAGCTGGAGTCCCGGATCGTCGCCGGCGCCCATATGCGCCGCGGCGACTGGGTGTCGCGCTACCTGCTGGGCCCTGTCGAGCGGCTGGCGACTCGCTGGCTGATGCCGACCGCCGTCACTCCCACCGCCTTGGGCCTGGCCGCGACTCTGCTCATGAGCCTGGCCGGCCTCGCTTTCGCCCGGCAGTGGCTGGGGCTCGGCCTCGCCCTGATGCTCCTGGCCACTCCGCTCGACGGGATCGGCGAGCGGCTCGCTTCGCTTCGCCTGCAGGGCTTTCGCGGTCAGACCTGGTGGGGCGTGCTCCTGCCCGTGCTGGCGGCCGGAGTGCTGCTCGTCCTCGCCTCGGCGCTGGCCCCGACCCGCGGCTGGGGCTGCATCGCTCTGGCGGGCACGGTCGTCGCGTTCGCGGTGGCGCTCCGGACCGAGGCGGAGGGGCGCGAGCTCCCCGGCAAGCTGTGGCTCGCCGAGCGCAAGGGGATGACCTGGCTGATGCTGCCGTTCGCCGCAGCGAACCTTTGGGGGACTGGGCTGACCGTCCTCGCCGTCTATGCCGGCGCCAGCTTCTTCTGGGCCCAGCGGCACGCCCACTCGGCCGCGCCCGCTCCGGCACAGGATTAGCGCCGCTTTAACCCTGACGGGGCTATGGACGGGCGATGTCCGAAGTGCGCGCGAGCGGGAGGGAGCTGGACGGCGCGGCGCAGCTGCTCGCGTCGGCCAATGCGCGCGTCGCCGCCGCGATGGCGGACCTCGCCTTGCCCGAGGCCCTTCGGCTCAGCGATCGCCAGCGCATCACCGTCTCGCATCTCCTTCGCCGCCTCGTCGGCGACGTCGAGGACGAGCTTCGATCGGCGCTTGCCCCACGCTTCGGCGGCGAAGCGGAGGAGCCGCTGCGCGCCGCATTGTCCTCGGCCACTCTGCCGATCGCGGTGCCTGTGCTCGAAAGCGGCGGAGCGCTCGCCGATCCGGCCCTGTTCGCTCTGCTCCTACGCCGCGCCGAGGAGCATCGGCTCGCCCGAGCCGCGCCCGAGCGGCGTCTGCTCACCGCTCTGGCGGGCGACGGCGACGAACGGGTCGCGGCCGCCGCGGTGTCGCTTCTGATCGCGGAGAGCCGGCGCCTCGACGCCTTTCACGAGCCGCTTCTGGCTGCCGGCGACCTTCCCGCCGAGGTCGCGCACAGCCTCGCCTGGACCGTCGCGGCGGCGCTCCGGACCTACCTCGTCGCTCGCCACGGAGTCGATGCCGCCGCAGCGGACCGATCCGTCACCGCGGCTGCTGCCGGCTGGCTCGGTCGCTACGACGAGGGGGCAGGGGCGGATTCGCTTGCCCGGCGCCTGGCGCTTGCTCTGGACCAGGGCGGCCGGCTCGACGATTCGATGCTCGTCCGGGCGGTCGAGGAGGGCGAGCTGCCGCTGTTCCTCGCCGGGCTGTCGCTCCGCACCGGCCTCGGCCTGGACGCGCTTTGGGAGCTGCTTCCGGATTCGGCCGGGCGCGGTCCGGCGATCGTGCTCAGGGCCGCCCGCGCGGAGCGCGAAGCCGCGGCCTCGATGCTTCTTCACCTTTCCGGACGCGAGGCTTCGGTCGGGGCCCAGCTGGATCTCTTCGATTCGCTCGATCCCGAGGAAGCCCGCCAGCGGATCCTCCTGTGGCGCCTCGATCCGGCCTATCGCGCCGCGGTGGCGAGGCTGGCCGCATGATCGCCGGGGACTCCGTTCGCGGCCGGGTCGATGCCGACGGTCGGCTGGTCGAGGCGGAGCCTCGGCTGCAGGCGCTTCATCGCGCCGCCGGCGGCGAGGAAGGCGGGGTTCTGGCCGTGCCGCAAATTGCGGCGCTGGCGCGCCTTGCCCGCCGACTCAACATCGTCATCTCCCGGGGCGCCGTCGCGGCCGAGGGAGAGGCGGATCTCGATCTGTGGGTGCGAGCGGAACCGAAGGAAGGGGGAGTCGATCTGGCTGTCACCGGCTGGACCGCCCGGCCCGCCCGAGGCCCGGCGCCGGCGCCCGATTCCGAGCGCCAGGCCGATTTCCTTCGAGCCGGCGCCGACTGGATGTGGGAGACGGACGCCGCCCTGCGCCTCACCGTCGTCACTCCCGCCGCGGCCGCCGCCGCCGGCCGGACTCCCGCCCAGCTGGTCGGCCAGCAGCTTACCCGGCTATTCCGGCTCGAGGAAGGCGAGGAGGGCGAGCTTCCGCTGCTCACCGCGCTCGCCGAGCAGCGCCGCTTCGACGGCCAGCTCGCCGATCTGCGCGGCGGGCGCGGCGGCCGCTACCGGCTCTCCGGAATCCCGCTGGTCGACGGCGCCGGCCGGTTCGCGGGCTTCCGCGGCTCCGCCGCCGCCCTTCCCGCCGGCGCCCCGGCGCCGGCGCCGGCGGCCGCGTCCCACCCCGAGCCCGGTGCGTTCGGCGAGCGGCTCGACAAGGCGCTGAGGGCGCCGCTCGCCCGGATCATCGCCAGCGCGGAGACGATCGGAGCCCAGGGGGAGGGGCCGATCCGGACCGATTATGCCGGCTATGCCGGCGACATCGCCAGCGCCGGCCGCCACCTCCTCGCTCTCGTCGACGACCTCGTCGACCTGCAGGCGATCGAGCGGCCCGACTTCCGCCCCGAGGGCGAGTCGATCGACCTCGCCGACGTCGCTCGCCGCGCCGCCGGGCTGCTCGCCGTCCGCGCCGCGGAGCGCCGGGTCAGGATCGACGCCCCGGCGGCCGGGGACGCCCTGCCGGCCGCTGGGGATTTCCGCCGCTCGCTCCAGATCGTCGTCAACCTGCTCACCAATGCGATCCGCTACTCGCCCGAGGACGGCCAGGTGTGGATTCGAACCGACCGCGAGGGCGATCTCGCCGCCCTGATCATCGCGGACCAGGGCAAGGGCATCTCGGCCGAGGACCAGGCGCGCATCTTCGAGAAGTTCGAGCGGGTCGATCCTTCGGAAGCGGGCGGGACCGGCCTCGGCCTCTACATCGCCCGCCGCCTCGCCAGGGCGATGGGCGGCGACGTCGCCGTCGACAGCGCTCCGGGGCAGGGCGCCCGATTCACCTTCACCCTGCCGCTTCGCGCGTGACCGTCACCCCGGCGTGAGCCGGGGCCCCAGCGGGCGAAGGACGAGAGCGCCTCCACCCGCCGGGATGCCGGCTTTCGCCGGCACGACGGTCTCCTCAATGGCCTGCGTGCTGGGTTTCGCCCTTGCCCGCGACCTTGACCGGCTTGTGGAATTGGCAGGTCACAGTGGGATTGAACTGGGCGAACATGCCGTTGGCGTTGGGCCGGTAGAGCCAGACGTGGCGGTCGTAATGCGGCTCGAAATTATGGGCCTCGTCGATCGCCGTCTTGGGATCGTCGAACATGTAGTCATACTCGACCCCGTGGAAGGTCGGCAGGCCCGTGTTTCCGGCCTCGTGCCAGGCCTTCTTGAAGACCAAATTCTCGACCGCGACCAGCTCGAGGGTCCCGTCGGAGCGCGGCTCGTAGATAAGGATCGAGGGCTTGCGGAAATCGGTGTGGGTGCCGTTGCCGTCGACCTTGGGGTTGGGCGGAGCGCTGATCCCGAGCAAGTCGGGCCTAAAGAAATGGATTCCCATCCCGCCGAGCGCGGCCGGGCGGCCCATCATCGGAGCGACGTCGCACATGTCGGTGGGATCGCGGACATAGCCCTCGGCGAGGGCGACCTTGACGTCCCGGAAGCGGGCGGTGGCGGTTCGGACCTCCTCGAGCGTCGGCTCGCCCGGGGCCGGCGCGGCCGCGGCCAGGGCCGCGGCGATGATCGTCAACATCTTTCGGTCTCCAAGTGCTAATGGCTGATCGCGAAAAGATTATGCCCGGCCCGTTGCGCGATCATGCCGCCTCGGCGGAAAGAGTGTTTCAATTGTTGCGGCGCCGAGCCACTCTGGGCGCGGATCGGGGGAGTAGGTGATGATTGAGCTGACGAGCGGGGACTATCAGAGCTTGTGCGCCGCCGGCGCGGTGCGCGAGCGGATCGACTCGCTGGAGGGCGAGCGCAAGGCGGCGGTCCGCAAATTCTGGATTCGAGGCCTCGGCGGCCTCGCGCTCGCCGCCGCGGCCGGCGCGACCCTCTACGCTTCGGGCTGGGAGACGACGGCGCTCGTTGCCTTCGCCTTGTTCCTGGTCTTCGCGATCATCGCCGCCACCCTGCCGCTGATGGCGGCGAAGGAGGCCCTCAAGCTTCCGGTGCTCGAGGAGATCGCGACCCGGGCGGGAATGGAATATCTGCCGGCCGACTTCGATCCTCCGGCCTTCGGCTGGGCCTGCGCGCTGCTGTTCGGCGGCGGCGGCTTTTCAAGCCTGACCTTCACCGACCTGTTCAACGGCACCGGCGAGGACGGGCTCGGCCACGCCGTCTACGAGGCCTGCCTGCAGCGGCGCGCGGGCAAGAACAGCTACGTCGTCTTCCAGGGCCAGATCTACGCCATCCAGCGCCGGCCCGGCGCCGGCGGCCGGATCGCGATCGTCCCCGATCGCAAGCTTCTCAACTTCTGGAAGCCGGCGAGCGACATGGAGCGGGTCCGGATCGAGGGCGACGACGCCTTCGAGAAGAAGTTCGAAGTCTATGCGACCGATCCGATGGAGGCTCGAGCCCTGCTCTCCGACGCCGCCTTCCGAGCCCGCCTCCTCGAGCTCCGGCAAGCCGGCCGGGTCTTCGTCTATGCCGGCCCCGAGGAGGCCGTCGTCGCAGCGACCGGCAAGGACCGCTTCGAGCCCGGCTCGATGCTCCGCTCGCGCCCGGGCGAGGAAAGGGTCAAGCTGATGTTCGAGGACGTCTGCGCCTCGCTCGACCTGCTGAGGGAGCTGAAGAAAAAGCTCGGCTGAGGCGGTAAGCGCGTCGTCGCTGCCTAATATAGCGTCTGAATTCCTCCATCGGTCGCCGAGCGGCCTGCTTGACGACGTCAACGGATTGTGCCCCACCCTCCAGTTGAGCGGGGAGGGCCTGGTGATGATCGCAGCTATGGCGGAGCTCGTCGATCAATTCTCTGATTTGAAGACGATAGAGAAGATCACTTTTGTCACGGGACTTCTAAGTTTGCTTAGTCTTCCCATCCTCAGCTGGATCAGCGTGCTGTTTCGCCTGCGCAGCAGCCGCAAATACGCGGCCGATCTCGAGCGGGTCAATGCCGCGCTTCAGTCGCAACGCGATCATGCGCTGACCGAAGCGGCGTCCGAACGCGAGAAGGCTGCTCGCTGGATTCCAGACGCATGGATGACGGCTGCGAAGCATGAGCGCGAGCAGGGTAATGAGGAGCTGGCGATCGCGGCCCTTCGAAGCGGCTTCGAACGCGTCCGGCACGGGATGTCGCACACCAGCCTGGCTCTCGCTGGGCATCACCTCAGCCTGATCGTGGGGACCGAGCCGCTCGCCAACCTCGCAGAAGGCGAACGCCACGCCCAGCTGGCGGCGCTGCTGGACCCTGACGATGCGGACGCGGCCTTCCTTCTCGAGGATGCGCGGGCGATCCGGGCGGAGGGACAGGGCGCCGTCGTTCCGGTAGCGACCTCCTTCCTTCCCTCCAGCCAGGAGGAAGCCGCGGCTGCGATCGAGGCGATCCTGACGGAAGCTGAGCGCCAGGTCGAGAAGGGGCTGTACCGGGTCGGGGTGCGTCTCGTGCGAAGGGCCCGTCTGATTGCCAAGCGGTCCGGCCTGACGCGTCATCGGCTCGGACTGCAGGCCGATCTCGACTTCGCGGCCGCCCTCCATCTCTGCGGGAAATATGCCGAGGCTTTGGACGTCGTCACCACCCATCTGCCCGTGTCCCGACGGGCCGCGGGCGAATCGGATCGTCTTACGCTGGGGTTTCGGGTGCTCGAGACCTCGCTTCTGGAAGGGCTGGGATTCTATCCCGAGGCGCTCGAAAAGATTCGGATTCTGATTCCGTCGCTGGACGGCGCCCTGGGCGTCGACCACCCGGTCGCATTGGCTGCGCGCACCGGAGAAGTCGAGATCCTGATTTCCCTGGGTGAAGCGCGGCTCGCCCTCGGCAAGATCACTCCTCTTCTAGAGGCTCACCGGCGGACGTTTCGGGAGCGAGACCATCAGATGCTCCTGGCCCGGTTTCTCGAAGCGCAGGCACTCGACCAATTCGGCGATCATGCCGAGGCCCGAAAGCGGATCGAGCCGCTGATCGAGGACAATCGGAAATTTCTCGGCGTCGACCATCCGAGCGGGCTGACGGTGGCTTTGCTCGGCGCGGAGATCTGCGCGAACCTCGGGGAATATCCGCTCGCACTGTCCAGGATGCAGGAGCTGTTGCCGGCCTACAGCCGTGCGTTGGGCGCCGAGCATCCGTTCGTGTTCATCGCTCGAAGCCAGGAGGACCGGATCCTCAACGAACTCGGCGAACATTCCGAGGCGCTCGCACGGGCGAGTTCGATAAAAGCCGGTTTCGAGCGCATTTTCGGAGCCGACCATACGCGGTCGCTGATATTCCGGCGCGAAATTGTGCAGTTCCGGATCGACTCGGGCGACGTCGACGGGGTCGTAGAGGAGGTGGATGAAATTCTCTCCCGGCAGGCGAGCTTCTACGACCCGCCCAGCAAGATCCTGCTGAGTACCCGCCTCACCCGTGCATCGGCGCTTGCGAGCCTCGATCGGGATTCGGAGGCGACGAAAGAGATCGAGGACGTCCTGGCCATCCTCGGAGCCAATTATGCGCCCACCCACGTCCTCGCGGTTCGCGCCCGCTCGCTCGAGGCGAGGCTTTCCAAGCCATAATCCCGGACGCCCCTCTAGCGGAGCCGGCCTACCTCCGCTCCACCGGCACGTAATCCCGCTGCGTCGCGCCCGTGTAGAGCTGCCTCGGCCGTCCGATCTTCTGCTCGGGGTCGGAGATCATCTCGTTCCACTGGGCGACCCAGCCCACCGTCCGCGCCAAAGCGAAGAGCGCCGTGAACATCGAGGTCGGGAAGCCGATCGCCGAGAGCACCACCCCGGAATAGAAATCGACGTTGGGATAGAGCTTCTTCTCGATGAAATAATCGTCGCTGAGGGCGATCCGCTCGAGCTCGCGGGCGACGTCGAAGACCGGGTCGGTGACTCCCAGCTCCTTCAAAACCTCCTGGGCCGTCGCCTGCATCACCTTCGCCCGCGGATCGTAATTCTTGTAGACCCGGTGGCCGAAGCCCATCAGCCGGAACGGGTCGTCCTTGTCCTTGGCCCGGGCGATGAACTCCGGGATCCGCTCGGGCCGGCCGATCTCGTGGAGCATGTTGAGCGCCGCCTCGTTGGCGCCGCCATGGGCCGGTCCCCACAGGCAGGCGATCCCGGCCGCGATGCAGGCGAAGGGATTGGCGCCCGACGAGCCGGCGAGCCGGACGGTCGACGTCGACGCGTTCTGCTCATGGTCGGCATGGAGGATGAAGATCCGCCGCATCGCCCGCTCGACGATCGGATTGACCTCATAGGGCTCGGCCGGGACCCCGAAGGTCATCCTCAGGAAGTTGCCGGTGTAGGTCAGGCTGTTCTGCGGATATATGAACGGCTGGCCGAGCGTATATTTGTAGGCCATCGCCGCGATCGTCGGCATCTTGGCGATCAGCCGGTGGCTGGCGATCATCCGCTGCTTGGGATCGGTGATGTCCGTCGAATCGTGGTAGAAGGCGCTCAAGGCCCCGACCACTCCGCACATCACCGCCATCGGATGGGCGTCGCGGCGGAAGCCCCGGTAGAAGGTCGAGAGCTGCTCGTGAAGCATGGTGTGGCGCGAGATGGTGTAGGTGAAGCTGTCCAGCTCCGACTTCTTCGGGAGCTCGCCGTTCAGCAGCAGGTAGCAGACCTCCATGAAGGTCGAATGCTCGGCAAGCTGGTCGATCGGATAGCCGCGATGGAGCAATATGCCCTTGTCGCCGTCGATATAGGTGATCGCGCTCTCGCAGGCCGCGGTCGAGGTGAAGCCCGGGTCGTAGGTGAAGGCGCCGGTTTCCCCGTAGAGCTTGCGGATGTCGATGACCTCCGGGCCGACCGAGCCCTGGCGCACGGGAAATCCGTGAGTCCCCTCGCCCAGGGTTAGAGTGGCGTTTCCGTCGGCCATCATTCTGCTCCGTCCATCCGGTCCGCGATGCGGGCGAGGCTTTCCTCGCGTCCGAGCAGGACCAGAACATCGAAAATGCCGGGCGAGGTCGCCCGTCCGGTGAGCGCTGCGCGCAGCGGCTGCGCCACCTGGCCGAGCTTGACCCCGGCCACCTCCGCTGTGCTGCGCACCGCCGCCTCTGTGGCGTGCGCCGACCATTCGTCAAGCGCATTGAGTGCACTCCAGGCCCGGGCGAGCAGCCGCGGGGCGTCGCCGGCGAGCAGCTGGCCCGCCTTCTCGTCGAAATCGAGCGGACGCTTCTGGAACAGGAATGTCGAGTTTTCAGCAAGTTCGACGAGGGTCTTCGCGCGCGGCTTCAGCTCGGGCATGGCCCGAACGAGCAGCCCGATCTCGTCGGTGGCGAGGTCGCGGCCGATCAGGGTCCCGATCCTGGGAGTGATCAGGCCGGCGAGCCGGCCGTCCTCGGCCTCGCGTATGTAATGGCCGTTCAAATTCTCGAGCTTTCGAACGTCGAAGCGCGACGGCGACTTGCCGACCTGGGCGAGATCGAACCAGCGAACGGCGTCCTCCTGGCTGATGATCTCGTCGTCGCCGTGGCCCCAGCCCAAGCGGAGCAGATAATTGGCCAGCGCCTCGGGCAGGAAGCCGAGCGCCTCATAGTCCATGACTCCGGTCGAGCCATGGCGCTTCGACATCTTCGCCCCATCCTGGCCGTGGATCAGCGGGACGTGGGCGTAAGCGGGCTCGGGCCAGCCCATTGCGCGGATGATCCCGAGCTGGCGGAAGGCGTTGTTGAGATGGTCGTCGCCCCGGATGACGTGGGTCACCCCCATGTCGTGATCGTCGACCACCACCGCGAGCATGTAGGTCGGGCTTCCGTCGGAGCGGAGCAGGACCATGTCGTCCAACTCCTCGTTGCGAACCGTCACCCGGCCCTGGACGAGGTCGTCGATGACCGTCTCGCCTTCGCGCGGCGCCTTCAGCCGGACGACGAACGGCGCGTCGGGGCCGGGGGCGCCCGCCGAGCCGTCGCGCCAGGCGCTCTCAACCCGGTAGGGCCTTTTCTCGGCCTGCGCGCGCTCGCGCTGGGCCGTCAGCTCCTCGGCGGTCATGTAGCAGCGATAGGCGTGGCCGCGGGCGAGCAGCTCGAGCGCCACTTCGGAGTGGCGGGCCTGGAATTGCGACTGGTAATATTCGTGCCCGTCCCAGTCGAGGCCGAGCCAGCGCATCCCCTCGAGGATCGCCTCGATCGCCGCCTGGGTGGAGCGGGCCTTGTCGGTATCCTCGATTCGAAGCAGGAATCGGCCGCCATGGTGGCGGGCGTAGAGCCAGCTGAACAAGGCGGTCCGGGCGCCGCCGATATGAAGGAAGCCGGTCGGCGAGGGCGCAAAGCGGGTGACGACCTGCGCCGGCGGGACGGTTGCGCTCAAGCGCCTTTTCTCCAAGGATGCGGGCCATGACGGCCGGTGACGGATGGGCCCCTAGCATAGCGGATCGGCGGCGACAAAGGGGCCGTCGGTGAACCCCGTCATCCCGGCGAAAGCCGGGACCTCAGGGCGCGAAGGCGCTGCGGATCGGCGGCGACAAAGGAGCCGTCCGTGAACCCCGTCATCCCGGCGAAAGCCGGGACCTCAGGACAAGAAGACACGGTGGGTCTCCCCGAGGTCCCGGCTTTCGCCGGGATGACGGCCGTCTCCCGCCGCCTCGAATCCCTCGCCGACCTGGAGCGCGACCAGCTTCCGCTCTGGCTCCCCGTCGGCCTCGGCCTCGGCACCGCCGCCTGGTTCGCGCTTCCCGATGCTCGGGCCTGGACCGCCTTCCTTTTGCTCACCGCGGCCTCGGTGCTGGCGCCTCAGGCCCTCGTCCCCGGAACGCGCTGGGGGCGCGCGGTCTCGATCTTCTGCCTCGCGGCGATGCTGGGCTGCGCCAACATCTGGTGGAAGGCCGAACGGGTCGCCGAGCCCGTCCTCGGCCAGGCCCGGGCCGCGGAGTTCGATGCGAAGATCGAAAGCTTCCAGCGCCTGCCGGCCCGGGACCTGGTCCGGCTGATCGTCGAGCCGGCGGCCGGCAGCGGGCTTCCCCGAAAGCTCCGGGTCAATATCGACTCCGCCACCGCCCCGGCCGGGATCGAGGCGGGGGCGACCGTCCGCCTTCGGGGCTATCTCATGCCGCCGGCGCCGGCCGCCGTGCCCGGCGCCTACGATTTCGCCCGAGCGGCCTGGTTCCAGTCCATTGGCGGCACCGGCCGGGTCGCTCTGGTGCGTCTGGTCGCTCCGGCGACCGATCGCGGCTGGCGGGCCCGGCTCGCCGATTCCCGCCAGCGCCTGGCCGACCATGTCCGCTCGCGGCTTCCAGGCGGGGCAGGGGGCATCGCCGCCGCGCTCGCCACCGGCGACCAGGGCGGAATCCCGGAAGCGGATGCCGAAGCGATGCGCCGCTCCGGCCTTGCCCACCTGCTGTCGGTAAGCGGCCTTCACCTCACCGCCGTCGTCGGGGCGGTGATGCTCCTCACCCTGAAGCTGCTGGCGCTGAGCCCGACGCTCGCGCTCCGCTTCAGGCTGGTTCTGGTCGCGGCCGGCGCCGGAGCGCTCGCCGGGATCGCCTACACCCTCCTCACCGGGGCGGAGGTGCCGACCATCCGCTCCTGCATCGCCGCCTTGCTCGTCCTCCTCGGAATCGCTTTGGGCCGGGAAGCGCTTACCCTTCGGCTGGTGGCGGTCGCGGCGCTGGTCGTGCTCCTGCTCTGGCCGGAATCGCTTCCCGGAGCGAGCTTCCAGATGAGCTTCGCGGCGATCACCGCCATCGTCGCCCTGCACGAGCATCCGAGGGTGCGAGCCCTGCTCGCCAGGCGCGAGGAGCTCTGGCCGATGAAGCTCGGCCGCTTCCTTCTCGGCCTCGTCCTGACCGGTCTCGCCGTCGAGCTCGCCCTCATCCCGATCGCGCTCTGGCACTTCCACCAGGCCGGCCTCTACGGCGCCCTCGCCAACATCGTGGCGATCCCGCTCACCACCTTCGTCATCATGCCGCTGGAGGCGCTCGCCCTTCTGCTCGACCTCGCCGGCCTGGGAGCGCCTTTCTGGTGGCTCGCCGGGGCGGCGCTGGACCTCCTGCTCGCGCTCGCCCATGCCGTCGCCGCCGCGCCCGGGGCGGTGGCGAGGCTTCCGACCATGCCGGCCGCCGCCTTTGCGCTGATGCTCGGCGGCGGGCTGTGGCTGGCGCTGTGGCGGACGCGGTGGCGCCGCCTGGGTCTCGTTCCGGCCGCCGCCGGCGCCGTCGCCGCCTTGCTGGCGCCCACGCCCGACCTGCTCGTCACCGGCGACGGCCGCCATCTTGCGCTCCGCACCCAGGCCGGGGAGCTGGCTCTCCTGCGCGGTCGGGCGGGCGAGTATGTCCGCGACCTCATGACCCAGAGCGCCGGCCTGGAGGGGGAGGCCGGCGAGCTGGAAACCCTGCGAATCGCCGAATGCAGCGCCGACTTCTGCGCCGCCGAACTTCGCGGCTGGCGCCTTCTGGCGAGCCGAAGCGACCGGCTGGTGCCGGTGGAGGCCCTGCTCAGAGCCTGCGCGGAGGCCGACATCATTGTCTCGGACCGCCGCCTCCCGGCCGCCTGCCGCCCGCGCTGGCTCAAGGCGGACCGGGAAATGCTGGCGAAGACCGGCGGCTTGGCGATGACGCTGGGCGAGACTCCGCGGGTGATGACGGTATCGAGCGGCGACCGGCATCCCTGGATCATGGAACCCCTCTCCCGCTTTCCGCGGGAGAGGAGGGGCCCATCGCGCAGCGATGGGAGGTGAGGGTCTGTACCGCTGACCCTGCAAGACCCTCACCCCCCAAGCCTGACGGCTTGGGTCCCCCCTCTCCCGCGAAAAGCGGGAGAGGAGATTCACCGCCGCCGCTCGCTCTCCAGATTACAGGCACACCGAACCGGCGGCTCATCGAGCGCGGACCGCCATCCCCGGATCGCAAAACCCCTCTCCCGTCCTTTACGGGAGAGGAGGGGCCCATCGCGAAGCGATGGGAGGTGAGGGTCTGTACCGCGGACTCGGCAAGACCCTCACCCCCCAAGCCTGACGGCTTGGGTCCCCCCTCTCCCGCGAAAAGCGGGAGAGGAGATTCACCGCCGCCGCTCGCTCTTGTTGTGCCTCTCGATCGCCATCAGGATTCCCAGGCAGATCATCACCGTCAGCATGGCCGACCCTCCGTAGGAGACGAGCGGCAGCGGAATTCCGACGACCGGGGCTAGGCCCATCACCATCATCAAATTGACCGCGATGTAGAAGAAGATGGTGAGGGTCAGCCCCGCCGCGGCGAGCCGCTCGAACCGGCCCTTGGCCTCGAGCGCGACTCCCATCCCCCAGCGCAGCAGGAGGAAGAAGAGCAGGATCAGGACGCAGCCGCCGATCAGCCCCCATTCCTCGGCGATGGCGGAGAAGATGAAGTCGGTATGCTGCTCGGGCAGGTAATGGAGGTGACTCTGGGTGCCGTTCAGGAAGCCCTTGCCGAACACTCCGCCCGATCCGATCGCGATCTTCGACTGGGTGAGGTGATAGCCGGCGCCGAGCGGGTCGGTCTCCGGGTTGAGGAAGATCAGGACCCGTTCCTGCTGGTGAGGAAGGAGGAAGGAATAGACGATCGGAAGCGCCGCTCCGACCGCCAGCGCTCCGCCGATGAACCAGCTCAGCGGAAGCCCGGCGAGGAACATCAGGGCGATGGTGTTGAGGACGATCAGCATCGTCGTTCCGAGGTCGGGCTGGAGCAGGATGAGGAGGATCGGCGGCCCGAGGATCAATGCGAGCGGCCACATCGACCACAGCCGGCCGATCTCGGCCGGAGGGACGTGGGCGTAGAATCGGGCGAGGGTTAGGACGATGATCGGCTTCATCAGCTCGGAGGGCTGGAGCCTCAGGAAGCCGAGCTCGAGCCAGCTCCTCGCTCCGCCGCCGATCACTCCGAGCGCCAGGGTCAGGATCAGAAGCAGGATTCCGCCGCCATAGGCGAAGAAGGCGAAGTCGTGGAAGGTCTGCGGCCGGATCCGAGACAAGGCGAGCGCCATTCCGAGGAAGACCAGGAACCGGATCAGGTGGGGAAGCGCCCAGGGCATCATGAAGCCGCCGGCCGCCGAATAGAGGCCGAGCACTCCGGCCAGGCCGAGAGCGGTCACGATCCACAGCATCCGCCACGGCAGAGTGGCGACCGGGGCGGGGACGAAGGCCAGGCCCATCAGGCGTCGGTCCCACTCTCGTCATTCCGGCGAAAGCCGGAATCCATGAACACCGTCGGTCGAGAACCGGATGCGGCGGTGTTCATGGATCCCGGATCAAGCCCGGGATGACGGGGCGCGGCAACCCATTCCCTGTCGCAAGGGGACAACCGTCGACCCGTCAATTGCCCGTCCCCGAGCCTTCCCGGGCCTCCTTCTCGGCCTTGGTCGCGGCGAGCCAGCTTTGCGCGCGCCGCTCCATCCGCTCGGCGAGAGTGCCGCCCCATTGCTCCTCGAAGGTGGCGAGGGCGGCAAGCGCCTTGGGCTTGTCGAACAGGTAGGTGAGAACGTCCTTGGCGACCGGCGCCGCGGCCCGGGCTCCGCCCATTCCGTGCTCGATCACCACCGAGCAGGCGTAGCGCGGGTTGGCGGTCGGAGCGAAGCAGACGAACAGGCCATGGTCGCGATACTTCCAGGCGCCCGACTGGCCGCGCTGGCCGCCGGTGATCCGGCGGACCTGGGCCGTGCCGGTCTTTCCGCCCATCTCGATTCCGGGGACCTCGAGGCGGCTTCGGCCGGCGGTCCCGGCGCCGTTCACCACCTCCCACATTCCGGCCCGGACGGTGTCGAAATGCTCCTTCGGGAAGGGCAGGGCGGCCGGGGCCGGCCGCTTGCGGTGGATGAGGTTGGGCTGGATGTCCCGGCCCGAAGCGATCCGGCCGGACATCACCGCCAGCTGGAGCGGATTGACGATCACGAAGCCCTGGCCGATCGACGTGTTCAAGGTGTCGGACTCGGTCCAGTCCGGCCGCTCGACCAGCTTGGCGCTGCGCTCGTAGCGCGCCTTCTTCCATTCCGCGCTCGGCATCGTCCCGTAATTCTGGGAGACGACGGGGATGTCGAACTTCTGGCCGAAGCCGAGCCTCTTGCCCATCGCCGAGATGAGGTCGATCCCGGCGCGCCGGCCCATCGCGTAGAAATAGGTGTTGCAACTCCTCGCAATGGCGGTGTGCATGGTCATCGGGCCGTGGCGGCCGAGGCAGCGGAAGAAGCGGTTGCCGAGCTGGAATCCGCCCGGGCAGCTGACCCGCGCCTTGGGGTCGATCCCCGCCTGGAGGAGGGCCATGGCGACCATCGGCTTGAACGTCGAGCCGGGCGGGTAGAGGCCGTTCAGGGCCTTGTTGAGGAGCGGCTTGCGCTCGTCGTCGGAAAGCATCTTCCACTCGTTCCGGCTGATCCCGTCGGTGAAGCTGTTGGGATCGTAGGCCGGCATCGAGGCCAGAGCGAGGATGTCGCCGGTCAGGCAGTCGAGCACAACCACCGAGCCCGATTCCTCGCCGAGCCGCCGGGCCGCGAACGTCTGGAGGCCGGCGTCGATGGTCAGCGGAAGCGCGCCGCCGGTCTTGTCGGGAAGGGTGGTCAGAGGCCGGACCAGCTTGCCGCTCGCGGTGACTTCGACCCGCTGAGCCCCGGGCTGGCCCCGAAGCCGCATCTCCATCGTCTTCTCGACTCCCTCCTTGCCGATCTTGAAGCCCGGAGTGATCAGCAGCGGCGCCTTGCCCTCCTTCTCATATTCGTCCTTGTTGGGCGTTCCGACATAGCCGACCAGGTGCGCCACCGCGGCCCCGTCGGGATAGAAGCGCGAGAAGGCCCTGAGCGGAGCGACTCCCGGAAGCTCGGGCTGGCGGATGGTCACCGCCGCATATTTCTCGAACGGCAGGTTCTCGGCGACCGGCACCGGCTGGTAGCCGGCGGCGCGCTTCAGCTCCTCGCGGATCCGGTCGATCTCGTCCTGCGGAAGCTCGAGCAGCCGGGCGAGCTCGGCGAGGATCCGGTCCGGCTCCTTCAGGCGGTCGGGGATGAGGTCGACCCGGAAATCGCTCCGGTTGATCGCGATCGGCTGGCCGGCCCGGTCGACGATCCAGCCCCGCCGCGGCGGGATCAGCCGGAGCTGGACCCGGTTGCTTTCGGAGGCGAGCTTGTAGCGCTCGTTCTCGGCGATCGAGATCCACGCCATCCGCCCGGCCAGCGCCGCCCCGAGCAGGCCCTGGAATCCGCCCAGCACCAGGGCGCGTCGGGTGAAGGTGTAGACCTGGTTGCTCTCGGTGATGACGGGGCGGTTGCGCCGCTTCATCGCGACAGCCGCCAGCGGTCGAGGGCGACGACCAGCCGGGCCACCAGCGGATAGGCGAAGACCGCCAGAGCGAGCTGCGGGAGAAGCACCGAAAAGGGCGCCGCCGCCCCCATCTGCAGCGCCACGTACCAGCCGCCCGCCGTGTAGAAGAGGATCGCCGCCGCCGCGAACAGCCAGTCCATCCAGTAGTCGCGCCAGCCCACCCGGCTGTCGACGATGTCGAGGATCAGGAAGGTCAGGGTCCACAGCGCCATCGACTGCCCCACCGGAAGCCCGGCGGCGAGATCGTTGAACAGGCCGAGCGGAAGGGCGCTGTGGGCCTGCCACATTTCCGGCCTCAGCAGCCGCCAGGCGAGAAGCACCAGATAGGCGAAGTCGGGCACGATCGGCCAGGTCGCGACATAGGGGAAGAGGGCGAGAAGCGAGGCGGCGAGAGTGCTCAGGATCGGAATCCACTGCCGGCGCAGTCCGAGCAGGGCGACGTCGCGGCTCGATCCGGCGATCCGGCTCATTGCCCGGCCCCCCTCAGTGCCGCCTCGGTCCGCTCCGACAGCGGAGTGTCGGCGAGCGGCTGGTAGACCCTCAGCACCATCGCATGCTCGACCCTGGCCGGGTCGGCGAGCGGCCTCGCCACCGTCCGGTCGCCCTGGACCGAGACCACCACCGCGACCGGAATGTCGGGCGGATAGACCCCTCCGACCCCCGACGTCACCAGGACGTCGCCGCGCCGGAACGGATTCTGCCCGACCTCGAGGGTCTTGAGGTCGATCGTCCCGTCGCCATGGCCGGTGGCGATCGCCGCGGTTCCGTCGCGGACCAGCCTCACCGGCACGTTGCTGGCGCTGTCGGCGACGAGCAGCACCCGGCTCGCCCAGCGCCCGCTCTCGATCACCCGGCCGATCAGCCCGTCGGCCGATCGCACCGGCTGGCCCGGCTGCACTCCGGACGAGGCTCCGGCCGACAGCGTGGCGAGCCGGCGAACCGAGGCGAAGGACGAGCCGACGATCCGGGTCACCGCGACCGCATCCGAATTCTCCCGGGTGAGGTTGAGGAGCGCCTTCAGCCGCCGGTTCTCGAGCTCGGTCGCCTGCGCCTCGATCAGCTGGCGCCGCGACTCCTGGAGCCGCCGCTTGAGCTCGGCATTCTGGCTCCCCGCCTGGACGTAATTGCCGACCGAGGAGACCGAATCGGTGATCGCCCGAGCCGCCGCCCGCCCGGCCGAGGTCAGCGGGCTGGTGACGTCGAGGGCGAGGCCCTTGAGCGCGTTGAATCCCGCCGGGTCGACCTTGGCGATGACGAGCAGAAGCCCCGCGAACAGGACCCCGGCGACCGCCAGGACATAGCTGATGAAGAGTCCGAATTGCGCCCGGCGCGAGAATCCGGGCCGGCGGGTCGATGGCTTCGCCACCTGTGCGCCTCCCGGCCCGGGCCTCAGGCGGTCAGCAGAACGCCGCGGAAGATCTCCTCCTCGAGCGCCCGGCCGGTTCCGATGGCGACGCAGGTCAGGGGATCGTCGGCGACGGTGACCGGAAGGCCCGTCTCGTCGCGAAGCACCTCGTCCAGCCCCTGAAGAAGCGCTCCGCCCCCGGTCAGGACGATGCCCTGGTCGACGATGTCGGCGGCGAGCTCGGGCGCCGTATTCTCGAGCGCGATCCTCACCCCCTCGACGATCGTCCCGACCGGCTCGCTGAGGGCCTCGGCGATCTGCCGCTGGTTGATCGTGATCTCCTTGGGAACCCCGTTGACGAGGTCGCGGCCCTTGATGTGGACGCTGAGACCGTCGCCGTCCGCCGGCGGCTTGGCGATGCCGACCTGCTTCTTGATCCGCTCGGCCGTCGCCTCGCCGATCAGCAGATTGTGGTTGCGCCGGACGTAGGAGCTGATCGCCTCGTCCATCTTGTCGCCTCCGACCCTGACGCTCGTCGTGTAGGCGAGGCCCCTCAGCGACAGAACCGCCACCTCGGTCGTCCCTCCGCCGATGTCGACCACCATCGATCCGATCGGCTCGGTCACCGGCATGTCGGCCCCGATCGCCGCCGCCATCGGCTCCTCGATCAGCCAGACCTGCGAGGCGCCCGCGTTCGACGCCGCGTCGCGGATCGCTCGCCGCTCCACCGAGGTCGATCCCGAGGGGACGCAGATCACGATCTCCGGCCAGCGCGGGAATCGCCTCTTGCCGTGAACCTTCTGGATGAAATGCTTGATCATCTGCTCGGCGACGTCGATGTCGGCGATCACCCCGTCGCGCAGCGGCCGGATCGCCTCGATCTGGTCCGGGGTCTTGCCCATCATCATCTTGGCGTCGTCGCCGACCGCCTTCACTCGCTTCACCCCGTTGATCGTCTCGATCGCGACCACCGAGGGCTCGTTCAGCACCACGCCCCGGCCCCGGACATAGACCACCGTATTGGCCGTTCCGAGGTCGATCGCCATGTCGTGGGAAGGGAACTTGAAGAAACGCAAGAGTGACATTGGGCTGGGTTCCCGCTTCTCGAAATCCGCGCCCGGCGTCGTGCCGCGCGCGCTCGCCTTTCTCTATAGGATGGCCCCTCGCCTTGTTCCACCAAAGGTTTAACAAGCCTCGCGGGATGAGGCGGCTTGGGCTAGGGACGAGGCGCATGTCAATACGCCGCCTGCCCGAGCATCTGGTCAACCGCATCGCCGCCGGTGAAGTGGTGGAAAGACCCGCCAGCGCGTTGAAGGAGCTGGTCGAGAATGCGATCGACGCCGGGGCGGCCCGGATCTCGGTTGCGCTCGGCGCCGGCGGAACCTCGAGCATCGAGGTGAGCGACGACGGCTGCGGGATGAGCCCGGCCGACATGGCCCTCGCGCTCGAGCGCCACGCCACCTCCAAGCTCCCCGGCGAGGAGATCGAGGCGGTGACCACTTTGGGCTTCCGCGGCGAGGCTCTCCCCTCCATCGCCAGCGTCGCCCGCCTCGCGGTCGAGAGCCGGGTGCGCGGCTCCGACGGCTGGTCGCGGATCGTCGACAACGGCCGGCTCGAAGGGGAGGGGCCCGCCGCGCTCCCGCCCGGAACCCGGATCCGCGTCGAGAGCCTGTTCGCCCGCGTCCCCGCCCGCCGCAAGTTCCTCCGCTCCGAGCGGTCCGAATATGCCGCCTGCCTCGACGTCGTGAAGCGCCTCGCCATGGCCCGGCCCGACATCGGCTTCACGCTCGAGCATGACGGCCGCCGGACCCTCTCCGTCCAGCCCGGCGAGGACCGCCCGTCCCGGGTCGCCGCCCTGACCGACCGCGCCCTTCACGACAACAGCGTCGCGATCGACTACCAGCGCGGCCCGGCCCGATTGGGCGGAGTCGCGGGCCTGCCCACCTTCAACCGCGGCATCGGCGACCACCAGTTCCTGTTCGTCAACGGCCGGCCGGTGAAGGACCGGCTTCTGATCGGAGCCGTCCGCGCCGCCTATCAGGACCTTCTCGCCCGCGACCGCCACCCCGTCCTCGCCCTCTTCATCGACCTCCCCGGCGAGGAGGTCGACGTCAACGTCCACCCCGCGAAGACCGAAGTCCGATTCCGCGACCCGGCCGGGATCAGGGGGCTGATCGTCGGCGGGCTGAGGAACGCCCTAGACTCCGCCGGCTTCCGAAGCGTCCAGCGCGCGGCGGCGGACGTGCCATGGCGGAGTGAAAGCCCCTCCCCTTCAGGGGAGGGGTTGGGGTGGGGGATGTCCGGTTCTCAGCGACCTTCGCTCTTCACGCCGACATTCCCCACCCCCAACCCCTCCCCTGAAGGGGAGGGGGGAAGGGTCGCCGAAACCCCCACCCCCTACGATTTCGCCCCCGCCGCCCGAGGCGAATCCGCCTTCGCCCCGCCCCCCGAGGCCCGCGCCTTCCCGCTCGGAGTCGCCCGAGGCCAGGTCGCCGCCACCTATATCGTCGCCGAGGCCGAGGACGGCCTCATCCTCGTCGACCAGCATGCCGCCCACGAGCGCCTCGTGCTCGAGCGGATGCGCCGCGCCATGGCCGACGGCGGAGTCGCCCGCCAGTCGCTCCTCCTCCCCGAGGTGGTCGAGCTCGACGAGCCGGCCTGCGACCGGCTCGAGGCCCGGGCCTCCGAGCTCGTCGAGATGGGCCTCGAGCTCGAGCGCTTCGGAGCCCGGGCGATGCTGGTCCGGGCCACCCCCGCAATCCTCGGCAATGGCGACGTCCGGGGCCTCGTCACCGACCTCGCCGACGAGCTCGCCGCCTTCGACGACGCCCTCGCCCTCAAGGAAAGGCTCGACCATGTCGCCGCCACCATGGCCTGCCACGGCTCGGTCCGCGCCGGCCGCATCCTCTCCGTCGCCGAGATGAACGCCCTCCTCCGCGAGATGGAGGTCACCCCCCATAGCGGCCAGTGCAACCACGGCCGCCCCACCTGGGTAAAGCTCGCCCACGGCGACATCGAGAAACTGTTCGGCCGCAAATAGCTGGCGGCCCGAAAAAGCGGACAGCTACCGGTACCTGTCCCCACCGACCTCCCCGATTCCCGCTTCGCGCCCCCGTCATGCCGGACCTGATCCGGCATCCACCTTCCCTCGGCAGGCGCCGAGCCCGGACAAGGTGGATCCCGGATCAAGTCCGGGATGACGATGGAGGGGGCTCCGCGAACCCGCTTATCTCATGCCCATCCGAAAAACCCGGAACCCCGCCCCCCGCTCGGCCCCTTCGCGGCTTTGCGGCTTCGCGTGAACCGTCATGCCGGACCTGATCCGGCATCCACCTTCCCTCCGCAGACGGCGAGCCCGGACAAGGTGGATCCCGGATCAAGTCCGGGATGACGACCGAGGGGGTCCGCGAACTCGCTTATCTCATGCCGATCCGAAAAAGCCGCAACCCCGCCGCCCGCCCGGCCCCTTGGTGCCTTCGCGCCTGGGTGTGAACCGTCATGCCGGACCTGATCCGGCATCCACCTTCCCTCGGCACGCGCCGGGGCCGGACAAGGTGGATCCCGGATCAAGTCCGCGATGACGACCGAGGGGCCTCCGCGAACCCGCTTATCTCATGCCCCTCCGAAAACGCCGCAACCCCGCCGCCCGCTCGGCGCCTTGGTGCCTTCGCGCCTTGGTGTGAACCGTCATGCCGGACCTGATCCGGCATCCACCTTCCCTCCGTAGACGCCGAGTCCGAACAAGGTGGATCCCGGATCAAGTCCGGGATGATGACCGAGGCGGGCTCCGCGAACCCGCTCATCTCATGCCCCTCCGAAAAGGCCATAACGCCGCCGCCCGCCCGGCCCCTTGGTGCCTTCGTGCCTTCCTGCGAACCGTCATGCCGGACCTGATCCGGCATCCACCTTCCCTCGGCAGGCGCCGAGTCCGAACAAAGGTGGATCCCGGATCAAGTCCGGGATGACGACCGAGGCGGGCTCCGCGAACCGGCTCATCTCACGCCCATCCGAAAAGGCCGCAACCCAGCCACCCGCCCGGCGCCTTGGTGCCTTCGCGCCTTCGTGCGAACCCCGTAGCGGCCTTCGCCGCCGCGCCGCGCTCGATCAGCCGGCCAGCCGCGCCTCCACCCGCCGGTGCCAGACCAGCCCGGCCGCCGTCACCAGGGTGAGCGGCCCAAGGGTCCACCACCACCACAGCATCGGGTCGCCGGCGAGGCAGGCGGCGAAGAGGGCGAGGATCCGCATGTTGGCGTTGAGCAGGTTCATCAGCCTCAGCGGCGCCGCCGCCCGCTCGCCATAGGCCCAGGCGAGGCCCCGGCGGTCGGCCGAGGCGGCGAGCGCCCGGTCGAACGGTGCGGCGAGCCGGTCGAGGGTCCCGGCGAGCCGGTCGTAATGGCGCATCAGCCAGTTGGCCGAAGGGGGAGGGGCCTCGCCGCCCGGATCGCCGCGCACCCGGCGATGGAAGCGGGCCCGCTCGCTCTCGAACATATTGGCCTGGACCCCGTGGACGAGGCCGGCGATCGTCCCGACGACATAGCCCTCGGGAGTGTCGATCGCGAAGCCGAGCGCCAGATAGAGGATCAGGAAGACCCCGTGGTCGCACAGGCCGTCGAGGAACCG
Source organism: Allosphingosinicella sp. (assembly GCA_036386795.1). Classification (GTDB taxonomy): domain Bacteria; phylum Pseudomonadota; class Alphaproteobacteria; order Sphingomonadales; family Sphingomonadaceae; genus Allosphingosinicella. Next base: position 42,054 of record DASVUZ010000009.1, read on the forward strand.
GCCGAGCGCGCTGGCCGTCCCGGTCGCCCTCGCCACCATCCCGTCGAGGCCGTCGAGCACCAGCCAGCCGGTCGCGAGAAGGAGGCCGAGCGTCGCGAGCGCCGGATCGCTCCAGCCGTGGAAGGCGAAAGCGGCGGCGGTCCCTACTCCCAGGCCCGCGACCGACACCGCATTGGCCGGAATCCGCGCCTTCAGAGCCAGCGGAAGGAGCATCCGCCCGGCGAGGTGGACGACCCACAAATTGGTCGGGTCCTCGACCCGCTTGTCGCGCGAGCCGTCGGGCGGCGGCAGCCAGGCGGGACGAAGGCGCGACGCTTCGGACATTCCGCGCCTAAAGCGCAAGCGTCCGGCGCGGTCAATCGAGGCGTGGAAGCAGCCACCGTCATCCCGGCGAAGGCCGGGACCCAGGAACGCCGCCTTCCGCGACCATATGCGGCGGCGCAGACCCGCCCCAATCCTCGAGCGCGGGTGTCCTTGGGTCCCGGCTTCCGCCGGGATGACGGCTAGCGGCGTTCCGGCCCCAGCGCCCTCAGCCGCGCCCCGGCCCCCTCGATCGGATGCGCCGCCCCCCTGCCCCGGCAACGCCGTCGCCCCGGCAAACCCCGTCATCCCGGCGAAAGCCGGGACCCAGGAACACCGCCTTCCGCGACCTTACGCGGCGGCTCGACCCGCCCCAGTCCTCGAGCGCGGGTGTCCTTGGGTCCCGGCTTGCGCCGGGATGACGGCTAAACGCGTTTCCCAAGCGCCCTCAGCCTCGCACCCACGGCTTCGATCGGGTGCGCCGCCGCCTTGGCGCGGCTCGCCTTCAGCCTCGGATAGCCGGCCTCGGAATCGGCGATCAGCTCGGCGGCGAAGCTTCCGCTTCGGACCTCGCGAAGGATCCGGCGCATCTCGGTGCGGGTGTCGGCGGTGACGATCCGGGTCCCGCCCTTCAGCGCCCCGAACTCGGCGGTGTTGGAGATCGCCTCGCGCATCCCGGCGATTCCGCGCGCCTCGATCAGGTCGGCGATCAATTTCACTTCGGTCAGGCATTCGAAATAGGCGATTTCCGGAGAGAAGCCGGCGTCGACCAGAGTCTCGAACCCGGCATGGATCAGCTCCGGGATCGCGCCCCACAGCACCGCCTGCTCGTTGAACAGATCGGCCTCGCATTCCTCGGCGAAGCTGGTCCGGAGGATCCCCGCCCGGCCGCTTCCGATCGCCGCGGCGTAGGACAGAGCGAGCGCCTCGGCGCCGCCGCTCATATCCTGGTGGACGGCGAACAGGGCGATCAGCCCGCCGCCTTTCTCATATTCCGAGCGGAGCGCGGTCCCCGGCCCCTTCGGAGCGACCAGGAAGACGTCGAGATCCGGCCTCGGCTCGACCAGGGCGAAGCGGATGCTGAGCCCGTGGGCGAAGGCGAGCGCGCCGCCTTCCCGCAGGTGGGGCGCCACCGCCTCGGCATAGATTTTCTTATGGAGCTCGTCCGCCGCCAGCATGATCACGAGGTCGGCCGTTGCGGCGGCCTCGGCCGCCGTCACGGCTTCGAACCCGTCGGCCTTCGCCCGCGCCCGGCTCGCCGACCCTTCCGGCAGCCCGACCGTCACCGCGACTCCGCTGTCGCGCAGGTTGAGCGCCTGCGCCCGGCCCTGGTTGCCAAAGCCGAGGACGGCGACCCGCCGCCCCCGGATCAGAGCGAGGTCCGCATCGGCATCGAGATAGACCCGCATCGGGTTGGACCACTCCGCTCGCCCTGAGCCCGTCGAAGGGCTTCCTGTCTTCCGGTAGTAGGAAGAGGAGGGCTTCGACAATGGCCGAGTGCGAATGTCCCCCGGACATTCGCAGCCATGCCGGGGGCATGGCGACTCGGCCATCAGCCCGAACGGAAGAAGGACATAAGGGCTTCCGGCTCGTCCACGGGTTCCCGGTAGCGCGGCCAGTCCGCCGGCGGCTGGCGGGAGAACCAGGTATATTGGCGCTTGGCATATTGGCGGGTCGCGGTCCGACCCGCGGCCAGCGCCTCCTCGCGGCTCAGCTCGCCGCGCAGATAGGCGGCGATCTCCCGCACCCCGATCGCCCGCATCACCGGCAGGGCCGGGCTCAGCCCTCGATCGAGGAGCGAGCGGACCTCCTCGAGCCCCTCCTCGGACATCATCGTCCCGAACCTCAAGTCGCATCGCTCGTAGAGCCGGCCGCGCTCCGGAAGAAGGACGATCGGCGCCAGCTCGACCTCGCCGGCGAGGCCTCCGCTGCGGCTTTCCTGCCAGCGGGAAAGCGTCCGGCCGGTCGAGCGGACGACTTCGAGCGCCCGGGCCACCCGCGCCGTGTCGGCCGGAGCGAGCCGGGCCGCGGCTTGGGGATCCTCGAGCTCGAGCTCTGCAAAATTTTGCATGACCGGGGCCGCCCTTATCCGCTCGCGGATCGCCGGATCGATTTCGGGCACGGGGGCGATGCCCTCGATCAGGGTCCGGATGTAGAGGCCGGTCCCTCCGGCCAGGATGGGAAGCCCGCCGGCCTCGATCACCGAGGCGATCTCGCGGCGGGCGTCCGCCGCCCAGTCGGCCGCGGAGCAGGGCAGGGCGCCGTCGCGATAGCCGTAGAGCCGGTGCGGCGCCCGCGCTTCGTCGCGAGCCGTCGGCCGGGCCGTCACCAGCCGGAGGTCGGAATAGACCTGGGCGCTGTCGGCGTTGATCACCGTCCCGCCGGCCGCCTCGGCCAGGGCGAGGGCCAGAGCCGACTTGCCGCTTGCGGTCGGCCCCGCGATAAGCGCCAGCCGCGGCCGCTCAGAGGACAGGATGTTCATCGCCACCCTGATAGCAAAGGAACGCCTCTCGGGCGGCGATATTTCGGCCGCGTCCGACGCGCTCGCTTCGGCCGGGATCGCCCCTTGCGGCCGGAGCTGGATCGAGGAGGGCAGGGCCTTCGACCTTCGCTTCGCGGCCGGCCCGGGCGCGGCCCGCTCGGCCCTCGAGGGGCTCCTCCCCGGAGTCGACGTGGTCGTCCAGGAGGAGGCTTGGAGGCGGCGGCGGCTGCTCGTCGCCGACATGGATTCGACGATGATCTCGGTCGAGTGCATCGACGAGCTCGCCGATTATGCCGGAGTGAAGGCCGAGGTCGCGGCGGTGACCGAGCGGGCGATGCTCGGCGAGGTCCCGTTCGAGGCGGCCCTGGTCGAGCGGGTAGCGCTTCTCGCCGGGCTCGACGAGTCGGCGGTGGACCGGTGCCGCACGGAGCGGGTACGGCTGACTCCCGGTGCCCGCGCGCTGGTCCGGACGATGCGCCGGGACGGCGCCTTCACCCTCCTCGTCTCGGGCGGCTTCACCCGCTTCGCCGATCCGGTCGGGGCCGAGATCGGCTTCGACCGGGTGATGGCCAATCGACTGGGTGCAATGGCGGGAAGATTGACCGGAACGGTCGAGCCCCCGATCGTCGGAGCGGAGGCCAAGCGCCTCGCCCTGCTCGATTGCGCCGCCGAGCTCGGCCTCGATCCCCGCCATGCGCTCGCCGTCGGCGACGGCGCCAACGACGTCCCGATGCTCCAGTCGGCCGGCCTCGGAATCGCCTATCGCGCCAAGCCCGCCGCCGCCGCCGCCGCGGACGCCTCGATCGTCCACAACGACCTCACCGCCCTTCTCTACGCCCAGGGCTGGCCGAGCCGCGAATGGGAGCGATAGCGAATCGCGGCCGCTAGGGCCGGCTCATGTCCGCGGCGATCGCGGCGAGGGCGAAGGCGACGGACGCCTCGCCGAGCGGGAAGCGAAGCTCGACCCCGTCCGGAGCCAGCGCCCTCACCACCGCGGCGATCGTCCCGGCTTCGGGATGGCGAAGCTCGACCGCATCGCCCGGCGCGGGCCGGGCATTGGTCTCCAGAAAGGCGCCGCTGGCCGAGATGGTTCGAAGGGCCGCGGGCGCGGGCGCTCCGGCGATGAGCACGCACATCCGCCGCCGCCGCCAGCGCGACGCCATCCGGCTTCCGCTTCCGATCCTTCCGACCGCCGCCATCGCCTCATCCCCCTCGATCACGCTGAAGCCTAGCGGCGTCGCGCAAACATAAGGTTAAGCTCAGGGCGCGACCGGGAAGCAGGCGGCTCCGGCCGCCTTCGCCGCGGCGCAGACCCGGTCGGCGGCGCCGCGGTCGGTGAGCGGCCCCGCCCTGAGGCGGGTGACCGCGCCAGCGGCCACATATTGCGGCTGGAGCGGGGCGAGCGCCGCGACCTTCGACCTCAGCCCGGCCCAGGCGCGCTGGGCTCCGGCGGCATTGCCGAAGGCGCCGAGCTGGACGCGCCACTTGCCGCCGGCGGCGGCCGGAGTGGCGGCGCGGACCGGAGCGGCGGCCGCTGGGCGCGGCGCGGGGCGAGCGGCCTTGACCGGCGGCGAGGCCGGCCGGGCGATCGACGCGAGTCCGCCGCGCGTCGGCCCGCCGCGGACCATCGACTGCGCCAGGGCCGCGCCCTGGCGGCGCTGCTCGGCGGGGATGAAATTCTCCATCGCCTTGAGGTTGTCGGCGGCCGGCGGAACTCCGCCGTCGGCGGCCTGAAGCATCAGCGCATAAGCGCGCGGCCAGTCCTTGCCGACGAGGTCGCCGTTGAACAGCTCGGTGCCCAATATGTATTGCGCCCGCGGGTCGCCGAGATCGGCGGCCTTGCGGATCCACGGCATCGCCTCCTGCCGGCGGCCGCGATTGTAGAGCAGCAGGCCGACATTGACCTGGGCCTGCTCGTGGCCCTGCCGGGCCGCCTTCTCGTACCAGCCCTGCGCCAAAGCGGCATTGGCCGGAACGCCGCGGCCGAGCTTGTAGGCCTGGCCGAGGTTGAACTGGGCGTCGGCGTCGCCGCGGTCGGCGAGCGGCCGCCATTCGGCGATCGCTCCGGCGAAGTCGCCGCGCATCCAGCGATCGACTCCGGACTTGACGTCGGCCTGAGCCGCTCCGGCGAGAAGCAACGCTGCCGCCGAGGCTGCGAGCAAGTGGCGACCGGACAAACGCATAATGAGTCTCCCACGAGGGAAAGGGTTCGACCCTGGGGGCTAGCCGAAAATCCTTAATGCGCTCTTAGCATAAGCCTCGCGGGCACGCACTTGCGGGCCCGCAAAAAGGCGGCCTAGCCGGCTCGGCGTTAACCGGATTTTAGCCAAGTGGGGCGCAGACGAAGGCCAAGGATCGCGAGCCCGAGGGGAAAACATGCGCGTTTTGGCACTATCGTCGCAGAAGGGGGGATCCGGCAAGACCACCTTGTCCGGCCATCTCGCCGTCCAGGCGGAAAGGGCGGGTGCGGGCCCGGTCTGCCTGATCGACATCGATCCGCAAGGATCGCTCGCCGACTGGTGGAACGAACGCGAGGCCGAGATGCCCGCTTTCGCCCAGACCACGGTGGCGCGGCTCCAGGCCGATCTCGAGATCCTGCGCCAGCAGGGCTTCAAGCTCGCCGTCATCGATACGCCTCCGGCGATCACCATGGCGATCCAGAGCGTTATCCAGGTCGCCGAGCTGATCCTGATCCCGACCCGGCCGAGCCCGCACGACCTTCGCGCCGTCGGAGCCACGGTCGACCTGTGCGAGCGCGCCGGCAAGCCCTTGATCTTCGTCGTCAACGCGGCGACCCCAAAGGCCCGGATCACCTACGAGGCCGCGGTCGCGCTGTCGCAGCACGGCACCGTCGCTCCGGTCACGCTCCACCACCGCACCGATTACGCCGCCTCGATGATCGACGGCCGGACGGTGATGGAGGTGGATCCCAACAGCAAGTCCGCCAGGGAGGTGGAGGAGCTTTGGGACTATATCGCCGACCGGCTCGAAAAGAATTTCCGGCGCACCGTCTTTTCGGCGCCCCAGCAAGGCTTCGCATCCGCCCATCCCTCCAACGTCCGACCGGCCGGGGGCTTCGGCCGCCGCGTCGTCGGCCAGTAAGCGGAGGGCAAGATGGCCGAGACCAAACCCTTCGCTTCGCTCTCCTCGGGACTGCTCGCCCGCAAGGGCACGGCCAAGCCGGCCATGCGCCCGCAGGGCTTCGGAAGCTTCGGAAGCAGCCTCGAGGATCTGGGGTGGAACGACATGGGCCATGCGCCCGGGACTCTCCATGACATCAACGACGCTCATGAGCTTCACGAGCTTCCCGAGCATGTGCCGAGCTCGATCGAGGCCTTGACCCCCGCTCCCGGCGGCCGGGTCCATGCCGAGCCGCCGGCGGTGGTCGAGCAGCAGCGCGAGCTCGAGGCCCGGCTGGCCCCGACCGGGGCGGAGCCCCAGCCGGAGCGAGTCGAGCCGGAAGCCCAACCGGAGGCCCAGAACGAGCCCGAGCCCACGCCGGCGCCGGCCCGCCGGGTCCAGCCGCCGGCGAAGGTCGTCGCGCTTCCGCGCTCTCGCGCCGTGGCGCCGAGGGCCAAGGCCGCCTTCACCTTGCGCCTCGATCCCGATCGGCACCTCAAGCTTCGCCTCGCCTGCGCCCTGTCGCGCCGGTCGGCGCAGCTGCTGGTCACCGAGGCCCTCGATAATTTCCTCGATTCGCTTCCCGAGCTGGATGCCCTTGCGGGGCAGGTGCCCGGGCAGGCGAATCAGCGTTGAGCGGAGTGGGTAAGATGAAAAGCAGCGTCGCAGTGAAGTTCGCCGTGTCCGCTTTGGCCATCGGCACCACCATGGTCGCCTGCAAGCCTGCGGCCGATGCGTCGCGAATCGCCTCGGCCTCCTCGCGGTCGCCCAAGGCGCAGCAGCAGGCGGCGGTCTTCCAGGCGAAGGCCCAGGTCGCGGTCCGGAAGGGCAAGCTCGCCGAGGCGCTGCGCTTCGCCGAGCGCGCCGTCGAGCTGAGCCCGCGCGACGTCGGCTACCGGATGACCCTCGCCGACCTCTATCTCAAGAACGGCCGCTTCCAGTCCGCCGAGACCACGTTCGGCGACGTCCAGCGCCTCGATCCCGACAACCGGCGAGCCGCCTTCAGCCTCGCTCTGGCCCGGATCGCGCTCGGCCGCCCGGCCGGAGCGGTCGCCGAGCTCGACCGGATCGCCGAAACCGCCTCGCCCGCCGATGTCGGGCTCGCCTACGCCCTTGCCGGCGAGGCCCGGCGGGCCATCGAGCTGCTCGAGCCCGCCGCCCGGGCTCCCGGCGCCGACGGCCGGGTGCGCCAGAACCTGGCCCTTGCTTATGCCCTTGCCGGCGACTGGGAGAAGGCTCGAGTCACCGCCGCCCAGGACGTGTCGCCGGCCGATCTCGCCGCGCGCCTTCAGCAATGGGCCTCTTATACGCGGCCCGACAGCGGCCCGGACCGGATCGCGTCGCTGCTCGGAGTGACTCCGGCCGCCGATGCCGGCCAGCCGGTCCGGCTCGCGCTCGCCGACCCGCAGCCGTCCGCAACCGCCTTCGCCGCGGCTTCGCCGCCGCCGGAGCCGTCGCCCGAGACCGTTCCGGCCGCTTCTCCGGCGCTCGCCGACTCCCCTCCGCCGGTCGTCTCCGTCGCGGTTGCTCCGCCGGCTTCCGAAGTCCAGCTGCCGCCGGCTCCGGAGCCGGTCCGGATGGCGACCGCCGATCTTCCGCAATGGGTGAGCGAGCGCGCCGCCGCCGAGGCCGAGGCTACGCCCGCGGGCGAGGAGACCCGGCCGGTCTATGCCGACGCCGTGCAGGCGCTGGTCACTCCGCAGCCCTCCGTGCTCAAGCGGTCGGCTCCGGCGATCGAAACCCCGGCGCGCCGCTTCGAGGCGCCGCGCGCCCGGCCGGCCGCCGCCGCCCGGACCGGCCCCGGCCGGTTCGCGGTCCAGCTCGGAGCTTACAGCAACGCCGCGTCGGTCGAGCGGGCCTGGGCGCAGATGATGAAGCGCTTCGGAGTCTCCGGCCTGGAGCCGCTCAGCACCACGGTCCGGATGCCCGGCCGGGGCACGCTCCACCGCCTGTCGGTGGCCGGGTTCGCGAGCCGCGAGGCGGCCGGCCGGACCTGCAGCGCGATCCGGGCCAAGGGCGGAGCCTGCTTCGTCCGCACCGTCGCCGGCGACGCTCCGGTGCGCTGGGCGAGCCGCTACTCCACCCGCCGCCCCGGCTAATGGGTGTCTGACGGCAATTATCGAGAAAAAGGCGAAGTGATCCTGGCCGTTTAAATTCGGTGTCTGGCACCAATTCGGGTCAGCGGCGGTCCCGGGTCAGGACGTCGAGGACCGCCATCCGGACCGCCACTCCCATCTCCACCTGCTCGCGGATCGCCGAGCGGGTCGGATGGTCGGCGACCTCGCCGTCGATCTCGACTCCGCGGTTCATCGGGCCGGGGTGCATGACGATCGCGTCGGGCGCGTTCCGATCGAGGCGGGCCAGGGTCAGCCCGTAGCGCCCGTGATAGTCGGCGAGGCTCCCCGAAACGCTCGACTCCATCCGCTCGCGCTGGATCCTCAGCATCATCACCACGTCGGCGCCCCTTATGCCTTCGTCGAAATCGGTGAAGGCGGGAGTCGCCCCGGGCCGCTCGGGCAGCAGCGCGGCCGGGCCGACCAGCCGTACCCTGGCGCCCAGCTTGGTCAGCAGCTTCAGGTTCGATCCGGCCACCCGGCTGTGGCGGACGTCGCCGCAGATCGCCACGTCCAGCCCCTCGATCCCCCCCTTGCGGCGGCGGATGGTGAGAGCGTCGAGAAGGGCCTGGGTCGGATGCTCGCCGGTGCCGTCGCCGGCGTTGATCACCGGGCAATCGACGACCCCGGCGACCTCGGCCGGAGCGCCCGTCTCGCCGTGACGGACGATCATCACGTCGGGCCGCATGGCGCCGAGGGTGAGGGCGGTGTCGATCAGGCTCTCGCCCTTCCGCACGCTCGAGCCGCCGGGATGGAAATTGGCGACCTGGGCCCCGAGCCGCTTGCCGGCGACCTCGAAGGAGAAGAGCGTTCGGGTCGAATTTTCGAAGAACAGGTTGAACTGGGTGAGCCCGGCGAGCCGGTCGTCGGCCTTGCGGGCCCGCCGGTTGAACTCGATCCAGGGCTCGGCTTCGTCGAGGAGGAAGAGAATGTCGGCGGCGGACAGCGCGTCGATCCCGAGCAGGTGGCGGTGCGGGAAGGGGAGTGGCATCGCCGGAGGCGATAGGGCGCGGCCGGGCCAGCGGCAAGCGGGCCGGACCGGGACGGCCGACCATTTTTACCGGGACCCGGCTCGATCGAAATCGGTGTCGGGCGCCAATCCCAGGGGTCACCCGGGGCGGATCGCCGAATCTACGCCCCCGAGCAAAAAACCGAAATTCGTTTGCCAATCTGAACGGCGCCGGCCGCTCGGTGTCGAAGGCTTATGCCCCGGCCCCCGGAATTCCTCGGCCGGATCCGCGCGGCGACGATCTGCTGCCTGGCGTCGATTTCGGGAGCTATGGGAAAATCGATTGGCAGGGTGTCACGTTTTCCTCTTGTTCTCCGGGAACGGATCGCGTACATCGCCACAATCGCGTTGAATGGGCGGCGCGCAGGGCATAGGGGAGGCGAGCCAATGGCGGCTTCACTCAAGGTGGTTGGGACTTCGGACAATATGGACAGGCAGAAGGCCCTCGAGGCCGCCCTCGCGCAGATCGACCGGGCCTTCGGCAAGGGCAGCGCGATGAAGCTGGGCTCGCGCGAGGCGGTCGAGATCGAGACCATCTCGACGGGCTCGCTCGGCCTCGACATCGCGCTCGGAATCGGCGGCCTTCCGCGCGGCCGGGTCGTCGAGGTCTACGGCCCGGAAAGCTCGGGCAAGACCACGCTCGCCCTCCACGTCATCGCCGAGGCCCAGAAGAACGGCGGAACCGCCGCCTTCGTCGACGCCGAGCACGCGCTTGACCCCGTCTATGCCAGGAAGCTCGGAGTGGACGTCGACGAATTGATCGTCTCGCAGCCCGACACCGGCGAGCAGGCGCTCGAGATCACCGACACCCTGGTCCGCTCCAACGCCGTCGACGTGCTCGTCGTCGATTCGGTCGCGGCGCTCGTCCCGCGCGCCGAGATCGAGGGCGAGATGGGCGATTCCCATGTCGGCCTGCAGGCGCGGCTGATGAGCCAGTCGCTGAGGAAGCTGACCGGCTCCATCTCCAAATCCAAATGCCTGGTCATCTTCATCAACCAGCTGCGCATGAAGATCGGAGTCATGTACGGCAATCCGGAGACGACGACGGGCGGCAACGCGCTCAAATTCTACGCTTCGGTGCGCCTCGACATCCGCCGCACCGGCCAGATCAAGGACCGGGACGACATCGTCGGCAACACCACCCGCGTGAAGGTGGTCAAGAACAAGGTGGCGCCGCCGTTCAAGCAGGTCGAGTTCGACATCATGTACGGCGAGGGCATCTCCAAGGTCGGCGAGATCCTCGACCTCGGGGTCAAGGCCGGGCTGGTCGAAAAGTCCGGCGCCTGGTTCAGCTACGATTCGATCCGAATCGGCCAGGGCCGCGAGAACGCCAAGACCTACCTTCGCGAGAATCCGGAAGTCGCCGCCCGCCTCGAGCGCGCGATCCGCGGCAAGACCGACGAGGTCGCCGAGGCGCTGATGGCCGGCCCGAGCGCGGAGGACGATATTTAGCGCGAGACCGTGAACTTCATGAACTTCGACCGGATCTGGACAGGCGATTTGAAGGAAGAAATTGGGTTCGCACAAAGCACACTAAGGGCAAAAAGGGTCCGCGCAGCGACCTCTTTCACGGCCAGTTCGAAAAGCCCGTGAGGCTGGCATAAGCGAGGCTCCTTTGTGCCCTTTGTGAGCTTTGTGTGAACCAATTGGGCCTTCGGCCCCGGCACGATGCCGGGCCAGCCGGCCACCGCCGCTGCGTCACCCTCGACCGAACAGTCGTCCGCGCTCGGTCGCCAGCAGGATGAGCAGGCCGAGCGCGCCGAACGCTGCGAAGCTTCCGACCATCGGGACGAGCGTGCCGTTGAAGCTCTGGCCGACGGCGAGGCCGAGCAGGGCGCCGCCGATCGTTCCGATCGTCCCCTGCACCGACGAGGCGGTGCCGGCGACATGGCCGAGCGGCTGCATCGCCAGGGCTCCGAAATTGGCCGAGGCGAGGCCGAAGCAGGCCATCGTCACGCCCTGCAGGACGATGAACAGCCACAGATTCTCGCCGCCGGCCAGGACGATGGCGAGATGGACCAGGGCCGAGGCGGTGAATAATGCAAGCCCGGCATGGGCGACGCGGCGGGTGCCGATCCGCTCGACGATGCGCGAGTTCAGCCAGGAGGTGAAGGCCATCGGCAGGGCCACTCCGGCGAAGGTCGCCGCGATCAGCTCGGGACGCCGGAAGATGTCGAAGACGATCTGCTGGATCGAGTTGATATAGCCCATCAGGCTCGCCATCATGAGCGTGAAGGCGAGCGTGTAGCCGAGCGACTGGCGGTTGCTCAGAGTCTGCCAGGCGCCGTCCCAGATCGTCTTGGGGTTCAGTGCCCGCCGATATTGGGGGTGAAGAGTCTCCGGCAGGCGGACGAGGGTCCAGGCCAGCATGATCGCGCCGCCCAGCGCCAGGCCGAAGAAGATCGCGCGCCACGAGGCCACGAGCAGGGTCAGCTGCCCGAAGACCGGCGCAAGCATCGGGATCAGCAGGAAGACGAGGAAGGCGAGCGACATGATCCTCGCCATTTGCGGGCCCTCGAAGCGGTCGCGGACGATCGAGACGACGAGCACCCGGGTGGAGGCCGCGGCGCCGCCCTGCGCCATCCTCGCCGCCAGCAGCAGGGTGAAGCTCGGCGCCGCCCAGCAGGCGAGCGCGAAGCCGACGTAGAGGACGAGGCTGACGACGAGCACCGGCTTGCGGCCGAACCGGTCCGACAGCGGACCGTAGACGATCTGGGTGAGGCCGAAGCCGAGCACGTAGAGCGAGACGACGAGCTGGCGGCTGTTCTCGCCGGCGACGTCGAGGGCCTCGCCGATCGCCGGAAGCGCCGGAACCATCGCGTCGATGGCGAGCGCGTTCAGCGACATCAGCCCGGCGATCAGGACGACGAACTCGCGAAAGCCGGGGCGGGCGTCGGCCAGTGGAGGGCGGGGCGGCTGGAGCATGGTCTTCCTTGGGGTGGAACGCGCATAGACGATGCGGCGGCGATGCGGTTCCCCTACTTCGGTTTCTTCTCCCCTCCCTGCAAGGGAGGGGAGACCGCTGGACAAGGCCGGTCCGCCGCTTCACAGACGCCCGCCATGGCAACCGACGGCGCTTCGACCGGCCTTCCCGAGCTCCGGCTGATCGGCGCTCCGACCGACCGTCATTCCTCCTTCCTTCGCGGGGCCGCCAAGGCGCCGCCGCTGATCCGCGATGCGCTCTGGTCGGACCATGGCAACATGACCGCCGAATCCGGAGCCGAGCTCGGCGCCGACATCCTCCTCACCGACGCCGGCGACCTGCCACTGGCGGAGGCCGACGGCGACGACTCGCTGATCGCCGCCGCCGTCGCCGAGGCGGCCGCCGAGGGCGCCGTACCTCTCGTCCTCGGCGGCGACCATTCGATCACTCTGCCCGTCGTCGAGGCCCTCGCCGCCGCCCGCGGCCCGGTCGACATCCTCCATTTCGACGCCCATCCCGACCTCTACGACGATTTCGACGGCAATCCGCGCTCCCACGCCTCGCCCTTCGCCCGGATCATGGAGCGAGGCCTCGCCCGCCGGCTGGTCCAGGTCGGAATCCGGACCCTCAACCGGCACTGCCGGGAGCAGGCGGAGCGGTTCGGAGTCGAGATCGTCGAGATGCGGCACTTCGCGGCCGAAGCGGTGCCGCTGCCGGACGGCCCGCTCTACCTCAGCATTGACATGGACGGCTTCGATCCCGCCTTCGCCCCGGGAGTTTCCCATCATGAGCCGGGGGGACTGTCGGTCCGCGACGTCCTGGTGGTCCTCGATCGGGTCCGGGCCCCCATCGTCGGAGCCGACATCGTCGAGTATAATCCCGGGCGCGACGTGAACGGAGTCACCGCCGTCCTCGCCGCCAAGCTGGTCAAGGAGGTGGCGGGCCTGTGCCACAGGAACAATCGATGATCGTCGTCCACCATCTCGAGAACAGCCGCTCGCAGCGCATCCTCTGGCTGCTCGAGGAGCTCGGACTGCCCTACGAGGTGCGCCGCTACGCGCGCGACAAGAAGACGATGCTCGCGCCGCCGGAGCTGAAACGGGTCCACCCGCTCGGCAAATCGCCGGTGATCGAGGACGACGGGAGGATCGTGGCGGAAACCGGAGCGATCGTCGAATATGTGGTCGAGAAGGCCGATAATCGCCTCGGTGCGCCGGCCAAGCGCGAAGACCGGCTGCGCTATCGCCACTTCCTCCATTATGCCGAAGGCTCGATGATGCCGCCGCTGCTGGCGATGCTGGTGGTGCGGCGCCTCGGCCTGCTCGGCCGGCCGGCCCGGGCTCCGGTGCAGAAGATGCTCGACCAGCATCTCGACTGGCTGGAGACCGAGCTTGCCGACCGGCCCTGGTTCGCCGGCGAAGCCTTCACGGCCGCCGACGTCATGATGAGCTTCCCGCTCGAAGCCTCGCGCCACCGCGCCGGGCTGGACGAGAGCCGTCCGAACCTGATCGACTGGCTCGAGCGGATCCACGCCCGCCCCGCCTACGGAGTGGCTCTGAGGAAGGGGGGAGCCTATGCCTATTCCTGAGGTAAGCCGGCGCGGCTTCGCCCTGGCCGGGCTCGTTGCCGGAGCGGCGCTGGCGGTCCGTCCCGCGCTGTCGCTCGCGGCTGAGCCGGCGCTGAAGCCGATCACCGGAGACGTCGCTCCGATCACTCCCGCCGAGCGGCTGCAACGGATCGCCAAGGCCCAGCAGCTTATGCGCCGCCACGGTCTCGGCTCGGTCCTGATCGAGCCGGGAGCCTCGCTCGACTATTTCACCGGGGTGAGATGGGGGCGCAGCGAGCGGCTGACCGCGGCGCTCATTCCGGTCGAAGGCGAGCCGATCATATTCACCCCCTTTTTCGAGGAGCCTTCGGTCCGCGAGAGCCTCGCGGTCCCGGCGGAGGTCCGGACCTGGGTCGAGCATGAGGATCCGCTGAAGCTGGTCGCCGGAGCGCTTCGCGACCGGAAGCTGGCGGGCCGCCGGGTGGGGATCGAGGAAACCGTCCGCTTCTTCGCCGTCGACGGCCTTCGCCGGGCGATGCCGCGGGTCGACCTGCGCAGCGGCGCCCCGGTCGTGCGCGGCTGCCGGATGATCAAGTCGCCGGCCGAGCTGGCGCTGATGCAGAAGGCCGCCGACGTCACCATCGCGGCCTATCGCCACACCTACCGGCGGATCGAGAAGGGCATGACCCCTGCCGAGATCGGCGAGGTCATGAACGGGGCCACCCGAGCACTCGGAGGGCGCCCCGAATTCGCCCTCATCCTGCTCGGCGAGGCGAGCGCCTATCCGCACGGAACCGGCAAGCCGCAGGCGGTCAGGAAGGGCGAGGTGGTGCTCATGGACTGCGGCTGCACCGTCCATGGCTACCAGTCGGACATCTCGCGCAGCTTCGTGTTCGGCGAGGCCGATGCCGAGCAGCGGAGGGTCTGGAACCAGATGCGCAAGGGCCAGGACATCGCCTTCGCCGCCGCCCGGATCGGCGCCCCCGCCGGGAGCGTCGACGACGCGGTCCGGCGCCAGTACGAAGCCTGGGGCTACGGCCCGGGCTACAAGCTTCCCGGAACGTCGCACCGGACCGGCCACGGCATCGGCATGGAGGGGCACGAACCGGTCAATTTCGTCCATGGCGAGACGACCAGGCTGGCGCCGGGAATGTGCTTCTCCAACGAGCCGGGAATCTACCTGCCCGGCAAGTTCGGGATCCGGCTGGAGGATTGCCTCTACATGACGGCGGCCGGCCCGCGCTGGTTCTCGACCCCGCCGCCGAGCATCGACCGGCCCTTCGATTGACTCTCGTCATTGCGAGGAGCGCAGCGACGAAGCAATCCAGTTACTGCGCCTGCGACCGCCGCCCGGCTGGATTGCTTCGCTGCGCTCGCAATGACGGTGCTAAAACGGCTCCTCCCCGGGCTTCGGCGGGGGCACATGGGCGGGGGCGTGGGGCGGTTCGATGTCGACCGGCTCGAGCGGATCGAGTTCGCCTTCCCACTTGGCGACCACCACGCTCGCCACCGCATTGCCGACGACGTTGGTGGCCGACCGGCCCATGTCGAGGAAATGGTCGACGGCGAGGATCAGGAGAAGCCCGGCCTCCGGGATGTTGAACTGGGCCATGGTCGCGGTGATCACGACGAGGCTCGCCCTCGGAACGCCCGCCACGCCCTTGGAGGTGATCATCAGGGTCAGGAGCATCAGGATCTGCTGGGTCATCGAAAGCTCGATGCCATAGGCCTGGGCGACGAAGAGGGTCGCGAAGGTCATGTACATCATCGAGCCGTCGAGATTGAACGAATAGCCCAGCGGAAGGACGAAGCTGGCGATGCGCGGCGGAACTCCGAACCGGTCGAGGGCCTCGAGGGTGCGGGGATAGGCCGCTTCGGAGGAGGCTGTGGAGAACGCCAGGACGATCGGATCGCGAATGTAGCGGACGAGAAGCCGGGTGCGGCTACCGACGATCAGGAAGCAGATTCCGAGCAGAAGCACCCAGAGCAGGACCAGCCCGATGTAGAAGCTGCCCATGAAATAGCCGAAAGTGCCGAGGATCGACGGCCCCCGCTGGGCGACCGTCGAGGCGACCGCGGCGAAGACGGCGAAGGGCGCGAAGCGCATCACATAGTCGGTGATGACGAGCATCACCTTGACCAGCGCCTCCGTCGCCCGGACCAGCGGCCGGGCCGGCTCGCCCACCGCGGTGATCGCGACCCCGACGAAGAGCGAAAAGACGACGATCTGGAGGATGCTGTTCTCCGACATCGCCCGGATCATCGATTCCGGGAAGATGTTGCCGAAGAACTTGACGATGTCGAACGCGGAGCGGTCGATCCCGGCCGAAGCGTCGACCGGCGGCAGCGGCAGCCCGAGGCCGGTGCCCGGCTGGAACAGGGTGACGAGGATGAGGCCGAGGGTCAGCGAGACGAGGCTCGCCGCGACGAACCAGCCGAGCGCCTTGATCCCGACCCTGCCGAGGGCGGCGGTGTCGCCCATATGCGCGATCCCCACGACGAGGGTCGAGAAGACCAGGGGCGCGATGATCATCTTGATCAGGTGGAGGAAGATCGTCGTCAGGATCGAGAGATAGCGCGCGATCTCCTTGACGACCGGGCCGCCCTCGGGGGTTCCGTCGCCCAAAAGGAAGTTCAGGGCCCAGCCGACGACGACTCCGAGCACGAGTGCGAACAGGATCCAGTAGGTGAGACGTTTGGCCACGCTCGGCTCCTCGTGCTTCCAGGTGCGCCTAGGAAGTCGATTGTTGACGTTGGGTCAAGCGGTCCTTGAGGTCCTTCGAGACGCCAGTTCGACAAGCTCACCGGCTCCTCAGGATGAGCGGAAGGTGATTTTCCGCTCATCCTGAGTAGGGGCTGAGCGAAGGCGAAGACCCGTATCGAAGGACCTAAGCCGGCTCGAGCACCTTCTGGACCACGTCGTCGGCCAGCTTGCCGTTCAGCTCGGCGAGATGGTCGAACTTGGCCTCGTAGCTCGCCAGGCCCTGGCTCACCGAGCGAAGCTCGGCGTCGAGCCCCTGAAGCTCGGCTTCCGGGACCAGCGCCTCGACCACGTCCCAGCGCGACCAGCCCGGGCGGCTGTCCATTCCGAGCATCTGGCCTCGGCGGCTTGCGATGGCCGAGGTGACCCGCGAGGTGGCGTAGCCGGGAGTCACCACCCGCACCTTGTGGACCGGCTCGAGCAGGTGCGGCTGCGCCTGGGCCAGCGCCTCGCTCATTCCGATCCGCCCGGCCGTCCGGAAGGCGAGCTCGGAGCTGTCGACCGTATGATAGCTGCCGTCCACCAGGGTGACCGCGACGTCGACCACCGGAAAGCCGAGCGGCCCCTTCGCCAAAGCGTCGCGGACGCCCATCTCGACCGCCGGTATATATTGCCTGGGCACGGCGCCGCCGTGGATCTTCTCGTCGAACTTGAAGCCCTCGCCGCGTCCGACCGGCCGGATCTCGATGACGACGTCGCCGAACTGGCCGTGGCCGCCCGACTGCTTCTTGTGGCGGCCGCGCTGGGTGATCGGCTTCCTGATCGATTCCTTGTAGCCGACGACCGGCGGATGGGCGTCGACGGCGACTCCGTAGCGCCGCTGGAGGCGGGCGAGCGCGACCTTGAGATGCTCGTCGCTAATGCCCTTCAACCGGGTCTCGTGAAGCGCCTCGTCCTGCTCCCATTCGAGCGAGGGGTCCTCCTCGCACAGCTTGTGAAGCGCCGTCGACAGCCGCACGTCGTCCTTGCGATCGCGGGTCGCGATGGCGAGGCCGTAATTGGAGGCGGGAAGGCCGAGGTCGGGCGCGCCGCCGCCGGCGCCGAGCCATTCGCCGGCATTGACTCCTTCGGCCTTGGCGATGGCGACGACGTCGCCGCTGGCGGCCTTGCCGAGCTTGGAGGGCTTTTCCCCCTGCATGGCGAAAAGGGTGCCGACGCGGACCGTGTCGCCGGAAGCGGCCTTGAGCTCGGTGCCTTCGGCCAG
The DNA here is from genome assembly GCA_036386795.1 of Allosphingosinicella sp. GTDB lineage: Bacteria > Pseudomonadota > Alphaproteobacteria > Sphingomonadales > Sphingomonadaceae > Allosphingosinicella. The sequence continues at coordinate 59,513 of DASVUZ010000009.1, forward strand.
GGCTCCGCCGAACACCCGCGCGAGGGCGAGCCGGCCCATGTTGCCGCCGTGGGAAACCTTGAAGACGAAGGCGCAGCCGCCCTTGGCTCCGAGCCGCTCGGCCGCCGCTTCGGGAGCCGGCGCGTCGTGGCGGAGCGCCTTCATCAGCCGGCGCACTCCAAAGCCGTTCAGCGCCGATCCGAACAGCACCGGGACGACGAGATTCTCCTTCGTCTCGCGGGCGATGTCGGCGAAGATCGTCGCCTGGTCGGGCGTCTCGTCCATCAGAAGTTGCTCGAGCAGGGCGTCGTCATGGTCAGCGAGCTGCTCGAGCATGTGGAAGCGGTCCTGGCTCTCGCGGTCGGCCAGGTCGGCGGGGATGTCGATCTGCTCAGAGGGCTTTCCGGGCCGGTACTTGAAGGCGCGCTCCAGGGCGAGGTCGACGAAGCCCGTGACCTTCTCGCCCTCGCGGATCGGGATCTGGCGCGCGACCAGGGGCGAGGCGCTCATCGGCTGAAGCGCCTCGAGCAGCGCGCGGATTCCGCCGCGGGCCTGGTCGATCTTGTTGACGAAGATGAGGTGAGGGACTCCGAGCGCCTCGAGCTGGCGGAGCGCGGGCTCGGCCAGGATCGCCCGGTCGGTGTCGGGATCGACCACCACGACGGCGAGATCGGCCGCGGCCACGGCCAGGGCTCCATCGGCGGCGAAGCCGACCGAGCCCGGCGAATCGACGATCGCGAAGCGGTCGCCGAGAAATTCGAAATGCATGAGGTTGACCTCGGTGGAGCCGGCTCGGGCGCGAGCCTCGGGGCTCGAATCGCCGACGCTGGTGCCGGCGTCGACGCTTCCCTGCCGGTCGACCGCTCCCGCCGCATAGAGCAGGGCCTCGGCGAGGCTGGTCTTGCCCGCGCCGCCGGGTCCAACGAGGGCGATCGTCCGGGTTCCTACCGATCTGTCGGGCATGCGTCTCTCCTTGCGTTCCCAAGGCGCGAGCCGCGTTCAAGCGCGTCCGCGCTCAATCCGGCCAGCGTTCCACCCTTTGGCGGCGAATCGCAAGAGGGCAACGGGACCGAGATGGATGCGGATGCGGAACAGCCTCGCCGGGTCGGGTGTTTAGTCGGTGCGGCAAGCGCGAGTGTTCGCTTGTGTCGCTTGTGTCGAGGAGCGAAGTCATGCCTGCCACGACGACTCTGCCGGTGCTTGCAGGCCTCTCCATCCTCGGCGCCGCGCTCGGCATCAATCTCGGCCGCTCGGCGATCTCCGAGATCAACCCGGCTTATTTCAGCGATCCCGAGGAGAGCTTCCACAGCGACCTGGTTCCCTATCGAAGCCCCGACTGGGCCCAGGTTCAGGCCGCCGAATATCGCGCGGCTCAGCAGCCGGTGCTCGTCGGCGACCTCGGCAGCGGCTGCATCGGCTGCCGCGACTATCCGGTCGAATATGTTCCTCGCCACGATCCCGCGGTCGACGGTTACCAGGACGGCTATGCGGCCAGCGCTCCGGCGCCCGCCCAGGTCGTCATCGTCGAGACTCCGGCGCCCGATCCGGCTCGGGAGCGGATCCAGGCCTATGCCAGCTATCCGGTGAGCAGCGACGAGAAGCCGGCCGAGGCGGTCGCCGCCGCGGTCGAGCAGGAGGTCGAGCCGACCGGGCTCTGAACCGAGGGCCGGGTCAGCGCTTGCTTGCCGCAGCGCAGCACCTTCCCTAAATCCGGTCCATGACCTCCACCAACGACATCCGGCGATCGTTCCTCGACTATTTCGCCAGGCAGCAGCACCAGGCCGTGCCCTCGGCGCCGCTGGTTCCACAGAACGACCCGACCTTGATGTTCGTCAACGCGGGCATGGTTCCGTTCAAGAACGTCTTCACCGGGCTCGAGTCGAGGCCCTACTCGACCGCGGTCTCCTCGCAGAAATGCGTCCGAGCCGGCGGCAAGCACAACGATCTCGACAATGTCGGCTACACGGCCCGGCACCACACCTTCTTCGAGATGCTCGGCAATTTCTCGTTCGGAAACTATTTCAAGGACCGGGCGATCGAGCTCGCCTGGACCCTGCTTACCAAGGAATGGGGCCTTCCCGCCGACCGCCTGACCGCGACCGTCTACCACACGGACGACGAGGCGTTCGACCTGTGGCGCAAGATCGCGGGCCTTCCGGAGAGCCGGATCATCCGAATCCCCACCAAGGACAATTTCTGGGCGATGGGCGACAGCGGGCCGTGTGGCCCCTGCTCGGAGATATTCTTCGACCATGGCGACCATATCCCCGGCGGCCCTCCTGGGAGCCCGGACGAGGACGGCGACCGCTTCGTCGAGATCTGGAACCTCGTCTTCATGCAGTACGAGCAAGAGGACAATGAGATCGTCCGCGACCTGCCGAAGCCTTCGATCGATACGGGAATGGGGCTCGAGCGGATCGCCGCCGTCCTCCAGGGCGTGCACGAGAATTACGAGACGGACACCTTCCGGGCGCTGATCGCGGCTTCGAGCGAGCTGACCAGGACCGACCCGTCGGGCGAACGCAAGGCCAGCCACCGCGTCATCGCCGACCACCTTCGCGCCTCGGGCTTCCTGATCGCCGACGGCGTGCTGCCGGCAAACGAGGGCAGGGGCTATGTCCTCCGCAGGATCATGCGCCGCGCGATGCGCCACGCCCATATCCTGGGTGCCGCCGAGCCGCTGATGCACCGGCTGGTGCCCGCGCTTACCGCCGAGATGGGCGCCGCCTATCCCGAGCTGGTGCGCGCGCAGCCGCTGATCGAGGAGACACTGAAGCTCGAGGAGACGCGCTTCCGCCAGACGCTCGACAACGGCCTGCGCCTGCTCGACGAGGCGACCGCGTCGATGACGGCCGGTGACGTGCTTCCGGGCAACGTCGCCTTCAAGCTCTATGACACTTATGGCTTCCCCTACGACCTTACCGAGGATGCGCTGCGGGCGCAGGGCTTCGGCGTCGACCGCGCCGGCTTCGATGCCGCCATGGCCGAGCAGAAAGCCGCCGCCCGCGCGGCCTGGAAGGGATCGGGCGCCAAGGCTTCCGAAGATGTCTGGTTCGACATCGCCGAGGAGCATGGGTCGACCGAGTTCACCGGTTTTGCGGGCCATGAGGGCGAGGGGCAGGTGATCGCTTTGGTGAAGGACGGCGCCCGCGTCGAGCGCGCCGCCGCTGGGGATGCGGTGGTCATCCTCACTAACCAGACGCCCTTTTACGGCGAGAGCGGCGGTCAGGTCGGTGACGCCGGAAAGATCAGCTCCGACAAGTGCTTGGAAGCTGATGTTGAGGACACGTCCAAGCCGCTCGGCCGGCTTCACGCGCATCATGCGGTGATCCGCGCGGGAGAGATCGCAGTCGGCGATGCGGTCCGGCTGAGCGTCGACGAGGAGCGCCGCCGCCGAATCCGCGCCAATCACAGCGCGACGCACCTGCTCCACGCCGCACTACGCCACCGGCTCGGCGGCCACGTCACCCAGAAGGGCAGCCTGGTCGCACCCGACCGCCTGCGCTTCGACTTCTCGCATCCCAAGCCGCTGACCGCCGACGACATCTCTGCCGTCGAGGCGGAGGTGAACAGCCACATCCGCCACAATCAGCCGGTCGGCACCAAGCTGAT
>DASVUZ010000010.1:0-64323 GCA_036386795.1 Allosphingosinicella sp.
CGGCGGCGTCGGCGAGGCCGGCGAGAACTGGCCATGACGAGAGGGCGAGGACAGCACCATCCTGCCCTCTCCCCCCTTGTGGGGGAGAGTTGGAGAGGGGGGTAGAAGCGCCGACGTTTGAAAGGCCGGCGACTCTCCCCCCCTCCCTACCCTCCCCCACAAGGGGGGAGGGGATGGCGGCGGCGCCTTCGCCCCTGCTCGCCCACAATTCCTCCGTCAGGAACGGCATGAAGGGATGCAGCAGCTTGCAGACCTGGTCGAGCACGAAGGCGACGGTGGCGCGGGTCTCGTCCTTGGCCGGCCCGTCGGCGCCCTGCAGCACGGGCTTCGCCAATTCCAGATACCAGTCGCAGAACACGTTCCAGACGAACCGATAGGCGGCGCCGGCGGCCTCGTTGAACCGGTAGGCCTCGATGCCGCGCGCGACCTCGCCGACGGCGCGCTCGGCCTCGCCGAGGGCCCACCGGTTGAGGGTCTCCGTGACGGCGCCCGGATCGAAGGCGGGATCGCGGACGCAGCCGTTCATCTCGGCGAAGCGGGCGGCGTTCCAGATCTTGGTGGCGAAGTTGCGGTAGCCTTCGACGCGCTGCACGGAGAGTTTCAGGTCGCGTCCCTGCGCGGCCATGGCGGCGAGCGTGAAGCGGAGCGCGTCGGCGCCGTATTTGTCGATCAGGCCGAGGGGATCGACCGTGTTCCCCTTGGATTTCGACATCTTCTGGCCCTTGGCGTCGCGCACCAGGCCGTGGAGGTAGAGCTTGCGCCACGGCACCTCGCCCATGAAGTGGATGCCCTGCATCGCCATACGGGCGTCCCAGAAGAAGATGATGTCGAAGCCTGAGATGAGCACGTCGTTCGGATAATGGCGGGCGAGCGCGGGCGCCGGTTCGGGCCAGCCGAGCGTGCCGAACGGCCAGAGGGCGGACGAGAACCAGGTGTCGAGCACGTCCTCGTCGCGGCGCAGGGGCACGCCCTCCCCCGCCTCGGCCTGCGCTTCGGCCTCGGTCTCGGCGACATAGACGTCGCCGCGTTCGTCGTACCAGGCCGGGATCTGGTGCCCCCACCAGAGCTGGCGCGAGACGCACCAGGGCTGGATGTTCTCGAGCCAGTTGAACCAGGTCTTCTCCCAGGTCTTCGGCACCACCTTGATGTCGCCCTCGCGCACCGCCGCGATGGCGGGCTTCGCCAGGGTGGCCGCGTCGACATACCATTGGTCGGTCAGCCAGGGCTCGATCACGACGTCCGAGCGGTCGCCGTAAGGGAGCTGGATCACACGCTCCTCGACCTTCTCGAGCGCGCCTTCGCTCTCGAGCAATTCGACGACCCGCTTGCGCGCCTCGAATCGATCGAGGCCGACGAGGCCGGCGGGAATTCCGCCGCACTGGGTCACTCGGGCCTGCCCGTCGAACATGTTGAGCATCGCACCGGGTTTCATCCCGGCCCGCTTGCCGACCTCGAAATCGTTGAAATCGTGGCCGGGGGTGATCTTCACGGCGCCCGAGCCCAGCTCCGGATCGGCATGCTCATCCGCGATGATCGGGATGAGACGTCCGGTGATCGGAAGCCGGAGGTTTCGGCCGACGAGGGCGGCGTAGCGCTCATCCTCCGGATGGACGGCGACCGCCATGTCGGCGAGCATCGTCTCCGGCCGGGTCGTGGCGACCTGGACGGAGCCGCTGCCGTCCTCGAGCGGATAGCGGAGGTGCCAGAACTGGCCCTGCACCTCCCGGGTCTCGACCTCCAGGTCCGAGATGGCCGTTCCGAACTTGGGGTCCCAGTTGACCAGCCGCTTGTCGCGGTAGAGCAGGCCCTCGCGATAGAGCTGGACGAACACCTTGAGAACCGCGGCCGAGAAGCCCGGGTCCATGGTGAAGCGCTCGTTCGCCCAGTCGCAGGACGCTCCGAGGCGGCGCAGCTGGCGGGTGATCTCGCCGCCGCTCTCCGCCTTCCACTCCCAGACCTTCTCGACGAACTGGTCGCGCGAATAGTTGGTGCGCTTGTCCTGGCGCTGCTCGAGCTGGCGCTCGACCACCATCTGGGTGGCGATCCCGGCATGGTCCATCCCGACCACCCAGAGCGCGTCCTTTCCCTGAAGGCGGGCGTGGCGGATGAGGATGTCCTGGAGCGTGTTGTCGAGCGCGTGGCCGATATGCAGGCTGCCGGTGACGTTGGGCGGCGGGATGACGATGGTGAAGGGCTCGGCCTCGGGCCGCTCCGGGCGGAACAGCCCCTCCCCTTCCCAGCGGGCGTACCAGCGGGATTCGATCTCGGCGGGGTCGAAGGTCTTGGCGAGCTCGGTCATGGAAGGGCGCTTAGACAATCCGTCCAGCCGGCGAAAGCCGGGACCTCGGGGAGGCCCGGCGTGACTTCTTGTCCTGAGATTCCGGCTTTCGCCGGGATGACGGGGGCTGGGCAGCCGCCGCGCCTTTTCCGCCCCGAGGTCCCGGCTTTCGCCGGGATGACGGGGCTAGAGGGACTTGCCGGTGATTCGGGCGATCTCGCGGGTGACCAGCTCCTCGACCATGTCGGGGAGGTTGCGGTCGAGCCAGTCCTTAAGCAGGGGCTTCAGCATCTCGCGAACCGCCGAGCCGAGAGCGGCGTCGTCGGCCGGGAGGCTCTCCGCCGCGGCGGCTCCGCGCAGAGACGCGAGAACGGCGAGCGACTGGCGGCTGGCCGTCGCCGCGTCGTCGGAGACGAGGCCGTCGCCCTCGCCGACCGGATCCTGGAGCTCGAGCACGTCGTCCTCGGGCGGGGCCGGGCGCGGGGCCTCGGCCGGCCTCGATCCGCGAGCGGGGCGAGCCGCGGGGCGGCCGTCCTCGGCGATCACCCTCTTGATGGAGGCGAGGATGTCCTCCATCGACGGGTCTTGGTTAATATCCCCCATAACGAGGGGCTTATCGCTTATTCCGACGGCGGTGTCACGGGGGAGTTTGACGGCCCCGTAACAGTACGGGTGGAGACCGGCACCGGCTTGGGGTCGTCGCTCCAGTCGGAGATGCGCCGGCGGCTGCGATTATAGTTGACCAGCGGGTCGTAGAGAGTCCCGCCGTCGAGGTTGAGATCCTCGGCCTCGGCCTTGCCCATCGCGTTCAGGAGCGCGAAGCCGGCGACATAGGCGTCGCGCCGGGCGCTGACCAGGGCGACCTGGCTGTTGAGAAGCTCCTGCTCGGCGTTGAGGACGTCGAGGACGTTGCGGGTTCCGACGGTCTGCTCGGCGCGGGTGCCTTCGAGGGCGAGCGTGTTGGCGTTGACCGCGATCTGGTTCGATTCGATCGCCTCGACCGCCGCCCGGTAGCTGGAGAAAGCGGCGCGGGTGTTGGCGACGACCAGCCGCTCGGTCTCGATCCCGCGCTCGAGCAGCTGGCTCTGGACCGCCTGGGCCTGGCGGACCCGGGCGCCGACCAGGCCGCCCTGGTAGATCGGGATCCGCGCCTGGACCCCGACTCCGGTCTGGACGACGTTGTTGGGCGATCCGGGGGCGAACTGGCGGTCGGCGGTCCCCAGATAGTTGATGACGTCGCCGGTGCCCTGGGCGTTGACCGTCGGCAGCCGGTCGGCCCGGGCGACCCGGACGTCGCGGCCGGCGGCCCGGGTCTGGGCGGCGATCGCGACCAGGTCGCTATTGTTGGCGAGCGCGATCTCGACCGCCTCGTCGGCGGTCGCCGGAAGCGGCGGAAGCGGCGGCGGCGGAGCGAGATCCTCGGGAAGCTCGCCGATCACCCGGCGGTAATTCTCCTCGCTTCCGGTGAGCCGGCCCTCGACGGTGGCGAGAGTGCTCTGGGCGAGGGCGAGCCGGGCCTCGGACTGGGCGACGTCGGTTCGGGTGAGGTCGCCGACCTCGAAGCGGTCGCGAGTGGCCTGCAAGTTGGTCTGGAGGACGCGGACCTGGTTCTGGTTGAGAGTGACGATCGAGCGGTCGCGGATGACGTCCATATAGGCGCCGACCGCCTCGGTGAAGATGTCGCCCTCGGTCGCCTTCAGGGTCGCTCGGCCGGCGAGCACCCGCTCGTCCGCGGCCCGGATCGAGTTGCGCACCCGGCCGCCGTTGAACAGCGGATAGCTGACGTTGACGCTGGCGCTGACGTTGCGGCCGGTGCCGCCGCCCGTCTGGGTGAGGTCCTGGTTGACCCCGGCGGTTCCGGCGAGCTGCGGTCGGCCGGCGGCCCGGGCGACCGCGACTCCCTCGTCGAGCGAGCGAAGCTGGGCGCGCTGGCCCATGATCGTGGGATTGCCGGCATATGTCTTGACCAGCGCTTCGGTCAGAGTCTCCGCGGCGTGTCCCACGGCCCCCGTCATCAGCGCCCCCGCCCCCACGGCGGCCATCAACCCTCCCCGCATGCTCATCGACTCCACTCTCAAAATTTGAACGCCCGCGGCCTGGCGAAACCGGGCAGGATCGCCGCCGCGGCATCGGCGAATGCCGTCATTCCAAACCCTTCGCCCGCCCGGCGGCCGATGGCAAGCCGGGTCACTCCGTTTTCGGCGAGGCCCGCGGCGAGCCGCCCGCCCTCGGCCAGCTGGGCGATGAGGGCGTCGGGCACCAACTCGACGGCGCCGTCGATCAGGATGAGGTCGTAGGGGCCTTCGGCCGCCCAGCCCTCGACCAGAGGACCCTCGACCAGGGCCGCCCCGCTTCCCTCGAGATTGGCCCGGGCGGCGGCGGCGAGCTCCGGATCCTCCTCGAGCGCGACCAGCGGCCCGACGAGGCGCTCGAGCACCGCGGCGGCATAGCCGGTGGCGACTCCCACCGCGAGCGTCCGCTCGCCGGGCCTCGGCGCCGCCTCGGTGAGCAGCCGGCCGAGCGCCATTGGGCTGTTGAAGCTCCGGCCCGGCTTGAGCGGAACCACCGCGTCGGCATAAGCCAGCGACAGCCGGTCGGCGGGAACGAAGCGCTCGCGGGCGACCTCGCCCATCGCCGCGAGCACGCGCGGGTCGTTGGTGCCCGTCGTGCGCAACTGGCTGGCGATCATCGCCCGCCGCATATGCTCGAAATTATGCTCGGTCATTTCCACGGTCTCATCGCACAACTGTCTTACTAGCGCAATACACCTTCTCGCCAGTGCGGCTTTTATCGGCAAGCCTCCGGCACGCCAAGCGGATAGTCCCGGGCATGGCTCGATGACCAGCAAGAGGCGTGCCAGCCGCCGGGCCTCGCGGGACGGGCGGAGCTTGCCGAGATTCGCGTCCGATAGCGGACACGGGCGTCCGGGGACGGACAGAGGTTGACTTGAGCCGCCATCGTCGACAAGTCGCCCCGGGCGGCCCGATGGCGGAGTGGTTACGCAGAGGACTGCAAATCCTTGCACGCCGGTTCGATTCCGGCTCGGGCCTCCACCTTCCCGAAAATTCCCGCCGCTTTCTCGGCGCTAAGGCAGGATTTGCGTTGCCAATCCGCTTCCCGCGCAACTAAATAGCCGCAGACGCGCCTTCAGAAGAGCGTTGACCGAATTTAGCAGGGAGTGAAACAATGTCCTTTCAAAGCACAATGATCCGGGCCGGGGCGCTCGCCGCCGTGAGCACGTTCGCAATCGCCTTCGCGACTCCGGCCTCCGCCCAGGGCGCGACCTGCGGCACCTTCGTCGGCCCGGCCCCCGGCACCTTCTCTCCGGTCCCGCAGGGCGTTCCGGGCACCGCGACGTCGACGGCCTGCGGACCGGGCGCGACTGCGGCCGGCACCGGCGCGACCGCGGTCGGCGACCGCGCCGTCGCTTCGGGCAACTTCTCCTCGGCCTTCGGCGACTTCTCCGCCGCGACCGGAATCCAGTCGACCGCCATCGGCGACGTCGCCAGCGCGCTCTCGACCAACGCCGTCGCCGTCGGCCGCAACGCCAACGTCGTCGCCGCCGCCACCAACGGCACCGCGCTCGGCAGCGAGACCGTCGCGGGCGGAGTGAATTCGACGGCCACCGGCTGGCGCGCCCAGGCGGCCGGAACCTCCTCGACCGCCGTCGGCGACCGCGCCTCCGCGGCGGGCAACTTCGCCACCGCTGTCGGCGACTTCGCCTCGGCCGCCGGCCTCCAGTCGACCGCGGTCGGCGACGTCGCCAGCGCCCTCGCCACCAACTCGAGCGCCTTCGGACGCAACGCCAACGTCGCCGCCGCAGCCACCAACGGCACCGCGCTCGGCGGCGAGACCGTGTCGGGCGGAGTGAACTCGACCGCCGTCGGCTGGCGCGCCCAGGCGACCGGAACCTCGTCGACCGCGCTCGGCGACCGCGCCTCAGCGACGGGCAACTTCGCCACCGCTCTCGGCGACTTCGCCTCGGCCGCCGGCCTCCAGTCGACCGCGGTCGGCGACGTCGCCAGCGCCCTCGCCACCAACTCGAGCGCCTTCGGCCGCAACGCCAACGTCGCCGCCGCCGCCACCAACGGCACGGCGATCGGCGGCGAGACCGTCTCGGGCGGAGTCAATTCGACCGCCGTCGGCTGGCGCGCCCAGGCGACCGGCCAGTCGGCGAGCGCCTATGGCGACCGCGCCGTCGCTTCGGGCGCCTTCTCGACCGCGCTTGGTGATTTCGCCGCGGCGACCGCCGCCCAGTCGACGGCCGTCGGCGACTCCTCCAGCGCGCTCGGGGCTAACTCGACCGCCGTCGGCCGCAACGCCAACGCCCTCGCGGCCAACTCGACCGCTGTCGGCAACGGCGCCCTGGTCGCGGCGGCCCACGCCAACTCGACGGCGATCGGCAACGGCGCCGCGACGACCGCGGCCAATCAGGTCACCGTCGGCGCCGCGGGCACGACGGTGCGCTTCGGCGGCTACACCAGCGCGGGCGTGCTGGTGAACGACGCCAACGGCAACATCAGCACCAACACCACCCTGCTCGGCCAGGTCGCGACCAACACCACCAACATCGCGACCCTGCAGACCACCCAGACCGCCCAGGCCGGGCAGATCACCGCTCTTCAGGGCAGCGTCGCCACCCTGAACACGAACGTGACCAACCTGCAGAACCTGACCAACGTCAACATCAGCAACATCCGCAAGGCCAATGAGGGTGTCGCCATGGCGCTGGCGATGGAATCGCCCTATTTGCCCGCCGGCACCAAGATCGGAGTCGCGGGCGGAATCGGCTATTTCCAGAACCGTCTCGCCGGAACGGCCTCGATGGCCGCCCGGGTCGGGACCAACGCCTCCTTCTCGGCGGGCGTCGGCCTCGGCTTCGACAGCGGCGAAATCGGCGCTCGCGCCGGGTTCCAGGCTGCGTGGTAGGTTCTCTCTACCGAGTGAAGGTCGGGCCGGGGTCGAGGACCCCGGCCCGACTTTTATTGGCCGTAGCGCTTGCGGCGGGGGCCTCGGCCGCGGCCGCCCAGGCGCCCGTGCCGACGGCCGCCCCGGCCCAGGCCCAGTCCGCCGTCCCGGACCCGATCGTGATCAACAAGCTGGTCTGGTCGTCCATGGCCGCGCTCGACCAGGCCAACCAGACCGGCAATTATTCGGTGCTCCGCGACCTCGGGGCGCCGAGCTTCCAGTCGAACAATTCGGCGGCGACCCTGGGCGGGATCTTCCAGGCGCTGAGGAACCAGCAGGTCGACCTCGGCTACACGCTTCTGGTCGCTCCCAGCTTCCAGTTTCCGCCCACCATCGTGCAGGGCGGCCTGCTGAGGATTCGCGGAACCTTTCCGCTCCGGCCGGCGGCGATCGGTTTCGACCTTCTGTTCCAGAATATTTCGGGCCAATGGCGGATTTTCGGCATCGCCGTGGCCCCAATTGTGACCCAGGCGCCACAATCCGGCTCGACAAGACGTTGAAAAACGGGCTAAACGGCGAACGATCTTGCAAGTTTCCCGAGTCTCATTAACACACTCGAATCATCAGGGAGTAATTCGATGAATCTCAACACGAATCAGCACACGGCTCAAAAGCGGGACTGGGTTCAGCCCGAGCTCCGCCGCATTGAAGCCGGCGCTGCCGAGAGCCAGCGCGGAGCGACGCCGGACGGCGGCGGCGGAAACCAGGGCTCCTAAGTCCTGTTTCCAGAGCAATTTTAAGCCCCCTGCCTTCGGGCGGGGGGCTTTGTTATGACCGCGGTCGCCGGCTTCTGGGATTTCGAAGGTCGCTTCGATTCGGCGCGGCTCTGCCGCTCGATGATCGAGGCCCAATCCCGCTACGGGCTCCGCGAATCGACGGGCGGCCTGGGCGACCTCGCCCTTGCCGTCCGGCTCTTTCCACTTCTTCCCGAAGATGCGCTCGACTCGCAGCCGGTGATCGGCGGCGGCGGGCGATTCGCGCTCGTCGCCGACGTCCGGCTCGACAACCGGGACGAGCTCGCCGCCGGGCTTGGGCTCGATTCGGGCCGGCTCGCAACGCTCGCCGATTCGGCCCTGCTGATGCTCGCGCTCGAGCGCTGGGGGGACGAGGCCCCGGCGAGGCTGCTGGGCGACTTCGCCTTCGCTTTCCACGACAAGCGGGAGCGGCGGCTGCTGCTCGCCCGGGACCCGCTGGGCCAGCGGCCGCTCTTCTGGCACCGAGGCTCCGGCTTCGTCGCCTTCTCCTCGATGCCGGCGGGGCTTCACGCGCTCGACATGGTCGAGAAAAGGCCCGACGAGGCCAGCCTCCTTCGCTATCTCGCCGGCCTGCCCCAGGACGGACCCGCGAGCTTCCATGACCGGATCGAGCGAGTCGAGCCCGGCCATCTCGTGGCCGTCGGCGCGGATCGCGCCGACCGGCGGCGCTACTGGCGGCCGCGGCGGCGCGACCTCGGGCTCAAGGGCCTCGGCGACCATGTCGAGGCCTATCGGGCGGAGCTCGACTCGGCCGTGGCCAGGCGGCTGCGCGGCGCCGGCGAAATCGTCGCCGCCCATCTCAGCGGCGGGTGGGACAGCAACGCGGTCGCCGCGACCGCGGCTCGGCTGGCGGCCCCGTCGGGCGGCCGAGTGATCGCCTTCACCCACGTGCCCGGCTCGAGCGGCGAGGCCGGAGGCCCCGCGAACCGATTCGCCGACGAGAGCGCGCTCGCGGCCGCCACCGCCCGGCTCCACCCCAATATCGAGCATGTCGCCCTGCCCGGATCGGGCCGCTCCCCGCTCGCCGACCTCGATTCCTACGAGTCGCTGTTCGAGCGGCCGGTGTTCAACCTGTGCAACCATGTCTGGCTTTCCGACATCCGCTCCGCGGCCGGCGCCGCCGGGGCCCGGATCCTGCTCAGCGGCGAGATCGGCAACTGGACGATCAGCGCCGCGCCCGACTCCCTCCTCGCCGACTTCCTTCGCGAGGGGCGCTTGCTGGCCTGGGCCCGCGAGGCGAAGGCGATGGCGCTCGGCGGCAAGGCGCGGCTGCGCGGAGTGGCGGCGAGCTCGTTCGGGCCCTGGGTTCCGGCCCCCCTGTGGCGGCGGATCGTTCCGCTGTCGTCGGGCCTGGCGAGCGCGGCCACCGACCCCATCCACCCCAAGCTTCGCGAAGCGCTCGCCGCCGAGCAGGAAGCGAGCGGCCTCGGCGCCGGCGCCGGCCCGAAGAACCGGTTCGACCATGCCGCGGCCGCGCTCATGGCGATGGACTGGGGCGAGCACCGCAAGGGCATTCTCGGCGGCTGGGCCGTGGACAAGCGCGACCCGACCGCCGACCCGCGGCTGATCGACTTCTGCCTGAACCTGCCGCTCGACATGCTGATGAAGGACGGCGTGCGGCGCCCGCTCGCCCGAGCCGCGCTCGCCGACCGGGTCGCTCCGGAGGTCCTGGACGAGCGCCGGAAGGGCTATCAGGGGGCGGACTGGCACGAAGGCCTCGGCCGGGACAGGGCCGGAATCGGCCGGCTTCTCGATTCGATGGCCTCGAACGAGATCGCGGCGCGGCTGATCGACGTCGAGCGGCTCCGCCGAAGCGTCCGCGACTGGCCGAGCGGCGGCTGGGACTCGACTCCGATCATCGGCGAGTATCGGATCGCGCTTCTCAAGGGGCTGACCGCCGGGCACTTCATCGTGGCAGCGGCGCGCTGATCCCCCTATGAGCGACCGGTGCGGAACCAAGGGCCAGTGCAGCGACAGCGATCGGGGGAGGCATGCTAGCTTCTGAGGCGGCTCGCCCCGCCTGGACCTACCGGCTGTTCGGACTCGACCTGCGCTCCGAGATCGACCTGGCCGGACTGGCGCCGCCCTGCGATTCCCCAGCGCCCGACGTCGAGATCCGCTTCGGCCCGGTTCCGGCGGGCGATTCCGCGCCGGGCTATTCGGCGATCCCCGAGGGGACCCTGCTGTCGGTCGCCAAGGTGGGCCGCTACCTGATCAGCGACGGCCGCCGGATCGTCATCGATCCGGCCCCCGGCGCGTCGGAGCGCAACTTGCGGCTGTTCCTTCTCGGCTCGGCGATCGGAGCCCTGCTCCACCAGCGCGGCCTCCTTCCGCTCCACGCCAATGCGATCGATCTCGGCGGCCGCGCGGTCGCCTTTTCCGGCCATTCCGGCGCCGGCAAGTCGACCATCGCCGCCTGGTTCCACGACCGCGGCTATCCGATCCTCGCCGACGACGTGTGCGTGATCGGGTTCGACGAGGCCGGCCGGGCCCTGGCTTATCCGGGAATTCCCCGGCTCCGGCTGTGGCGCGAGGCGCTCGAGGCGAGCGGCCGGGACGCCGGCGCCTACGATCGCTCGTTCGACGACATCGACAAATATGACGTCCCGACCCGGACCGACTCGAGCCTTCGGCCGCTTCCGCTCGCCGCCATCTACCTGCTCCGCAAGGCGGAGGAAGCCGGCGCCGGCGCCGGCGACGCCGCGATCGACCGACTGACCGGAGTCGACGGAGTCGAGACCCTCATGTCCAACACCTATCGCGGCGCCTATCTGAAGACGATCGGCCGAACCGGCGAGCATCTCGCTGCCTGCCTCAGGGTGGCTCGGGCGGTTCCGGTCTTCCGCGCCCAGCGCCTGTGGGGCTTCGAGCGGTTCGACGAGCAGGCGCAGAGGCTTCACGATCACGCGAAGGGCCAGCCGGTCCCCGGCTGAGCGGCAAGCGCATGGCTAAACGCGGGTGCAGCGCCTAGAGCGGCGCCGCGAGCAACGAAGGGAGCGAAGGCTTGGCCCGATACGAGCTGATCTCCGGGATCGAGGTGGACCGGCGCCTCCGGGCGTTCATCGAGGACGAGGCCCTGCCCGGCACCGGAATCGAGCCTGCCGCCTTCTGGTTCGGCTTCTCGGCCCTGCTTCGAGAGCTCACTCCCGAGAACCGGCGCCTGCTGCGCAAGCGCGAGGACCTGCAGGCGCGGATCGACGCACGCAACGCCGCTCTCGGCGGCCGCCCGCCCGACCCCGCCGACGAAGAGGAGTTCCTGCGCGAGATCGGCTATCTGGTCGACCGGCCGTCGCCCTTCACCATCGGCACCGAAAATGTCGATCCGGAGATCGCCCGGATCGCCGGCCCGCAGCTCGTCGTTCCGGTCAGCAACGCTCGCTACGCCCTCAACGCCGCCAACGCGCGCTGGGGAAGCCTCTACGACGCCCTTTACGGAACCGACGCCCTGGGCGACCTTCCCAGGCCGGGCGGCTACGATCCGGAGCGCGGCGCCCGGGTCGTCGCCTGGGGACGCGCCCTCCTCGACGAGATCGCGCCGCTGGCCGAGGCAAGCCATTCCGAGGCGACCCGCTATTGGGTCGAAGGCGGCCGGCTCGCCACCGACCTCGGCGGGCTCGCCGACCCGTCCCTTTTGGCGGGCTGGAGCGAGGGCCGGATCCTGCTTCGCCACAACGATCTCCACCTCGAGATCGTCGTCGACCCCGCCCACCCGATCGGAAGCCGGGACAAGGCCGGGATCGCCGACATCCGGCTCGAAAGCGCGATCACCGCGATCATGGATTGCGAGGATTCGGTCGCCGCGGTCGACGCCGAGGAAAAGGTCGCGGTCTACCGCAACTGGCTCGGGCTGATGAAGGGGACCCTGAGCGCCGGCTTCGAGAAAGGCGGCCGCAGCGTCGAGCGGCGGCTCGAGCCCGACCGGGTCTATGATTCGCCGGGCGGCGGAACTCTCACCCTCAAGGGCCGGGCGCTGATGTTCGTCCGCAACGTCGGCCACCTGATGGCCAATCCGATGATGCGGATCGACGGCGAGGACGCTCAGGAAGGCCTGGCCGATGCGGTGATCACGGCCCTGGCCGCGCTTCACGACCTCAAGGGCAAGCGGGCCAACAGCCCGGCCGGATCGGTCTATATCGTCAAGCCCAAGATGCACGGCCCCGAGGAGGCGGCCTTCGCCGGACGCCTGTTCGACCGGACCGAGGACCTGCTCGGCCTTTCCCGCCACACGCTCAAGATCGGAGTGATGGACGAGGAGCGCCGGACCAGCGTCAACCTCGCCGCCGTGATCCGGGCGGTGAAGGACCGGGTGGTGTTCATCAACACCGGCTTCCTCGACCGGACCGGCGACGAGATCCACACCTCGATGAAGCTCGGGCCGGTGATCCGCAAGGCGGAGATGAAGAACAGTGAGTGGCTCCGCGCCTATGAGGACAATAATGTCGACGTCGGCCTGGCCTGCGGCTTCGCCGGCCGGGCCCAGATCGGCAAGGGCATGTGGGCGATGCCGGAGCTGATGGCAGACATGCTGGCCCAGAAGATCGCCCATCCGAAGGCCGGGGCGAGCACCGCCTGGGTGCCCTCCCCCACCGCCGCGACTCTCCACTCGGTCCATTATCACCGGGTCGACGTCGCCGCCCGCCAGGGCGAGCTCGCCGGCCGGCCGCCGGCCCGGCTGAGCGGGCTCCTGGCGATTCCGGTCGATCCGGATCGCGGCTGGTCCGCCGATTCCGTCCGCGAGGAGCTCGACAACAACGTCCAGGGAATCCTTGGCTACGTGGTTCGCTGGATCGACCAGGGCGTCGGCTGCTCCAAGGTGCCCGACATCCACGACACCGGCCTGATGGAGGACCGGGCCACCTGCCGGATCTCGAGCCAGCACGTCGCCAACTGGATGCTCCACGGAATCGTCGAGGAGGCTCAGGTCGAGGAAGCGCTGCGGCGGATGGCGGCGGTGGTCGACCGCCAGAATTCCGGCGATCCCCTCTACCGCCCGATGGCGCCGGATTTCGACCGGAGCATCGCCTTCCGGGCCGCCCGCGCGCTGGTCTTCGAAGGGACCCGCCAGCCTTCCGGCTATACCGAGCCGCTGCTCCACGCCCACCGCCTGGAGCTCAAGGCCCAGGCCTAGGCTTCGAGCAGGCCGACGCTCGATTCGAGCCGGCTCGACTTGCGCCGGGCCATCGCCCCGACGAAGCCCGGAGCCGCGCAGGCGCGCTCGTAAAAAGCGAGCCGGCGGTCGAGGTCCGGCTCCGCCGACGCCAGCGCCTCGACCGCGGCGAAGCGGATCCGGTCGCTGGGATGGCGATCGGCGAAGGTCTCGACGAGGTCGCGGCCATCGCCCCCGCCGAGGTGGACGGCGAGCTTCACCAGGGCCTCCAGCGAGTTGCTGTTGACGATCCCGGCGATCTCGCGCCGGTCGAGGTCGAACCGGTACTGGTCGCAAAGGTCGTTGGCCGGGGACTGGGCGAGGATGTTGAGCGAGACCGAGAGGGCGTCCGGCGGAAGCTGGGAATGGACGTCGCGGAAGCGCCGGTAGAGCATCACCTTGCCCCGATCGAGCTTCGAGCGCTCGACGAAGCGAAGCTCGACCCGCTCGCCGGTGAAGCCGGCGACCTCGCCATAATCATATTCGAAATAGTCGCTCCAATAGCCCGGCCCGAGATAGCCGACGGTGAGGAAGCTGAAATTATGGTCGTGGGGCACCCCGTAGAAAAAGGGATCGGTGCCGCTGTTGACCACCACGCTGTCGCTCGCGGCCGGCCAGAAATTGGCCCGGATCGCGAAGCCGGGCGCGGCGTGGAGCAGGATCACCTGAGCGGTATAATGGTTGCGCCGGCGCTGGCCGGCGCAATCCTGCTTGAGCTCCTCGACGACGAGGTCGCCGAGGAACCGGCGGTTGTTTCCGAGCCTCGCCAGCTGTGGGCCGAAGGCGGCGATCGACTCCTCGTCCTCCGGGTCGAAGCCGCCCGACCGGAGCGACTCGACGAGCTCGTCGAGCTCGATCGAATCGGCGGCGCTCGTATCGATCAGGCGAGGCATGGCTCGGACGCCTCCTTTCCTTCGGACGGCTCGGGGAAGAATTGGGCGAGCGTCGCGCAGGCCGCGGCTCGGATTTCCGGATGGGGGTCGAGGGCCGCCATCTCCCTGAGGTGCGGCACGGCGACGCCGGGGTCGAGCGCGAGCAATTCGCGCATCGCCTGCCAGCGGGCGTGGAAATGCGGGGCCTTCAGGCGCTCCTCGAACAGCGGCGCGGCGTCGCGGCGATCCAGGGTTCGGAGAAGAGCGAGCATCATCTGGATCCGCGAGCTCGAATCGTCGGTGCTGCTGGCGGCGACCAGCTCGAGGCTCCGGCCGTCATATTCGGCGGCGACGGGGCTCGCCTCGAGCGAGGTCGAGGCGAAGACGTAGACGAGGTCCGATGCCGCCCTGTCGACGACGAAGCTCTCGCTTCGGCCGTCCACCTCCAGCCAGTCGCCGTCGGCCAGTCGCCGGCGCTCGAAAAGGCGGCAGGGGCCGCAATCCTCGGCGGAGAAGCCGGAGTCGATGAGCGGGGCCTCCCACAGCGAGAGCAAGGCTCCGCCGCCCTTCAGGAACCGGAACAGGCTGCGCTGGCCGGTGAAGACGATCGAGGCCGGGCCCTCGCGGAAGCGGCGCTTGATCGCCAGCGCCTCGGCGCTGATCACCGCGAGCTGGATGACCAGAGTGGGCCGGCTGAACAGGACGAGGCCGTCCTGCACCTCGTTGCTCGAGGCGCGCAGTGGCGGCCTGCACAAGGGGTCGGAGGCCGCCGCGGCGACCGCTTCCGAGACGATCAGTCCGATCGTCGAGTCATCCTCGATGAAGGTCCTCGCCAGGGCCAGGACGGCCTCGGCCCCGGCCGACGACGCCGGCTCCAGCGCGCGGTCGAGGGCGGCGAAGGCCGGCATCGCGGCGAACCGGCCGGCGAGCCGCTCCATCGCCGCGGCGGTCGCCGATCGGGCCGTCCCGTTCCCGAGCCAATCGGCAAGGGCTTCGCTAGTGATCATCCGTTCCTCCTCGCGAGCCTGGGGGGAGTCGCTTCCCCGCTCCCCCTCGGCCCGCCCCCCTCAGTTGCTGTTCACGACGATGATGACTCCGGTGCAGAAAACGCCCCCAACCTCCTGCTGCCTGGCCGAGCCGTGGATTCCGACCCTGGTCTTGAGCTCCGGCAGTCTCGCTATGTCGATGATCTTCATCTTGCTTCCTCCGTTTCGAGTTGCGGCGGACGAAGCAGAAGCAGCGCCGGCAGTGTCGGCTCAGTCACATGGCGGCCCTCTCCCGCTTCGTTCCCCGTCAGGCTCAGTCGCTTTCGAAGCGCGGAATCCTTCGCGGGAGGGCAAATTAAGTTGTGGACTTTTCAGGTAAAAATCGGGGGATAAGCGTCCGGTCAGGCGGCTTCCGCCTCTTCGCGCCGGGCTTCGTCGGCATAAAGGGCCCGGACCTCCTTCAAGGCCTCGAGCTCGCGCCTGGTCCGCGACTCCGTCCGGACGACCCAGGCGAAGAGGAGGCCGAGCACCACGAAAGTGATGATCCCGCGCAGCGACGGCGCCCATTCGAGGAAGGCGGGGAGGATGAGATCGGTTCGGCCGCCGACCCGGACCGACATCTTGAAGACGAGGGCGATCGCGACTCCGATCGGGAAGACGACGAGAGTGAACCTCGCCCGCCGCAGGTTGGCCGCGGCGTTGGCGATGCTGGTCTCGACGAAGGCTTCGCGGCTGGCGGTGTCCAGCGCCCGGGTCATCTGCCGGATCTGGCGGCGCTTGCGGATGACGATGACCGTCGTGATCAGGAGCGCGATCGCGGCGATGACGGTGAGCGTTCCGGGCTCCATGAACAGGCTGAGGAGCACTCCGCCCACCATGACTGCGACCCCGGCGACGTCGAGATAGGCCAGGATCCGGCCTCGGGCGCGGGCCTTGCGCGCCATCGCCTCGAAAGCCTCCTGCTCGGCGGCGTCGGGCTCCGTCCAAAGATCGGCGAAGCCTTGAAGATCGGGATCGGTCATGAGCGGCGCTCCACGATCGACTTCAGGGTGGCCTTGGCACGCTGGCAGCGCAACATGACGGCGTTGGGCGATATTCCAAGAATTATCGCCATCTCGCTATAGGTGAACCCCTCGAAGCAAAGCACGATCGCTTCGCGCTGGGGGATCGGGAGCTGCTGGATCGATTCGACCAGAAGCCTTTTCTGGTCGTTGCGAAGCGCGATCTCGTCGGGCGGCGGCGCGGCCGAGGGAAGGTCGACGGGCAGCTCGACCTGCCGAGGCTCGCGCGCCTGCTTCGACACATGCGAGATGCACCTCTTCTGGGCGATCGAGGCGGCGAACGTCTTGATCGAAGCTTCTCCGCGATAATTGCCGAGCGCTATCCAGATCGCAAGCAGGATATCCTGGACGAGCTCGCGCCGGAGCGACGGATCGGCCTCATGGGAAAGCGCGATTCGATTGATCAACCCCGTGCATGACGAGGACACCTCCGCGAAGAGTTGCTCCTTTGAGCCGTTCGTGGCCATTGTCTGATATTGTGCCCCACAGCCGGACCCCTCCGACCCCGGCTTTGTGCAGGATCGACGCGGGAAGATCAAATCGGGCGGGCCCCGGAAAGGAACACGGCCTCCATGGAGCGAAGCGCCCAGAACAGCGGCACCATCGCGGTCCGCAGCGCCCACCGGTTCGACCAGGCTCGGCTGGAGCAATGGCTGGAGCGCGAGGTCGACGGCTATGAAGGGCCGCTTCGGGTGGAGCAGTTCCGCGGCGGCCAGTCGAACCCCACCTACAAGCTCGTCACGCCGGGCCGCTCCTACGTGCTTCGCCGCAAGCCGCCCGGCAAGCTTCTGCCCGGCGCCCACGCCGTCGACCGCGAATATCGGGTCATCTCGGCGCTCGGCGCCCAGGGCTTCCCGGTCGCCCGCGCCTTCGGCCTGTGCCTGGACGAGGCGGTCATCGGAACGCCTTTCTACGTGATGGAGATGGTCGAGGGACGGATCTTCTGGGAGGCGGACTTCCCGGAGGTGCCGAGCGGGCATCGGCCGGCCTATTTCGACGCGATGAACTCGGCCATGGCCCAGCTCCACCGGATCGATCCGGACTCGGCGGGGCTCGGCGACTACGGCAAGCCGGGCAATTATTTCGAGCGCCAGATCGGCCGCTGGTCGAAGCAATATCTGGGCGACGTCGAGGCCGGGCGAGTGGCGGCGATGGACAGGCTCGTCGAATGGCTTCCGCGCAATATCCCGGCCGGCGAGGAGCCCGCCCGGATCATCCATGGCGACTTTCGCTGCGACAACATGATCTTCCACCCGGCCGAGCCCAGGGTCCTCGCCGTCCTCGACTGGGAGCTGTCGACCCTCGGCCATCCGCTCGCCGACTTCACCTACCACCTGATGGTCTGGCGGATGCCCGCCGGAGTCTCGACCGGCCTCGCCGGCCTCGACCTCCAGGCCCTCAACATCCCCACGGAAGCCGAATATATCGAAGCCTATTGCCGGCGGACCGGCCGGGACGGGATCGCCGACATCGACTTCTACATGGCGTTCAACATGTTCCGCCTCGCCGCCATCGTCCACGGAATCAAGGGCCGCCTCGCCCGGGGCACGGCCTCGTCCGCCCATGCCGCGCAGATGGCCGCGAGCCTGGAGCCGCTGGCCGAACGCGCCTGGGAGCAGGCGGTGAAGGCGGGCGCATAGCCATCGCCGTCATCCCGGCGAAAGCCGCGACGCAGGGACTCGAATCTTTCCGAATGGACAATGTTCATGGGTCCCGGCTTCCGCCGGGATGACGCTCCTCTATTCCCGCCCGCCCTTTCACTTTATCCCGGTTTCCGGGAGGCACGATGGCGAAGGAGCGGACGGAAGGACTTCGGCGGGCGCTCAGGCAGATCGGCTGGGCGCGCCTCGCCGGCACCGCCCTCTTCCTCGCCGTCGCTCTGCTCCTCGCCCGCTATTCCTGGCACCTTCCGCTGGCCAGCGACGCCGAGCGGGCGCTCTACGACATTCGCTTCGAGCGCTCGGCGACCCGGGTCGCCCAGAACGACCTGATCGTCCTCGTCACCTATGACGACCAGACCCTGAAGGCGCTCCAGAAGCGCTCGCCGCTCGACCGAAAGGTGCTGGCCGAAGCCCTGGCGGCGCTCGACCGGATGCGGCCCAAGGCGATCGGAATCGACATCCTCATCGACCAGCCCCAGGCTGAGGACCCCCAGCTGCTCGCCACGCTCAGGGCGATGACCACTCCGACCCGGCTCGCTTATGCCGATCCCGCCGAGAACGAGGACCAGATCGACTATGAGCAGCACGAATTCCTGAGCGGCTTCATCGGCCGGGCTCGGACCGAATTCGTTCGCCCGGCGAGCATCAAGGTGGAGCCCGACGTCGAGGACGGAGTGATCCGGCGCTGGCCCGAGCCCAAGCCCAACCTCCCGCCCGGGCTCCCCACGTCCATGACCGCCGCCCATCCCGAATTCGAGCGCTATTCCGGCAGCATCGACTTCCTCCTTCCGGCGGAATCGGATCGGCCGGTCTTCGCGAGCTTCGCGATCGATACCCTGCCGCTTCTCGGCGACTCGATCCGCGACCGGATCGAGGGCCGCTACGTGCTGATCGGCGGCTACATCAAGGATTCGGACGATTACGAGACTCCGATGAGCCGTCGATCCGGGCGCTGGATGAAGGGCGTTGAGGTCCATGCCCACATGCTCGCCCAGCAGATCGACGGCCGGATGCGCCCCAGGCTTCCTTCCTTCGTCCTGTGGCTGAGCGCCCTCGCGCTGGTGATGGCGGGCGGAGCCACCGGCCTGCTCGACTGGCGCGGCTGGCGCCTCGCCCTTGCGCTCGGGGCCCAGCTCGCCCTCGTCGCCGCTCTGCCGTTCCTTCTTCAGCATTGGGGCCTCGACACCTATGGCGTCCCCGCCTTCGGGTCGGCCCTCGGCTGGGCCCTCGCCTTCGCCGCGGCCGGCGCCGCGGCGCGCTCCGTCGGCTCCGAGCAGCGCCGCTTCGCCCAGGCCACTTTGGGCAAATATCTCCCCGCCGACGTCGCCGCCGAGATATTGAAGGACCCGGAACGGCTCAGCCTTCGCGGCGAGAAGAGACGGATCTACGCCGTCTTCTCGGACCTCGAGGGGTTCACCAGGCTCAGCCACGCGATCAGCGCCGAGCAGCTCTCGATCCTCCTCAACCGCTATCTCGACGTCCTCAGCGAGGTCGTGCTTCGCCACGGCGGCACCATCGACAAGTTCGTCGGCGACGCCATCGTCGCCTTCTGGGGCGCCCCGATCGCCCGCGACGACGATGCCGACCGGGCCGCGCGCGCAGCCCTTGCCCTGTACGAGGCCGGCGAGGAGTTCCGCCGGAACGCCGGGCCGGAAATTCCGGCGATCGGCTGCACCCGGGTCGGGCTCCATCGCGGCGAGGCCGTGGTCGGCAATTTCGGAGGCAAGGGGCGGATCCAATATACGGCGCTGGGCGACGGGATGAACACCGCGTCAAGGCTGGAATCGGCCAACAAGCTGCTCCACTCGACCGTCCTCGTCAGCGACGAGGCGAAGCGCGAGACGAGCCTCGACATCTTCCGGCCGCTGGGCCGGGTGGTGCTCATCGGGCGGGCGACTCCGGTCGTCGTCTGGGAGCCGGTTCCGCAGGTTCCGGCGGAGGAGCGGCGGCGGCTCACCGAGCTCTGGCTGGCCTTCGACTCGGGCGACCGGGCGGCGCTGGCGGAGCTCGAAGCGATGGCCGCGGAGCGCGAAGATGCGGCTCTGGCCGATTTCGTGTATCGGCTGGGGCAGGCTGGTCCGGGAGGTCATTTTGTCTTGGGGTCCAAGTAAGGCGTTCGTCCGACCGCTCGTCGCCGCTGCGCTTCTCGCGACCGCCTCGGCGGCCGCGGCCGACATCCTCGTCGTCCGCTCGATCGGCCCTTCCGCCAAAAGCTACCCGCCCGGCCGCCGGCTGCCCGAGTCCGCCCGGATCATCCTCAAGGCGAGCGACCAGCTCGTCGTCCTCGACGGCCGCGGCACCCGGGTCATTCGAGGCCCGGGCACCTTCGCCGCCGGCGCACCGGCCGCGGGCCGGATCGCCTCGGCCGCGCCTTCCGTCCAGCGCCGCGCCCGGATCGGCGCGGTGCGCGGAATCGACGAGGGCGGGCTTCGTCCGCCCAGCATCTGGCATGTCGACGTCGCCCGAAGCTCGAATGTCTGCGTCGCCGATCCAGCCGCGATCACGCTGTGGCGGGCCGACTCGGCCGGGGCCGCGACTCTCAGAATCGCCGGCCGGGCCGGAGCGGCGAGACAGGTCGGCTGGCAGGCCGGCTCGAGCACACTAGCCTGGCCGTCGGATCTTCCAGTGACCGAAGGCGCCGAATATCGGCTGTCGGGCGCCGGTTCGGCCCCGGCGACGATCCGGTTCCGGACCATGCCCGCCAAGCCGGCCGGCCTCGAGGACATGGCTCAGGCCCTGATCCGCAACGGCTGCGAGGCCCAGCTCGACCTGTTCATCGACACGGTCAAGCTGCCGGGATGATATCCTCCCCAAGCTTCGCTTGGGGAGGGGGCACACCCGAAGGGTGGTGGAGGGGTAATCCGCGCAAGCCTGCGCCAGGCACCCCTCCACCAGGCTACGCCTGGTCCCCCTCCCCGTCTCCGACGGGGAGGATCAACCCGTCGGGAAGCCGCGCTTCTTCATCAGCGCCCTGACGTCCGGGTCGCGGCCGCGGAAGGCCCGGTAGGCTTCGGCCCGGTCGGTCTCGTTTCCGGTCGACAGCAAGGTCTGGCGGAACCGGTCAGCGGTCGCCTTGTCGAACGGGTTGCCCGCCTCCTCGAACGCCGCCCAGGTATCGGCGTCCATCGTCTCCGACCACAGGTAGGAATAATAGCCGGCCGAGTAAGCGTCGGACGAGAAGAGGTGGTTGAACTGGGGCAGGCGGTGCCGCATCACCAGCTCCTTCGGCATCCCGATCTTCTGAAGCGCCTGGGCCTCGAAGGCGTTCGGATCGACGACTCCGTTCGGGTCCATGTGAAGCATCATGTCGACGATCGCGGACGACAGATATTCCGCCGTCGCGAAGCCCTGGTTGAAAGTCGAGGCCTTCTCGATCTTCTGGATCAGAGCCGCGGGCATCGGCTGCCCGGTCTTGTAGTGCTTGGCGAAGCGGCTCAGCACGGGCTTCGTCAGAAGCCAGTTCTCGTTCACCTGGCTCGGATACTCCACGAAGTCCCGCGGAGTCCCCCCGAAGCTCGGATAATAGACGTTCGACAGGAAGTAATGGATGGCGTGGCCGAATTCGTGGAACAGGGTCTCGGCGTCGTCGAGGCTGATCAGGACCGGCTGGCCCGGGGCGGGCTTGACGAAATTGTTGTTGTTGGAGCCGAGCACGATGTCGTCGCCGAGCAGGCCGGCGCGGCTCCGGTAGGTGGTCGCCCAGGCGCCCGAGCGCTTGCCGGTGCGGGCATAATCGTCGCGGTAGAAGACGCCGACCTGCTTGCCCGAGGCGCGGTCGGTGACGCTGTAGACCCGGATGTCCGGGTTCCAGGCCGGGACCGTCCCGGTGATCTCCTTGAAGTCGAGCCCGTAAAGCTCGCCCGCCGCCCAATATGAGGCCTCGATGATGTTGTTCAGCTCGAAATAGGGCTTCACCTCCTCCTGGGTGAGGTTGTAGCGCTGCTTGCGCACCTTCTCCTGATAATAGCGATAGTCCCAGGGCTCGATGGTGAGGCCCTTGTCCGTCTTGCGGGCGAGCGCCTGCATGTCGGCCACTTCCTCCTTCACCCGGGCGACCGCCGCGGGCCAGACCCGGTTCATCAGGTCGAGCGCCTTGGCGGGCGACCTGGCCATCGTGTCCTGCATCCGGAACTCGGCATGGCTGGAGAAGCCGAGCAGCTTCGCCCGGTCGGCGCGGAGCTTGACGATCTCGGCGATCACCGCGTTGGTGTCGCTGGCCCCGCCATTGTCGCCCCGGTTGACGAAGGCGCGCCACACCTTCTCGCGAAGCGCGCGATTGTCCGCATAGGTCAGGATCGGATCGACGGCCGAGCGGGTGTTGACGATGGCGAAGCCGCCCGCCGGAAGCTTGCGCTCCGCGGCCGCGGCCGCGGCGGCGGCCTTGACGTCGGCGGGGACTCCCTTGAGCTCGGCCTCGGTGGCGGCGATGTGGGTGCTCTCGTCGGCGAGCACCTTCTCGCCGAAGACCGCGAACTTGCCGGCGAGCGCCGAATTGTAGGCGGTGAGCTGAGCCTTCTGCTCGGGGTTGAGGTTGGCGCCTCGGCGGACGAAGCTGTCGTAGAGCCGGGTCACCAGCCGCTTCTGCTTGGCGTCGAGGTTGGCGCTCTCGCGCATCTCGTAGACCGTCTTCACGCGCTGGAAGAGCTTGGGATTGAGGATGATCTCGTCGCCGGCGGCGGAAAGCTTGGGCGACCATTCCTTCTCGAGCGCCTGGTAGGCGGGAGTCGTCATGTTGTCGGTCATCACCGCGAACATGGAGAGGACCCGGTCGAGCCGCTGCCCGGCCTTCTCGAGCGCCTCGACCGTGTTGGCGAAGGTCGGCGCCTCCGGGCTGTCGGCGATGGCGAGCACCTCGCGCCGCTGCTCGTCGATCCCGAACTGGATCGCTTCCGGGAAGAGCTCGGGCTTGACCCGGTCCCAGGGCGGAACCCCGTCATAGGGGCCGGTCCAGTCGGCGAGGAGGATGTTGTCGGGAACGGCGATCGCGGGCTGCGCCGGAGCCTCGGCCACGGCCACGGCCGGCTCGTCGGTCACCGCCATGTCGGAGCTCCTGCTGGTGGTTGCGCAGCCCGCGAGGGCCAAGGCGGCCGCGCCGCCGAGAAGGAATGACTTCAAAACCGGTCTCCCAAGATGATTCAGATCAGGCGTCGTCGTCGCCGGCTATAGAGGCGTTGGCCGCCCCGGCAACTGCTCCGGGCTTGCGAATTTGAATTCGCCGCGAAGCTTCCCCCCGCTTACGCTTTGCGACATGATCCGGACATGTACGAAGGCCCCCTGGCCACTCAGCTGAGCGTTGACCGGCTCATCGCCGAGCTGCCCTTCCTTCTGCTCGTCCTCGCCATGTTCTGGAGCGGCGCAAGCCGGATCCGGGCCGCCGTCGCGGTCGCGGCGCTGGCGGGTTTCGCCCATTCCCTGCTGGTCGCCGAGGCGCCGCTCGCGGCCTTCTGGTGGGGCCTTCTGCTCGCGGTCAACCTGCTCCTCCTCGCGCGCAGGCTCCGCCGCGACCGCCGAGCCCGGTTCACGCCCGACGAGGAGGCGATGGTCGCGGCGCTTCTCCCGGACCTCGGAGCGGCCCGGGCCCGCCACCTGCTCGACCAGGGCTTCTGGCTTTCGGGCGAGCGCGGCGACGTCCTGACCCGGGAGGAGGAGCCGGTCGGCCACCTTTATTATCTCGCCGCCGGCGAGGCCCGGGTGCTCAGCCAGGGCCGCCAGGTCGGCACCTGCCGGGCCGGCGACCTGATCGGGGAGGTCACCGTCCTTTCGGGCGAGCAGGCGAGCGCGACCGTCGTCCTCGACGGCCCGGCCCGCTTCTGGTGCGCTCCCGCCAGCGTCCTTCGCCCCTATCTCGCCGCTCACGAGGAGGTGCGCCACGCGCTCGAGCAGGGCTTCGCGACGGCGCTCAAGTCGAAGCTTCGGGCGACCAACCGGACCATCGCCGAAGCCGACATCGCCTCCGCCTGACTCGTTTCGGCGCGGGAAAGGAATCACTGGGCGCAATTCCCGTTTCCGGCCATGGCTTTAGGCGAAGCGATGGGCGAGTCTTCGGCGACTTTGCTGTCGGGGGGAGTGACGGTGCTCAACATCCTGATCGTCGAGGACGATCCCTTGCTCGCCGAGACCGTGAAGAGCCTCGTCGAGCTCAATCCGCGCTTCCGGGTGACGGCGCTCGCCAACGATCTCGAAAGCGCCGTCGCGGCGGTCGCCGATCGCCGGCCCGACCTCGCTCTGGTCGATCTCCAGCTCGCCAACGGAAGCAGCGGCTATGCCGTGGCCGCGAGGCTCCACGATTCCGGGATCGCCTGCCTGTTCACCACCGCCCGCGCGCCCGGCTTCGCGGTCCGCGACCTCGCTCTGGGCTGCCTCCAGAAGCCCTATCGGGAGGAGGACCTCGTTCGAGCCCTGGCCGAGGCGGAGGACATCGTGAAGGGCCGCCGAAAGCTGGTCCTCCGCCAGCGGCTGCCGGAGCCGCTCGAAATCTGGGGCGACGGGGACGAGCCGCAGGAGCCCGCCTTCACCCTGGCGGCCGGCCGGCGCACCTCCTGGCTCGCCAAGCTCAGGAAGCTCGTCCGCCGCCCATCCTCCTTCCGAAGCGCCGCGGCGTAAGCAAACCCCTCTCCCGCTTTTCGCGGGAGAGGAGGGGCCCAAGCCGTCAGGCTTGGGAGGTGAGGGTCTTGCTGAGTCAGCGGTACAGACCCTCACCTCCCACCGCTTCGCGGCGGGCCCCTCCTCTCCCGCGAAAGCGGGAGAGGGGCTAGGCTGCCCCGAATGACCGCTGGCATCCGCAATATCGTCATCGTCGGCGGCGGCACGGCCGGCTGGATGGCCGCCGCCGCGCTTGCTCGCTTCCTCGGGCGGCTGGCGGAGATCCGGCTGGTCGAATCGGAGGAGATCGGGACGGTCGGAGTCGGCGAGGCGACGATCCCCCAGCTCCGGCTGTTCAACGCCGGGCTCGGGATCGACGAGGACGAGTTCGTCCGCGAGACGGCGGGCACGTTCAAGCTCGGAGTCGAGTTCGTCGGCTGGGGCGGGCCGGACCGGCGCTATATCCACGCCTTCGGGACGATCGGCCGCGACTTCGGGCTGATCCCCTTCCACCATTACTGGCTCCGCCACCGGGCCGAAGGCGGCTCGACCTCGCTCTGGGACTATTCGGCCACCGCCCGGGCGGCCCGCGGCAATTTTTTCGGCCGGTGGGAGGAGCGGCCGGACCGGCTACCGAGCGGCCTCGCTCACGCCTTCCAGTTCGACGCCGGCCTCTACGCCGCTTTTCTTCGCCGCTTCGCCGAGGCGCGCGGGGTTCGCCGAACCGAGGGCAAGGTGAAGCACGTGCCGCTGAGGGGCGAGGACGGCTTCGTCGAAGCGGTGGTGCTGGAAAGCGGCGAGCGGATCGAAGGCGACCTGTTCATCGACTGCTCGGGCTTTCGGGGCCTGGTCATCGAGCAGGCCCTCGAGACCGGCTATGAGGACTGGTCCAAATGGCTGCCCTGCGACCGGGCGCTCGCCGTGCCCTGCGCCTCGGGCGGCGAGCTCACGCCTTTTACCCGCGCGACGGCTCGCGAGTCGGGATGGCAGTGGCGGATCCCGCTCCAGCACCGGACCGGTAACGGCCATGTCTATTGCAGCGCCTTCATGAGCGACGACGACGCGGCGCGGATCCTGCTCGCCGGTCTCGACGGGCCCGCTCTGGCCGACCCCCGGCCGCTTCGCTTCGTCGCGGGCAAGAGGCGCAAGGCCTGGAACCGCAATTGCGTCGCGCTCGGGCTGGCCGGAGGCTTCATGGAGCCGCTCGAATCGACCAGCATCCACCTCGTCCAGTCGGGCATCGCCCGCCTCCTTCAGCTTTTCCCGGCGGCAGGCTTCGTTCCCGAGGAAGCGGACGAATATAACCGCCAGACCGACGTCGAATGGCTGTCGGTGCGCGACTTCCTCACCTTCCATTACTGGGCCAACGGCCGCGAGGGCGAGTTCTGGAGCTCGCGCCGCGAGGCCGGCCTGCCCGAAAGCCTCGAGCGGCGGGTCGCCCTGTTCCGCTCCAGCGGCCGCATCTTCCGGAGCGGCGAGGAGCTGTTCGCCGAGGTCGGCTGGCTCCAGGTGATGATCGGCCAGGGCGTCGTCCCGGACGGCTACCACCCGCTCGCCGATCAGCTTTCCGCCGACCAGCTCGACGAGCTGCTCGGCCTCGCCGGCAGGCATTCCGCCCATGTCGCCGGGCAGCTTCCCGCCCACGCCGATTTCATTGCGCGCTGCTGCGCGATCCCCGGAGGAGCCCCATCATGACCGATTCTCCCAAGATCGCGACCAAGCCCAGGCTCGGCTTCGGTCAGATGTGGAATATCAGCTTCGGCTTCTTCGGGATCCAGATCGGCTTCGCTCTTCAGAACGCCAATATGAGCCGGATCTTCCAGTCGCTCGGAACCAGCCTCGACGACCTTCCGGCTTTGTGGGTCGCGGCGCCGCTCACCGGCCTGCTCGTCCAGCCCGTCATCGGCCACATGAGCGACCGCACCTGGCTCGGCCGGCTCGGGCGCAGGCGGCCCTATTTCCTCGCAGGCGCGATCCTCGCGGCGCTGTCGCTGTTCGTCATGCCGCTGGCTCCGGCGCTGCTGTTCGCGGCGGTGATGCTGTGGGTTCTCGACGCGTCCCTGAACATCTCGATGGAGCCGTTCCGGGCCTTCGTCGGCGACATGCTGAGGAAGGAGCAGCACAGCGCCGGCTATGCGGTGCAGACCGCCTTCATCGGCGCCGGGGCGGTCGTGGGATCGATCTTCCCCTGGGCGCTCGAGCAGATGGGAGTCGCCAACGTCGCCGCGGACGGAGGCATTCCCGACACGGTGCGCTACGCCTTCTGGTTCGGCGGGGCGGCGCTGTTCCTGGCGGTGCTCTGGACCGTCCTCACCACCAGCGAATACAGCCCCGAGCAGATGGCCGAGTTCGAGGGCGCTCGAGCCGAGGAGGAGGGGCACGCGGTGCGGATGCTCGCGGCCCGAAGCCTCACCTCGAGCCTGGCCTGGGCCGCCGCCGGAGCGCTCGTCCTGCTTGCCGTCCGCCAGCTCGGGCTGGAGAAGGAGGTCTATTTGCTCGGCGGCCTCCTCATCGCCTACGGCCTCGCCAGCATCCTCGCCATTCGCGGCGCCCGGGGCGGAAGCGCTCCGTCCGTGCTCGGCCATATCGTCGGCGACTTCTCGGGAATGCCCGAGCTGATGAAGCGGCTGGCCCTGGCCCAGTTCTTCAGCTGGTCGGCCCTGTTCATCATGTGGATCAACACCACTCCGGTCGTCGCCCAATATTTCTACGGCTCGGCCGACGCCGACAGCCCGGCCTATCAGGAGGGGGCCAATTGGGTCGGAGTCCTGTTCACCACCTATAACGGCGTCGCCGCCATCGCCGCTCTCACTCTTCTGCCCTTCCTCGCCGGCCGGATCGGGCGGGTCCGGACCCATGTCGCGGCGCTGCTCTGCGGCGCGGCCGGCTATCTGAGCTTCTTCCTGCTCGACGATCCCAGGCACTTGCTGGTCAGCGAGATCGGGGTCGGAATCGCCTGGGCGTCGATCCTCGCAATGCCCTACGCCATCCTCGCCTCCGCTTTGCCGCAGAGGAAGCTCGGCGTCTACATGGGCCTGTTCAACGTCTTCGTCGTCGTTCCCCAGCTGCTCGTCGCGACGGTGTTGGGCTCGATCATGAAGCGCTTCTTCCCCGACGAGCCGATCTGGACCATGGCCTTCGCCGCCGGAGTCATGGTCCTCGCCGCGCTCGCCATGCTCCGGGTCGCCGAGCCGCCGGCGGAGGAGCCGGCATGATCCGGCTTCTCCTCGCGCTGTTCGCCGCCGTCGCTTTCGCCGCTCCGGCCGGAGCCGATCCGTACGCTCCGGTCGACCTCAGCGGCGCCAAGCATCCCGAATGGTCGAAAAACGCGGTGATCTACCAGATCAACACCCGGCAGTTCACCGAGGAAGGCACCCTCCGCTCCGCCGAAAAGCAGCTCCCCCGCCTCAAGGCGCTCGGCGCCGACATCCTCTGGCTGATGCCCATCCACCCCATAGGCGAGAAGAACCGCAAGGGCAGTCTCGGAAGCCCCTACAGCGTCCGCGACTATTATTCCGTCAGCGATGAGCTGGGTGCAATGGCCGACGTAAAATCCTTCGTCCGGACCGCCCACAAGCTCGAAATGCGAGTCATCCTCGACTGGGTCGCCAACCACAGCGCCTGGGACAACCCGCTCGTGACGAAGCACCCGGAATATTACGACCGCGACTGGAAGGGCGACTTCCGCCCCACGCCCTGGTGGGACTGGTCCGACATCATCGACTTCGATTTCCGCCAGGCCGGAATCCGCCGCTACATGGCCGAAGCGATGCTGTTCTGGGTCAGGGAGGCCGATGTCGACGGCTTCCGAGCCGACGTCGCGGCCTACATGCCGCTCGATTTCTGGGAGAAGGTGCGCTCCGATCTCGACAGGGAGAAGCCGGTCTTCATGCTCGCCGAGGCGCAGATGCGCGACCTCCATTACCGGGCCTTCGACGCCAGCTACGCCTGGGGCTGGTACGGCGCCGTTTCCGACATCGCCAAGGGCAAGGCCGACGTCGGAGCCCTGTTCGGCTATTACAGCGAGAATGAGAGCGCCTGGCCGGCCGGAGCGATGCGGATGGCCTATGTCGAGAATCACGACCAGAATGCCTGGCACGGAACCCAGTTCGAGACCTTCGGCCCGGCCCTGACCAACGCCATCGTCCTCTCCGTGGCGGGCGAGGGCATCCCGCTCATCTACAACGGCCAGGAAGCCGGCAACCCCAAGCGCCTCAAATTCTTCGAGCGCGACCCGATCGCCTGGAAGCCGCATCCGATCGGCGACCTCTACAAGCGCCTGTTCGCCCTCAAGCACCGCAACCGGGCGCTGTGGAACGCGCCCTGGGGCGCCCGGATGATCGGAGTGGTCAACTCGGCCCCGTCGAAGGTCTTCTCCTTCGTCCGCCAGAAGGGCGATGCGCGCGTGTTCGCCGTGTTCAACTTCTCCGCCGAGCCGCAACGCGTGACCTTCACCGAGCGCCTGCATCACGGCCGCTACCGCGACTTCGACGGCGGCAAGGCGGTGACGGTGGATTCCGCCACGGCACTGACGCTGGCGCCGTGGACCTACAGGCTGCTGACGGCGGAATAGGCGTGCCTCCACCGCTCATCCTGAGTAGGGACCGAGCCTGGCGAGGGCCCGTATCGAAGGACCGTCCTTCGATACGCCGGTTCGACAAGCTCACCGGCTACTCAGGATGAGCGAAAAGGGCGCGAAATGAGCGGCACCCGCAACATCCGAAGCGTCTGCATCGTCGGCGGCGGCTCGGCCGGCTGGATGGCGGCCGCCGCTCTGTCCAACATGCTTCGCGGCGGCTGCCGGGTCGAGCTCGTCGAATCCGACGAGATCGGGATCGTCGGAGTGGGCGAGGCGACCATCCCTCCGATCCGGATGTTCAACCAGTCGCTGGGCCTCGACGAGAACGACTTCCTCCGCGCCACCCAGGGCAGCTTCAAGCTCGGCATCGAGTTCGTCGACTGGGCCCGGATCGGCCATCGCTACTTCCATCCCTTCGGGCCGTTCGCGGCCGATTTCGACTCCGTTCCGCTCCACCATTACTGGCTGCGCGCCCGGGCGAAGGGCGATTCCTCGTCGCTCGACGATTATTCGATGGCCTGGGCGGCGGCGAAGCGCGGCCGGTTCGACCGGCCGATTCCCGACCGGCGGATGATCCAGTCGACCTACGATTACGCCTATCATTTCGATGCCGGCCTCTACGGCCGCTACCTTCGCCGTTATTCGGAAGCGAAGGGCGTCACCCGCCACGAGGGCAAGGTCGTCGACGTCCGGCTTCGAGGCGAGGACGGCTTCGTCGAGCGGCTGGTGCTGGACGACGGCCGCGAGATCGAGGCGGACCTGTTCGTCGACTGCTCCGGCTTCCGGGGGCTTCTGATCGGCCAGGCGCTCGGGATCGGCTACGAGGACTGGACCCGCTGGCTCCCCTGCGACCGGGCGGTGGCGGTGCCCTGCGCCCATGGCGGCGGCTTCACGCCCTTCACCCGCTCGACCGCGCGGGCGGCCGGCTGGCAGTGGCGGATTCCGCTCCAGCACCGGATCGGCAACGGCTACGTCTATTCGAGCCGGCACATCTCCGACGACGAGGCGGCCGCGACCCTGCTCGCCAATCTCGACGGCGAGCCTTTCGCCGACCCCCGGCCGCTCCGCTTCACCACCGGGCGGCGCTCCTCCTTCTGGGAGAAGAACTGCGTCGCCCTCGGCCTCGCCTCGGGCTTCATGGAGCCGCTCGAATCGACCAGCCTCCACCTCGTCCAGTCGGCGGTGACCCGGCTTCTCGCGCTCTGGCCCGACCGCGACTTCGATCCCCTCGCCGCGGCCGAGTTCAACCGGATCACGATCGAGGAATATGAACGGATCCGGGACTTCCTGATCCTCCATTACCGCCTCACCGAGCGCGACGATTCGCCGCTCTGGCGCGAATGCTCGGCGATGAGCGTGCCCGAGCCTCTCCAGTACAGGATCGACCATTTCCGCCGCTACGGCCGGCTGGTCTCGACCGGCCCCGAGCTGTTCCAGAATCCGAGCTGGCTCGCCGTCCATATCGGCCAGCTCAACTGGCCGGAGCGCTACGACCCGCTGGTCGACGAGCGCTCCGAGGTGGACTCGGCGGCGATCCTCTCGGGAATCCGCCGGGTCGCGGCGGAGGCCGCCGAGGCGATGCCGTCCCACAGCGCCTTTATCGAACGGCACTGCAAGGCTCCGCCCTTGCGGTGAGCCCTCCCAAGAGGCAGCATGGGTCTTTCGATACGTCCTTCGATACGTCGGTTCGCCCCGGATCAAGACCGGGATCACCGGCTACTCAGGATGAGCGGCAGAGGATAATCTCCACCGCTCATCCTGAGTAGAGACTGAGCCCAGGCGAAGGCTCGTATCGAAGGAAGGTCGTATCGAAGCAGGAGGGGAGGGCGAGATGGCGGACTCGAAGACGGACTGGGCTCGGCTGGTCACCAGGCTGGCCCTCCTGCTGGGCGTCGGAGCGGTGGTCGCGGCCCTCGTCTCGGCGATCGGCAGCGCGACCGGGCTCTGGGGCTTCCGGGCGGGCCTGGGCGCTCTGCGCTACCTGTTCTTCGCGGCCGCCGCCGGCGCCCTGCTCGGCCTGGTCGGGCTGGTGCTCGCCCGGCGGCGCGGCAAGCTGCTTCTCGGCAATCTGGTCGCGGTCGTCGTCGCGCTCGGCTTCGTCCTCTACCTCGGCAACCTCGTCCGGATCGCGAAGAGCGTTCCCGCCATCCACGACGTCACCACCAATCTCGACGACGTCCCCCGGTTCAGCCGGCTGAGCGTCCGCCCGGACAATCTCGAGAACGTCCCCGACGAGGGCCGGCCCGAGCTCAAGGCGCTGGCTCCGGAAGAGCGCTGGAAGGCCCTCCACCGGGCCCATTACGCGGACCTTCGGACCGTCAGGGTCGAAACTGCGCCGGCCGAGACCGTTCGCCGCGCCGCCGCCCTCGCCCGCGAGCGCGGCTGGGCTACGGCCCTGATCGACGACCGCGCCGGCACCGTCGAAGCGACCGAGACCAGCTTCTTCTTCCGCTTCAAGGACGACGTCGTCATTCGAGTCCGCCCGGCGCCGGGAGGCGGGAGCCTGGTCGACATGCGATCGATCAGCAGGGTCGGCGGAAGCGACGTCGGAATGAACGCGAAACGGGTTCGAAGCTTCCTCGCCGACCTGCGCGCGGGCTGAGCCAAGCCGAGACCCAGGCTCGATTTTTGCCGGTTGCGGCGTCGAAACGAGGCGCGTAGTGCGGCCGTTTCGGCGGCTGGTTGCGCCGCTCGACCCCAGGATCGCGGATGGCTGACGGTACCCGCTTCGACAAGCATGTCACGGCCGAGCGCTTCCAGCTTCTGGTCAACGCGGTCACCGACTACGCCATCTACATGCTCGACGCCGACGGCTATGTCGCGACCTGGAATCCGGGCGCCCGGCGGTTCAAGGGCTATGAGGCCGAGGAGATTATCGGCCGGCATTTCTCGACCTTCTTCACCGAAGAGGACCGCGAGGCCGGAATCCCCGCCCGCGCGCTCGAGACTGCGGCCCGGGAAGGCCGGTTCGAGGCCGAGGGGTGGAGGCTCAGGAAGGACGGCACCCGCTTCTGGGTCAACGCCGTTCTCGACCCGATCCGCGACGAGGACGGCAACCTGCTCGGCTTCGCCAAGATCACCCGCGACGACACCGAGCGGCGCGAGGCCGGCCTCGCTTTGCAGGAAAGCGAGCGGCAGTTCCGGACCCTGGTCCAGGGCGTCAAGGATTATGCGCTTTACAGGCTCGATCCCGACGGCCGGGTGTCGAGCTGGAACAGCGGCGCCGAATCGATCAAGGGCTACAAGGCCGATGAGATCGTCGGCCAGCATTTCTCGCGCTTCTATACCGAGGAGGATCGAGCCTCGGGCGAACCCGAACGGGCGCTCGCGACCGCCCGCTCCGAGGGGAAATATGAGAATGAGGCGTGGCGGGTCCGGAAGGACGGAACGCGCTTCTGGGCCAATGTCGTCATCGATCCGATCCACGACGAGAATGGCGAGCTGGTCGGCTTCGCCAAGATCACCCGCGACGTCACCGACCGGCGGCGTGCGAGCGAGGCGCTCGAGGAGACCCGGGCGGCGCTGTTCCAGTCGCAGAAGCTTCAGGCGCTGGGCGAGCTGACCGGCGGCGTCGCGCACGATTTCAACAATTTGATGACGGTGATCCGGGGCTCGGCGGAGCTCCTGACCCGGCCCGGCCTCAGCGAGGAAAAGCGAGCCCGCTACCTTCGGGCGATCATCGACACGGCCGATCGCGCCTCGACCCTGACCAGCCATCTGCTCGCCTTCGGCCGCCGCCAGCCGCTGAAGCCGGAGGTCGCCGATATCAACCTCAGGCTCGACGCCTTCGCCGAGATGATCGGACGGACTCTTGGCGGGAAGTTCGAGGTCGTGCTGGACGCCGCGCCCGAGCTTCCCCGGGTCGAGGTCGATCTCGCCCAGCTCGAGACCGCCTTGCTCAACGCCGCTTTCAACGCTCGCGACGCGATGCCGGACGGCGGCCGGATCACCCTGGCCACTCGCCATCTTCCCGCCGAGGGCGGGGACGAGGAGGGCGGCGAGGGCGAGGAGGACGGCGAGGGCGAAGTGCGGATCGACATCGTCGACACCGGCAGCGGGATGAGCGGCGAAGTGCTCGGCCGCGCCTTCGAGCCCTTCTTCACGACCAAGCCGGTCGGCGAGGGCACCGGCCTCGGCCTTTCGCAGATCCACGGCTTCGCCGCCCAGGCCGGAGGCCGCGCCGAGATCCGCTCCTCGCCGGGGGAGGGGACGACGGTGAGCATCATCCTCCCCGCCACCCGCAAGCCCGTCGCCGAGGTCCGCGAGAAGCCCGCCCGAACCGCCCTTCCGGACGGGCTCCGGGTCCTTCTCGTCGAGGACAATGACCATGTCCGGGCCTTCGCCCAGCTCCTGCTCGACGAGCTCGGCTGCCGGGTGCTCAGCGCCGCCTCGGCCGAGGAGGCCCTGGAGGTGATGGCCGGCGAGCCCATCGACCTGCTGTTCAGCGACGTCGTCATGCCGGGCCGGAGCGGAGTCGAGCTCGCCAGGCTCGCCCGCCAGCGCTTCGCCGGCCTGCCGGTCCTGCTCGCCAGCGGCTACAGCGAGGAGATCCTCGGCCCCGCGGGCTCGGAGTTCGAGATCGTCCGGAAGCCCTATGACGTCGCGATGCTCGAAGCCGCGCTCGCCACCGCGCTCGAACAGGCGCCCGCCTAGCTTCGCCCGCGGCGCCGGACTCCGTCCCGCCGAAGCTGGAAACGCCTGGGTCGACTTCGCGCCAGCCCTAAACCCCCTGGCCGCGCCGGCGAAGAAAGCGCCCGTCGTCGGGCTCGTCGTCGCGGGGCCGCCGGGTCCGGCGCTGCGGAAGGGGCGGAAGCTCGGCCCGGTCGAGCCGGCCGTCGCGGTTGGAATCGAGCAATTCGAAGCGCTGCGCCGCCGCTCGATCGAACTCGGCCCTCGAGACTCCCCGGTTCATGTCGAAATCGGAGGCCATGACCGGATGGGGGATGTTGAGGAAGGCGTAGCGGCCCGCCCCTTCGAGCCCGTCGCCATAGACCTCGACCCGCCGCCGCCGGCTGCCCGGCCCGCGCCAGTCGCCGACCCCCGTGCCGCGCATCTGCAGCCCGACCTGCACCTCGGGCGCCACCTCGTTCTCGTAGCGCGCGATTTCCGCGGGTCCGATCTCGCCGTCGCGATCGCCGTCCAGCGCTTCGAAGAAGCGTCCGGCATCGCCCTGCAGCTCGGCCAGGGTAAGGCTTGCGTCCCCGTCCGAATCGGCTCCCGCGAACCATTTGCCGACCAGGTCCGATCCCGCGCCGGAGGCCCGGAAGGGCTCGCCCATCGGGCTTAGGAACGGGCCGGGCCGGGGCGCCGCCGGGACCTGCGCCGCAAGCAACGCCGGGGCGACCAGCAAAAGCATCGGCAAGATCGTCGGCAAAAGCGGGCGCATGCCTGCATCCTAGGCCCCCGCGGAGGCGAAGGCGACCGCCGGCCGCCGAAAATTACCGTCGGGCGATCACTTCCAGAACCAGCGGAGTCGTCATCCAGCTGTCTTGCGGAAGCCGGTCGAGCGCCGTCGCCAGCCGCTCCGCCTCGCCGGCCTCGACATAGCCCAGCTCGGCCAGCCGGCCGGCGCCGCTGGCCATGAACGAGGCCGGCCATTCCCAGACGGGGTCCCCCTTCCGGACGATGTGGATCAACGGCCGGACCTCGACAATCTCGAGCCCTTCGAGCGCGAGCCAGCCGGGCAGCTGAAGCCCGATGTCCGGCTCGCCGCCGGAGTCGCGCCAGCTCTGGATGACGAGGGTCCGGAAGCGCTCCAGGTCCGGGTCGGGCGGGAGAGTCCGCCAGGCCCGGTAATCGGCATATTCGTGGAACACCGCCCGGCCGCCCGGCTTGAGCGCCGAGGCGATATGGCCGACGGTCCGGCGCGGGTCGGCGACGAAGGACAGAAGCCAGCGGCACCAGCAGGCATCGGCGAAGCCCTCGCCGAAGCCGCTTTCCGCCACGTCCCGCTCGCTCGCCTCGATATTGGCGAGTCCGAGGCCGCGGGCGCGCTCCTCGAGCGCATCGAGGAACCGGCGCGACCGCTCCAGGGCGATCACCCGGCCGTCGGGCCCGACGATTTCGGCGAGGTCGGTGCTCGCGAAGCCCGGCCCCGCGCCGACGTCGACGACGGTGGCGCCCGGCCCGATTCCCACCCGGCGGAAGGCGTCTAGCACCTGCGGCCGCCACACTTGGTGCTGGAGGCCGAGCCTCGCCACCTCTTCGTCGTGAGTGCCCAGCACATAGTCGCGATCGCCCATGAGCCGATGTTGAGCAGCGTCCTCGCCACCGTCAAACCCGTTTCTTGCGGCGAAACACGCGAAACCGGGGCGACCGGCAAAGTCCGGCCGCCGGCCAATCATGTCCGTTTCGGAGGCGATTGTTCGTTCGTTGCCGGACTGTCCCGGCCTGTTCCTCAATTGTCATCCCAAAAGCGCCGGCGGCGAGGTTGTCGAGGTCGGCTCGACATGCGATGCTGCCGCCTTCGCCCGCGACGCCGCCTCGGCCGCCGCGGCAGCATCCGGGGAGCATCGGCATGCCATCTTCGAAATTCGATCCCGCACTGGAATCTCCGCCGGCCGGCGAGGACGCCCAGATCGCCAAGACCACCGAGGTGATGGGCGCGCTTCTCTCGAGGCGCTATCAGGGCAAGCCGCGATTCCTGCGCGGGGTCCATCCCAAGGACCATGGCTGCGTCGAGGCGACCTTCACCGTCTCGCCCGACCTCCCGCCCGAATATCAGGTCGGCATCTTCAGGAAGCCCGGCGAGACCTATCGGTCCGCGATCCGCTTCTCCAACGCATCGGCCCTGGTCACGCCCGACTGCATGCCGGCGGTGGGACCCGACGGCAAGCCGGTCATGGGGCCGGACGGAAAGCCGGCTCGAACCCACGGCAGCCGCGGAATGGCGGTCAAGCTCTACGACGTGATGGGCTCGCGCCTGGTCCCCGGCGACCATGAGCGCACCCAGGACTTCCTGATGATCAACCAGCCCTTCTTCGCGTTCGCGAACGTCGAGGATTATCTGGCGCTCAACGAGATCATCCTGAAGAACAATGAGATCCCCAACGAATTCTTCCTTCGAATGCGAAGCCCGGATCCCAAGGTCGCCGCCCGGGCGAGGACGACCTTCCAGATCATCCAGGGCATCCAGGGCGGCTCCGCCGCCGCGCCCTTCCAGGCGCCTCCGATGAGCCCGTTCGACAACACCTATTTCGGGGCCGCTCCGTTCGGCTTCGGCGAAGGCCGGGTGATGCGGTTCGCGGCCAAGCCGGTCAATCCGATGACGGACCCGGTCGGGACCGCGGTCAACGACGAGAATTATCTTCGCGACGCGCTTCGCCGGCGGATGGCCGAGGCGGCCGGCAAGGACATCTGCTTCGATTTCCAGATTCAGGTCCGCGACGCCAGCCAGCTCACCAATCTCGAGAACGACATCGAGGATGCGTGCAAGGCCTGGCCGGACCCGTTCGTCACCGTCGCCCGGATCGCGATCCCCTCGCAGGACGTCGCCTCGCCCGAGCGGATGGAATTTTGCGAGACTCTTTTCTACACGCCCTGGCACGGCCTCGACGAGCATCGTCCGCTCGGCGGGATCAACCGGCTGCGCAAGGACGTCTACGAAAAGTCGGCCGATATGCGCGGCTGCCCGGCCTCGCCCGAGCTTCCGCGCCCGTCGCGGCGCGACCGCGCCTGACGCTCAGCGAAGCCAGCGCTCCATGTGCGGATAGGGCCGGGCGCCGGGGGCGGCGGTCGCCGCTCGCCCGGCGGTCATTCCGTAATATTCGAGCATCGGCACTCCCACGTCCCGGCCCGAGGTGAAATTGTCGATCAGGGCCTGCGCGCCGCCGCGATAGCCGCCCTCGTGGAACAGGATCGCGGGATCGAGCCCGATCGCAACCGCCGCGGCATAGGACCAGGCGATCGCCGCCATCTCCTCGGCGGGATCGTCGCGGACCGAGTCGAGCCGGGCCCGCTCCTCGGGCTCGGTGACGGCGATATGGCCGGCCTCGTGGAGCAGGTCGCCGGGCCAGTCTAGCCGGGCGAGGTCGACGACCAGCCTTCCGCCCCTGATCGCCAGCCCGGGAAGGAAGGCCTCCTCGCCGATCGGCTCGAGCACGATCTCGATCCCCGCTTGCTCGAGGAAGTCGAGGATGGACCGGATTTCGGGAGTTTCGGTCGTCATCGGCTTATCCCCCGCAGACGAATGAAAAGGGCGGCCCGTCGCCGGGCCGCCCCTCTCGACTGCCAGAAGCTGGCGGCCTAGCGCTTCGAGAACTGGAAGGAGCGGCGGGCCTTGGCCTTGCCGTACTTCTTGCGCTCGACGACTCGCGGATCGCGGGTCAGGAAGCCCTCGCGCTTCACGGTCGTGCGAAGCTCGGGCTCGTAGCGGGTGAGCGCGGTCGAGATTCCGTGGCGGACCGCTCCGGCCTGGCCGGAAAGGCCTCCGCCCTTGACGGTGGCGATCACGTCATACTGGCCGCGGCGCTCGGTGACGTCGAACACCTGGTTGATGATCAGGCGAAGGGTCGGGCGCGCGAAATAGACTTCCTGGTCGCGGCCGTTGACGATGATCTTGCCGGAGCCGGGCTTCAGCCAGACCCGGGCGACCGCGTCCTTGCGGCGGCCGGTGGCGTAGGCTCGGCCCTGCTTGTCGAGCTGCTGCTCGCGGAGCACGGCCTGGATCTGCGGGCCCTGGGTGGAGACGCCCTGGTCGTCCTTGCCCTCGACGGGCTCGCGCCCGGCGGGAGCGTCGGCGACCGGAGCTTCGGCGGGAGCGGCCTCGGGCGCCGGGGCGGGCGCCGCTGCGGCGGCGCCGGTCAGCTGGCCGAGGTCGGCGAGCGATTGGCGATTGTCGGTCATTTAGGCACCCACCTTGTTCTTGCGGTTCATGCCCGCGACGTCGAGAGGTTCGGGATTCTGGCCGCCGTGCGGATGCTCGGTGCCGTTGTAGAGGTGAAGGGCGCGCATCTGGTCGCGGCCCAGCGGCCCGCGCGGGATCATCCGCTCGACCGCCTTCTCGAGCACCCGCTCGGGGAAGCGCCCCTCGAGCACCTTGCCCGCGGTGACGCCCTTGATCCCGCCGGCATAGCCGGTGTGGCGCCAGTAGATCTTGTCGGCCAGCTTCTTGCCGGTGAACTTCACCTTGTCGGCGTTGACCACGACGACATGATCGCCGCAATCGACATGCGGGGTGTAGCTCGGCTTGTGCTTGCCGCGCAGGATGTTGGCGATGATCGAGGCGAGGCGGCCGACGACCAGACCGTCCGCATCGATCAGATGCCATTTCTTCTCCACCTCGGCCGGCTTGGCCGACTTGGTGGTCTTCATCAGCGCCTTCATGGGGCCCGGACCTTTGCGTTTGAAATGAACCGCGCCGCGACCCGAAGGCGCGGCGCTGGCCGGGCAAATGCCAGCGGAGGCCGCGAAAGTCAAGGAAAAGCGCGCCTTTGCCGAGAGGTATTATGTTACCACCTCGTCATGCCGGACTTGATCCGGCATCCACCTTCTTCTTTGGCGGCAGCGGCCTGAAGACAGGTGGACCCCGGATCAAGTCCGGGGTGACCCTCCAAATGGATAGCAAGGCGCTTTAGGCGCTCGGCTCCGCCGCAACCCATTCTGCATAGGAATCGAGAGCGGACGAGATCGGCCAGACCACCGCCGCCGGAACCTCGTAGCTGTGAAGCTCGGCGAGTCGGGCGATCAGGGCCTCGGCCAGGCCGGAGCGGGTCTTGAACAGGGCGGCGACCTCGGCGGATTCCTCGATCGCGCCCCGCCAGCGATAGATGGAGCGGCAGGGGCCGAGGATGTTGGCGCAGGCGGCGAGCCCCTCCTCGACCAGGGCCCGGGCGATCCGCCCCGCCTCCTCCTCGGAGGCGAAGGTCGAGTAGACGGTGACGATCGAGCTCATTTCGGGGCCCCGGCCAAGCGATGGGCCGCGACCAACGCGGCGGCCAGGAGAAGCACCGCGGCCGCCTGGTGGGACGCGGCGATCGACAGCTCCACTCCGCTCAGCAAGGTCAGGATCCCGAGCAGGATCTGGAGGATCACCGCCGCGGCGAGGGCGGCCGCGGCCTGGGCGTGGCCGCTGCGCCAGGCGTTGCGGGCGAGGACGAAGGCGGCCGCGGCGACCGCGAAGGCGAGCCAGCGGTGGACGAACTGGACCATGATCGGATTGTCGGCGAAGTTCCTCGCGAACGGCTCCAGCATCGGAGCATGGGCCGGGAACCAGTCGTCGCCCATCTTGGGCCAGCTCGAATAGGCGTAGCCGGCCTCGAGGCCCGCGACATAGGCGCCGAACAGGAATTGCAGGAACAGGAGCGACAGCATCCAGATCGCCGAAGTCGGCATCCGCGCCGGCCGGGCGCCGGAATCGCGGTCGAGCCGGAGCAGGTCGAGAGCGACCCACAGCAAGGCCCCGAAGATGGCGAGCGCCGCCAGCAGGTGGACGGCGAGCCTGATGTGGCTGACCTCCGGCCGGTCGACCAGCCCGGAGGCGACCATCCACCAGCCGATCGCCCCCTGCAGGGCGCCGAGCGCGAGCAGGGCCGCGAGCTTCCAGCCATAGCCCCTCGGGATCGCCCGCCTCCAGATGAACCAGGCGAGGGGAAGGGCGAAGGCGAGCCCGATGATCCGGCCGAGCAGCCGGTGGACATATTCCCAGAAATAGATCCGCTTGAAGTCGCCGAGGTTCATCCCGCTGTTGACCCGCTGATATTGCGGGCTCTGCTTGTAGGCGGCGAACTCGGCGTCCCAGGCCTCCTCGCCGATCGGCGGGATCGCTCCCGACACCGGCTCCCAGCGCACGATCGACAGGCCCGATTCGGTCAGCCGGGTGATTCCGCCGACCACGACCATCACGAACACCAGGGCCGCGACCGCGAGCAGCCACAGGGCGATCGAGCGCGGCCTCGGGCCCGGCGGTGCGGCGGCGGTTGCGGCGGTGCTGGCCATGGCGCGCGATATGGCGGCCGCCCCGCCGAAAGCCAATGCAACTTTTTTTGGGAATGTTATGTTGTATCTTTACCGCTCGGCCATTATAGAGGTCGCGGTCAAAGGAGAGTGGCGTTCGATGTTTGCGAAGGCGGGAGCGAAGGGGTCGATGGACCGGCTGGCGATCGCGCTGTCGGGCCTGTGCCTCGTCCATTGCCTGGCGACCTCGGTCGTCCTCGCCTTGCTCGCCTCGGCCGGCGGGCTTCTGGTGGCTCCGGCCGTCCACGAGGTCGGCCTGACCCTGGCCATCGTCCTCGGAATCGTCGCCCTCGGCCGCGGCATCCGCGAGCACGGCTTCATGATGCCCTCGGCGGTCGGAGGCCTCGGTCTGGGAGTGATGTCCGGCGCCCTCACCATGCCCCACAGCGGCCTCGAATCCGTCTACACGGTCATCGGAGTCGCCATCCTCGCCCTCGGCCACGACCTCAACCGCCGCGCGGTGATCTAGTCCTCTCGGAGCTCGCTCGGGGAGGGGGACCGCGCGAAGCGCGGTGGAGGAGTTCTTGGGCCAGGCGAAGGCCCTCCCACCAGCCTTCGGCTGGTACCCCTTCCCGAGCGAGCTCGGGGAGGACCGAACCGCCCCACCTTGTTCCGCCCCCGCAAAAGCCTTACCTTGCGCCCCATGGCGCATTCCCATCATCACGAGGCCCATGAGGGCGCTTCCCTCATGCAGGCGGCCCAGTCGTCGATGGAGAAATCGGGCGAGCAATGGACCCAGATGCGGTCCGCCGTGTTCGAGGCCCTGGCCGGCTTCGACCGCCCGGCTTCCGCCTACGACATCGCCGACAAGGTCAGCCAGTCGCAGGGCCGCCGGGTGGCCGCCAACAGCGTCTACCGGATCCTGGACCTGTTCGTCGGCGCCAATCTCGCCCGCCGGGTCGAGAGCGCCAACGCCTATGTCGCCAACGACCATCCCGACTGCCTTCACGACTGCATCTTCCTGATCTGCGACTCCTGCGGCAACACCACCCATCTCGACGACGACAAGCTGTCGGGCGGAGTGCGCGCGGCGGCGAGGGATGCCGGCTTCACTCCGGAGCGGCCGGTGATCGAGGTCCGCGGAACCTGCCCGGAGTGCAAGGGGAGCTAGGCTTCGGCGGCTTCGCGCTCACTCGGCCCATCTCGGGAAAATCGCAAAAAAATCGCAAATGAATCAACGGCCCGGAACGCCCGGGGCGGCCGGATGTTGAGTGCCCGTTCCGTAAACGACGAGGGCCGCTCGCTATGGCGGAGCCGGAGGAAGTTGCGTCGATTCCACCTGTCGAGGAGCGCGTCGACGTCTCCAACAAGGCGGCCGAGACCGGCCGCCTCGGGGTGGGCA
This sequence comes from Allosphingosinicella sp., assembly GCA_036386795.1. Lineage (GTDB taxonomy): Bacteria > Pseudomonadota > Alphaproteobacteria > Sphingomonadales > Sphingomonadaceae > Allosphingosinicella. The sequence goes on from DASVUZ010000010.1 coordinate 41,184, forward strand.
TCTCGGTCGGCGAGCGCGAGGAGCGGGTCGGCGCCGAGCCCGCCCGGGACGAGGTCGAGATCCGGCGGGTTCCGAGGAACGAGGCGCTTTCCGAGCTTCCGGGAGTCCGGACCGACGGCGACGCCACCATCATTCCGGTCGTCGCGGAGCGCCCGGTCGCCGAGAAGCGGCTCGTCCTCGTCGAGGAGATCCATGTCCTGCGCGCCTGAGGGCCGCTCGAGCGCCTCGATTTCAGTTCGGCAGGCCGTCGCTCGGGCGGCCTGCCCGTCAGTTGAGCGGGGAACCCAGTGAAGGAGAGTAGAGTATGTCCCGGACCGTAACCGCCCTGTACGACACCAAGGCCGAAGCCGAAGCGGCTCGGCAGCGCCTGTCCTCCGCCGTCGACGTCGACACTGTGAAGATCCTCGACGGCCAGTCGCAAGGCTCGGGCGGCGGCCTCGGCGGCGTCTACCTGTCGAACGACGATCGCCACGCCTTTGGGGAAGCGCTTCGGCGCGGCGGCGCTTTGCTTTGCGCGGAAGTCGACGGCGACGAGGATGCGGACCGGATCGTTCGGGCCCTCGAGGAGACGTCGAGCGTCGATCTCGAGGAGCGCCAGCGCAGCTGGCGGCAGGACGGCTGGACGCCCTACGGCTCCACCGCCGCTCCCGGCGCGGAGGCCAGGGCCGTCGGCGGATCGGCTCAGGGCTTCGCCGGCACGGCCGCGGCCGCGAGCGGGACCCGGGTCGAGGAGGAGCGCATTCCGATCGTCGAGGAGGAGCTTCGAGTCGGCAAGCGCGAGATCGAGCGCGGCGGCGCCCGGGTTCGCTCCTATGTCCGGGAGATCCCGGTCCGGGAGGAAGTGACTCTGCGCGAGGAGCATGTCCAGGTCGAGCGCCGGCCCGTCGATCAGGGCGGGGCGACTCCTGCTCCGGCCGCCGGCGACATGCTTCAGGACCGCACCATCGAGATGGTCGAGCGCGCCGAGGAAGCCGTCGTCCAGAAGGTCGCCAGCGTGCGCGAGGAAGTGGTCGTCACCAAGACCGCCGAGGAGCGCACCGAGCGGATCGAGGACACGGTGCGCCGGACCGAGGTCGACGTCGAGGACGGAATCGCCGCCGGCGACAGGCCGGCTTTCTCGGGCTTCGGCTCGGGCGCCGGCTCCGACAGGGACCGCTCCGACCGCTGAACGAGGGCCGGGAGGAGCGATCCTCCTCCCGCCCTTGGCCACCGATCCCGCCGCGGCGGGACAAGCGAGGACGCCCGGTCCTCTCAACGCCGGGCCCAACAGGAGGAAAGAAAGACCATGAACATTCTCAAGAAAGCCGCGATCGTCGCCGCCGCCGCCGCCGCCTTCGCCGTCGCGCCGGCGGCCGCACTGGCCCAGAATGCCGCCGACCCTGCCTATGACGCGGCCAATGCCCAATATGCCCCGGTCGAGGAGGAGGATGACGACTTCCCCTGGGGCCTGCTCGGGCTGCTCGGACTGGCCGGCCTGCTCGGACTGAAGCGCAAGGACAACGACATCCACGTCGACGCCCGCCGCGATACGCGGCCCTGACCGACCGGACGCGCCCCGGCGAAAGCCGGGGCGCCTTCGCTCCCCGAAAGACAGGTTTCGCTCACCCCCGACCGCGCGGTCATCGAGGTCCGCGGCGCTGCCCGGACTGCAAGGACGGATAGCGCGGCTTCGCAAGTCGACCGGATGGACGTCCGGCCCATTTCGATATGCCCCTCAGCGTCGGCGGCAAATCGCCTGATGAAATGCGGATCGATTACGCTACAATCGTCGGATGGGCGGCGGCGAGTGGACGGTTCAGGATGTTGCCGGCTTGCTTCGCAGCCAGAAGCGGGCGGGTCGCCGATGCTGCCTGCTGATCGGCGCGGGTGTCTCCCGAAGTGCAGGCATCGGTACCGGCCCGGATTTCGTCCAGCTCATCAGGAAAGACTATGGCGACGCCTACAAGCGGGCGTGCGGTAAGACGGAAGGCGGCGCCGATCCGGACTACGGCGCCTGCATGGGCGAGCTTACCGAGGGGGAGCGGGCGCAGATCGTCCATGAGCAGGTCGGCAAGGCCCGGATCAACTGGGCCCATATCGGTATCGCGCGTCTCGAGATGGACGGAGCCGAATATGTCGACCGCATCCTGACCACCAATTTCGATCCGCTGGCGTCGCGCGCCTGCGCTTTGTTCAACCGATTCCCGGCGGTCTACGATCTCGCCGCGCTCCGCAATACCGACGGCAGCAACCGGGCTCGGTTCATCCCCGCCTTCGTCCGCGGTTCGGCGATCTATCATTTGCACGGCCAGCATACCGGCTTCCTGCTGCTCAACACGCGCAAGCTCCTCGAGGAGCAGGCCAGGCGGATCGAGCCGGCCCTGAAGGAGGCGACCGCGGGCCGAACGGTGATCGTCTGCGGCTATAGCGGCGAGAACGATCCGCTGGTCGAGCGAATCAGCCGGCAGGACGTCTATCCCCATGGCCTGATCTGGGTGTGCCATGACGGCAAGGACCCTTGCTCGCAGGTCATGAAGGTCCTTCGCCGGATCGAAGATTGCTATATCGTCCGCAACACATCCGCCGACCGCTTCTTCACGGACCTGGCGAATGCGCTCGATCTGCCGCAGCCGCCCTTCCTGATCCAGCCTTTCCACCACATGCAGACCACGCTCGACCATATCCGGCCCTATAGCGACCTCAGCGAAACCGGCCTCGACTTGCTCCAGCACGCTCGCGCGCTGCTCGAGACGGCCGAGAAGCGGCAGGCCAAGACCGGGGCCGGGCAGAGCGACATCGCGGCGCTGATGGCGCAGAAAAAATATGACGAGATACTCGACAGATATGAGGCTGTGGCGAGTGACCTCGACGACGGCGGAAAAGACCTGGTCGCGTGGGCCGCCATCATGATGGGACTCGATCTTGGGGATCAGGCGAAGCGCAAGGAGGGCGACGAGGCCGATGGCCTGTTCGGTCGGGCCATGGAGAAATATGCGGCGGCGCTCGCGATCAAGCCCGACAAGTACGAGGCGCTGAACAATTGGGGAATTGCCCTTGGCGACCAGGCGAAGCTCAAGGGTGGCGACGAGGTGGAGGCGCTGCTCGGTCAGGCCATGGAGAAATATGCGGCGGCGCTGGCGATCAAGCCCGACTATCACGAGGCGCTGAACAATTGGGGAATTGCCCTTGGCGACCGGGCGAAGCTCAAGGGGGGCGCGGAGGCGGAGGCGCTGTACGGCCAGGCGTTCGAGAAATATGCGGCGGCGCTGGCGATCAAGCCCGACTATCACGAGGCCCTGTACAATTGGGGCGTTGACCTTGGCGACCAGGCGAAGCTCAAGGGGGGCGACGAGGCGGAGGCGCTGCTCGGCCAGAGCATGGAGAAATATGCGGCGGCGCTGGCGATCAATCCCGACAAGCACGAGGCGCTGAACAATTGGGGAATTGCCCTTGCCGACCAGGCGAAGCTCAAAGGGGGCGACGAGGTGGAGGCGCTGCTCGGTGAGGCCATGGAGAAATATGCGGCGGCGCTGGCGATCAAGCCCGACAAGCACGAGGCGCTGAACAATTGGGGAATTGCCCTCGGCGACCAGGCGAAGCTCAAGGCGGGTGATGAGGCGAACGCGCTGCTCGGCCAGGCGTTCGAGAAATATGCGACGGCGCTGGCGATCAAGCCCGACTATCAGGAGGCGCTGAACAATTGGGGAATTGCCCTTGGCGACCAGGCGAAGCTCAAGGGGGGCGACGAGGCGGAGGCGCTGTTCGGCCAGGCGTTCGAGAAATATGCGGCGGCGCTGGCGATCAAGCCCGACTATCACGAGGCGCTGTACAATTGGGGGACTGAGCTTCTTGCTCGGGCACACAGCCTGCGCGGCCGCGAGCGGGACTCGGCCTTGGAGGAAGCCGAGCGGAAATTCCTGGCGGTGCGATCGCTTCAGCCGAACTTGGCCCCCTACAATCTTGCCTGCATTGCCGCGCTTCGTGGCGAGGGGACCAAGGCTGCGCAGTGGTTGCGCGCCGCCAGGGCGGAAGGCGACCTGCCGGACTGCGCACATATCGCCATGGACCCGGACTTGGACGCCGTTCGCGAGGATCCTCAATTCGCTCAGGCGCTGCGCGACGTGGGCTGCTAGGGCGTCGAGGAGTCAGGTGTCTCCGTTTCCGTTCGTGTCGCCCCCCGCGCACGACCGAGACCGCCGTCCCGCGCCGTCGCCGGAATAACGGCCATGGCTTAGAGGCGGCTCGGCCGGCGCCCTGTCGACATTGCCGAACCGGGAGAGACAGGTTCCAGTCATATAAGCCATTGTAATTGCGGGCGCCCGGGCGGATTATGATCCGTCGCCGAGGGCTCGCCGATGATGTTGCGTCTTGAACCCGAGCAGCGGGACCGCCTGAAGTCGGCGGGCGTCGTGGCGCTGATTCACGCCCTCATCGGCTATGTTCTCCTGACCGGCCTAGGCTATTCGCCCTCGGCGGTCGTTCCCGAGGCTCTCAAGCTTCTCGACATCGTCGAAGTGCCTCCGCCTCCGCCCGCCGAGCCCGCCCGGCCGACCATCGAGCCGAAGACCCGCAAGGCGAAGCCGAAGGATCCCGAGGGCGCCGCCTCGCCGGCCAACCTGCGCAACACTCCGACCCAGATCATGGCTCCGCCGCCCGAGATAAGGCTGCCCGTGCCGCCGCCCATCCCGGCCGCTCCGGCGGCGGGCCAGGACAGCGCGACGGCGGCCGGGGCGGCGACCGTGCCGGGCCCCGGCACCGGCGCCGGCGGCTTCGGCGCCGGGCTCGGAAGCGGCCGCTTCGGAACCGGCACCGGCGGCGGCGGGGGCGGCGGCGGCCGCGGCACGCGCGCCCGCTGGATCAGCGGCGGAATCGGCGAATCCGATTATCCCGACCGCGCCTATCGAGCCCGAATCGGCGGCACCGTCCACCTGCGCTTCACCGTCGCCCCGACCGGCCGGGTGAGCGACTGCACGGTGACTCGCTCGAGCGGCAGCCGCGAGCTCGACTCGGTCACCTGCCGGCTCATCCAGCAGCGCTTCCGCTACCGCCCCGCCCGCGACGCCGAAGGGCGCCCGATCGCCGAGCGAGTGATCGGCGAGCATGTCTGGGAGGTGGCGCCGGAGCCGCCGGTCACATGGGTGGAGCCCGATATCGAGGAGCCGGACGACCGGCGGTGAGGCCGCTCGGCCGCTTCCTCCCCGGCTCGAAGCGATTGCAAAAATTTGCAGCGCCAGTCGCGGTGACGCGCTTCCCCGCCTCGGGCCCGTCGGCGCCCCTCCCGCAACCGTCCCGCAACCGTACGCAACCGCCCGGCAACCGCCCCGCACGGACCCGGCATCCGCTCGGCAGCGGCCCCGCCGGGGCTCGGCAGCGGCTCGGCGGGCGCTCCGCACAGGCTTGCCGGTCCCGACCCGCGCGGCGCCTTTGCGGGAAGGTCGTGTTCGTGATATGTTCATCGCATTGAACGGGCTTGAGCGGCAGGAGGGCGGGCTGGAAGAGGGCGGCGAATCGCGCCGGGCGGCAACGGCCGGCGGTGCGGCGTGATCGGGAAAACCGATCAAAGTCCCGGCACTGATCGGATGGATTTTTATTTTCCGCCCAACTTCGGAACTTCCGCGCCCTCCGGCGGCGGGCCTGCGCGGCTTCTGCACATCATCGCCATTCGACACCCCGCCGGTTTCGGTCTAGCGGGGCGGGGCGACAGGGACCATATCCGCGAGCCATGACCGACCGTCCGAACACGCCGCTTCTCGACACTTGCGGAACGCCCGCCGAGCTTCGGAAGCTGCAGCCGACCCAGCTCCGCCAGCTCGCCGACGAGCTTCGCGCCGAGACCATCTCGGCGGTCTCGGTCACCGGCGGCCATCTCGGCGCCGGCCTCGGAGTGGTCGAGCTGACCGTCGCTCTCCACTATGTGTTCGACACGCCCGCCGACCGCCTGATCTGGGACGTCGGCCACCAGGCCTATCCGCACAAGATCCTGACCGGCCGCCGCGACCGCATCCGGACGCTTCGGCAGGGCGGCGGCCTGTCCGGCTTCACCAGGCGCAGCGAGAGCGAATACGACCCGTTCGGGGCGGCCCACAGCTCGACCTCGATCTCCGCCGCTCTGGGCTTCGCGGTCGCGAACAAGCTCGCCGACCGGCCGGGGCGGGCGATCGCGGTGATCGGGGACGGGGCGATGTCGGCCGGAATGGCCTATGAGGCGATGAACAATGCCGGCACCGCCGGCAACCGGCTGGTCGTCATCCTCAACGACAACGACATGTCGATCGCTCCGCCGGTCGGGGGCCTTTCCCACTATCTCGCCCGCCTGGTCTCCTCGCCCAAATATCTGACCCTTCGCCACCTCGCCCAGAAGGTCGCCCGCAAGCTTCCCAAGCGCCTCCACATCATGGCCCGGCGCTGGGAGGAATATTCGCGCGGCTTCTGGACCGGCGGGACTTTGTTCGAGGAGCTGGGCTTCTATTATGTCGGCCCGGTCGACGGCCACAATATTGACGGCCTGGTCAAGATCCTCGAGAATGTGCGCGACGCCGACGAGGGCCCGATGCTGGTCCATGTCGTCACCAAGAAGGGCAAGGGCTACGGCCCGGCCGAGGCGGCGGCCGACAAATATCACGGGGTGCAGAAGTTCGACGTCGTCTCCGGCGAGCAGGCCAAGGCCGAGCCCGGCCCGCCGAGCTACACGGCCGTCTTCGCCAAGGCGCTCACCGCTGAGGCGGAGCGCGACGACAAGGTGGTGGCGATCACCGCGGCGATGCCGTCGGGCACCGGCCTCGACAAGTTCGGCGCGAAGTTCCCGGACCGGATGTTCGACGTCGGCATCGCCGAGCAGCACGCCGTCACCTTCGCCGCCGGCCTCGCCGCCCAGGGCTACCGCCCCTTCTGCGCCATCTATTCGACCTTCCTCCAGCGCGCCTACGACCAGGTCGTCCACGACGTCGCCATCCAGAACCTGCCGGTGCGCTTCGCCATGGACCGGGCGGGGCTGGTCGGCGCCGACGGAGCCACCCACGCCGGAAGCTTCGACCTCGCCTACCTCTGCACCCTTCCCAATTTCGTCGTCATGGCCGCCGCCGACGAATCCGAGCTCGTCCACATGGTCCACACCATGGCGCTCCACGACGACGGACCGATCGCGGTCCGCTATCCGCGCGGCAACGGCACCGGAATCGCCCTTCCCGAAGTCCCCCAGCGGCTCGAGATCGGCAAGGGCCGGATCGTCCGCGAGGGCAAGAAGGTCGCCATCCTCTCGCTCGGCACCCGCCTCGAGGAGGCCCTGAAGGCCGCCGACGCGCTCGAGGGCCGAGGCCTCTCGACGACCGTCGCCGACCTTCGCTTCGCCAAGCCGCTCGACGAGGCCCTGATCCGCCGCCTCCTGACGTCCCACGAAGTGGCGGTGACGGTCGAGGAAGCCGCGATCGGCGGCTTCGGCGCCCACGTCCTCACCCTCGCCAGCGACCTCGGACTGATCGATTCCGGCCTCAAGCTGCGCACCCTGCGCTTCCCCGACCGCTTCCAGGACCAGGACAAGCCCGAGAAGCAATATGCCGAGGCGGGAGTCGACGCGGACGGGATCGTCGACGCGGTGCTCAAGGCCCTCAGGCACAACAGCGCGGGCGTCGTCGAAGGGGCTAGGGCGTGATCGCGGGCCGGATCCATCCACCGCTGGCGCCGCATATGCAAAAGCCGCCGGAAACCCGGCGGCTCGCAGAATTTCCCGATGGCCGGGTCCTAGATCAGGACCGCGGCGACCATCAGGAACTGGGTGGCGAGGGCGATGACGCCCGCGGCGCCGGTTTCGACGATACGCATTTTGGACTTCCTCATGATCGGGAGCCGTTCCGCTCCCGCAACGCATTTGGGGGGGTGGCCGCCCTTTCTCAACTGCAAAGGTAGACATAGCGATTGCATTTTCTGCAACCGCCTCGCCTCGGCCCGGCCGTTACACCGGCCCCCGCCTCATGTAAGCAGCGGCGATGCCCAAGCCGCGCGCAGACCAGCTCCTCGTCGACCGGGGCCTCGCCGAGAGCCGGGCCAAGGCCCAGGCGCTGATCCTCGCCGGCCTCGTCTTCGCCGGCGAGCGCAAGATCGACAAAGCCGGCCAGTCGCTCGCCCCCGACGCTCCGCTCGAGGTCCGCGGCAAGGAGCATCCCTGGGTGTCGAGGGGCGGAATGAAGCTCGCCCATGCCCTCGAGCATTTCGGCTGGGACGTGGCCGGCGCCGTGGCCCTGGACGTCGGCTCGTCGACCGGGGGCTTCACCGACGTCCTCCTGCACAATGGGGCCTCGAAGGTGTTCGCGGTCGACGTCGGAACCAACCAGCTCGCCTGGAAGCTCAGGCAGGACCCCAGGGTCGTCGTCCACGAGAAAACCAACGCCCGCTACCTCACCGAAGAGGTGGTGACCGAGCCGGTCGACCTCATCGTCTGCGACTCCAGCTTCATCTCGCTCGCCAAGGTGCTCGACAGGGCGCTCGACTTCGCCAGGCCCGGCGGCCGGCTGATCGCCCTGGTCAAGCCGCAGTTCGAGGCCGGGCGGGCCGAGGTCGGCAAAAGCGGGGTCGTCCGGGACCCGGCCGTCCACCAGCGGGTCTGCGCCGCCGCCGCCGCCTGGCTGGAGTCGCGCGGCTGGGCGGTCGAGGGCGTGACCGAAAGCCCGATCACCGGCCCCGAAGGCAATGTCGAGTTCCTGCTTGCGGCCCGCCGCCCGGACGACCGATAGTCCCGCCATGTCCGAGGAGCATGAGGAGCTGGAGATCTGGAGCGCGGGCCAGCGCCGGGGCGTCGGCGGAATCGCGCCCAGCGCCCCGGCGATCGTCCTCCACGAGCCCAAATATCCGCACAATGTCGGCCAGGTCGTCCGGCTCGCCAGCGCCTTCGGAATCGCCCAGGTCTGGTATAGCGGCGAGCGCATCCGCGAGGCCCTGGGCGCCCGCCTGCCGCGCGAGGAGCGGATGCGGCGCTATGAGGACGTCGCTCTCATAAACCATCCCGATCCGCTGGCGAGGCTGTGCTCGGCGGTGCCCCGGGCCTGCCCGGTCGCGGTCGAGCTTCGTCCCGGCTCGGAGAGCCTGGTCGACTTCATCCATCCGGACGGCGAAACGCCGCCCATCTACGTCTTCGGGCCGGAGGACGGCTCGCTCTCGGGGCCGATCGTGAAGCGCTGCCACCGCTTCGTCGTCATCCCCTCCTACGAATGCCTGAACCTCGCCACTTCGGTCGCCGCCATCCTCTACGACCGGATGGCGAAGATGCCGGCTTGCGAGCGGCCCTCGGTCCGCCAGCGCGGACCCGTTCAGGCGGCGGAAAGCCGGGGCGGATAAGGCCTTTTTGCCGTAGTGTCTCGCGTACAGCCATACTTGATAGCTTCACCCCCAGCCGCTAGCGCCCCGCCTGTGCCGACGATGATCCGGAAACTCCTTGTCCTGTCGCTGCTTGCCCTCGCCGCCGCCTGTGGCGGCGCGGGCGCCGAGGAGAAGGGCAAGGCGCGCCCGGCGCCGGTGGTGAAGGTCGAGCCGGCGACCACCATCCGTTTCGTCGAAACCGTCGAGGCGGTCGGAACCGCCCGCGCCAACGAGCAGGTCACCTTGTCCGCGCCGGTCACCGAGCGCCTCGTCCGCCTGGGCTTCGACGACGGCGATTTCGTCCGCAAGGGCCAGGTGGTCGCGGTGCTGGCGCAGGGGCAGGAGAGCGCCCAGCTCGCCGAGGCCCAGGCGCGTCAGCGCGAGGCCCAGCAGCAGCTGAGCCGGATCCAGACCTTGAGGCGCCGCGGCTTCGCCACCCAGTCCAGCCTCGACACCCAGAACGCCGCGGCGGCGGCGGCGCGCGCCCAGGCGTCGGAAGCGCGCGCGTCGATCGGCGAGCGGGTGATCCAGTCGCCCTTCTCCGGCTATGCCTCGCTTCGCACCATCTCTCCCGGCGCCGTGGTCAATTCCGGAACTCCGATCGCGACGATCAGCGACATCTCGACGATCAAGCTCGACTTTCCGGTGCCCGAGACCGTGCTCGCCACCCTGAAGCCCGGGCTCACCATCGAAGCCCGATCCGCCGCCTATCCCGACCAGCCGTTTCGGGGCCAGATCGCCAACATCGATCCGGTCATCGATCCGAACACCCGGGCCGTCATGGTTCGAGCTCACCTTCCCAACGGCGACGGCAAGCTGAAGCCGGGAATGCTTCTGACCGTCGCCATCGAAACCTCCCCTCGCCTCGGCCTGTCCGTGCCCGAGCTCGCGGTGGTCGGCGAAGGCGAGGGGCGCTTCGTCTATACGGTCGACGCCGGCGGAACGGCCCGGCGCACCGCGGTGAGGACCGGCCTTCGAACCGCCGGCCGGGTCGAGATCCTCGAAGGCCTCAAGCCCGGCCAGAAGGTCGTGACCGAAGGGGTGGTCAAGCTGACCGACGGAATGAAGGTGAGGCTCGCGGGCGCCGGCAATGCGACCGCGGGGCCGAGGGCCAAGGCTCAGGGAGGACAGGCGCAGGGAGGGCAGGCGCAGGGGGGCCAGGCGCAGGGCAGGGCGCCGTGAAGCTTTCCGACATCTCCGTCCGCCGCCCGGTCTTCGCGGCGGTGCTGGCGATGCTGATCGCCGTCGTCGGCATGGTCGGCTTCTTCGGCCTGTCGGTGCGCGAATATCCAGACGTCGACCCGCCGGTCGTCTCGGTCCAGACCCAATATATCGGCGCGGCCGCGAGCGTGGTCGAGACCCGAGTCACCCAGGTGCTCGAGGACCAGCTCTCCGGAGTCGAGGGCCTTCAGACGATCACGTCGCGAAGCCAGGACGGCCAGTCGTCCATCACCATCGAATTCTATCCCGGCCGCTCGATCGAATCCGCCGCCAACGACGTCCGCGACCGGGTCGGCGCCGCGGCGGGCAACCTCCCCGACGACGTCCGCCCGCCCGAGGTTCGAAAGGTCGACGCCGACGCCTCGCCGATCCTGTTCCTCGTCGTCTCCAAGCCTGGCTGGTCGCGGCTCGAGCTCAGCGATTATGTCGACCGCAACCTGCTCGACCGTTTCTCCTCGATCGAGGGAGTCGCCCGGGTCTTCGTCGGCGGCGAGGCTCGACCGGCGATGCGAGTCTGGATGCAGCCCGGACGGCTCGCCGCCTTCGGCCTCACTCCGGCCGACGTCGAAGGCGCGCTCAGGCGCCAGAATGTCGAGCTGCCCGCCGGGCGGCTCGAATCCGCCCAGCAGAACGTCACCCTGCGCGTCGACCGGCCGTTCGCCAACGCGCAGCAATTCGCCCAGCTGGTGGTCGGCCGCGGCAGCGACGGCTATCTCGTCCGTCTCGGCGACGTCGCCCGCGTGGAGCAGGGGCCGGAAAATCCGTACAGCGCCTTCCGCCTCAACGGCCAGCAGGCAGTCGGCCTCGGCATCGTCCGCCAGTCCGGAGCCAACACCCTCGCGGTCGCCGAAGCGGCCAAGCAGACCGCCGAGTCGCTAAGGCCGACCCTTCCGGAAGGGATGACCGTCGTCGTCGGCTCCGACGATTCCCTGTTCATCAGCCGCGCCATCGAGAAGGTCTGGGAGACCCTCGCCGAGGCGGCGGTGCTGGTCGTCCTCGTCATCTACCTGTTCCTCGGAAGCTGGCGGGCGACCCTCATCCCGGCGGTGACGGTTCCGCTTTGCCTCCTCGCCAGCTTCGCGGTGCTGTGGCTGTTCGGATTCTCGATCAATCTCCTCACCCTCCTCGCCATGGTGCTGTCGATCGGAATCGTCGTCGACGACGCCATCGTCGTTCTCGAGAACGTCTATCACCGCATCGAGGAGGGCGAGCCGCCGCTGGCGGCCGCCTTCGAGGGCACCCGCCAGGTCGCCTTCGCGATCCTTTCGACGACCATGGTGGTCTGCGCCGTGTTCGTGCCGATCATGTTCATCGCCGGCCAGACCGGCCTCCTCTTCCGCGAGCTCGCCGCGGCGATGATCGGAGCGGTGGCCTTTTCGGGCTTCCTGGCGCTCAGCCTTGCCCCGATGCTCTGCTCGAAGCTTCTTCGCTACGAGGAGCGCGGCCGGCTCGCCCGATTCATCGACGACCGGTTCCGGCGCTTCGAAGGCTTTTACAGCCGGCGGCTGGACTTCGCGATCCGCAAGCCGCTGATCCCGCTGGTGGCGGTCGGACTCTTCCTGGCGGCGTCGGCGGCCCTGTTCATGACCCTGAAGTCGGAGCTGGTGCCGGCCGAGGACGTCGGGATCCTGTCGGCCAACGTCAACGCTCCGGAAGGCACGGGCTACGAGCAGATGGACCGCTACATGGTCGACGCCCAGGGCAAGCTGCTGCCGCTCGTCGAAACCGGCGCCGTTCGGGCGATCATCACCCGGACGCCCGGCGGCTTCGGCGCGAGCGACGATTTCAACAGCGGCACGTTCGTCCTCTTCCTCAAGCCCTGGGAGGAGCGGGAGAAGACCACCCAGGACGTCGTCCAGGAGGTCAACCGCCGGCTCGGCCAGCTCCCCGCTGTGCGCGGCAACGCCCAGGTGCGCTCCTCGATCGGCGGCCGGGGCCGCGGCAACCCGATCAGCTTCGTCATCGCCGGCGCCACCTATGTCGAGCTTGCCCGAGCGCGCGACCGGATCCTCGCCGCGGCGGCCGCCAATCCCGGAATCGTCAACCTCGATTCGGACTATAAGGAGACCAAGCCTCAGCTTCGGATCGCGGTCGACACCGCCCGGGCCGGCGACCTCGGAGTGTCGGTCGAGGACGTGTCCAACGCCCTCCAGAGCCTGCTCGGGTCGCGCCGGGTCTCGACCTATGTCGATCGCGGCGAGGAATATCGGGTGATCGTCCAGGCCGAGGCCGCCGAGCGCGCCACCGAGGCGAACCTGCAGACCATCCATGTCCGAAGCCGCTCGGGCGCCGTGGTTCCGCTCGCAAGCCTCGTCACGGTCACCGACCAGGCCGGAGCTCGCGACCTCGGGCGCTACAACAAGATGCGCGCCATCACCCTCTCCGGCGGGCTCGCGCCCGGCTATTCGCTCGGCGAGGCTTTGACCTTCCTGGAGGCCCAGGCCGCCGCTTCGCCGGAAGTGATAGCGGTCGGCTATCGCGGCGAGAGCCAGGCCTTCCGCGAGGCGGGCAGCTCGATCCTGCTGGTGTTCCTGCTGACGATCCTTATTATCTACCTGCTCCTCGCCGCCCAGTTCGAGAGCTTCGTCCATCCGGCGGTGATCATCACCACGGTGCCGCTCGCGGTCGCCGGCGGGATCATCGGCCTCGCCGTGATGGGCCAGACCCTGAACCTCTACAGCCAGGTCGGAATCGTCATGCTCGTCGGCCTCGCCGCCAAGAACGGAATCCTCATCGTCGAATTCGCCAACCAGCTTCGCGACTCCGGCCGGGATATCGGCGAGGCGATACGCGAGGCGTCGTCGAGGCGCTTGAGGCCGATCCTGATGACCTCGATCGCGACCGTGGCGGGGGCCGTGCCGCTGATGCTCGCGGGCGGAGCGGGGGCGGCGGCGCGGACGGCGATCGGAGTGGTCATCGTCTTCGGAGTTTCGATCTCGACCCTGATCACCTTGTTCCTGATCCCCCTCCTCTACTCGCGCCTCGCCCGCTTCACCGGCTCGCCGCTCGCGGTGACGAGGAAGCTGGAGGAGCAGCTCAAGCATCCGACCGGCGCTCAGCCGATGCCGGCGGAATGAGCGGACCGAGTCACCCCAGGGAGCCAAAGGCCCCCGCGTTCTTCATCCCCCGGGGCGCCAGCCTGCCCGACGGAGGCCCAATGACCGCGCTCGCTTCCAAGTCGCAGCTCAGGATGTCGTTCCTGCGCTACGCCCTGTTCACTGTTCCGGCGATCCTGCTGCTCGGCACGGTCTCGGGCCGGATTTCGGGCTCCGGCTATGGCAATGCCTGGTTCGACGCGCTCCAAAAACCGGCGATCATGCCGCCTGGCTGGATGTTCGGAGTGGCCTGGACCCTGCTCTACATCCTTCTCGCCCTCGCCCTCGCGCTGGTCCTGCACGCCCGCGGCGCTCGCGGTCGAGGCCTCGCGATCGCCCTGTTCCTCGCCCAGCTCCTGCTCAACTTCGCCTGGTCGCCGATCTTCTTTGCCTATCACGAAGTCGGCGCGGCCTTCTGGACGATCCTGGCGATGATCCTGCTGGCGGCGGCCAGCGCCGTCCTGTTCTGGAGGATCCGCCGCTCCGCCGCGCTGCTGATGATCCCCTATCTGGCCTGGCTGGCCTTCGCCGCCACGCTCACCTGGCAGATCGCGGATCTCAACCCGGAGGCGGCGCAGCTTGCGCCGGAGGGGTCGACTACCGATATCTCGCTCTAAGGCATTCCAGCAGGAGGACGCGCCATGCAGTCCGAGAACCGTCTGTTCGACGATTTCGTCAAGGTCATGAACGGCGCCGCCGGCACCATCGCCGGAATGGGCCGCGAGGCCGAGAGCGCGTTCCGGGACCGGATGCGCGACTGGGTCGGCGGGCTCGACATGGTCAGCCGCGAGGAGTTCGAGGCGGTGAAGGCAATCGCCGTCGCCGCTCGCGAGGAGAGCGCGGCGCTCAGGAGCCGGGTCGAGGCCCTCGAGGCCGCGGCTGCGGCGAAGCCTAAGCGCAAGCCGGCCGGCGAGGCCGGTGCTGGGCCCGCCGGCCAGTAATCCACAACATATTGTGGTCCTCTAATCTGCGTCACTTGCGCTTCGCGGCGCGCGCGGGCAGATTCCCCATAGTCGAGCGGGCCGGAAAGCTGAGAGCATGAACGTGGACGAATTCGAGCTGGAGCGCGAGCCGGGCGGCCCGATCGACATGCTCGAACATTATTTCAGCGCGCATGGCTGGGCCTGCGAACGCGGCGACGACGAGATCGTCGCCAATTTCCAGGGCAGCTGGGCTCAGTACGAGATGCGCGCGGTGTGGCGCGAGGAGGATCATGTCCTCCAGTTCCTCGCCCTTCCCGACATCCGAGTCGCCCAGGACAAGCGCGCCGCCGTCTACGAGACGATCGGGCTAATCAACGAGCAGCTCTGGATCGGCCATTTCGAGCTTTGGGCCTCGTCGGGCCTAGTCCTCTTCCGCCACGCCACCCTGCTTGAAGGCGAGGAAGGTGGGGTTCTGACGCTCCAGCATGCGGAGACGCTGGTCGAGGCGGCGATCGAGGAATGCGAGCGCTTCTACCCGGTCTTCCAGTTCGTCCTCTGGGCCGGCAAGACTCCTCAGGAAGCGATCGCGGCCGCCCTCATCGAGACCCAGGGCGAGGCCTAGCTCAGCTCAGTCCGAACGGTTTAGGGTCAGTCATGACGACTCTCACCCTCACCCGTCCGCTCCTCATGATCGGCTGCGGCAACATGGCCGGAGCGATGCTCGAGGGCTGGCTCGCCGCCGGCGCCGACCCTCGGATGATCACCGTCGTCCGTCCCAGCGGCCGCCCGCCGGCGCCGGGCATCCGAACGCTCACCAGCCTCCCCGAGGATGAAACGCCGGCTCTCGTGCTGCTCGGAGTGAAGCCGCAGAAACTCGGAGACGTCGCTCCCCGGCTCGCGCCGGCGCTGGAGCCCGAAACGATCCTCGTCTCCATCCTCGCCGGAACGACTCTCGCGGCGCTGCGGTCGCTATTCCCCGCTCCGCGCACGATCGTGAAGGCGATGCCCAACCTTCCGGTCAGCCTCGGGAAGGGCGTGATCGAGCTTTACACCGACACGGCCGGCGATTCGGCCGCCGAGGTCGAGCGGCTGATGGCCGCGCTCGGCCGCGCCGAATGGTTCGACGACGAAAGCCTGTTCGCGGTGGCCTCCGCCCTCACCGCCGCCGCGCCGGCCTATCTGTACCGCTTCATCGACGCTCTGGCGGCCGCCGGGGAGGAGCTCGGCCTTCCCGCCGACCGCTCCGCGCGCCTCGCCGCCGCCATGGCCGAAGGCGCCGCTCTGCTGGCGGCCCAGTCGGCGGAGTCTCCGGCTCAGCTCGCCCGCCGAGTCGCAAGCCGCGGTGGAACCACCGAGGCCGGCCTCGCCATTCTCGATTCGGACGACGCGCTGAGGGCGCTGGTGCTTCGAGCGCTGGAGGCGTCGCGTCGCCGTGGACTGGAGATGGCCGCCGGCTAAACGCCGGATGAACGGCGCGTAGTTTAGGGTTAATGCAACGCGGCCTAGTCTCGGCTCGTTTCCACAGCGTCCGCATCGGGCGGGCGCCTCAGACGAGGAGAGACGGGTATGCGTATCTTGGTTTTGGCCGCGTCGCTCGCCGCGGCGGTTGCAATTCCGGCGACGGCCGCTTCGGCACAGCGCTACGGCGGATATTATGGCGGCTATGGAGGCCACGGCTACGGCAATCGCGGCGAGGTCCGCCAGGAGCTGCGCGAGTGCCGGCGCGAGCTTCGCCGCGCCGACAGCCGCTGGGAATATCGTCGCGAGCTGCGCGAATGCCGGCGCGAGCTGGCCGAGGCGCGCCGGGATCAGTATCGCGACCGCCGCCACCGCCGCGGTTATCGCGACGACTATTATTACGATCGGCGCCGCTGGCGCTGACGATTGACGCCGCGTCGCCGCCGGTGGCGGCGATCCGGCTCAATCCTCCGGGGTCAGCTGCAAGGCGGCGCGATAGCTGCCGTCCATGAGGAACGGCACCGAGCTGTGCCCGTGGGCGATCTTCCAGGCGCCGTCGATCCTCCGGAAGCCGAGGGTCGAGCGCATCCACATGTCGACGTCGCGCCCGCCCTTCAGCCGGCCGTGAAGCCGGTTCAGGCTTCGGCTCCAGCCGACGTCGCCGCCGGCTTCTATGTGAAGTTCGCGAATTTCGATCCCGACCGGACCTTCCCAGCCGTCCAGCCAAGCCGACAGAGCGGCTTCGTCCCGAGCGGCTTCCGGGCCGAGAGCGAGGGGCGGCGCGAGCTCGAAGGCGACCGCGTCGCTCGCCAGGGTCGCGACCGCTCGAGCCGAGTCCTTGTCGCGCATCGCCGCCGTCCGATCGTCGATCAGCGCCCGGATTCCCGCCTCGTCCCCGTTCATGATTCACATCCTCCCAAATCGCCGCGGCACCTGGCCGCGGTCGGTTCGTTATGCCCGATGGACAGAAGCGGAAGCCCACGATGCCGTCCACCGTCATCCGCTCCATCGCCTACCGGACGGAAGCGCGCGAGCTCGACGTGCAGTTCACGACCGGCCGCCGCTATCTCTTCCATGACGTCCCGCCGGAGGCGGCCGAGGCGTTCCGGGCCGCGCGAATCAAGGGCCGGCATTTCAACAGCCGGATCCGCGGCCGCTACCGCTTCTCGGAAGCGGCTCCCGTCTGAGCGGCGCATTCGGGAAGGCCGAGCTCCTTCGCATGAGCGCAGGGGCTGGCCTGAACGTCGCCGTTGGGCGCGATGTAGAGCGCCCAGTCGCCGGTATCGGTGCAATGCGCGGTCCACATCGCCATCGTCTTGTACTGCTGCTGATAGGCGCCGCGATCGACTCGCTTGCAGCGCTGGCCGACGTCGCGCAGCGCCCGGTACAGGCCGAGATAGCGGGTCGGCTCGCTCAGCGCCTTGAGCTGGTCGCTGTGCGGGTTGGCGGCGACGACCGGGGTGACGTTCCGCTCCGGGGCGCCGTCCTCGCAGCCGGCGAGAATCAGTCCGATCGTCGCGGCGCTCGCCCAGATCCTCATCTCTCACTCCCTTCGCGCCCGGCCCTCAATAGGCGCGGGCGAACCGTTCGTTGCCAACGAAGCCGAGCCGGGTGACTCCGGCGCGCTTCACGTCCGCGAGGACTCGGTCGAAATCCTCATAGCGCGTCTCGGCGTCGGCGCGGAAGTGGAGAACTCCGTCCGGCGCCGTCGCCTGGAAGGCCGCGAGTCGGGCGGGAAGCGCAGACTCATCGATCGGGGCCCCGTCCCAGGTCAGGCGGCTGGCGGAATCGAGCGTGAGCTGGTGGATCTCCGGCTCGGGGCCGGGAGAGCCGCTGGGCAGGTCGATCTTCACGCTGTGCGTCATGACCGGGATAGTGATGATGAACATGATCAGCAGGACGAGCATGACATCGATGATGGGAGTCGTGTTGATCGTGCCGATCGGCTGCTCGGCGACGTGGGCGAAAGCGATGCGGCGGCGACGGCGGCGATCCATGCTCTTCCTCCTGTGATGTTATGTGACATCATATCAACAACCAGGATGCTGAGCAACGGTTCCGTCAGCGCCTCCGGCTCTCTCCGGTATAGATGTGCCAGCCGCGATCGCCCTCGCCCGACGTCGCTCTTCGGACTGTGACGCTTCCGGCGCTGGCGAAGGGCTTGCCGCCGCGGAATGTGCCCCGGATCATCACCGGCACCTCGACATAGGCGAATCCTCCGGCCTGGATCGGCTCGCCGGGCATTCCGACATCCGCGTGATAGCTCTGATAGGCTCGGAAATTGTCGGCGAAGCGCCGCCGGGCCGCCTCGTTTCGCTCGCCCGAGCGCATCGCCCAGGCGGCGTCATAGTCGCCGGCCTCGATCCGCGCATAATAACGCTTGAGCGTCGAGGCGGCGTCGCCGCTGTCCTCGCGATCCTGGTCGGTCGGAACGGGCGGCTCGAGCTCGGGCATCGGCGGCCGCGCCGCCCGGCTCAGATTCTTGGAATCAGGCGGCGCATCGGCCTCGCGCCCGCAGGCGGACAGGAGAAGGAGGCAGCATAGAGCCGTTCGCTTCATCGCGCCCCCATAGGACGCGGCGAGCGGCCCGTCACCCCTTCAGGCGGTGAGCCGGCTCTGGGTGCCGTGAATGAGGTCGGTTGCGCGCTCGAAGCTCATCGGGCGGCCGAACAGATAGCCCTGGATCTGGTGGCAGCCGAGATCGCGCATCCGGGTGAAGTCGTCGGCCGTCTCGACGCCCTCGGCCGTGACCGTCATCCGGAAGCTCTTGGCGAGCTGGACGATCGACTGGATGATCGCCACCGTCTCGCGATTGCTCGCTGCCTCGCGGACGAAGCTGCCGTCGATCTTGAGCTTATGGAAGACGGCCTTGTTGAGATAGCCGAGCGAGGAATAGCCGGTTCCGAAATCGTCGAGCGCGATCCCGACTCCGAGCGCGCGAAGCCGCTTCAGGACATCGAGCGAGCCCTCGCTGTCGCCGAGGAAGACCGATTCGGTCACTTCCAGCTCGAGCCGGTTGGCCTTGAGCCGATATTTGGCGAGCGCTTCCGACACCGTGTTGGGCAGGGCCGGAAGGATCAGCTGGCGGGCGGACAGGTTGAGGGCGACGCTGATATAATCCGGCCAGGCGGAGGCGGCTCGGCAGGCTTCGTCGATGACCCAGTCGCCGAGCTGCATGATGAGGCCGGTCTCCTCGGCCAGCGGGATGAACTCCACCGGGGAGACCATGCCGCGGGTTGGATGGTGCCAGCGGATCAGCGCCTCGAAGCCGACCAGGCTCTGGTCCGCCGCGTTCACCAGGGGCTGGTAATCCAGCCTGAACTGCTTGAGGGTCAGCGCCTGACGCAAGTCCTGCTCGAGCCGCAGCCGATCCTCGGCCTCGTTCTGCATGTCGGCGGAGAAATAGCAGCAGGTTCCGCGGCCCTGGCCCTTGGCCTGGTAGAGGGCGAGATCGGCCTTCTGGATGAGGTCGTCGACGCTCTGGCCGTCGATCGGCCCGAACGCGCAGCCGATGGAGACTCCGATCCGGATCTCGGCCTTGTCGATATGATAGGGCTCGGCAACCGCGGCGATGATCCGACCGGCAAGGTCGTCGACCTTCTTGCGGCTCTGGGCGTCGCGGATGACGATGGCGAACTCGTCGCCGCCCATCCGGCCGACATGGCCCGATTCGCCCGCTTCCTTGACGAGGCGCTGCGAGACGCTCTTCAGAACCGCGTCGCCCTTGGGATGTCCGAACGTGTCGTTGACCGGCTTGAAGCCGTCGAGGTCGAGGAACATGATCGCGCAGGGCACATTGCTCGACTGCGAGGTCGAGAGGGCCTCGCCGAGCAGCTGGCGGACCCGGCCGCGGTTGGGAAGGCCCGAGAGCACGTCCATGTTGGCGAGGTTGGTGAGCCGCTCCTGGGTGCGGCGCACCTCGGTGATGTCCGAGCCGACTCCGCGGAAGCCCTGGAACTGGCCGGCCATGTCGATGATCGGATCGCCGGCGAGGCTGATCCAGCGCGTCCCGCGCCGGGTCTTGAGCTCCATCTCGAGGCTTGCGAAGGGCTGGCGGGCGAGAAGGGTACGGCCGAGCGCGCTGTTGCCGCCGAGGGTGGCCGGAAGCGAATGGCCGATCAGCTGGCTGGCCGAGCGGCCGAGCAGCGAGGTCATTCGCGAGGAGATGTAGACCACCCGGTTTTCGGCATCGACCTGCCACAGCCAGCCCACGCCGCGATGCTCATATTCCTTGAGCAGCAGCCGAACGGATTCGGCCTGGGTGCGCACGTTGGCGATGGTCTGGAGCTGGCCGAAGGTCCAGCGGGTGAGCCGGGCGACTCCGAAAATAGCGACCGCGGCGACTCCGACGATCGACGCTCCGAACGTGGGGTCGAGCTGGGGGCTTCCGAGATAATAAGCGCAGCACAGGGCCGCGGTCATGGTCGCGATCCAGGCGAAGGCCGCGGCGGGGACGGAGGCAAGGCCGATCGCGGCCATGATCATCGCGCCCATCGCCGCTCCGATCACGACCTGCACCTCGTGGGGCTGGGTGGCGAAGGCATAGGTCGGGAAGGCGGACCAGATCGCCGCGAGGCCGACGGCCTCGCCGATCGCCCGGACCAGCGGGCGGCCCTCGGCGGAGCGGCTTTCGGCCGCGGCGCCGTCGGCGGAGGCCGAGCGGAAATAGGTCCAGTTCGCGAAACCGACCAAAGCGAGCCAGCCGGCGATCAGCTCGATTCGCGAAGTGCCCAGCATCGCCGACGCCACCAGCAGGGCGGCGCCGACTCCGGTCAGCGCGAAAAAGGGCGCGAACAGGAGCCGGGTTTGCGCCTGTCCGTTGTGGAGGTGGGCGTCGCGGAGCCTCTGGCTGCTGGCGTCGGCGCCGACGCTTTCATCCGCCAGCTCGGCCGGCTCCGAGTCATGCGGGTCGATATCCAGGGGAACGGGCGCGTGATACATGGGAATCCTGCGTGCTGCCGGGCTTCCTCGTCCCTAGCCGCAGAGTTTTGATGGAGTGTTAAGGACGCGCCGGATTGCGGCATGCCGTGGCGACGGCGTCACCCCGGACTTGATCCGGGGTCCACCTTCATCGGATGCCGGGTCAGGTCCGGCATGACGAAGATATGGTCGAACGAGGGCCTGCTAGCATTTTTCATGCTTCCAGTTGCGCCTCTTGCCCTCCGCGATCCATTCGACCGCCTGGGCGATGCGCTTGTCGCGGGTCTCGGGCCGCTTCGCCTCGGCCACCCATTCGACATATTCGCGCCGCCCGCCCGGTGGAAAGCCGTCGAAAGCGGCGCGCGCGGCGGGATTGGAGTCGAGGGCCTTCTCGAATTCAGGGGGCGTTTCAAGGTCGCCCCTGGGCGGCGCTTTCGGCCGCGTCGGGCGGGGCCCGGAATCCGTCACGGCGACCGCCTGCCGGAGGAGCGCTGCGAGAACGTCGTCGGGCGGCAGGTCGCCGACCGACGTCAGCCGGCCGAACTGGCCCATCGCCTCGCGCTCGGCGCCGGTCTCGCCCAAGACTTCCTTGGCCCGCCAGAAGCCGAAGGTCGCATGCGCCTTGAAGGCGGCCATTCCGGCGAGCATCTGCCCCTTGTAGAGGAAGTGCGGCATGCTCCACTTGAGCGTTTCCTCGGCTTCGGGGCAGGCGGCGTGGACCGCGGCCCTCAGGTGATCGAGGATCGGGCGGGCGAAATCCGCCTGCCGGGCGATATAGGCGTCGATGCGCGGATCGCGGGACATGCGCGCCTTATAGACTCGTTCCAGCGCTGAATCGATTCGGTCTGGCGTTGTGGCCGGAACCCTCGATTCCGCAAAGGTTTAGCGCCCGATTCCATTCACGGGACCCGGCCGATGCGCGCCTCCAGACTAGATTCCAGCGTGATCGCCCGAGTCGCCTATGACGAGGAGGCCGGCGCGCTCAGCATCTGGTTCAGGGAAACCGGCCGCTACATCTATTCGAACGTGCCTCGGACGATCTACGAGGGCCTCTGCAAGGCGCCGTCCGCGGGGCGCTTTTTCAACCAGTGCATTAAGCGCCGCTTTCCCTGCCGCCCGGATCCGGAGCGCAAGCGGTTCAGGCCGGCCTGGCCGGGTTGATCGCAGGTCGGCTTCGTGCGACCCGTCAGGACGGGAGACGAGCTTGCGCCTGAAGACCCTGACCTACACGAGCCGCGCCCGGCTCGACCTGGCCGACGAGGATCTGAACGCAATCCACAACACCGCTCGGCACCTCAATGCGCTCGACGGAGTCACCGGCCTGCTGCTGTTCGACGGAACGCGATTTCTCCAGATCATCGAGGGCGCGGAAGAGGCGATCGACAACCTCGTCGCTCGGCTGCGCAAGGATTCGCGCCATTCGGCCTTCGAGGTTCGCGACGAACGCTTTGTCGACCGGCGCTCGTTCGCGGACTGGTCGATGGAGCTGCTGCGCGTGAGCGCCGGCTACAAGGCTGCGCGCGACGAGGTCGCAACCATCCTGCCGCCCGAGGTGGCTCCGGCGGTGCGTCGGCTGATCCTCGCCATGTCGGGGCGGATGGCCTCCGCCTAGGCCTGGCGGCTCCAGCCGGCCGGCGGCGGCCGGTGCAAGTTGGCCTCCGGGATCAGCCGCCTGAGCTTGCGAGCGAAGCTGCGAAGGCAGACCTCGCTCTCGCCGAGCGGCCCGGGCGCGTAGCTTCTCGACTCCATCCCCTGCTGCACGCCGCGAATAAGCGCCGTGTCCTCTTCATTGACCCGGCGGTTGATCCGCCAGTTGAGGTAGCGGGCCGCCTTCATCTCACGGCGCCCGTCGGGCAAGGCGTAGCTGATCTCGCGGATCACCGTCTCGGTCGCCGAGACCGGCAGGAATTGCATGAAGTCGATCTGGTCGGGGTAGATGTCGAAAGCGACGTTGGGCCAGAGCTTGAAATAGAGCCAGCGCCGCTGGAGCTCCGCCGGGAGGTGGGGGACGGCCGGGAGATGCGCCTGGTAGGCGCGCTCCGACGGGTTGGCGGAGGGCCGCTCGATCAGGTCCCCGGCCATCCGGTCGACATGCTCGCCGGCGGAGATCCTGTAGCCGCGGCCGAACAGCCGGGTAAGGCCGGGATGGGCGACGGGGATGTGCAATCCGTCCGAATAATTGTCCGCGACGTTCTT
>DASVUZ010000011.1:0-57292 GCA_036386795.1 Allosphingosinicella sp.
CTCGCGGGTAAAAGCGAGGAAGGCCGCCGCCGTGGTGACCTCGAAAAAGCTCGGAGCGATGCCGCCGGAGGAATCCAGCACCTCGGCGAGCAGCTCTGCCAGCGGCTCGTCGTCGATCAAGTGGCCGGCAAGGCGGATCCGCTCGTTGAAGCGCACCAGATGCGGGCTCGTATAAACATGCGCCTTGAGCCCCGCTGCCTCGACCGCGGCGCGGAGAAAGGCACAGGTCGAGCCCTTGCCGTTGGTTCCGGCGACGTGGAAGACCGGCGGCAGCCGGCGCTCCGGATTGCCCAACTGGCCGAGCAGGGCGGTGATCCGGTCCAGTCCGAGGATGTCGGCTCCGGGGGAGAGGCTGGCCAGCCGGTCGAGCTGGCGCTGGACCGCAGGATCGGAGGAGACGGCGCGGTCCACTTCAATCCTCGCCATCGTGAGATGGGGAGGGGGACCATTCGAACCATGGGGGAGGGATAACCTGCAGAGGCCTGCGCAAACTACCCCTCCGCCACATTTCCTGTGGTCCCCCTCCCCATGCCTCGCATGGGGAGGATGAGGGCGTCACGCCGCGACCTTCTCTTCGGGCGTGAGGTAGCCGATCAGCCGGGCCAGCGTCTCGCGCAGCGCCTTCCGGTGGACGACCATGTCGACCATTCCGTGCGCGAGCAGATATTCGGCGCGCTGGAAGCCTTCGGGGAGCTTCTCCCGGATCGTCGATTCGATCACGCGCTGGCCTGCAAAGCCGATCAATGCGCCCGGCTCGGCGATCTGGACGTCGCCGAGCATCGCATAGGAGGCGGTGACTCCGCCCGTCGTCGGATCGGTCAGGACGACGATATAGGGCAGGCCCGCTTCCTTGAGCTCGGCGACCGCCACCGTCGTCTTGGGCATCTGCATCAGCGATAATATGCCTTCCTGCATCCGGGCGCCCCCGGCGGCGGTGAAGATGACGTAGGGGCAGCGCTCGGCGATGGCCGCTCGAACGCCCTCGAGGAAGGCGGCGCCCACCGCCATTCCCATCGAGCCCCCCATGAAGGCGAAGTCCTGGACTCCGATCACCGCCTTTCGGTCCTCGACCGTGCCGCGGGCGTTGATCAGGGCGTCGCTCTCGCCGGTCGCGGTTCGAGCCGCCTTGAGTCGGTCCAAATAGCGCTTGGAATCGCGGAACCTCAGCGGATCCTCGCGGACCTGGGGAGGGGACAGCATCGTGTAGCCGGGATCGAAGACGATCTCGAAGCGCTGCCTCGGCCCGATCCGGCCGTGATGATCGCAGCGCGGGCAGACCGAATCATTCTCCTCCCATTCCTTGGTGAAGATCATCGCGTTGCACTGCCGGCACTTGTGCCAGAGATTTTCCGGCGTCTCGCGCTTGGGCAGGAACGGGATCGAGTTGCGGACGCGGTTCAGCCAGCTCATCGGGGGCCTCCTGAGGGGCGAGATAGGGGGACGAGGGTAGGGTGTCCAGAACACCCGTCATTCCAGAACACCCGTCATCCCGGCGAAGCCGGGACCTCAGGACAAGTCGCCTCGCCGGGCCTCCCCGAGATCCCGGCTTCCGCCGGGATGACGTCAGAGAGTCGCCCCGATCGCCCGCGCGGCCTGGTCCGGATCCTCGGCCTGAGTGATCGGCCGTCCAACGACCAGGATCGAGGCGCCCGAATCCAGCGCCTTCCTCGGAGTCATCACCCGTTTCTGGTCGCCGGCATGGCTGTCCGCGGGACGGACTCCGGGGACGACGAAGAAGCCGTCGGGCCACAATTTCTTGGCCGCCGCCACTTCGTTGCCCGAGCAGACCACCCCGTCGAGGCCGGCCTCGCGGGCGAGGGCGGTCAGCCGCTCGACCTGGGCGTGCGGATCCTTGCCGACGCCGATCGAGTCGAGGTCGCTGCCGTCGAGGCTGGTCAGGACGGTGACAGCCACCACCTTCGTGCCCGTCGGCGCCGCCGCCTTGGCATCCTCCATCATCGCCCGCGCGCCGGCGGCATGGACGGTCAGCACCGCCGGTTCGAGCGGTCGAAGCGCCTGGATCGCCTTGCCGACCGTATTGGGGATGTCGTGGAACTTGAGGTCGAGGAAGATCGGCAGCTCGAGCTCGGCCATCTCGCGCACGCCGTGAAGCCCGTTGGCGCAGAAGAATTCGAGGCCGAGCTTGATTCCGCCGACATGGTTCCTGACCCGCGCCGCGATCGCTTTCGCCCTTTCGAGGTCGGGCGTGTCGAGCGCGACGAAGAGCGGGCTCGTCATTCGGCCGGCCAGGCCTTGCTGTCGGTCGCGACCCGCCCCTCCTCGCCATTGTCGACGGCCACCGGCGCCGGAGCGGCCGGCGGCGGGGCGACGCTGACATGGCGCCCGGCCGGCTCCAGCCGGCGCCTCAGGCTCCACAGGCGGGCTCGATAGATGATGAAGGTCGGCACGAAGCCGAGCAGGAAGGCGAAGAGGACCAGCACCGGAAGCTTCACGTCCGCCTCGAGCCCGCCCCACAGCTTCAGTGTGACGGCGTTCCAGTTTGCCTTGGCGAAGAGGACGAGGACGACGGTCAGGGCGATCCAGAAGAGGGTTTTCAGGAACTGCATTCGAGCCCTCCAGAGTCGGCCTAGGTCTATGGCCGCGAAGGCGGCGGCGCAACTGTTCCGCGGCGAAGGCCGGGCCCCTGCCTTCAAGCCGGCGGAACCGGACCCCCGCTTTCTTGGGAGAGCGCCTTCTCGATCGTGTCGAACAAGGGCTGGATCTCGCCCAGCCTCGGCCGTTCCTCGGCGAGGATGGCCTGGAAGGCCTCGCGCTTCAGCCGTCCGACCAGGCCTTCGGGAAGCTGCATGCCTTCGGGCAGTGTCGAGACGGCGATGTCGATCAGCCGCTCGGCGCCGTGCAGCCGGCCCCACAGATAGTCGTTTTCGCGATAGGCGCGGCTGAAGAAGGCTCCGAAGCTGTTGAACTGGACGCCCTTCAGGGTCGAGTCGCTGCCGGCGAGGCGGATCGCCTTCGCGTCCTCGGGCGAGATCCGGTCGACCTTGACCTCGTCATATTCGTCCAGTCCCTCGCCCTGGAGCAGCGGCAGGGTGGCGATGTCGTAGAAGGGGAAGCCGAGATAGGCGAGCATCAGGATGCGCCGGTCGGCCTTGGGGAAGGCGGCCAGAGCTTCGCTCAGCCAGAGGTCGGCCTCGTCGTCGGCCGCTCGGAGCGCGAGGCCCTCGGCAAGGGCGTCAAGCGCTTCGCCCGGGCTCTCTTCGGCCTGCTCGAAGGCCCGGGCGGAATCGCCGGCCGGGGGAGCGGCGTAGCGGCCCATCAGCCGGTAGATCGCGGTCCGAGCGGCGGCGATCGCCTCGCGCGGGGCGTCGGCGCGCTCCTCGATCTGGCCGAGGCGGCGGAGGAGGAAGCGCAGCCGCCGGGTCCGGAAGGCGGAATCGAAGCTTCGAAGGAACAGGATCACCTCGGGCCGGGCCCCAGCCGCGGTCATCGAGCCCTCGCCGGCGAGGCCGCGCCGCCGGATCTCGTTCCAGATCGACTGGCGGACGCGGTCGTGGCGGCCGCGGTCGCCGCCTCCGCCAAGCTCGAAAATGCGCTCGGTGACCTCCTCCGCGACGGTGGCCAGCTTGAGATGGCCGTAGGCGGCATAAGCGTAGCCGGCCTCGCGCGCCGCCATCGTCTGGGCCCGGGCGCGCCACGAGGCCAGCCGCTTCGGAGTCGGCGGCAGCCGCAGCATCGGCGAGCCGAACATGCGCTCGATCGCGGCCTCGACCTCGGGCCGCATCGACTCGACGATCCGCCGAAGCCGCCGGATGGTCGCCGAGCGCTGCTCGATTGCCTCGAGATTGTCCCGGATGGGCTGCTCGCGCGGAATGTCGGAGAGGGCTCCGAAGATCGTCGCGAAGAAGCCTGGCGCCTCGTCGCCCTCGCCGCCGGTAAGCCGAACCGACCGGGCGCCCGGCTTGGGATCGATATAGACGAAGCGGCGGTCGACCTCGCGCCGCGCCGGCCGGTTCTGGAGCGCCCGGATGGCCGGGCGGAACGGCGCGTTGGCGAGCACCGACCCATCGATCAGCACCGCCGATTCCGCGCTCCCCTGGGCCCATTGGCGGGGGAGGGCCCGGCTCAGGAAGCCGGACCGTCCGGGCCAGGGACGATCGCGTTCGGCCAGAACCGAATCGAGCTCGCCGACCTGGAAGGGCGGGAAGGCTCCGGGAAAGCTCGCCGTGGCGCGAGCGGCGAAGACGAGCTCGGCGGCGTCGGCGAGCGGTCCGGGCGCGGCCTTGCGGAAGGCGAGGATCAGCCGGTGCTCCTGCTCGATCACTTCCGGCGGCGAGTTGAGCCGAAGCCGCTCGGCGTAGCCGTAGAAGTCGGTGACCGTGACGAACAGGTCGAGCGGGTGAAATTGCGGAAGCAGCGGCGGCCCGGCGGGGCTCGCGGCCATCGCGTCGAACGCGTTGAGAAGCAGCCGGGTGAAGCCGGGCCCTCCGAACGGCGGCGAGAACCAGCGGGCGCGGACGAAGTTGGCGAGCTTCGAGCGAATCTCCTCGCGATGCTCGGGCTCGACGGTGCGCTCGAGGTCGCCGCGGCGCGACGACCATGCCCAGGCGAGCGGAACCGCCGCCGCCTTGGCGATTCGCGAGACCCGGCTGAGCGCGGGATCGAGCAGCCGGTCGACGTCGGCCGTCTCCAGCCAAAGCTCGGTGAGGGGCTCCAGCGAGCGGCCGGTGGCGATCGCCTCGGCGAGGAAGATGGCGTTGATCCCGCCCGCGCTGGCGCCGGCGAGGATGTCGACCAGGATCCGGACGTCGAGCCCGCATTCGGCCGCCATCGCTTCGATCAGCCGCGCATAGACGCTCTCGCTTCCGGGCTCCGCCGGCTCGCCGGAATGGAAGGCGCGGCTGGCTCGGGCCAGGCGCCACACCTCCTTGGTGATGCCGTGCATGTAGACGGCGAGGCTGATTCCGCCGTAGCAGATCAACGCCAGCCGTAATTCCTTCTCACGCACCGGCGAAGCGTGGCAGTCGAGCGGCGAATTGTCGAGTTCCCTCCATTCGTCCCGGAATCCCTGCACGCCGCCGTAACGAACGGGACTCCTCAAATTTTGCGGACTAGCCCCGGGCCCATCGGAGGCTGAGGGGCTTCAAGGATTATGAAAGTATCGCGCTGGCGCCGTCGCGGCACCCAAGTCGCCGTCGCTCTCGCAATGGCGGGGCTGGCGAGTCCGGGACCGGTGCAGGCCGACGAGCTCGCGGCGGGCGACCGGGTCGCCAGCCTGGCCGAGACCGTGGCCCAACTCGACGTGACCATCCGAGTCCTGCCGCCCGAAGTCGCCGCCGAAAAGGTTCTCCAGGCGGCCGGCCAGGGCGAGGCCAGCTATTACGGCCATGAGCTCGCCGGCAACCGGACGGCGAGCGGCGAGCGCTTCAATCCCAACGCCATGACCGCCGCCCATCGCACCCTTCCGCTCGGCACAAGGCTACGGGTCACCAACCTGTCCAACGGCCGCAGCGTCATCGTCCGGGTCAACGACCGCGGGCCGTTCGTCGGCAACCGGCTGATCGACGTCTCGCTGGGAGCGGCGCGCGAGATCAACATGGTCCGCTCCGGCAAGGCGCAGGTCCGCCTCGAGATCGTTCCCACCATCTGACCTCCGGTTTCGCGCAATCGCTTCCCGCCGGGTGTCCCAACTCTAGCGCGATTGCCCCAGGCGGTGATTCCATCTTCCCAAGCCGCCGCCGGCAAATTATGCCTCGCGGACCCATTTCGGGCGTGGATTCCATAACATGATCAAGCACATGGCTCTTTGCGGCGTGACCGCTCTCGGCCTTGCCGGGGCCGCCCTCTTCGCCGGGCCCGCGGCCGCTCAGACCGGTCACGAGCACGAAGCGAAGCCCAGGCTCGGCACCTGGGGCTTCGACTCCGCGGGCATGGACCGCGCCGTCAATCCGGGCGACAATTTCTTCGATTTCGCCAACGGGGCCTGGTCGAAGGCCACCGAGATTCCGGCGGACAAGCCGGTCTGGGGCGGCTTCATTGAGCTCGACGAGCTCTCCACCCGGCGGACCCGGACGATCCTCGAGGACTCCGCCAGGTCGGAAGCTCCGGCCGGAAGCGTCCAGCGCAAGGTCGGCGATTTCTACGCCAGCTTCATGAACGAGGCGGCGATCGAGGCGAAGGGCGTCGCTCCGCTCAAGCCCTATCTGGACCGGATCGCCTCGATCCGCACCGCCGCCGACCTCGCCGGCGCCTTCGGCGAGCTCGGCCGGATCGGAGTGCGGTCGCCGTTCGGAGCCGAGGTCGACCAGGACCTCAAGGACAATAGCCGTTATTCCGCCTATCTGGGCCAGGGCGGCCTCGGAATGCCCGACCGCGATTATTATCTCGATTCGGCCAACCCCAAGTTCGTCGAGGCCAAGGCCAGATACGCGACTCACGTCGCCAACATGCTGCGACTCGCCGGAATCTCCGAACCGGAGGCCAGGGCCCGGCGCATCGTCGCTCTCGAGACCAGGATCGCCTCGAGCCACTGGACCCGCCTCCAGCGCCGCCAGGTCGAGAATCTCTACAATCCGATGACCAGGGCCGAGCTCGCGGCGAAGCTGCCCGGCTTCGACTGGAGCGCCTATTTGGCGGCCGCGGGCCTTGCGGGGCAGGAGCGGGTGATCGTCGCCCAGCCGAGCGCGCTCGAAGGCGCCGCCAGGCTCGTCGGCTCCGAGCCCATCGAGACCTGGAAGGACTATCTCGCATTTCGCACCATCGCGGCCGCCTCGCCCTATCTGCCCAAGGCTTTCGTCGAGGAGAGCTTCGCCTTCAACGGCAAGGCCCTGTCCGGCACTCCGCAGCTTCGCGAGCGCTGGAAGCGCGGCTCCGACCTGGTCGGCGCCGGCATGGGCGAGGCGGTCGGCCAGCTCTACGTCGCCCGCTATTTCCCGCCTGAAGCCAAGGCCAAGGCCGACCAGCTGGTCCGCAACCTCATCAAGGCGATGGACCTCCGCCTCGCCGGCCTGGCGTGGATGGCTCCGGACACCAGGGCCAAGGCGCGCTCCAAGCTCGCCGCCTTCACTCCGAAGATCGGCTATCCCGACAAGTGGCGGGATTATTCCGCGCTCGAGATCCGGCGCGACGACGCGATCGGCAACGCGATGCGGTCGGGCCGGTTCGAATATGATCGCAACCTCGCAAAGCTCGGCCGGCCGATCGACCGGGGGGAGTGGGGCATGTCGCCGCAGACGGTCAATGCCTACGCCAATCCGCTGCTGAACGAGATCGTGTTCCCGGCGGCGATCCTTCAGCCGCCCTTCTTCGATCCCAAAGCCGACGACGCGGTCAATTACGGCGGCATCGGCGCGGTGATCGGCCACGAGATCAGCCACCATTTCGACGACCAGGGCCGCAAGTTCGACAAGAACGGCAATCTCGCCGAGTGGTGGACCGACACCGACATCGCCGAGTTCAAGAAGCTGACCGACCGGATGGTCGCGCAATATTCGGCCTATGAGGCGCTTCCGGGCAAGACCGTCGACGGCCGGCTGACTCTCGGCGAGAATATCGCCGACCTGGCCGGGCTCGCCATCGCCTACGACGCCTACCGGATGTCGCTGAATGGCGTTCCGGCGCCGGTGATCGATGGCTATAGCGGCGACCAGCGCTTCTTCCTCGGCTTCGGCCAGGTGTGGCGGACCAAATATCGCGACGCCCTGCTCCAGCAGCTGCTGACCGTGGACAGCCATTCGCCGGGGACGATCCGGCCCCTCGTCGTCCGCAACTTCGACGCCTGGTACAAGGCGTTCGGAGTTCGCGACGGAAAGCTTTACCTCCCCCCTGAACAGCGTATCAGGATCTGGTAGAGCTGAACGATCGGGCCGGCGCGCGTCGCCGGCCCGGCCTTGAATCGGGGCGGGAGAATTTCGCTGAAGCGGCCGTTTTTCTACCTGCCCGTCGCCGGTATCCTCTTCATTTTCCTGTACTGGGCCGCCACCCATATCAGTCTCGGCGGGCCGCCGCCCGAGCCCGCCTTGGGCATCTCCAATGCCCAGCTCGCCAATATCGAGGAGCGCCAGCAGGCGCCCGGCAGCGTCATCGACTATCGCCGCCTCGACTCCCGGCTCGAGGCGCTGATGCGCTCCGACCGGATGGTCGGGCTCGCCGTCGGAGTGGTCGAGAATGGCGAAATCCGGTTCCTCAAGGGCTATGGCGAGACCGTCGCCGGAAGCGGCGAGAAGGTCACCACCGACACCGTCTTCCGCTGGGCCTCGCTGTCCAAGGGCGTGGCCGGCGACATGGTCGCCCTGCTCGCCGACCAGGGCAAGCTGTCGCTCTACGAGCCGGTCTCCAAATATGCCGTCTCGCTTCGGCTCCCCGCCGGCAACGAGCAGAAGGCGACCGTCGCGGACCTCCTCTCGCACCGCCTCGGCCTGTTCAGCCACGCCAGCGATTCGAAGCTCGAGGACGGAATGGACCCGCGCTACCTTCGAGCCACCCTCGCCCAGCTGAACTCGATCTGCTCGCCCGGAACCTGCTGGGCCTATCAGAACGTCGCCTACGACGCTTCGGCCGAGATCGTCGAGAAAGTGACCGGGCAGAGCTACGCCGACGCGGTGCGCGAGCAGCTGTTCGCCCCGCTGGGAATGGCCGGCGCGACGATGAGCCGCGAGGGGCTGGTGACGTCGAGGCGCTGGGCCCGGCCACATGTCGGAGGCAAGAATTCCAAGCCGGTCGAGGTCACCGAACATTATTACCGGGTGCCGGCGGCCGGCGGGGTCAATTCGACGATCAAGGATCTCGCCATCTGGATGCAGGCGCAAATGGGGCTGAAGCCGGCCGTGCTCTCGCCGCGAGTGCTCGAGGCCGTTCAGATCGCGAGGGTCCGGACCCCGGGCGAGCTCGGCCGGATGCGCAAGTTCCGAGAGCGGGTCCGGACCGCCGCCTACGGCCTGGGCTGGCGGGTCTACGATTATTCCGGCCACCGCGTCGTCGCCCATCGCGGCGGAGTGCGCGGCTACCGCTCGCTGATCATGTTCGATCCGGCCCTGAAATCGGGGGTGGTCGCCTTGTGGAACGGCTCGAGCGGCCAGCCCTGGGGGCTCGAATTCGAGGTGATGGACATGTTCTACCGGCTCGAGCCCCGCGACTGGCTCGGGCTCGACCGGAAGCCCGGCGATCCGGCGCCGGCGGCGGAAGAAGGCAATAACAGCGCGGTGGATAACAGCGCCGTGGATGCCGAAACCTAGCCCGTCATCCCGGCGAAAGCCGGGATCTCAGGACGAGAAGTCTCGGCGCAGTTTCCACGAGGTCCCGGCTTTCGCCGGGATGACGATCAGAGCCGAGTCAGGTTCGCCCAGACCGGATAATGGTCGCTCGCCTTGCGCGCCGCCGCGCTGTGGTGGACTCCGCATTCGGCGACTCCGAGGCCGGGAGTCACCATGATCCGGTCGAGCCGAGCCACCGGCCGCCGCGTGTGGAAGCTGCGGCCGCATTCGGCGAAGGTGAGGTGATGGGCGAAGTCGCGAAGGCAGCCGCCGCGGGCGCTCCATTCGTTCAGATCGCCCATCAGCACGGCCGGCATCCGAGTCTCGCGCGTGTCGAGATGGTGGAGGATAGCGTGGGCCTGCTGCCGCCGCCACAGGCCCGACAGGTCGAGATGCATTCCCACGACCCGCAATTCCTCGCCGTTGAGGCAGATGTCGGCCATAACCGCCCCGCGCGGCTCGAGCGAAGGGAGATGGAGCAGTTCCCTGCGCAGGATGTCGACGCTCTTCCTGACCAGCAGGGCGTTGCCGTGCCAGCCGAGGCTGCCGTCGCGAGCGTCCAGCGCGACCGGCTTGTAGTCGCTATGCTCCTCGATCATGTGGAGCGGGATCGCGCTCGCCCGGGAGCCGAAGCGCCGGTCCGCCTCCTGAAGAGCGACGACGTCGGCGTCGAGCTCGCACAGCACCTCGAGCGTCCGCTCCGGCCGGCGCCGCCGGTCGGTGCCGATCGCTTTCCTCATATTGTAGCTGGCGACTCGGATCATCGGGTGTCGGGGACAGTCACTATTTGCCTCGACCCCTCATCCCCGCTTCGCCGGCCCGCGCAAGGAAAATAGTAACGTGCCGGGCGGCTCTGCGCGGAAACCGATCCGTGCCTTCAGCGCCGGCCGTCGTTCAGCCTGCCGAGCTGGTGATCGAGCGCCCGAACGACCTTCTTGGCCGCTCCGATCACGCAGCGGTCGACGGTGTCGGCCTCGTCGACCGCCGCGACCGGCGGGATTCCGCTGACCCGCGCCTCGATGGTGCACCTGAGGTCGGAATCGCCCCCGCGCGGCCCGTTGACGTCCGAGACGTGGACCTCGACGTCGGTGATTCGGCCCTCGAAACGAGCGAGGCGCTGGCGGATCTGCTCCTCGAGCCGCCCGTCGCGGCCACTGTCGCTTTCGATCTGATTGTCGGCGTGGATCTGGATGAACACTTCACTCTCCATTGCTGGCATGGGGTGAATGAAGGAGAGTGGAGGCGGTTCCGATGTTTTTGCCGCACCGTGCTTCGCAAGGGGAGGCAGGATAACGTTCCCCTTCCGTCCCACTCCTTGTCGCGCTAAGCCCTCCCCCATGGCCAAACCCAAGAAGCGCTACGTCTGCCAGGCCTGCGGATCGGTCCAGAATCGCTGGATGGGCCAGTGCCCGGACTGCACCGAATGGAACACGCTGGTCGAGGATGCCGGCGCCGTCGTCACGCCCTTCTCGGCCCGCCACAACCTGCGCGGCGGCGGCCGGGCGATCGAGCTGGTTGGCCTCGACCGCGACGTCGCCCTGCCCGAGCGGATGTCGACCGGAATCCCGGAGCTGGACCGGGCCATTGGCGGGGGCCTGGTCGCCGGCTCGGCCACCCTGATCGGGGGCGATCCCGGCATCGGCAAGTCGACCCTGCTCCTCCAGGCGGCGGCTCTGATGGCGAGGGCCGGCCTCGCCGTCGCCTATATTTCGGGGGAGGAGGCGACGGACCAGGTCCGGCTTCGAGCCCGCCGGCTCGGCCTCGGCGGCGCCCCGGTTCAGCTCGCCGCCGCCACCTCGGTCCGCGACGTCCTCACCACCCTCGGCGAAGGGGCGCCTCCGGCCCTGCTCGTCATCGATTCGATCCAGACCATGTATTCGGACCTGATCGAGGGCGCTCCGGGGACCGTCAGCCAGGTCCGCGCATCGGCCGGCGAGCTGATCCGCTACGCGAAGGAATCGGGCGCCGCGGTCGTCCTCGTCGGCCACGTCACCAAAGACGGAGCCATCGCCGGGCCGCGCGTTCTCGAGCATATGGTCGACACGGTGCTGAGCTTCGAGGGCGAGCGAAGCCATCAATACCGGATCCTTCGGGCGACCAAGAACCGCTTCGGCGGAACCGACGAGATCGGAGTGTTCGCGATGGCCGAGGGGGGGCTCGAGGAAGTCGGCAATCCCAGCGCCCTGTTCCTCACCCATCGCGGCGAGTCGGTCTCCGGAGCGGTCGTCTTCCCGGCTCTCGAAGGCACCCGCCCGGTCCTCGTCGAGATCCAGGCCCTGACCGTCCGCCTCGCCAGCGGAGCGACCCCGCGCCGGGCCGTGGTCGGCTGGGATTCGGGCCGGCTGGCGATGATCCTCGCCGTTCTGGAGGCGCGTTGCGGCCTCAGCTTCTCGACCGCGGAAGTCTATCTCAACGTCGCGGGGGGCTATCGGCTGAGCGATCCCGCCGCCGACCTCGCCGTGGCCGCGGCCCTGGTCTCGGCTCTGGTCGAGCGGCCGGTCCCGGCCGATGCGGTGGCGTTCGGCGAGGTCGCCCTGTCCGGCGAGCTCAGGCCGGTCGCGCACGGCCCGCTGCGGCTGAAGGAAGCGGCGAAGCTCGGCTTCGAGCGGGCGCTTGTGCCGGCTTCGGTGAAGGGGGAGGGCGGGATGAGGCTGAGCGGCTTCCGGACTCTCAAGGATCTGGTGGACCATCTGCTTGGGCGGTGATTCCTCGTCCTCCCCGTCCGCGCAGCGTATGGGGAGGGGGGACCATGCAGCATGGTGGAGGGGCAATCGGCGCCGTCAGCCCTTCCACCGCACTCCGTGCGGTCCCCCTCCCCATCGCGACGCGACGGGGAGGACGAACGCCTTTCCCTCGCCTCAAACTCCCGTTAGCAGTCGCAGCATGACCGCGCTCGACGTCATCGTTCTGCTTCTCGTCGGCTGGAACCTCGTTCGGGGGGCGATGAAGGGGTTCGTCGGCGAGGTGCTGAGCCTCGCCGCCTGGATCGTGGCGATCGTCTTCCTCAAGCTGCTCCACACTCCCGCGACCAACGCCCTCGAGGGTGCGATCGGCACGCGCTCGGGCGCCGCCGTGCTCGCCTTCGCCCTGGTGTTCGGAATCGTCTTCCTGATCGGAAAGCTCGTCGCGCGCCGCGTCGGCGGCGGAGTCCGGCGGTCCGTGATCGGCCCGATCGACCGGGTGCTCGGCGCCGGCTTCGGGGCGTTGAAGGGCATCATCCTCGCCACCCTCCTCTATCTCGCCGCCAACCTCGTCTACGACACGATCTGGGGAGCGCAGGCCCAGCGGCCGGACTGGATGGCCAATTCGCGCACCTATCCGCTGCTCTACGCAAGCGGCCGGGCGATCGTCGATTTCGTCGAATGGCGCCGCGGCGCGCCCACCGAGCCGCGCTACCGCCAGGCGCCTCCACCCCAGGCTGAGCCCGCCAACGCCTCATGATCCGGCTTTACGACACCGGCGCGAGGGAGAAGCGCGAATTCGTGCCCGCCGATCCGGGGCGGGTGACGATGTACGTGTGCGGGCCCACCGTCTACAACCGGGCCCATATCGGCAACGCCCGCCCGCCGGTCGTGTTCGACGTGCTCGCCCGGCTGATTCGCCACGTCTATGGCGAGACGAGCCTCGTCCACGCCGCCAACGTCACCGACGTCGAGGACAAGATCATGGCCGCGGCGGCGGCCGAGAAGGTGCCGATCGAAACCATCACCGAGCGCTACAGCCGCTTCTATTTCGAGGATCTCGGCGCTCTGGGAGTTCGGCCGCCCGACGTCGTTCCGCTGGCCACCCGCCACATTCCCCAGATGATCGCGATGATCGCGCGCCTGATCGAAGCCGGCCATGCCTATCCGGCGGAGGGTCATGTCCTGTTCGACGTTCCCAGCTGGCCGGACTATGGCCGGCTCTCGAGGCGGCCGATGGACGAGATGATCGCCGGTGCCCGGGTCGACGTCGCCCCCTACAAGCGCTCGCCCGCCGACTTCGTCCTGTGGAAGCCGAGCGCCCCGGTCCAGCCCGGCTGGGACAGCCCCTGGGGCCGCGGCCGGCCCGGCTGGCACATCGAATGCTCGGCGATGATCGAGGCGCATCTCGGCGAGACGATCGACATTCACGGCGGCGGCCTCGACCTCGAATTCCCGCATCACGAGAACGAGATCGCGCAGTCGAGCTGCGCCCATGGCGGAGCCCCGCTGGCGCGCTACTGGCTGCACAACGGAATGCTCTCCATGGCAGCGAGCAAGATGTCGAAGTCGCTCGGCAACGTCGTCACCGTCGGCGAGCTTCTCGACGACGGCCACAGGGGGGAAACCCTCCGCTTCGCTTTGCTCTCCGCCCAATATCGCCAGCCGCTCGAATGGTCGCCGCAGCTGGTCGCCCAGTCGAAGGCGACCCTGGACCGGCTCTACCGGAGCCTGCTCGCGCCGGCCGGGCCGGGCAGGGCGGGCGATTTCGCGCCGGTGGTCGAGGCGCTGTCGGACGATCTCAACACTCCGCTCGCTTTGGCCAGGCTCGGCGAGCTGGCCAAAACGGGCGATTCCGCCGCCCTGCGCAAGGCCGGCGCTCTGCTCGGGCTTCTTCAGGACGATCCGCTCCAATGGTTCCAGGGCAGCGCGCCTTCCGTCCCCGACCGGGTCGATCCGCGCCTTCGCGAGGAGGCCGGCGCCTTCCTCGACCCGACCGAGATCCAGCTCCGAATCGATCGCCGCGCCGAGGCCAAGAAGGCCCGCGACTATGCCGAGGCGGACCGGATCCGATCGGACCTCGCCGCCCAGGGCGTGATGCTCGAGGACGGCCCCGCCGGAACCACCTGGCGCCGGGCCTGACCCCGTCCGCAGCCCTGGACGAGCCCAGGGTTGCGGCGACGTGTGGCGCCGCGGCTAACCTCAATCTATAGGCGCTCCCGTGCCCACAGCCCTCTACACCCGGGACATCCTCCGACTGGCGGCGTCGATACCCCATCTGGGCCGGCTCGATCGCCCGCAGGGCAGCGTGGAGAAGGCGTCTTCGCTCTGCGGCAGCCGGGTCGCGGTCGACGTTTCCCTGGACGGGCAGGGCAGGGTCCGAACCCTCGGCCAGGAGGTCAGGGCCTGCGCCCTGGGGCAGGCCTCGGCCGCGGTGATGGCCGCCCACGCCGTCGGCCGGACCGCGGCCGAGCTGGCCGAGGCCCGCGACTCGCTCGCCGCCTATCTCGCCGGCGAGCGCGACGATCCCGGCGACTGGCCG
This sequence comes from Allosphingosinicella sp., assembly GCA_036386795.1. GTDB lineage: Bacteria > Pseudomonadota > Alphaproteobacteria > Sphingomonadales > Sphingomonadaceae > Allosphingosinicella. Next base: position 14,433 of record DASVUZ010000011.1, read on the forward strand.
GGCCTCGCCGTCTTCGCCGACGCCCGGCGCTTTCCCGCCCGGCACGGCTCGATCCTGCTCGCCTTCGACGCCGCCGCCGAGGCCGCGGCGCTGGCCGGTGCGCTGGCCGCAGCTGAGGCTGCGCGGCCGTGAGCGAAGGGGTGCATGCGCCGGTGTCGATGCTCGCAGACGCCGTGGTCCTGCTCGGCTTCGCCTTGGTCTTCGTGCTTCTGTTCCGCCGGCTCGGGCTCGGAGCGACTCTGGGCTATCTGGTCGCCGGAGCGCTGGTCGGGCCGGAACTGCTCGGCCTCGTCGACGGCGGCGAAGCGATCCTCGAGATCGCCGAGATCGGAATCGTGCTCCTCCTCTTCCTGGTCGGGCTCGAGCTCAATCCGACCCGGCTTTGGCGGATGCGGCACGACATATTCGGCTTCGGTCTGCTCCAGGTGGTGCTCTGCGGCCTCGCCGCTTCCGCATTGGTGTGGCTTGCCACCGGCTCGTCGCTCGCCGCGGCCTTCGCGCTAGGCCTTCCGCTCGCGTTGTCCTCGACGGCCCAGGTGCTTCCGATGCTTCAGTCGGCGGGGCGCCTCCGGACCCCCTTCGGCGAGCGCGCCTTCTCGATCCTGCTCTTCCAGGATCTCTCCATCGTCCCGCTGATCACCATCATCGCGGCGATGTCCCGCAATCCGGCCGACGTCGGCGGGCCGCCGGGCTGGCTTCTCGGCCTCTACACGATCGGAGCCGTGGTCGGTCTCATCCTCGCCGGCCGCTATTTGCTTCGCCCGCTGTTCCGGCTGATCGGCAATCTCGGCGAGCGCGAGATGTTCGTCTTCGCCGGCCTGTTCACGGTCATCGCCAGCGCCGCGGTTATGGAGCTGCTCGGCCTCTCCACGGCGCTCGGAGCCTTCATCGCCGGGGTCATGCTCGCCGATTCCCCCTACCGGCACGAGCTCCAGGCGGACGTCGAGCCGTTCCGCTCGATCCTGCTCGGCCTGTTCTTCCTCGCCGTCGGAATGATGCTCGACCTTCACGCGATCGCGGAGCGCCCGCTGTTCGTGGCGTCGATGGCGCTCGTGCTGATCGCGATCAAGGCGGGAGTGATCATGGGCCTCGCCATGGCGTTCCGAATGGCCTGGAGGCCAGCGCTGGCCTTGGGCGTGCTTCTCAGCCAGGGCGGCGAGTTCGGCTTCGTCCTGTTCGCCCAGGCCCAGCAGGCCTATTTGATCGAGCCCGAGGCGGCGAGCCTGTTCGGCGCCATCGTCACCCTGTCGATGGCGACGACTCCCTTCCTGATGATGGCGACGGCCCGGATGCGCTCCGAGCCCGTCAGCAAGGAGGAGCGGGGAGGCCCGGTCGCCGACGGATCCAACGCCATCATCGTCGGCTACGGCCGCTTCGGCCAGACGGTGGCGCAGATGCTGATCGCCCAGGGAATCGCCGTCACCCTGGTCGACACCGACATCGAGATGATCGACGTCGCCGGAAGCTTCGGAGCCAAGGTCTATTACGGCGACGGCACCCGGATCGACCTGCTCCGCCAGGCCGGCGCCGCCGACGCCGAGCTGATTCTGTTCTGCACGGACGGCGACCAGATCGAGACCGAATTCCTCGAAGGCGTGCACGAATCCTTCCCCAACGCCTCGATCTTCGTTCGCGCCTACGATCGCCGCGCTCTGCTCAAGCTGAGGGACGCGCCGATCGCGGGCGCGGTTCGCGAAGTGCTCGATTCGGCGGTGAGGATGGCCAGGATGGCGATGGAGAAGGTCGGAGTCGGCGCCGAGCAGATCGACCGCACCGAGGGTCTCTACCGGGCGCGCGACCGCGAGCGGCTCAAGGCCCAGCTCGAGGCCAACGACCTTCGAGTGAGGACAGAGCCCATGTTCACCAAGCCCGAAAGCGCCGCGGACGACGGCAGCGGCTAGCGGCCTCAACCCTCTCGGGCATCTGCGGGGGAGGGGGACCAGATCAATCCGGCCCCGCCCGTGCCGCCAGCGCCTCGACGATCCGCTCCACTATTCGCTCGGGCGATCCCGAGTGGCTCGCCACGCGCAGCTGGGCCTCGGCGAGGGACGGTCCGCGGCGCTCGGCGAGCTCGCTGAGGACTTGGACCGGGTCCTTGCCGGCGAGCAGCGGGCGCCGGCTGTCCCGCGCCGCCCGGTCCGCGAGCGTGGCGACGTCGCCGTCGAGCCAGATGGCGATGCAGCGCTCCAGGGCCAAAGCGCGAGTCGCCGAATCCGAGAAGGCGCCGCCGCCGGCCGCGATCACCCTCGGTCCGCCGACGATCAGCCGCTCCAGCACTCGGCGCTCCTCGTCGCGGAAGGCGGTCTCGCCCAGGCGCTCGAAGATCTCCGTCACGCTTCCCCCGGCCGCTCGCTCGACCTCCTCGTCCGAATCGACGAAGCCGAGCCCCAGCCGCTTGGCGAGCAGCCGCCCGACCGTCGTCTTGCCGGCCCCCATCAGCCCCACGAGCAGGATCGGACGGTCCGGCGTTGGAAGCGCATTCGCCATGGCGCGGGGGCTATACAGGGGGGCGGCTCGTGGGGCAAAAGGCCGGCCATGCGTATCTCACCCCCGCCGCGCCGGCGTACCTCGGTCCTGCCGAAGCTCCTTCTCGCCCTCCTGCTCGCCTTCGTCGGATACCTGATCTGGCTCGGCACCCGCGACACCGAGGTTCCGACCCAGCGGATCGAGCAGGACGTCACCAATGAAGCCCTTGCGGGCTAGGCTCCTCTTGCTCGCCGGCGCGGCGGCCCTGGCTTTCGCCATCCCCGCGCCGGGCCAGCGCGAGGAGGCGCCGGAATCGCTGCTGCCGCCGGGCTTCGGCGAGCCCCCTCCGCCTGCGCCCAAGGAGCCCCGGCCGGACTCGCCCGACGGCCCGTCGCCGCAGGCGCCGGCGACTCCCGCGCCGCCGGCGGCCGCCGCGCCGCGCTCGCCGGACGTCGAGGATTCCGCGCTCGAGGACCTGGAGGCGCTGGCGCAGCAGCAATTGCCGCCGCCGATCGAGGTGCCCGAAGGCTCCCGCCGCCCGACCAACCCCGCCGGACCCCTCCAGGCGGGCAATCGCGGCCTCGGCCTGGACGCCTTCGGCAATGCCAACGGGCCCTTCCTGAGCAGCCTGATGGGGCGGCTCAACGCTCCGCTGCCGTCGCGCTGGACTTCGATCCTGCTCCGCAACGCCTTGCTGTCGGAGAGCATGGCGCCGCAGAAGGTCAACGAGGTCGACTGGATCGCCGACCGCGCCTGGCTGCTTCTTCGAATGGGCGAGGCGGACGGCGCCCGAATGCTGGTCCAGGCGGTCGACGTCGACCGGTTCACTCCGCGCATGTTCACGGTCGCCGTCCAGGTCGCCCTCGCGACCGCCGATCCGGCGGCGCTCTGCCCCCTGGTCGGCCCGGGCCGGAAGATTTCCGACGAGCCGGTCTGGCCGCTCGCCGACGCGATGTGCGCCTCGCTGGAAGGCGATGCCGCTCGCGCCAGCCAGCTCATCGAGCAGGCTCGGAGGCGCAGCGGCGGCGGCATCGACACCCTGCTCGCCGAGAAGGTGATCGGAGCCGGGGTCAACACCCGGCGCGCGGTCACCATCGAGTGGCAGGGCGTCGAGGAGCTGAGCAGCTGGCGCTTCGGCCTCGCCAGCGCCACCGGGCTCGAAATTCCCGCCGGGCTGATGAACCGGGCCGGCCCCGCCGTCTGGGCCTGGCAGGCGCGAGCGCCGATGGTGCCGCTCGAGCAGCGCGTCGCGGCGGCGCAGCGGGCCGCCACGCTCGGAGTCTTCTCCAACGCCTCGCTGGTCGAGATCCACAGCCTGATCCTCGACCGCACCGACCCGTCCGAGCTCGAGGGAAGCCTCGGCGACCGGCTTCGCAAGGCCTATGTCGCGGGCTCGTTCGGCGACCGGGTCGACGCGATGCGCAATTTGTGGGGCGAAGGGGAGGATCGCTACGGCCGCCTCATCCTCACCGCCGCGGCCGCCGCCCGAATTCCTCCCTCCAGCGACCATGGCAACCGAGCCGACGATCTCGTCGCCTCGATGATGACCGCCGGCTACGATCGCTTCGCCGCCGGCTGGGGTCCGGTCGCTGACGGGCTTGACGGCGACGACGGCCAGCGCGCCTGGTCGATCCTGGCCGTCGGAGCGCCGCGCCCCGCCGTCGACCTCAGCGCCGGCCGGGTCGAAAGCTTCGCCGAGGGCGTCGACGGCCATCGCGGCAGGATGCTGGTCGCCGCCCTCGCCGGCCTCGGCCGCTTCGCCGATCCCGCCGCCTACGGAGTGAGCCCCGCGCCGCGAACTCGCTGGGCCAATTTGATCACCACCGCCGCCCGCGCCCGCCAGCCGGGCACCGTCGCCCTGCTCGCCGGAGTCGGAATGCAGACGAACGGCTGGCGAGGAGTCCCGCCCGAGCATCTCTACCACATCGTCAAGGCGCTGAAGGACGTCGGCCTCGACTATGAGGCGCGGATGATCGCCGCCGAGGCCATGACCCGGCTGTGAGCGCCGCCCGCGAGGACGGGCAGCTGATCGCGGCCTTCCTCGAGATGCTGGCGGCCGAGGCCGGGGCCGCGCTCAACACCCGCCTGGCCTATGAGCGCGACCTTCGAGGCGCCTCGGAGCTGCTCGGCGGGAGGCTTTCGAGCGCTTCGCAGGACTCCCTCAAGGGCCTCGCCGAAGCCTGGCTGCCGCTCAAGCGCAGCACCGTCGCCCGCAAGGCGGCGGCGCTTCGCCGCTTCTACGGCTTCCTCCACGACGAGGGCCTGCGCGGCGACGATCCGTCGGCCGCCTTGCCCCGGCCTTCGGCGGTGCGCCCGCTCCCCAAGGTCCTGGGCCACGAGGCGGTGGACGCCCTGTTCGCAGAGCTCGAGCGCCGCCGCGGCGAGGAGCCGGGCCCGGCCGCGCTTCGGCTGGTCGCGCTCGTCGAGCTGCTCTACGGTTCGGGCATGCGGGCCACCGAGCTGGTCTCGCTGCCGCGCCACGCCGTCCATCCCGACAAGCCCTTCCTCATCCTGCGCGGCAAGGGCGGCAGGGAAAGGCTGGTGCCGATCTCCGACCGGGCCCGAGCCGCGGTCGCCGAATGGGCCTCGCTGGTCCCCCGCGACAGCCTCTGGCTCTTCCCCTCGGGCAAGAGCCATCTCAGCCGGGTCCGGCTCCACCAGCTGCTCAAGGCCTTGGCCGCCGCCTCGGGCATTCCCCCGGAGCGGGTCAGCCCCCACGTCCTTCGCCACGCCTTCGCCACCCACCTGCTGGAGGGCGGCGCCGATCTGCGGGCGCTTCAGATGCTGCTCGGCCATGCCGACATCGCCACCACCCAGATCTACACCCATGTCGACAGCCGGCGGCTGATCGATCTCGTCAACAGCCGGCATCCGCTCGCCGACGCCGGCCGCGTTGACGCAAAGCCGCGCCGAGCCTAACCCCGCGCCGAACCATGGCCACCTTCCTCGACTTCGAAAAAGCGATCGCCGAGCTCGACAACCGGATCGAGGAGCTGCGCGAGACGGCCGAGGGCTCCGACCTCAACATCGACGCCGAGATCGGCCGGCTCGAGGCCAAGTCGGAGCGGATGCTTCGGGAGACTTACGGCCGGCTCACGCCCTGGCAGAAGACCCAGGTCGCCCGCCATCCGGACCGGCCCCATTTCAAGGATTATGTCGCCGCCCTGGTCGAGGATTTCATTCCGCTCGCCGGCGACCGCAATTTCGGCGAGGACGCGGCGATCCTCGGCGGCCTCGGCCGGCTCGGCGGCCGCAAGGTGATGCTGATCGGCCATGAGAAAGGCGACGACACGGCCAGCCGCCTCACCCACAATTTCGGGATGGCGAAGCCCGAAGGCTACAGGAAGGCGATCCGGCTGATGGAGCTGGCCGACCGCTTCAAGCTTCCCGTCGTGACCCTCGTCGACACGCCCGGCGCCTTTCCCGGAGTCCAGGCCGAGGAGCGCGGCCAGGCCGAGGCGATCGCCCGCTCGACCGAGGCCTGCCTCGCGCTCGGAGTGCCGATGGTCGCCGCCATCGCCGGGGAAGGGGGGTCGGGCGGAGCGATCGCCATCGCCACCGCCAACCGGGTGCTGATGCTCGAGCACAGCGTCTACGCCGTGATCTCGCCCGAAGGCTGCGCCTCGATCCTCTGGCGCACCGCCGAGAAGGCGGCCGACGCGGCCGAGGCGATGCGGGTGACGGCTCAGGACCTGAAGGCGCTCGGAGTCGTCGACCGGATCGTCCCCGAGCCCGTCGGCGGAGCCCATCGCAACCCGGCCGAGGCGATCGCGGCCCTCGGCGACGCCATCGGCGAGGAGCTGGACTCGCTCGCCGGGCTGTCCGCGCCGGACCTGCGGTCCGAGCGCCGGGCCAAATATCTGGCGATCGGCTGACCCTGGTCCTCCCCGTCCGCGCAGCGAGAGGGAGGGGGACCGCACGAAGTGAGGTGGAGGGGCCAGCTGAGTCCGACCGCCGCTCCACCATGGTCCGCATAGTCCCCCTCCCCATCGCTACGCGACGGGAAGGATTAAGGCGGCAGGAACCTCGCCTCCATTCCCCCGTTCCTTACGCCGACGAATCGTCGTGTGTGAGGAGTATCTCCAATGAGGATGAAGGCGCTTTCCGCGCTGTCCGTCTCGCTCGCCGCAATCGCCTCGATCGCCGCCGCCGCGCCGGCCGGGGCCCAGAGCAAGACCCGCAGCATTTCCCAGAGCACGGCGGCCACGGCCGCCCAGCAGCATCCCAAGATCGTCGAGGAGTTCGGCGGCGAGGAAGCGGGCGCGCGGAGCGCCTATATCCGCCAGGTCGGAGCGCGGGTCGCCGCCCACACCAACATCGCCGGCGGCGGCAGCGCCTTCCGGGTCACCACCCTGAACTCGCCGGTGATGAACGCCTTCGCGGTCCCCGGCGGCTATCTCTACGTCACCCGCCAGCTGGTCGGGCTCGCGAACGACGAGGCGGAGCTCGCTTCCGTGCTCGGCCACGAGGCCGGGCATATCGCCGCGCGCCACAGCTCGGAGCGCAAGCGCGCCGGAATCCTCAGCCAGATCCTGGCGGTCGGGCTCGGCGTCGTCACCGGCTCGAGCCAGCTCGGAAGCCTCGCCGGGCAGGTCACCCAGGGCATCGTTCTGGGCTATAACCGCAACCAGGAGTTCGAGGCCGACGACCTGGGAGTCCGCTACATCGCCGCGGCCGGCTACGATCCGGCCGCATCGGCAAGCTTCCTCGACTCGCTCGGAGCCGCCACGTCGCTCGAATCGCGGGCGGTCGGGCGCAACGACGAGCGCGCGGTTCCGAGCTGGGCGCGAACCCACCCGCTGAGCGCGGACCGGGTCCGCCGAGCGACCCAGAAGGCTCAGGCGACCGGCCGGGCCGGCACCGGCATCCGCAACCGCGACGCCTTCCTCGCCCAGATCGACGGCCTCATGGTCGACGACGATCCCAGGCAGGGCGTGGTCGAGGGCCGCAACTTCCTTCACCCCTATCTTCGGCTGCGCTTCGCCGTTCCGGAGGGCTACGGCATCCAGAACGGAGTGCGGGCGGTCAGCATCGTCGGCCAGAGGGGCCAGGCGCAATTCGCCGGCGGCCGATTCAACGGCGATCTCGGCACCTATATCGGCCAGGCCTTCCAGGCGATCGTCGGCCAGAACGCGCAGATCGGCTACGTCCAGCCGCGCGGGACCACGATCAACGGGATCCCGGCGGCCTATTCGACCGCGCGCGTCAACACCCAGTCCGGGCCGGTCGATCTCACCATCGTCGCCTATCGCTGGGATTCCGACACCGCCTATCATTTCGCGATGATCACTCCCGCGGGAAGCGGCCTCGGGCCGTTCGACTCGATGATCCGGTCGATCGGTCGGATGGGCGCGGCGGAGGCGGCGGCGATCAGGCCGCGGGTCATCGACGTGGTCACGGTCGGACCGCGCGACACTCTGGCGAGCCTGGCCGGCCGGATGGCCTATAGCGACCTCAAGGAGGAGCGCTTCAGGGTTCTCAACGGACTCGCCGCCGGCGAGGCGCCGCGGCCCGGCCAGAAGGTCAAGATCGTCGTCTACGGCACCCGCGCCTGACCTCACTACCCCTCATTGCGAGGACCCGGCGCAAGCCGGGGGATGAAGCAATCCAGTGGACGTCCGAGGCCGCACCGTATTGCTTTCGCTTCGCTCGCAATGACGAAAAAAGAAAGGGGCGGCGGGACCTCGGTCCCACCGCCCCCATTCTTCTCGTCTCGTGCCTTAGATGGCGGCAACCGCCATGTCGTTGGCGACGACGTTGAAGGTGTTGCCGAGCTCGGTGCCGATGTTCTGCATGGCGGCGATGGCGGCGACGGCGATCAGGGCGGCGATCAGGCCATACTCGATGGCGGTGGCGCCCTTCTTGCTCTTGATAATCTTGCGAATGAAGTTCATTTCCGGTCTCCTGTTCCAAAGCTTTGGAAGTCCACACTTCCAGCCGCCCCCTGTTCCACTTTGCGGACGGACCTTTTTCGATTTAGGCGAAGGAAGTTTCCAAAAGGTTAGCGTAGTCCGCCGGTTTAGTTCGTGGCGCTGACGTTGTTCGAAACGTCGTTCCACATGTTGGTCGTGCGGCCGGCGACGGCGTTCAGCCCCGCGATCATGGCAATGACGATGAGGGAGCAGATCAGCGCATATTCGACGGCGCTCGCGCCTTCGATGTCGCGGATCAGCTTTGCAAAGAAACGCATCGCCTTTACCCTCCCCCACGCGCAGCTTCCCGCCGATCTGCTCCGGATAAGGGAATTGCGTTAACGGAGTCCTTCCGCTGGCCTTGAATCTGCAAAAATTTCCGACACTCACGGTGGTGGCGGCGGCGCTGGTCGACAGCCAAGGCCGGGTCCTCCTCCAGCAGCGAGCGCCCGGCCGGGCGATGGCCGGACTTTGGGAATTTCCCGGCGGCAAGGTCGAGTCCGGCGAGCGGCCCGAGGCGGCGCTGGTCCGGGAGCTGGACGAGGAGCTCGGAATCGCCGTCGACGCCGACTCGCTCAGCCCCGCCGCCTTCGCCAGCGCCGACAATGGCGGCCGGCACATGCTTCTCCTGCTCTACCTCTGCCGCGAGTGGAGCGGCGAGCCGGCCGCCCTGGACGCCGCCGAGCTCAAATGGGTCCGGCCGGCCGAGATGGAGGCGCTGGCCATGCCGCCGGCGGACGAGCCGCTGATTCCCCTCCTGGAGCGGCTGATCTAACGCCGCTCCTGCTTCTTCAGCGCCTGAGCCAGCGACACCGTCCCGCTGCCGCGCCGGGCCGGTTTCGGCTGGCTGGGGGAGGGGGCCCAGCCGAGCAGATGCAGGATCTCGAACCGCTCGGTGGTCTTGCCCTCGCCCTCCTCGAAATCGGCGATCGCCGCCGCCAGCCCGTGCCGACCGAGCGGCCGCCGCGACCGCTCGGCGAGGAGGTTGGTCGCAGCCATCGCCCTCAGGTCGCGGACCAGGTGCATGAGGCTCGGGAAGCGCACTTCGACCGGCTGGACGTCGACGACCGGAAGGGCGAAGCCCGCCCGCGCCAGCAGGTCGCCGGCGGCGCGAACGTCGATCTGCGGATGGATGCGCGGCGACGCTCCCCCCTCGACCGAGTCCGCCGCGAGCATCGCCCGCTTCAGCCTCGGCAGGCTTCCGGCCCCGGCGAAGGCGGCGAGGAACAGGCCGTCGGGCCGGAGCGCCCGGCGGGCCAGAAGCAGTGCGCCGGGCAGGTCGTTGACGCTGTCGAGGGCCCCGGCCGACACGATCAGGTCGAAGGACCCGTCGGCGAAGGGGAGGCGGTCCTCGTCCGCCTGAACTCCGCCGGCGCCGGTCGCGAAGGCGAAGCCGGAGTCGCACGGCAGCACCTCGAGGCCGAGCTCCCCCAGTCGCCGGGCGAGGTAGCCGCCCGCGCAGCCCAGATCGAGGGCCAGCCGGAAATCGCGCTTCACGAGCGCCAGCCGCTCGACGATCTCGTCGGCGGCGAGGCGATGCAGATAGTCGGCCTCGGCGAAGCGGCCGGCGGCGCGGTCGCGCCGAAGCCGCCGAAGCCGCCGGTCGAAGGGCGAGTCCTGGCTCATGCTCTCGCGTTAGAGCCGCCGCGCACCCCCGTCATGCTGAACTTGTTCCAGCATCCGGCGACGAAGCCGCCCGGACCCTGAAGCGGTTTCAGGGCGACGCCTGGGCCGATCCGGCGCCGCCGCCCTTCCGGGACAGCTTGAGGATATAGCCCTTGCCGCCCTTTAGGTCGCTCTGGACCGACACGTAGAGCGCGCCGCGTTCGTCCGAGGCGATGCCCTGGACGTTGGCGAGCGCGCCGCCGAACAGCGCGATGACGTTGAGCCCGTCGTCGGGCGTGTAGCGGAACAGCTTGCCGTGGTCGCTGTCGGTGATGAAAAGCGCGCCGCCGGCGAAGCGCAGGGATTCCGGCGAGAAGCCGCCGCGATCCGCAATCACCCGATGGAGGCTTCCGTCGGTCCTGAGCAGATAGAGCACATTGTCGCGATTATCGGCGATGTAGAGGTTGCCGGAGCCGTCGAAGGCGAAGCTCTCGGGCTTGGCGATTCCCCTTTCGGGGCCGATCAGCGTGGACACCTGGCCGCCCGCGGTCACCCTCAGCACCCGATGGCCTGGCGCATCGCCGACGACGAGGTCGCCGGCCGGCGAGAGCGCGAGCCCCTCGGTGGAGGGCAGGCCTCGGCCCGGAGCGACCAGGGCCGTGGTTCGTCCCTCGGGATCGGTCCGCCACAGGCCGCCGCGGCTGTCGTCGGTGAAATAGAGGTTGCCGGCGGCGTCGCGGACGAGGTCCTCCGGCGAGGCCAGGCCGGCCCTGGAGTCGGCGAGCGTCGCCGTCCGGCCGCCCGGGCGCCACGACCGCAGCGCGGAGCCGCCCTCGTCGGCGACGTAGAGCGCTCCGTCGGCCCAGAGCAGTCCGTCGGGGGAGCCGAAGCCGTCCCTTTCGCTCGCGGCCACCTCGGCGGTCCATCCCGGCTCGACGGTGAGAAGCATCGCTTCGCGGTCGAGCGGAGCGCAGCCGGCCAGCGCGGCGGCGAGCGCGATGGCGGCAAGCCGGCCCATCGCTTCAGCGCCCCGAGACATGGTCGACGATCGCCTCGCCCGTCCCGGCGAGGTCGCGGACGTTGGTGAGGACGTTGGTCGATTCGAAGGCGACGAAGAAAAGCAAGGCCGCCGCCAGCGCCTCGTGGCGCAAGGTCCAGCCGGCGACCGGCTCGAGCGCCCATCGCCGGGCTCGGCGGGCCGCCCACTGGAGGGCGAGAAGAACTCCGCCGCCGATCGCGGCCCCCGCGGCGATGTCGAGCGGCGAGTGCATCCCGGTGACGATCCGCGGAAGCAGGATCGCGACCGCGGTCCAGCCCAGGGCGACGGCTCCGGCGCGCCTCGACGCCAGGAAGATTCCGAGCGCGAGCGCGAAGAAGAAGCCGGCATGGTCGCTCGGGAAGGAGACGAGGTCGTTCTGCTCGACCTCGCCGCGCTTCAGCGCCTCGTAGCGGCTTCGCACATTGCCGCTGAGCGGCTCGCGATAGGCGAGCCTGCCGCTCTCCACGAGCCTGCCCTCCTCGAGATGCCAGGCCTGCTGGGCGTGGACGAAGGGCCGGGGCTGGAAGAATTCGTGAGCCACGGTCTTGGTCGTCGCGAGGACGAACAGAAGCGACGCGACCGTCACCAGCAGGGTGATCCGCCGGCCGCGAGTCTCGGCCTCGTCGCGGCCGGACCACCAGGCGTAGACGAAGCAGGCGCCGACCGGGCCCGCCTTGACCAGATTGTTGTCGAGCGGAAGCGAGATCAAAGTGTCGAGCAGCCACGATCGCCCGGCGAGGCCGTTGAGCGCCAGGTAGATCCAGTCGCTGAGGCGGATGACGAGCTCCATCGCCTAGGCTTTCCCGGCCGCCGGGCGGCGCAGCAGGCGCTGGCGGATTTCGCCGGCGAAATGCAGGGCTTCGCGCTCCCCGCCCGGCGGGCGGCCGCTGGCCCACCACAGGCCGATGAGGAAGAAGGGATAAGCGAGGATTCCGACCGCGATCCCGCCGGCGAGGTCGAGGATCGCGCTTCCGCTGTCGGGCCCCAGGATCCGGACCGCCGCCGCCATCGCCGCCGCCGCGGCGAAGGGCCGCAAGACGTGGAGCCCGAGCGCGAGCGAATTCTGCGCCGAATGCCGGGCGATGACGACGATGCCGCTCGCAAGCACCAGGAAGTTGGCGGCGAAGGCGGCCAGCGCCACCGTCATCACGTCCGCCTGGATCCAGGCCGCTCCGGTCACCGTCACCGCGAGGCACAGCGCTCCGGCGGCCGACATGAAGGCCGCTCGCCGGGCATGGCCCGCCGCCTGCAGGGCCGAGGCGATCACCTTGTAGACCGCATAGAAGGCGGAATAGACCGCGACGATCTCCAGGTAGGGCGCCGCCTCGGTCCATTCGGAGCCGAGCAGCACCCGGATCGAGCTTTCGGCGGTGGCGGCAAGGCCGAAGCCCATCGGCGCGGCGATCATCGCATAGGCGCCGAGGATCTGGGCGGTCCTGAGCGGCGCCTGGCTGAGCGGCTCGTCGGTCTTCGCCACCGTGACGAAGGTCACCCGGTTGAGAGCCGTCGCGATCTCCTGGGTGAAGATCTCCGAAAGGTCCTTCGACACCGAATAGAGCCCGATGACGTGAGCACTTGCGAATCGGCCCATCACCAGCCGCTCGATCTGCATCTGCACCGTCTGGGTCACCTGGTGGACGAAGATCCACAGCGACGTCCCGAGCAGCTCGGCTCGCCGCTTCAGCGACAGCCTCGGCCGGAACGGATGGGCGATATAGGTGGCGATGGTGAAGAAGCTGCTCTGGGCGACCAGGCCGACGACCAGCGCCCAATAGTTTCGGAACCAGAAGGCCGCGCTGACCGCGACGACGAAAGAGGCGAGGCGCGAGCCCACCCGCATCCTGAGGTCGCGGCCGAAGGCGAGCTGCCGGTCGAACTCGACCACTCCGATATTGGAGAGGGCGAGGGCGAAGAAGCGCAGCGACAGCACCGCGAGCACCGCGGTCAGCGCCGGCTGGCCGTAGATTCGAGCGACCAGCGGCGCCGTGGCGAGCGCGATCAGGCCCATCGCCCCGAACAGAAGCAGCTGGATCGTCCAGGCGGTGTCGAGATGCTCGCGGTCCCAGACCTTGATCCGCAGAAGCGCCGGCCACAAGCCGACCGCTCCGAGCAGCTCGACCAGGGAGAGCGCCGCCACCGCGAGGCCGATGATCCCGAAATCCTCGGGAGTCAGCAGGTGGGCGAGGATGAAGACGGAGACGAGCCCGATGAAGCGCAGCGACCATTGCATCGCCACGGCGAGGACCGCGCTTCGATAGAGCGCGTTGCGGGGACTGGTCTCGCTCACCGGGGCCTCAGGCCGCCTGCGGCCGCGCCGAAGGCGCGTGGACGGGGGGCTCCGCCGGGCGAGCGGCGGAGCGGAAGCTCGCCTCGACGACGACGGCGAGCCGGCCCAGGACGGCGGCGATGGTCTCGAACCCCGCCGGGCCGTCCTCGGCGTCCGGCAGGGTCACGACCTCGGCGGCGAAATCGGGGCACATCTGCCGAAGCCGCCATTCCGTATCGTCGTCGAGGAGGATGAGGGCGTCGGCCCGCTCGAGCTCGTCGGCCGACAGCGCCCTCGAGCTGTGGCCCGAAAGGTTGACCCCGAGCGCCGAGGCCGCGGCGAGCGTCGCTGCGCTGGGAAAGGCGCCGCGGCGCGGGACATAGCCAGCCGAGGCGATCTCGACCGGCAGGCCGGCGAGCCGGAGCCGAAGCAGCCGCTCCGCGAAGGCGCTCCGGCAGACATTGTCGCGCCCGACCACGGTCAGCCGAAGCGGCCGCCCCTGGGCCCGTTCCGAAATCCGGCTGGCGACGTCCTCGAATCGGATCCGCCGCCGGCGGGTTCGGCCCGGCAACCGCCGGCGCACCGCCTCGCGCGCGCGCTTGGCCAGCGTTCGGCGCTCGTCGCTCCAGGGCGCGGGATCGTCGGCGGCCCAGGAATCCGCGCCGTCGCGGGCGATCAGCAGCCCGAGCGCGGTGGCGAGGCCGGCCGCGGCCGAGCGGAGCCGGCCGAGGCCCTGGGCCTCCTCGAAGCGGTCGACCACCCGGTTGAACTCGCCGGTGAGGTCGGCCTTGGCGATTCCGGCGGCGTAGGCGCCCGTCCCCGAGCGGCCATGGACCGCGAGGTCCCACCACAAGGCGGGGAAATCGGCCCCGGTCGCGACGGCGAGCGGAAGCGACCCCCAGAAGCGCGGATTGACCTCGAGCAGGACGTGCCGCCCGCGGCTGCGGTCGACCCGGAATTCGAACATCGCGACCCCGTCGAGCCGGGCTGCGGCCGCCATCGGCTCGACCGCGGCGAGCAGGTCGGGATCGACCCGCTCGCTCACCCGCCGGGTGCTCGCGCCGGTCTCGGAGCTCTCGCGAAGCCGGCGGTGCTGGTAGGCGAAGACCACCCGGCCGCCCCGGGCCAGGACGGACAGGCCGACTCCCTCGCCCGCGAAGAAGCTTTCCGCGACGCAGCCGTCCCAGGCGCCCGAGCTCAGCTCGCGTTCGAGCGAGTCGGCGTCGCGAACCACGATCGCCGAGCGCTTGGTGGCGACGTCGCCCAGGGCGTAGGAGGCGCGCGGCTTGAGCAGCAGCGGCAGGCCGAGCGTCGCCGCCACCTCCGCCGGCGCCTCGCCTCCGGCGATCAGAAGGCCCTTCGCCACCGGCACTCCATTGGCCTCGGCCAGCGCCCGGGTGTTCGCCTTGTCGCTGAAAATCTCGAGCGCCGCCTCGTTGGCGATCCCGATCCGGTCCGGGCCGAGCGCCGCTCGGTGGTGGCGGAGCATGAACAGGCCGCTGTCGCTGGTCGGAATCACGGACCGGAATCCCTGTTCCTCGATCAGCCGGGCGAGGGCCGACTCCCACCGGTCCGGGTCCAGCGGATAGGGCGGCAGGCGGTGGGCGGCGGCGATATAGCGGGACTTGAGCGCAGGCGAGGAAAAGTCCGAAGGCGCCGCATGGATCTCCACGCCGCGCCGGCCGAGCGAGCGGGCGAGGGCGAGGAAGGCGCGCAGGTCGTCCCCCAGCAGCAGCACGCGTTCCTTCATTGTCCTCGCTTCGCCTCGGGTCCCTGAGCCGCCGCTATGCGCGCCCGCCGGTTCAAATATCCCTAACGGCCGGAGAAGAATTGGCCCCGGCTTATTGCCTCGCCGCCGCTGCCGAGCCAAAGTCGCTCGATGCCCTTCCAGGCCGCCGCCCCGGCCCGGGCCGCCTTCGCCCGGCTGCTCGATTTCGCGCTTCCGCCGCGCTGCCCGGGCTGCGGGGCGATCGTCGGCGAGCCGCACCGTTTCTGCCTCGAATGCTGGCGCTCGCTCGCCTTCCTCGGCGAGCCCTGCTGCGCCGCCTGCGGGCTGCCCTTCGCCTTCGACCAGGGCCCGGAACGCGCCCTGTGCGGCCGCTGCCTGGCCGAGCCTCCGCCGTTCCGCCGGATGCGCGCCGCGGTCGCCTACGGCCGGGTTTCGCGCCAGGTCGCGCTCAAGCTGAAATATAGCGGCCGTCCCGGCCTCGCCTCGACCCTCGCCCATTTCATGCTCCGCCACCTCGACGGCGGCGACTCGGCGCCGGAGCCGCTGCTCGTTCCGGTGCCGCTGCACCGCTGGCGGATCTGGAAGCGGGGCTACAACCAGTCGGCCCTGATCGCCTCGGCGCTCTCGCGGCGGAGCGGAATCCCGGTCGAGCTCGACCTGCTTCGCCGGACCCGGGCGACTCCGCCGCTGAGGGGCCTCGGCCGCCGCGAGCGGGCGCTCGCGGTCCGCGGCGCCTTCGCCCCGGCGCCGGGCGCCGAGCCTCGGATCGCCGGCCGCCGGATCGTCCTGATCGACGACGTCTACACCAGCGGCGCCACCGCCTCGGCCTGCGCCAGGGCGCTTCGGCGCTCGGGAGCCGCCTCGGTGGAGATGCTGTGCTGGGCCCGGGTCGTCAGCGAAGACTTGCCCGGCGCTTGAACCTATCGCCGCGAGCGATGTTCTCCTAACCAGGCCCCAACGCCACCAGGAGCTCAGCATGGCCCGGATCGAAATCTACACCAAGTTCGGCTGCCCCTATTGCGCCCGCGCCCTGCGGCTGCTCGACGAAAAGGGCGCCGCTTATGAGGAATATGAGCTGAACACCACGCCCGGCAAGCGCGAGGAGATGATCGGTCGAGCCGGCGGGCGAACCACCGTCCCCCAGATCTTCATCGACGGCCGCCACATCGGCGGCTCCGACGACCTCGCCGAGCTCGAGCGCAGCGGCCGGCTCGATCCCTTGCTCCAGGGCGAGGCCGCGCAGGGCTGAGGAGAGCCGCGCGGCGGTCCGGGCGGGGCTTTCCGGCCTTTCGGTCATCCCGCCCGGGCGCCGGCGGAGCGCCTGCGGCCCGGGCTTGCGGCCGGCTCTTCGTCCGACCGCCCGGGATCGAGGATGACGACGCTGACCCTTTCGAAGGCGTTCGCAGCTTCGCCCTCGAAGCCGCCGCCGCCCTTCACGGCCACCGGCTCGAGCCTTGCCTCGATCGCGGTCTCGAGCACCCGCATCAGCGCGTGAACTCCGTCGAGGTCGAGCCTGATGACCAGCCCGGCGTCGTCGACCTCCGCGTCGGTCAGGAATTCCAGTGCCATAGCTCCTGTCCTCGATGGCGAGACGTCGCCGCCCTGCCGCCGGCGCCCCCGCCGCCTAGTGGGTGGTGGGCCGCGGCGGATCGAGCAGGGTCATCGTGACCTTCGCGACCGAGCCCGGCGGGCCCCCGCCCGCGGCGATCGCGACCTCGTCCGGCGGTCCCGGCTCCGCATTCTCCCTGGCCGCCCGGATCGCGCCCTCGACGCCCTTCAGAAGCTCGCCGAGGCCTTCGAGGTCGAAATGGACGGCCAGCTCGTCCTTGCCGACGAGCGTGAAGTGCAGCGCCATTTCTTCTCCCGATCCTCAACGTGGCCGCGGCCCGCTCCCTACAGGGATGCGCGTGCAGCCTTCAATCGCTTTGTTCGGCCCGCTCCGGTCCGCCGCGGCCGCCGCGGCGCGGCTCCGAATATGGCATCGGCGCCGGAGCCGCTCTTCCGAAAGCCGGGCGGTTGATCGCATGTGGCGGAGGCGCCGGCGCCCTGCATATAACCCGAAGGTCTTATATTCGGCAGGCCGCCCGGGGTCGGTATTCGACGCCCGGCGCCCCCCTGTTCCCAAGCGCCGGGCGTCTGGAGCCGCCGGTGTGGGGCACCCGGCTCCCGGGCCGACTCCCGTGGTAGAGCGAGTCGGCGGCGGGACATTGATCCGAATCAGGATTCACTTCAACCCACTGCGAATCGAAATCGCCCGACAGGCCGGCCGGCTCGTCCCGGCGGGCCTGGGATCCGGCATGACGAACGCTCGACGTCCAAAACGCTCATCGCGCTCCCTCACGATTGACAGCGCCGACGCCGGGCCGCACCTCCGCTGTTCATGACCCGCATCGCCCTCTACCAGGCCCGGACCGGGATCGATCCCGAGGCCAATGCCCGCGACCTGGTCGCGGCGGTGGGCGAGGCCGCCGCGGGCCGCGCCGCGATCCTGTTCACGCCCGAAATGTCCGGGCTTCTCGACCGCGACCGCGAGCGCAGCGGCCCCAAGCTTCGCACCGAGGCGGAGGATCCGGTGCTCGCCGCAGTCCGGTCGGCAGCCGCGGAGGCCGCGATCTGGGTCCATCTCGGCTCGCTCGCGATCCGCGTCGAAGAGGGCGGCAAGCTTCGCAATCGCGGCTACCTGATCTCGGATCGGGGCGAGATTCGCGCTTGTTACGACAAGATCCACCTTTTCGACGTCGACCTCGCCAGCGGCGAGAGCTGGCGCGAATCCGCGCTCTACGAGCCGGGCGAGCGGACCGTCGTCGCCGGCTCGCCGGCGGGGCTTCTCGGCCTCTCCGTCTGCTACGACCTTCGCTTTCCCGACCTCTATCGGGCGATGACCGACGCCGGAGCGCAAGTGCTCGCGGTTCCAGCAGCGTTCACGGTTCCGACGGGGCTGGCCCACTGGCACGTGCTGCTCCGCGCAAGGGCGATCGAGGCGGGCGCGTTCGTCGTCGCCGCCGCCCAGTCCGGCCGCCACGAGGACGGCCGCGAGACGTTCGGCCACAGCCTCGCCGTCGGCCCATGGGGAGAGGTGCTGCTCGATATGGGGGAGGGCACCGGAATCGGCTTCGCCGAGTTCGACCTCGCCCAGCTCGAGGCGGTGCGGGCCCGGCTCCCGGCGCTTCGGCACCGCCGGCCCATTCCTCCGCCGGAGCGGGCGCGATGATCATATTCGATCTAAAATGTGAGCCGCAAGGCCATGTATTCGAAGCCTGGTTCGGCTCGTCCTCGGCCTTCGCCGAGCAGCGCGATCGCGGGCTGGTCTCCTGCCCGCTATGCGGCTCGGACCGTATCGCCAAGGCGCCGATGGCGCCCGCCGTCGCGTCCCGCTCGAACTCGGAAATGGAGCCGGTTTCGCCCACATCGCCCTCCGCCGGCAAGTCGGCGCTCGCCGCCGCCGCCGAGCTCCAGAAGCGGCTTCTCGAGGGCTCCGAGGCGGTCGGCGACCGCTTCGCCGAGGAGGCCCTGGCGATCCATTTCGGCGAGGCCGACGAGCGCTCGATCCACGGCTCGGCCACGCTCGAGCAGGCCGAGGGGCTGCTCGCCGAGGGGGTGCCGTTCGCGCCCTTGCCCTTCCCGGTGGTCGAGCCCGGCGAGGAGAATTGACCCGCGCGCCGCCGGGCCCTACTTCCGGCCGGACAAGGCGGCGCGGCCCCGTAGCTCAGCAGGATAGAGCATCAGATTCCTAATCTGAGGGCCACAGGTTCGAATCCTGTCGGGGTCACCACCGCCGCCGCGAAAGGGGATCATGGACGACCATCGCGAACCCGCCGACGGCGACCTCGTCCGATCGCCCGCCAAGCTGCCGGTGCCCGACGAGGTCCAGGAAGCGGTGCGGACCCTCATCCGCTGGGCCGGCGACGATCCCGACCGCGAAGGGCTGCTCGACACTCCGGCCCGGGTGGGCCGGGCCTGGAAGGAATATGCCCGCGGCTATGGCGAGGATCCGGCCATCCACCTCAGCCGAACCTTCGACGAGGTCGGCGGCTATGACGAGATCGTGCTCCTGAGGGACATTCCCTTCCAGTCGCATTGCGAGCACCATCTCGCGCCGATCATCGGCAAGGCGTCGATCGCCTATCTTCCGGCCGAGCGGGTGGTCGGCATCTCCAAGCTCGCCCGCGTCCTCCACGGCTTCGCCCGCCGGCTCCAGGTCCAGGAGCGGCTGACCGCCCAGGTCGCCGACTGCGTCTGGGAGCATCTCAAGCCCCAGGGAGTCGCCGTCGTCATCGAGGCCAGCCACGCCTGCATGACCGCCCGCGGAGTCCACACGCCCGGAGTGATGATGACGACCAGCCGGATGATGGGCGTGTTCCGCGAGGACCAGCGCAGCCGAAGGGAAGTGCTGGCGCTGATGGGCTATTAGAGCGGAGCCCCGTCATTGCGAGGAGCGTAGCGACGAAGCAATCCAGCGGGCGAAGGCGCCGCACTGGATTGCTTCGCTACGCTCGCAATGACGCGTTTCCTAAAGCACCGCCTCCAGGACCGCCGTCCTCAACCGCTCGATCCCCATGCCCTTCTCGGCCGAGGTGACGAGGATCTCCGGGTGCGCCGCGGGATGCTTTCGGCCCTCCTCAGCGGTCGCGGCCTCGACGGCGGCGAGCTCCGACGCCTTGATCTTGTCCGCCTTGGTCAGGACCAGATGATAGCTCACCGCCGCGTCGTCGAGCATCTTCATGATGTCGAGGTCGATCTCCTTGAGGCCGTGCCGCGAATCGACCAGGACCAGCGCCCGCTTCAGCACCTGGCGCCCGCGCAGGTAGGAATTGATCAGCTGGCGCCACTGCTTGACCACGTCCTTGGGCGCCTTGGCGAAGCCGTAGCCGGGCATGTCGACCAGCCGCAGCCGGAGCGGCTCGCCGACGTCGAAGAAGTTGAGCTCCTGGGTCCGCCCCGGCGTGTTCGAGGTCCGGGCGAGGCCGTTGCGGTTGGTCAGGGCGTTGAGAAGCGACGACTTGCCGACGTTGGAGCGGCCGGCGAAGGCCACTTCCGGCGCCGCCGGATCGGGCAGGAAGCGAAGGCCCGGAGCCGACTTGAGGAAGGCGACCGGCCCCGCGAACAGCTTGCGCGCGGCCTCGTGCGGATCGGCCGGCGCTTCGCTCACTTGGCCGGCGCGGGCGCTTCGGGCGCCGCCTTCATCCCCGGATAGCGGCTGTACAGCCACTTCTGCTGGAGGATGGTGAGGATGTTGTTGACCGTCCAGTAGAGCTGCAGGCCCGCCGCGAACGGAGCCATCACGAACATCAGCACCCAGGGCATGATCGCGAACATCTGCCTCTGCACCGGATCGGTGGCGGGCGGGTTCAGCTTGAACTGGAGCCACATCGTGATCCCGAGCAGGATCGGAAGCACCCCGAGCGCCAGGAAGGAGGGCGGAGTGAAGGGCAAATAGCCGAACAAATTGACCGGAGTCAGCGGATCGGGCGCGGACAGGTCCTTGATCCACAGCACGAACGGCTTGTGGCGCATCTCCACGCTGACCATCAGCACCTTGTAGAGGGCGTAGAAGATCGGGATCTGGATCAGGATCGGCAGGCACCCGGCCATCGGGTTGACCTTCTCTTCCTGGTAGAGCTTGAGCATCTCCTGCTGGAGCCGGGGCTTGTCGTCCTTGTGGCGGTCCTGGAGCGCCTTCATCTTGGGCTGCAGCACCCGCATGGCCGCCATCGACTTGAACTGCTTCTGGGCGATCGGGAACATCAGGGTCCTGACGATCAGGGTCAGGCAGATGATCGCCAGCCCGAAATTGCCGAGCACGGCGTAGAGCCAGTTCAGGAGCGAGAAGATCGGCTTCATGAACCAGCGGAACCAGCCCCAGTCGATCGCCCGCTCGAGCTCGGTCCCGAGCTGCTCGGTATAGCGGTCGAGCAGCTGGATCTCCTTGGCTCCGGCGAACAGGTGGGAGGTGTAGGTCGTCACCTTGCCGCGCGGGGCGATCGCCGGCTGGGCGATGGCGTCGGCCTGGTAGCTGTCGCTGGGCTTGTTGTGCCGGAAGGCCGCGTCGACCGGAGTCGCCTGGCTCGGAACGATCGCGGTCAGCCAGAAAGTGTCGGTGAACCCGATCCAGCCGCCCTTGCTGCTGAACCGGCGCTCGCCCGTCTCGGCGATGGTCGAATAGTCGTTTTCATAGTCTGCCGCGCCGTTGAACACGCCCATCGGCCCGGCATGGGCGGTCCACAGGTCGGGATCCTTGGACACTCCGATCCGGCTGAGCATCGAATAGGGCCGGACGGCGAGGTCGCCGGAGCCGCGATTGGCGACGATCTGGTCGACGGTGAACAGATAGCCGTCGTCCACCGCCAGCCGGATCTGGAACAGCTGGCCCTGGCCGTTGTCCCAGCTGAGGGTCACCGGGCTCCCCGGCGCCAGCCGGTCGGCGCTCGCAGTCCAGACCGTGTCCGGGCCCGGCACGTTCACCCCCGCCCAGCCGAATCCGGCGAAATAGGCGCCCGGGCTTCCGCCGGGCGAGAGCAGCCGGATCGCCGGCGAGTTGCGGGTCAGGCTCTCGCGGTGGGTGGTGAGGACGAGATCGTCGATCCGGGCGCCCTTGAGGTTGATCGAGCCGGCCAGGTGGGGAGTCTCGATCCGCACCCTCGGAGTGGTCCGAAGCACTTCGGAGCGGTCGCGGACCGCGACCGGGGCGTCGGCGGCCGGGTCCGCCTTCGGCTGGGGGAGGGGCACCGACTTGCCGTCGACGACCTTGGTCGCCGGCGGCCGCGCGGTCGGGAAGAATTGCTCGCTGACGAAGCTCCAGCCGATCAGCACGATCGCCGACAGGACGATCGCCAGGATCATGTTGCGGTGGTCGTTCAAAACCTGTTTCCCCCTACGGTACCGGATCAGGGCCGGAGCCGCCCCACGGGTGGCATCGCAGCAGTCGTCTGGCGGCCAGCCAGGAGCCGCGAAGCGCCCCATAGCGCTGGAGCGCCGTGATTGCATAGGCCGAGCAGCTGGGCTGGAATCGGCAGCTCGGCGGAAGCACGCGGGACGGACCCTGTTGCCAGCCTCGGGCGATCAGGATGAGCATTCGCGCCAGCACTCGTTACCCTTCGCCCGTTCGGGCTGAGCTTGTCGAAGCCCTTTCCTTCTTCACGCGAGGAGAGAAAGGGGAGGGATGGCCTTCGACAGGCTCTGGCCGAACGGAGTGTTTCGCCAATTTCGCCAGTGCGCTCTCCAGCTCCGCCCGCAACAGTCCGAAATCCCGCTCGATCCCGCCCTGCCGGCCGATCAGCACATGGTCCGCGCCCGCTATGCCGCGCTCGGGCAGAAGCTCCCGCGCCAAAGTCCGGAAGCGCCGCTTCATCCGGTTTCGGACCACCGCTCCGCCGATCTTCCGGGTGACCGTGATTCCGAGCCGGATCGTCGAATCGCCGTCGTCCCTCGGCCGGACCAGAAGGACGAATCCGGGCATGGGCGCTCGGCGGCCGCGATTGGCGGCGAGGAAATCGGCTCGTCGGGTGAGGGAGCTCAGGCGGTTGCCGGCTACGCCGACAGGGTCTTGCGGCCCCGCGCCCGGCGCGCGGCCAGGACCTTGCGGCCGCCGACGGTCGCCGTCCGGGCCCGGAAGCCGTGCCGGCGCTTGCGCACGAGATTGCTCGGCTGGAAGGTGCGCTTCATCGCTCTTACCTCGAATTTCGAAATTAAAAGGGCCGCCCTGGGAACCCATGAAAGTAGTACTTTCATGGGAAGCCCCGCGAGAGCGGCCTTCGTCGGGGGTCCCGTTAGGCAAATCGGCTTCGCAAGTCAATTCCTGCCGAGCCTTGGCGAGCTCCTGCCGCCGCTTCGCGCTCGCCCGCCTGAGCCCCCAGTCGGCCCAGTCGCCTTTCTTGGGGTGGCGGCGCTTGAAGCGGACGTAATAGCGCTTCGCCCAGGCGCTGTAGCGCAGCACCAGGGTCAGTCCCGCGGCGAAGACGACGACTCCGCCCGGCCCCGGTATCGGCCCGACGAGCGGAGTCAGCCCGATCAGGATGAACCCCAGCACCACCAGGGCGCTGCGCACCGCCGGATAGTTCGTCAGGTGCCGCCAGTCGATCCTGCCCATGGCGCCAATGTGGGAAAGCTGTGTTAGCTGCGCAAGACGGCTGGGCCGCCGCTTACGTCAATTGCGAGCTGGTGACCTGCCCGGTCTCGACGGCGGTGGTCGTGAAGAGGAACGGCTGGCCCGGCTGGACCTTGAAATGGCCGAGCTGCTCGTCGCTGAGCGGAGCGAGCGCCGCGGCGTTGTTCAGGCCCATGACCCGGTTGACCTGCTCGCAGGCGGCGTCCGGATCCGCCGCCCAGACCATGTAGAGATTGCGGTGCGCGTTGTCGTTGGTCGTCACCATATATCCGCTCATTTTCGTCCTCCGGCCGTCTTACGGATATCAGCGTCCGCTCGCCGTCGTTCGGCCTTCTTGGAGCCGCCGTCAAACGCGCGACCGATGCGCTTGACGGAAACCGTTGACTATGCCGTCGATATCCATCGAAAAGGCGCGAGGGAGGGTTTGACATCATGGTCGCGCATGTCGCCACGGTCGCGTTCCTGGGGCTCGAGGCGCGGGCGGTCGAGGTTCAGGTCCAGATTTCGGCCGGCCTTCCCAAATTCCTGGTCGTCGGGCTTCCCGACAAGGCGGTGGCGGAGAGCCGCGAGCGGGTCCATGCCGCCTTGGCCGCGATCGGCCTGTCGCTTCCGCCCAAGCGGATCACCGTCAACCTCTCCCCGGCCGACCTTCCCAAGGAAGGCTCGCATTACGATCTTCCGATCGCGCTCGGGATGCTCGCCGCCCTGGGGGCGATCGATGGCGAGACCCTGGCCGGCTATGTCGCGGTCGGCGAGCTCGGGCTGGACGGCCGGATCGCTCCGTCGCCCGGAGTCCTGCTCGCGGCGATGAACGCCTCGGCCCGGAGCCTCGGCCTCGTCTGTCCCGAGGCGCAGGGCGCGGAAGCGGCCTGGGCCGGCGACGTCGAGATCGTCGCCGCGCCCGATCTCATCGCCCTTCTCAACCATTTCCGCGGAAGCGCGATCCTTACGCCGCCGGCTCCGGGCGAGGCGGAGCCGCCCGGCTTCGGGCCCGATCTCAGCCAGGTGAAGGGGCAGGAGACGGCCAAGCGCGCTCTCGAAATCTCGGCGGCCGGCGGGCACAATCTGCTGATGGTCGGGCCTCCCGGCGCCGGCAAGTCGCTTCTCGCCGCCTGCCTTCCCGGAATCCTTCCCGAGCTGACCCCGGCCGAAGCGCTCGAAGTCTCGATGATCGCCAGCGTCGCCGGAACCCTGAGCGGTGGCCGGCTGATCCGAACCCGCCCCTACCGGGCGCCGCACCACAGCGCCTCGATGGTGTCGCTGGTCGGCGGCGGCCTTCGAGTCCGCCCCGGCGAGGTCAGCCTCGCCCATCTCGGAATCCTGTTCCTCGACGAGCTTCCCGAATTCCAGCGCTCGGCCCTCGATTCCCTCCGCCAGCCGCTGGAAACGGGGAAGGTCAGCGTCGCCCGCGCCAACGCCCACGTCACCTTCCCCGCCCGGGTCCAGCTCGTCGCCGCGATGAACCCGTGCCGCTGCGGCCATCTCGGCGACCCCGCTCTCGCCTGCTCCCGCGCCCCGCGCTGCGCCGCCGACTACCAGGCCCGGGTCTCGGGACCCTTGCTCGACCGCATCGACCTCCATGTCGAAGTCCAGGCGGTCGCCGCCGCCGATCTCGTCCTTCCGCCGCCCTCCGAAGGCTCCGCCGAGGTCGCCCGAAGGGTAAAGGCCGCGAGGTCGATCCAGACCGACCGCTACGAAGGGGAGGGGATCCGAACCAACGCCGAAGTGGACGGCGAGCGGCTGGAAACCGTGGCGAGGCCCGACGACCCCGGCCGCCGCCTCCTCGCCCAGGCCGCCGAAGCCATGCGCCTCTCCGCCCGAGGCTTCCACCGCGTGATGCGAGTCGCCCGAACCGTCGCCGATTTGGCGGGAAGCGAAGAGGTCCGGCGAATCCATGTCGCCGAAGCGCTCAGCTATCGAAGGCAGGCGCCGCGCAATTGAAGCCTCGGATTCATCGCGGCATGATGCGCGCATGAACCGGAACGTGAAGATCGGGCTCGCAATCGGTGCGGCTCTGCTCGCGGTCGCGATTCTCGCGGGTCCTGAGTCGAAGCCGGCCGACGACCATGGCCGCCCGCCCGCTCGGAGGGCCGACTCCGGGACCGCTCCGGGTGCCGTCGCGCGGGGCGGAGCGCAGACCCCGGAGCCCCGGTTCCGAAAACTTCCCGGGCTCGAGAACTGGACGATGATCGCGAATTCGAAGATGGCGCCGCAAGCCTATAAGGCCGCTGCACAGACTCATTGCAGGGGCAAGACCTTTTGCTCGGTTCATGCGTGGAGCGACGGGACGAAGGCCGCGTCGACCCTGCCGATGAGTGCAAGCGAAGCTGCCGCCCAGGCCTACTCCTACAGCCTCAATCGAAGCACGAATTTCGAGCAAAGCTTGTGGAACTGCGCGATGTTCCCGAAGATGGCGGACAAAGAGGGGTCTCGCTGCCTCGCCACCGGGGATTGAAAATTGAGAAAATCCATCCTGCTCGGCGCATTCTTCGCGGCTTCGGCTTCGGCCGGGATCGAGAAGGTGGAAGAGCGAATCGTCAGCGAGCCGGCCGCCGGTCAGCAGCGAACGGTGAGCGTCGGCAGCCCGATCCTGGAGCGCAGCCGTTCCTTGCTCATCGAGGAAACCGTCATAAGCGTCGACGAGAAGATGAAAGGGGGGCGCTGGGTGCTCCCCTTGACCATCACTCCCGAAGAGACGCTCACGCAGGTCGAGTCGAAGGCGAAATTCAAGGCATGCACCCGGCAGGGCAATGGTCCCTGTGGCCTCGACGACGACGGCGACGGCGTTTTCGATCGAATGGCCCAGGACGACATGTCGCTGGCGATCAAGCTTAAGAAGCCGGTACGGTATACGACGCGACGGCAGACGAGCGTTCGGGACGATCCCAAGAACTTCAAGCAGATCCTCCTTTATGCGGGAGCGGCAGGCGATACGCTCCGCCTGTCCTATCGCGAATTCTCCAACGACATGGCGCGACCCGCCTTCACCGAAGATCTGTCGATTCCGCTGGCTCGCAACTTTCCGCAGATGGTCGCCGTGAAAGACATCAAGCTCCGACTCTACGGCATCGACGGCATGGGGCTTCGCTACGAGATCGTGCCGTAGAGAAGGGCCGGCAGGCGGTTGCCGCCTCCGAAGGCCTGCGCTAGCAGGACCACGCGTGCCCCTGTGGCGGAATTGGTAGACGCGCTCGACTCAAAATCGAGTTCCGCAAGGAGTGCCGGTTCGACTCCGGCCGGGGGCACCATCGCCGCATCCGCCCGCCACCCGGCCCCTCGGGGGAATCGTCACCCCGGACTTGATCCGGGGTCCACCTTCTCCGCCTCGCCCGCGGAAGGAAAAGGTGGATGCCGGATCAAGTCCGGCATGACGAGGCGGGAGGACCGCGGTCCCGTCACCCCGGGCTCGATCCGGGGTCCACCTTCTTCACCTCGCCTGCCGCGCAAAGACAAGGTGGATGCCGGATCAAGTCCGGCATGACGAGTTGGGAGGCCCGCGCCCCCGTCACCCCGGGCTCGACCCGGGGTCCACCTTCCTTGGCGGCGCCGGAAGGGGAGAAGGTGGATGCCGGATCGAGTCCGGCATGACGCCGTGCGAAATTAGCTGTGCGGCTGATCCAAAAGCGGTTGCGCCCCCCACTCGTCACCCCGGACTTGATCCGGGGTCCACCTTCTTCCCCTCGCCCGTGGAAGGAAAAGGTGGATGCCGGATCAAGTCCGGCATGACGGCGTGCGAAATTAGCTGTGCGGCTGTTCCAAAAGCGGTTGCGCCCCGCACTCGTCACCCCGGACTTGATCCGGGGTCCATCTTCTTCACCTCGACTGCCTCGGAAAGACAAGGTGGATGCCGGATCAAGTCCGGCATGACGAATTCGGAGTCCCGCGCCCCCGTCACCCCGGACTTGATCCGGGGTCCATCTTCTTCACCTCGACTGCCTCGGAAAGCAAAGGTGGATGCCGGATCAAGTCCGGCATGACGCCCGAGCCCCCGTCACCCCGGGCTCGACCCGGGGTCCACCTTCCTTGGCGGCGCCGGGCGGGGGATGGATGCCGGATCGAGTCCGGCATGACGAATTCGGAGGCCCGCGGCTCCGTCGCCCTGGGGTCCACCCGGGGTCCACCTTCTTCCCCTCGCCCGCGCAAAGACAAGGTGGATGCCGGATCAAGTCCGGCATGACGAGGTGATCCGAACAGGACGGAAGCTAGAAATAATAGGTGCAGCTGCCCCGGGCCGGATAGCCGGCGCGGCTTCCGAGGAACATGTCCCTCAGCACCAGCCTGCCCGCTTCCAGCTCCGCCCGGCCCTCGAGGTCGAGGCCCGGAGGGACGAAATTGCCGCCCTCGACCTTGAGCGCGAGGCGGCCGCCGGCCGGGTCGAACTCGTAGGTCCCCCAATAATCCTGGTAGGTCTCGAAGGGCATGAAGGTCACCGCGAAGCGGTTGCCGGGGTAGAATTCGAGCTCGCCGACCTTGTCGGGAATCTCGCATCCCTCCATCCGCTGCTGCGATCGGCGGCCGGTGAGAACCACCGAGTCGCGCCCGATCACGGTCAGCCGGGCGGAGACGGGCTTGCCGGCATGGACGAAGCCGATCGAGACGGTCGCTCCGGGCTCGGCGTCGGGGTCGATCGTCAGCCGGGTCCGGTCCGGGCTGAGGGTCGCGGGCCCGGTGACCGACCAGTCGCTGGTGCAGCTCAGCGGAAGCGCCTGGGTCCCGGCGGGCGCGACGTTCGCGGTCGGGGTGACCCGGATGGTGGCGCCCTGGCGGAAGATCTGGGTGTCGGTCTCGAGGAAGGCGAAATGATAGCCCGGGGGATAGCAGGCCGGATCGGGCAGCGGCGGCGGCGGCGGGGCGGGGGGCTCGTGGCGGCAGCCCGCCAGCCCAAGCAATAGGCCGATCGCCCACAGATAGACCGCTCTCATCCGCCGCTCCCTTTTGCGGACAGCCTCACAGGGCGGTGGAGTGGCGTCAAGGGCCTGGCGGGGGGAAAGCCTGGAAACCCCTATTTGACGTTGTAGCCGAACAGCAGGCTGAAGCTCGAATTGGCGGCCATCGCGCCCTTGGGACGGATCCGGATCCGGTTGACCGCCCAATCGGCGCCCTGGGCGTCGGGCGTCGGCACGTAGGTCCAGCTCAGGCCGTTATTGTTCGAGAAATCGACGTCGTCGGTCGTGCTCGAAAGGCTGGTGAAGCTGTAGGTCAGGCCCGAGGCGGTGGCGCCGTTCTGGAATTGGATCGGGCCGCCGCCCGAGCCGGAGATGGGGTTTACGAACAAGGCGAGATTGGCCGGGGTCGAGTCGACGACGACGATGCTGTCGGCCGTGGTCGCGAACGCATTGGGGTTGGACACGGTCACGGTATAGGCCGCCCGGGCCCCGGGGATGAGCTTCGGGTTGATGGCGCCGTTGATCGGGTCGGTGCCGGCCTGGCTCGATTTCTCAAGCTTCAGCGGCGCCGCCGCGACGACGCTGAAGGACGCGGTCGCGGTCGCCGTCGCCGCCGAGCCGAAGCCGGCCCGGGCGCTGTTCACGTAGGTTCCGGCCGTCGCCGGCATCTGAACCGTGTAGATCAGCCTCACGGTCCCGCCCGCGGCGATCAGGTAGGACTGGTCCTGGCGCCCCTGGAAGACGAGGGTTCCGGTGGCGTTGGCGGCCGGCACGCTGCTCGAATTGGCGGCGGTGACGTTGCTCGCCGGATCGAGCGCGAGGAATTTGGCTCCGGCCGGAAGCGTGTCGACGAATTGCGAGATCCGGCTTGGGTAGGTCGAGGGATTCGACACCGTGATCGTATATTTCACGGTCGCCGCCGTTCCGGCGGTGGCGCTGGAGATGTCCGAGGCCTTGGCGATCGTGAACGGGTTGGTGGCCCCCGGGAAGGTGATCGCGAAGCTCTGCGCCGTATCGTAATTGCCGGTATATTTGAGGGCGTTGCCGGAGGTCATCGTCGCGTAGGGCCGGGCCGTCGTCGAGGCGCCCGCGCATTGATATTCGAAGAAGTAGCGCACGTTCGCGTAATAGCCGTTGCCCGACTGCTTCTGGGTCTGGCGGAAGTAGATCCGGTTGAGGGTTCCGGCCGCGATCGGAGCGATGTTGCTCGATCGAATCTCGGTTCCGACAAGCCGGAAGCAGACGGCGTCGAACGCCTGGCTCCCGGACGGCTGGAGGATGAACTCGTCGCCGACGTCGGTTCCTCCGAAGTCGTAGGAGGCGTCGAACCAGATCGTCTGACCGACGACGGCGCCGGGCCCGAGCGCCGACGACAGGAGGTTGCCGCCGGCATTGGCGCTGATCGCGCTGACCGCGGCCAGGCCGACATTCCTCGATACGCTCGCCGCGCTCGACGTCACCGTGATCGTCGACGTCACCGTGCCCGCGCTGCATCCGTACCGGACGAACCAGTAGACTCCGGTGCTTTGCCCGGCGCCGATCGACCCGACCGACTGGTTCGCGCCCTGGCCGAGCGCGAAATTGCCGGTCACCCCGCTGATCGTCGCGACGACGTTGTTGACGGTCGAGGCGCCCGTATTGGTGATGACCCCGCCCACATAGATCGCGCGCGGCCCGGCATTCGCGCAATTGTTGCTGTCGATCGGCATCGACTGGACGCCGGTCGCCGAATCGCCGGTTCGAAGCTGGAACGTCAGCTGCGCCTGGGCCGCCGGGGCGAAGCCCAGCGCCGCGAGCGCGAGGAGGAGGAGCCGGACGAGAACTTTCACGGCTCGCTACTTCACCTTGATCCGGTAGCTGAGGGTGAAGTTGGGCGATCCCGCACCGGTCGTTCCGGCAAAGGTCCCGCGCGGAGCGACCCGGATGTGGGTCACGGCCGGGTCGTAGCCGCTGGAGTCGGCGGTCGGCGTATAGCCGAAGGTCGCTCCGTTATTGTTGGAGAAGGCGAGGTCGTCGGTCGTGCTTCCAAGCCCGGCGAAGGCGTAGGCGAGCCCGCTCGACGGCGATCCCTGGGCGAAGGCGACCGGGCCCGAGCCGGCGCCGCCGAGGTCGCCGACGAACAGCGAGCCTTGCGGAGGCACGGACTGGACGATGGCGACGCTGTCGGAATCGGGATAGCCCGAGCTTCCGTTGCCGACGTTGAGCGAATAGAGCAGAACCGCGCCCGGAATCGCCTTCGGGCTGGCCGTCCCGTTCAGCGGGTCCGAGACCAGCGGGTGCGACATCACGGTGAAGAAGCTGGGCGGCGGATCGGTGACCACGACCAGCTGCGGCCGCTGGCTCGCAGTCGCCCATTCCTTGCTCGTGAAGCTCGCCAGCGTGTTGTTGGAGGAGAGCCTGGTGAGGACCCCGTAATTGGCCGTCCCGGAGCGCCACTGGGCGACGAGCGCGGTGACGTCGACGTCGTAATAGCGCCCGCTCGAGGCCGGAACGAAGCTGGCGGCGGCCGTCGCGCTGTGCGAGACCCCGCCGCTGTTCGCCCAGGTGAGGCTGGTTTCCGACCAGGGCTGGGTGACCCGGTAGAGGCTGGTCGTGCTGTTCACGGCCGACGTCACCCAGATCCGCAGGGTCGCGCTCCGGAGCCGCTGGCCGGACGGGATCGACGACAGGTCGAACTGGTAGAGCGTCCGGTACTCGCCCGTCGAATGGCGGCGGGTGGTGAGCTGGGTGCAGGCCCCGCAATTGTTGGTTCCGCCGCCATTCTCGCGGACGTCGGTGTCCTGGCTGGGGGCGAGAATATAGGTCGCAGCGGCCGCCGGAGCGGCGGCGGCCCCGATCGACGCGAGGAGGAGGGCGAGGAGGGCGAGGAAGCGGGTCATCGCCGGCTCATCCCGAGCGACTCCAGGGTCAGCTGGTCGAACTTGAAGCGCATCGTCACATAGGGGCCGCTGCGAGTGTAGCGCGCCTCCTCGAAGTCGCGGTCGTGGAATCCGGCCAGGTTCCAGCCGATCGAGAGCCAGCCATTCTCGAACGGAGTGAGGCCGATGCTGGGGCCCGCCGACCAGGCCAGCGAATCGCCGCCGAGCCCGGCCCGGGCCGTCGCCGCCACTCCGACGTCGATCGTGTCGGAAAGGTCGAACCGGAAGTCGGCGCCGACCATGTTGCTGAAGCCGCCGACATCCTCCTCGCCGAACTTCTCGGAGACGTAGCGCGAGCCCCAGAAGACCGAGATTTCGGAGCGGCCGGGCGACGAATAATTGACCGAGAGGGCGTTGATCAGCCTCAGCGACCGGGCGTCGCCGCTGATCGCCAGCGGGATCCCGATCGGTCCGCGCCGGCCGGCGACGGCGCCCTCGACCTTGTCCTCGCGCAGCTCGAGCTTCTCGAGCCACGACCAGCGGCTTCCGGCCGGTCGGCGGGCCCAGCTCAGCCGGAGGTCGGCGGTCCGGGTGCGGGTTCCGCCGGGCGCTTCGGCGACGAACGCGCTCAGCGCTCCGCCGGCGGCCTCGCCGTCGCCGATCTGCCGGAGCGCGGCGGCGGTGAAGCCGTAGCGGTCGCCCTGGTCGCCCGACCGATATTCGGCCCGTCCGGTGACGCTCCACCGGTCGGCCCGGTAGGTGGCTCCGGCGGTCAGCGCCGTGAAGTCCTCGGTCAGGGTCCCGGCCCGCCCCCCGATGAATCCCCCGCTCGCAACTGGGTGCAATGGCGTGAGGACCCGAGCCGGATCGATCCCGCTCAGGGTCCGGTTGGAGTCGATCGAGGCGTCGATCGTCCAATGCTCGTCGAGCACCAGCGACTGCGAGAGGCCGAAGGCGGCGAAGCTCCGAGGCCCGTATTCGGCGACGTCCTGAACGTTGCCGCTGAGCGCGATCCGGGCCCCGGCCCAGGGCCGGATGTCGAATCCGAGGCGGGCGGTGCGGGAGTCGACCTCGTCGCCGTCGGCGATCTCATAGGCGCCGACGAGCTGGACCGCGCTGCTGACCGAGTAGCGCGCGGAGAATCGGTGGCGGGCGGGGAAGTCGACGCTTCCCGCCTCGCCGAGCGGAATCTCGGTCTGGCCATCGAGCTCGAGCTTGTTGTCGAGCAGCCGCTTGGTCGCTCCGAGCTGGAGGATGTTCGAGCGCGCGCTCCGGCCGTCGGCGAGACGGTCGTCGGCGAAGGTGAGCCCGGCCCGGGCGGCGAAATCCGGAGTTCGATATTCGACCAGCGCCCGGGCGGCGATCCGCCGCGCGTCGCTTCCGAGATATTCTTCGTGCCAGGCGCTTCCGGTCAGCGACCAGGCCTCGCCGAGCCGCGCCCGGGCGTCGAGGCCGAACTTGCGGGTGCCGTTCTCGGCGCCGCTGGTCTGGCCGAGTCCGAATCCGGCCTCGCGCTCGCGCGCATAAGCGAGCAGGTCGAGGCTCGAGCCGTGATGCTCGGCTTCGACCTGCCAGGCGGTGGCGGTCCCGGCGGAAGGCGCGGCCGAGCCGGCCCTCGCCTCATTGTCGCTGACCGCGACCTCGGCTCGGACCTCGGTCGAGGCGGACGGCCGGTAGCGCAGGTCCGCGCCGGCGAGGCCGGTCCGGGAATCCCCGCTGGAATCGGTTATCGCCGTCGCTCCGACCTGCACCTTCTCGTCGCGGCTGCGCCAGCTCACCCGGCCGCCGGCATTGAGGGTTCGGCTCGCGACTCCGTCCACCTCATAGTCGGCGACGATGAACTGCGGGTCGAGCGCGGGCCCGCGGCTCAGGATCGGCTCCTTGAAGCGCAATATGCCCGCCGGATAGTCGATGTCGTAGTCGGCATGGCGCGTAAGCAGCCGCCGCTCGACGATCCGGTCCGAGCGCAGCCGGTCGCGGACCTCGATCCATATCCGCTCGCTGTTGGCGAGGACGTTGCGGGCGCCGAGCGGATAAGGGCCGCTGAGGCCGTTGCCCTGGATCTCGTCGTGGCGGTGGCGGTTGGGGCTGTCGGCCGCGAAGACCGTCGCCGACAGGCGGTCCGAGCGATATTCCGCTTTGACTCCGTTGAAGGCCCGAACGTACCGGGCGAGCTCGGGCTCGTCGATCCCGGTCTCATAGTCGCCGAACAGGGCGTAGAATTGCGGCCGCTCGAGCTTCAAATAGAGCTTGCGCACCGAAGCGGCGTCGTAGCGGCGCTCCGAACGGTCGGCATAGACGGTGTAATAGGCGTCGGGATCGATGACTCCTCCGAAGCGGGCCCGATCCTCCTTCTTGTCGCTGTCATAGGCGAGGGTCATCAGCCATTTGCCGCGGATCCGGCCCTTGGCGTAGAGCGCCAGCCGTCCGTCGGCGAGAAGCTTGCCGTCGTCCTCGCCGAGATCCTCGACCTTGCCCTGCAGCCGATCGTAGCCGATCGTCCCTTCGGCGAGGCCGACGATCGTCCACGGCCGCCGGCCGGGATCGAGCCAGGCTTCGAGCCTTTGCTCGCGCTCCGCCTCGCCGTCGCGGAAGTTGAAGCGCAGGCTGACCGTTCCGGACGCCGTCGTCGGCTCAAGCTCGATATAGGCGATCCCGTCCTCGCCCTGGACCTGCCAGAACGGCCGCGCGCGCTCGAGCCCGGCGAGCTGGCGAGCCTGCTGCGCGTCGGCCTCGACGGCGGGATAATAAGGGGCCGGGACCTCGAAATCGCCGGTGAGCCCGTGGCGGACGGGCCGGCCGTCCCGGTCGGTGAGGCGCACCGCGAAAACCGGGCGGCTGACTCCGTCGGCGACCAGGAGCGACTTGTCCCGGACGAGTTCGGCCCGCATCGGGCTGGCGCCGTAGCGGACGGTCCGGCGAAGGGTCTCGGCGAGGCTTCCGTCGGCGTTGCGCACCTCCGCGACGAGTTCGGAGCGCCGCCCTTCGATCGGGATTCCGCGCCACAGGCTGACCGCCGCGGTTCCGGCCGCATTCTTGCGGCTGCCGTCGAAGGCGACCGGATCGACCGGGCTGCCGTCGGCGAACAGCTTCACGGACTGGCCGGGAAGATGCTTGATCGCGACTCGAACGATCGGAGCTCGGGGGTTGTGCTCGGGCTCCGGGAACAGCCAGGCGATCCCCGGCTCCTGGCCCGTCAGCCAGTCGCGCTCCGCTCCGGCGGCTTCGGAATTGCTGGCCGGCGCCGGCCGCGGCTTGGCGGCGGCGGCCAGGCCGGCCCTCGGGGCGACCTCGACCAGCTTGAAATCGACTCGTTTCAAGGCTCCGCCGCGGCCGTCGACGAAGCGCGAGAAGGCTCGGCCGGCGGAACGGCTGTTCGGAGCGCAGTCGGCCGGGGCGCGGTCGGCCGGCAGGGTCATGTCGTCGAGCTGGACGACGTGGGTGCCGGGCAGCACGCCTTCGAAATGATAGCGGCCGTCGCGATCGGTGACGGCGTAGCTGCCGTCCTCGAGCATGACCCGAACTCCGGGGACTCCGGCGGCTTTGGCGGGATCGGCGGAGCACCCGCCGTCGGTCACCCGGCCGAGCAGGGTCATCCGCCCGGCGATTTCGTCGCGCAGGATCCGGACCGCGGAGTCGGAAACGTTGCTCGAGAGGCCGCCGTCGGCGGTCGCGCTCGCCCGGTTGACGGCATCGCCGGCCGGGGCACCGGGCTTCACTTCCGTGGCGTAGCTGATCGTTCGAGAGTCGCCCGGGGCCAGGGTCGGAAGGCCGACCTCGAAGCTGGAGCCGTCGGCAGAGATCTCGGCCGGGACCGGCTCGCCGTCGACCCGCAGGCTGTTCGGGCGCAGGCGAAGCGCCGCCGGAAGCTCGTCGGTGACCCGGATCACTCCGGTGGCAAGCTTCGCATCGGCGTTTCGGACGGCGATCGTGAACGCGACCGCCTCGCCGGGCGCGGCGGCCGCGCGCGACGCCTGCTTGACGAGCCGGATCGGCTCCCTCGGCCCGTCCAGCGGAACGCTGACCCGCACCGGCTGAGGCCCGGCGATCGTGAACGGCCCGCCGTAGGAGGCGTCGACGATGGTGAACGGCCGCCCTTTCGGAGTGCGAAGCGCGGCCAGCTCGGCGGGGGTTCGGACGGACGGGCCGGTATAGCCGGACGGCGGCTCCACCCGGAGGCGGTAGCTGCCGGGCCGGATCAGCGGGAATCGATACAGGCCCGGGGAGAAATTGTAGACCGTGCCGCTGCTGTCGGTGACCGTGCCGCCGGTGGTCACCGTGCTCGGATAGGCCGAATTGCCGTCGTCGCCGAACACCTGCGCCGGCTGGCCGGTGGAGTCGTCGATCAGGGTGACCCGGGCTCCGCTCAGCACTCGGCCGTCGAAGCTGTCGAAGACATAGCCGAACGGGTCGGCGAGCACTTCAAGTGTGGCGGTGGCGGCGGTCGTGCGGTGGTCGGCACGCAGGCTCTCGACGGTGAGAGTCTCGCCCGGCTCGACGCTGAGCCGGCAATCGCCGCCGGCCGGGGCGGGGGAAAGCTGCACGGTCTGGATGAAGCCGGCGAAGCGGCCGGAATCCGCGGAAGTCTCGTAGACGGTCAGCATCTCGCTGTCGCCGCTTCGCGCGCGCACGAGGACGTCGATCGATTCGATCCCGCTGGAATCCTGGTTGCGCTCGGAATCCTCGACCACGAACAGGAAGGGTTCGCCCGGAAGGATCTCGGCGGCGGCGAGCAGCGAGGCGGGATCGAGGCTCTGGCCCTGCCAGGCGGCGCCGAGCGAGGCCCGAGCTCCGCCGGTGGCGCATTGCGGCGCGCTGACCGGGACGGTGAGCGTCCCGGCGCTGGACGCGAAGCGGTAGACCGCAAGCGAGGGCGCAACGGAGCTCGGGGCGACGCTGATGTCGACCCGGTTCGATTGCTGGCTGGCGCGTCCGGCGGCTGCGTCCCACTCGATCGTCGCGACGTTCGAGATGATTCGATGGCCGAGCGCGCCCGCGGCGAGCGCGGGCGCGGCGACGGCGAGCCAGAGCGCCGTCACAAAGGCGAGCCAGGTCGCCCCCGGAAACGGAGTCGATCGTCCCATTGCGAGGGAGGGGAGGGGGCGCCGCGTCGAGGACACGCTGCCGCTCCTCCCTTCTTCCGCCTAGTTCACGCTCACCCGGAAGACGAGCGTCCGGGTCGCTCCGCCGGGAAGGTCGGCGAGCGAGCCGCTGACGGTTCCGGACGCGTAGGAGCCTCCGCTCGCGCCGTCGGGATTGCAGGTGCCTCCGGTCACGGTGCCGTTCAGCTTGATCCCGAAGGCGGCATCGTAGGTCGTCTCGCCGGGCAGCAGGTCGGAGATCGTGATTCCGCTCGCGATCGCGCTTCCGGCCGCGTTGGCGACCGTGATGCAATATTCAACCACTGCGCCCGGGATCATCTTGGGATCGGTCGTCCCGTTGACCGGATCGCTGACCACCCGGCTGGTCTTGGTGGCCGTGATCGACGCCGCCAGGACGGTATAATCGTCCTCGGCGAAATGGATTCCGTCGCGGGCGGTGTTGCCGCTGGCGTTGGTGTCGGCGAAGACCGTGTCCATCTCCGACGTGTTCGCTCCGGTGCTCTGGGCGATCGTGGACCCGAGCGTGCCCGACGTGGCCGCTTCCGAAGCGGTTCCGGTCAGCCGCACTCCGGCGACGTCGCCCGTGGCCCGGCCGAGCGGGACGGAGACGACCACGAAGACGGTCTTGCTGTCGTCGGCGGCGAGCTGGTCGAGATAGGTGATCTCGACGTCGGTGCCGGCGTCGTAGGTGCCGTTCGTGTTGGTGTCGACATAGGTCTTGGGCCCGGTGACGTTGAAATTGTCCGTCCCTCCATGCGCCGCCGTCCCGCCGCTGGGCTGGCTCACCGCGAGGGCGACGTCGAGCGACGCGTTCGAGGCGTTGCTGACCAGGAACGTCGTCACCGCCGTGACCTGGCCGGGCGACACTGTGGTCGACGAGGTGCCGACCTCGCTGACCGTGAAGGTCACCTTGCGGTCGACGGTGAAGGTATCGCTGGTGGTCAGCTGGCTCTGGTCCACTCCGCCCACCTTGTAGTCGAGGGTGACGGTGTTCTGGATCGAGGTCCCTGCGGTCGTCCCGGCCGCGAAGGCGGGGGCAGCCGCAATGGCCGACGCCGCCAGCACGCTGGCGGAGGCGAGCAATCGCACTGATTTGTTCATCTTCTGGTCCAATCGTCTTTCCAGTGGGCGCCGAATCCCCCCCGCCGGCGCCCGGATGCGGGTTACGAATTTCATTCCACGACGCCCCGGAAGCTGAGCTCCCCGCCGCCGCCGGCGGCGATCGGCTGGCGCATAGACCAGCGGATGTGGGTGACGTCGGCCGCGACCGCGGGGCGGCTCGAGCCGTCCGGGTTCACGACCTTGAGGGACGCGAGCGGCCCCCAGCTCTTGCCGCCGTCGACGGACAGGACCGCGCTCGAATCGTCGGTTCCGACGAAGTCGACCGACGGCGGAATCGGGTTGGTGAGCGTGAAGCCGGTGGCCGGCTGGGCGCCGGAATTGCGGTAGCCGAGCACGAAGACCAGCTTGTCGCCCGGAGTGACCACGCCCGGAGCCTCGCGGACGACGAGCGGCTTGCCGTCGGCGCCCGGCTTCAGGCGCTCGACGAACACCTTGCTCGTCAGCGAGACATTGTCGGCCGCGAAGGCCGCCGCGGGAGCGAGGAGCGCGAACAGCGCGATCAGGATCTTCATGTGCGTCATCCTTCTCAGTCGATCTTGACCTGGAACGTGATGGTCCGGGTGGAGCCGGCGGCGACGGTGCCGAGGCCGACTTCAATTGCGGTGCCGGTGAACCGGCCGGAGTCGGAGTCGGCGGCGTCCGTCAGCGGGGCGCTTTCGAGGGTGAGCGAACCGGCCTTGTAGGTGGTGCCGGCCG
Source organism: Allosphingosinicella sp. (assembly GCA_036386795.1). GTDB lineage: Bacteria > Pseudomonadota > Alphaproteobacteria > Sphingomonadales > Sphingomonadaceae > Allosphingosinicella. The sequence goes on from DASVUZ010000011.1 coordinate 52,218, forward strand.
GGACCGGGTCGCTGATCCTCAGGTTGGCGAGGCTTCCGGTTCCGCTCACGGTCGCTGCGAGAGTGTAGGTGATGGTCGAGCCCGGGGCGGCGGAATCGCCGCCGAACGCGTCGGCGACCGTGGCGCTCTTGACGAAGGCGACGCTCGCCTTAGCGACTCGGTAATAGCCGTCGTCCTCGCCGTCGGCCCCGGTCGCTCCGACGACGGCGTCGCCGCCGCCCTGGCCGAGGCCTGCGAAGCTCGTGCCCGGCGCGCCCGAGCCGGTCCTGGCGACGGCGGTGAGGTCGACCCGGCCGCGATGGCCGTCGCCGGCGCCGGCCGGGATCGTCGACAGGACGAAAACCGTGATCGACTGGTCGGGGTCGAGCTGGGGGTCGTTGCTTCCGCTGGAATAGACCGAGTCGACCCCGGCGTCGTAGGCGCCGTTGCCGTTCGAATCGAGGACGATGCTGGTCACCGCCGGATCGAAATCGTCGCCGCCGCCATTGGCGATCGTCGCGAGCGCGAAGCTTTCGGCGCCGTTGCCGCCGTTGGTGACGGTGAACTTGAGCAGCTGGCCGGTCAGCCCCGGCGAGGTTCCGACGTCGGCGGGATCGCCCCAGGCGACGCTGACGTCGAGCAGCTCGTCGACCTTGAGGGTGACGACGTTCGAATCGACGCTTGCCTGGTCGCCGCTGGGCAACTCGTAGGTGGCGGTGGCGACGTTGGTGATGCTGGTCCCCGCGGGAGTGCCCGCGGCAAGGGCCGGGCTCGCGAAAATGCATGCGGAGACCGCCGTGAAGGCGGCCAAGGCTGCATTTTTGCGGAACGCCGATGATTTGGCGCCCGTAGCCTGATATCGCATTGCGGCTCCCCCACGAGCACTGGTTCGAAAGGGCTAATGCGGGGCGAGCGGCTAAGAATTAGTTAACGGCCGATTAGTCACCGGGATTAAGGCAAGTTCGAAGGGCGGCGGTAACGAAGATGAAGAGGCTGCAAGGCGAGGAGGGCGGCCGCGGGGCGATGCCGGGCGAGCATGTCGAGGCCGGGCACGAGACCGAGGCGATCGCCTTTCGCCGCGATCGCCTCCTCGCCGCCCTCACCCTGATCGCGGGCGCAGGGCTCACCCTCGCGGTCCCGTTCGCGCTTCGGGCGGGGGCCGAATTCTTCCTTCCGGTCACGGCCGCGCTGGTCATCGCCATCGCGCTCGTGCCGATGCTCGAATGGCTTGAGCGGCGGCGGGTCCCTTCGACCCTCGCCGCTTTCACCTGCCTTCTGGTCTTCCTCGCCGCCGCCAATGTCGCGGTCGCCTCGATCGTCCTTCCCGCCGCCGAATGGGTCCGGCTCCTGCCCGAGCGGATCGGGCGGGTGCGGGACACCCTCGCGCCGCTGATGGAGGTCTATTCGGAGCTCGAGCGCTTCATCAACGACATCGTCGAGCAGTTCGGGTCGGGCGCCACCGCGCAGCGCACGGTCGCGCTCGAGACTCCCAATTCCCTCCTCGACATCATCGCCACCTCCGCCCCGTTCGCCGCGATCCAGATGTTCTTCGCCCTGCTGGTGATCTTCTTCTTCCTCGCAGGCTGGACACGAATGCGCCGGCGGACGATCACCGGCCGCTCGAGCTTCGACGGAGCGATGACGACCGCTCGCGCCATCCAGCAGGTGGTCGACGCGACTTCGACCTATCTCGGCACGATCACGATCGTGAACCTGGCCATGGGCCTTACCGTCGCCTTCATCCTCTACCTGCTCGACATGCCGACTCCGCTGATGTGGGGCGGGATCGTCGCGGTGCTCAACTACATCCCCTATCTGGGGCCGATCGCGTCGGCCCTGCTTCTGGCGCTCGGCGGGCTGATGGCCTTCGCCGATCCGTGGTACGCCTTCCTTCCGGCCCTGTGCTTCATCGGAGTCCACCTGCTCGAGGCCAATCTGATCACGCCTTTCTTCGTCGGCAAGCGGCTGACCATCAATCCGCTGCTGATCCTCGTCGCACTGAGCTTCTGGGCCTGGGTGTGGGGAACTACGGGAGCGCTGCTGGCGGTGCCCCTTCTGATCATCATGAAGACCGTTCTCGACGCCGCCGGCAAGCCCGACATCGCCGGCTTCCTGTTCGAGGAAGGGACTCTGACCGGAGCCCATCACGAGGAGCATGGAGAGGCCGAACGAACTGTCGCAGCAAAGCCTTAGGCTTGCTTGACAGTGGCGGGGCCAGCGCATAGTTCGCCCCCTCCCACGCGGGTGTAGCTCAGTTGGTTAGAGCGCCGGCCTGTCACGCCGGAGGTCGCGGGTTCGAGCCCCGTCACTCGCGCCATTTCCCTTCTCCTCATGCCGGCATGCGCGATAAGGCGGAGCCATGGCGACGCGCTACGACCGCATCGGGCTCGATTATTCGAACCTTCGAAGGCCCGATCCGAGGATCGCGGCCCTGATCGAGGCGGCCTTGGGGGATTCGAGGACTGTCCTCAACGTCGGCGCCGGGGCCGGCTCCTACGAGCCGCCGGGCCGCGAGGTGACTGCGCTGGAGCCGTCGGCCGAGATGATCCGCCAGCGCTCCGCTTCGGCCGCCGCCGTCGCCCGGGGGCGGGCCGAGGACCTGCCCTTCGCCGACTCGAGCTTCGACTCCGCGATGGCGATCCTCACCATCCACCACTGGTCGGACCAGGCCAGGGGCGTGGCTGAAATGCGCCGGGTCGCCAAAGGCCCGCTCGTCCTGCTTACCTACGATCCCGCGTTCCGCGGCTTCTGGCTCGCCGACTATGTTCCGGAGCTGGTCGCTCTCGACGAGGGTCAGATGCCGAGGATGAGCGACTATGAGCGCTGGCTCGGCCCGGTGGCAGTCTCCGCCGTCCCGATCCCGCACGACTGCACCGACGGCTTCCTCTGCGCCTACTGGCGCCGCCCCGCCGCCTATCTCGACCCCCGGGTGAGGGCTGCGATGTCGTCCTTCTGGGCGCTCGGCGACGTCTCGCCGGCCCTTGCACGTCTGGAGGCGGACCTTCTGAGTGGCGCCTGGGTGGAGCGCTACGGCGAGCTGCTCGCCCTCGATGCCCGCGACTGCGGATACCGGCTGGTCGTCACGCTCTAGAAGCTTGCCGAAGCGATGAACGCCCCCCGTCCGGGACGAGTGGAGGAACGGCGACCGACCTGTCCTGTTGAGCTGCGGGGGGCCGAACTCCCCCTGTACCCAGGAGAGTATTCCATGAATCAGAACCTTGTATCCGCCGTCTTTGACAGCCATTCCGAAGCCGAGCGCGCCATTTCCGAGCTTCGCAGCGCCGGCGTCCGCGACAACGCCTTGTCCATCGTCCACCAGCAGGACGGCAAGAACACGACGTCCGACGGAAGCGGCACCACCACCGACGACGGCGGCAACAAGAGCGGCCTCGTGAAGGGTCTGCTGGGCGGCGGAGCGGTCGGAGCGGCGCTCGGAGTCGCGGCGCTCGCCATTCCCGGGGTCGGCCCACTCGCGGCTGCGGGCGCGATCGCGGCTTCGGCCGTTCCGGAGGGCGCGGCGATCGGCGCTGCGCTGGGCGCCGCTACGGGCGGCCTCAGCGGCTACCTCTCCAAGCACGGCGTGAGCGATGACGATGCGCGCTACTACGAGGAACGGATCAACACCGGCGGAGTGTTCGTATCGGTTGACACCAGCGACGCCGGGATCGATTCCGAGCGGGCCCGCGAGATCCTCTACAACGCCGGCGGCCACAGCGCGTCGCGGGCGCGAGCCACCGCCTAGCTCGAACAGCCGGCACGATAAGCGAGGCGCTCCGGAGACGATCCGGCGCGCCTCGTCTATTTCAGGAGCGTCGGCTCCGAATGCTCATCCGCGCCATCTCCCCAGCTCCATCCACCGGAGCAGCGGCTTCAGCGGCAGGATCCAGACGATCCCCGCGGCGACGTAGAACAGGGCCTTGAGGGGCCATGGCAGGGCGGGCAGGGCTTCCGCCACGGTGACGACGACGAAGCCCCACGCCGCGATCAGCAGGAGCAGAAACAATATTCCGGCGGGCTTGCGCCAGCTCGGCCGGGCGGGCTCTAGCGGCATTGGATCCATTCCTGCGGGGTGGCGATGGCGTCCAGGGGCATGTCCCAGGGATCGGCGGGGATCGGGTCGTCCAGGATCTGGTGCTCCCAGGCGAGGCCGACGGCGAGGACGTCGCCGCCTTCGCGCAAATGGGAGAGGGCGCGATCATAATGGCCCTTGCCGTGGCCGATCCGCGAGCCGTGGCGGTCGGCGGCCACTAATGGGACCAGGACGACGTCGGGCGCGAGGGCTTCGGCCGCGCCGGAGGGCTGCAGGACTCCCCACGGGCTCGGTTCCACCGCCGGGGCCTCGCGGAACAGCATCCGCGAATCGCGGTCGAGGAACCAGGGCAGAGCGGCGCGCTGGCCCTCGCCGAGCCCGGCGAGAACCGGATAGGGGCTGATCTCGTCCTTCAGCGGGTGGTAGCCGGCGACGATCCTCGCCGCGATCAGCCTCGGGAGCACGATCTGGGCCAGCTTGGCCTCCAGCTCCGCGCGCACCCCGGGCGCCAGCGAACGCGCATAGCCGCGCCGGCGCTCCAGCGCCTCGCGGCGCAGAGCGGGCTTGTCGCAAGGGGAGGGTGACGGGACCACCATGGCCGTTTGCTTGAATATCCTCTGACGCGTCAACGTCAGGTGGGGGCTATATGTGCCGGACCAGGGCCCGACCAGGGACAGCCCCCTAGGATGCTTATCGCCCAGGGATGTTCAAAAAGCGCGCACCGGGCAGTACCCGTCGCCTCCTATCTAGGGAGGGGAGGCGCCGCTGACAACGGCGGCGCGACGCCGGAAGCGCCCCGCCGCGGCCGAAGGCCGCAATTTGTTCGCACAAAGCACACGAAGGGCACAAAGGGGCCCCGGGCGCGCAGACGCCGAGGCGTTTGCGGACGGGCTGTGCGCTAAAGCCGCTACGCGGAATCTTTGTGCCCTTTGTGTGCTTTGTGGGAAACAATTCTTCCGGCGCGCCACTACCGGGCTACGAAGGCTCCGCACCGCGCTCGAGCTGGTCCGCCAGGCTTTCGACCCGACCGGCCAGACGCTCCAGCGCGTCAACCAGGGCAGGGTCG
>DASVUZ010000012.1:0-84926 GCA_036386795.1 Allosphingosinicella sp.
CCTGATCACCTCGGGCGCCCAGGTCCGGCCCCGGGCGGCCCAGGGGGGCAGGGTCGGCATGGCATCGTGAAAGGCGTCCGGATTGCCGGGAACGGCGAGCAGGTTCCAGCTCTGCAGGTCGTTCGAAAAGGCCATCGGGACGTTGGATCCGTTGGCGTTCGTCGCGTAGGCGTAATAGCGGGTGCCGTAAGTCAGCACGAACGGATCGGGGAAATTGGTCTGCAGGACGGGGCCGCCATTGGGCTGGAGGGCGGCTGCGGGCATGGCTGCGGCCGCGGCCAGCGCGAGAAAAAGGGTCCTGAACAAGCGCATCGTCAGCACGTCCTCCCGTCGTCTCGCGCGCCGAGCGCAGGTTGCTCGCGCGCTTTTATCATATTAATTGCCGGGCGAGCGGCCGGTCAACCGGGGGATGCGGCGCGCGGGCTCGAAGCGGAGAATGATGCGCGGATGACGATTCTTCTTCGCATTGGCCGCGGCCGCTACGGTGTCTCGCGCAATGGCCGGTGAAGCTTCGCGCGAGACCTTCGGCACGCTGCCCGACGGGCGTGTCGTTGAGGCGGTGACGCTGAGCAATGACCGCGGCATGAGCGCGACGATCATCGCATTCGGAGCGGCGCTGCAGACGCTGATCGTCCCGGACCGCGACGGCCGCGCCGCCGACGTCCTCCTGGGCTTTCCGACGCTGGAGGGCTATCTCGGCCAGTCCGAATATTTGGGCGTGACCGTCGGCCGCGTCGCCAACCGGATCGCACGGGGCCGCTTCACGCTCGACGGGCGCAGCTATCGGGTTCCGATCAACAACGGCGTCAATTCGCTTCACGGGGGCGGCACCGGCTTCGACAAGGTCCTGTGGGAGGTCGTCGACGTCCGTGGCGGTCCGACGCCAGCCGTTACGTTGCGGTACGTCTCGCCGGACGGCGATCAGGGCTATCCCGGCAACCTCACCGTCACCGCCGTCTATACGATCGAGGAAGATGCCCAGACGCTTTCGGTCGAGTATAGTGCGACCACCGACGCGCCGACGGTCGTCAACCTCTCGAACCACGCATACTGGAACCTCGCCGGCGAAGGCTCGTCGCAGGGCGCGATGGGTCATTTGCTGACCATCCCCGCGGATCACTATACGCCGACCGATTCCGGCGCGATCCCGACGGGCGAGTTCCGCCCGGTCGCGGAGACGGCATTCGATTTCCGGGAGCCGACGCCGGTCGGCGCAAGGGTCCGGGATTCCTCCGACGAGCAGATCCGTTTCGGCAAGGGCTACGATCATAATTGGGTGGTGGCGCGCGACGTGTCGGGCACGCCGCGCCTGCTCGCGCGGGTCGAGGAGCCGGGCAGCGGCCGCGTCCTCGAAATCCATTCCAACCAGCCGGGCGTCCAATTCTATTCGGGCAATTTTCTCGACGCGACGATCGCGGGCAAGGCGGGCCGGCTCTATCGCCAAGGCGATGCGATCGTGCTCGAGCCGCAGATGTTCCCCGACACGCCGAACCGGCCCGATTTCGGGTCGGTGCGCCTGGATCCCGGCCAGACCTACCGCAACCTCATCGAGTTCCGCTTCTCCACAATGCCCGCGCGCTGAGCGACTCCGTCATCCCGGCGAAGGCCGGGATCTCAGGACGGGAAGTCCGTGTCGGAAGTGGAGGGCGCCTTGCATGTGGCGCGGTGCATATTCTTGCTGAGATCCCGGCCTTCGCCGGGATGACGGGTCGGCATCCGCTCCAACGAGCTTACGACGTCGTCCCGCTCTTCTCGGCGTCGGCGATCAGCACCATGACGTCGCTGATGATCGCGGCCATGGCGCTGCGCGCGGTCTCGGCGTCGCGCCCCTCGATCGCATCGAGCACCGCGCGGTGGGCGGGAAGGCTCGCGGTGCGGCCCTGGAAGCGGTTGGTGAAGCGGATCGAGGTGCGCAGCGCGGTCGTCACCAGGTCGCGGAACTGCATGTAGAAGGGATTGGCCGACCCTTCGAGCACGGCGATGTGGAAGGCGATGTCGGCGTCGAGCGCGTCGTCCTCGCCGGCCTCGGCCGCCTCCATCCGGCGGTAGCCGGCAGCGACCGCCGAGATGGCCGCGGCGTCGGCGGCGTTGGCGGCGAGCGCGGCGGCCGCTGGCTCGATCGCGATCCTGAGGTCGCTGAACTGGCGCAGGAGGCCGAGGGAGAATTTGCGCTCCAGCAGCCAGCGCAGCACGTCCGGATCGAACAGGTTCCAGGAATTGGACGGCTGGACGGTTGTACCCTTGCGCGGGCGGGCTGTGAGCAGGCCCTTGGCGGTCAGCATCTTGACCGCCTCGCGGGTCACCGAGCGGCTGACATTGTGGGCCCTGGCAAGCTCCGCCTCGGTGGGGAAGGGCTGCTTCTCGTAGGCGCCGGTGACGATGTCGCGGCCGACCTCGTCCAGCATCGCATAAGTGAGGTTTCGGCCGCCGCCGCCCGCCCGGTGATCGCCGCTGGACATGTCCGATCTATCCTATAATTCCTCGAACCGGGCGGCAACTTCCGCCTCGTCGGGGGGATCGGCACGTGCAGTTCGCGAAACGGCCGTCGATCGTCGGCGATCGGGCGCCGATCTTCTGGGGCGCCTGCGCGGCGATCGCGATCGGCGTGCTGCTCCATTTGCCGATGCTCGCCATGGCGCACCGCATGGGCAACCATCTCGCCGGCATGGAGATGGACCCGGCGATGTGGTTCGGGATGGTGTTCATCGTCCTCGGGGTGCCGGCCGCGATCTACGGCGCGCTGCCGAGGGAGCGGGCTCCGCACCGTGCCGACGCGGGCACCAGCTACGAGGCGCCCGACACGACCCCGCTCGGCCGCTGGCACGCGGCGGTCCTCGCCGTGCTGATCCTCGGGCTGGTGATCGACGTGATGAAACCGGCGACGCTCGGCTTCGTGCTTCCGGGGATGAGCAGCGAATATGGCATCTCGCGCGCGACCGTCGCCTGGTTCCCCTTCGTCGCCCTGGTCGGGACGACGGTCGGCTCGTTCGTGTGGGGCTGGCTGGCGGACGTTTACGGCCGTCGCGTTTCGATCCTGCTTTCGACAATCCTGTTCGTCGCGACCTCGATCTGCGGCGCCATGCCTTTGTTCGAGCTCAACCTGCTGATGTGCTTCCTGATGGGCTCGTCCGCGGGCGGGATGCTGCCGGTGGTCTACACCCTGCTCGCCGAAGTGATGCCGCCGCGCCATCGCTCCTGGGTGCTGGTGCTGGTCGGCGGCACCGGGCTGGTCGGCGGCTATCTCGCCGCGAGCGGCGCCGCCCACGCCTTCGAGCCGGTCTTCGGCTGGCGGGTGCTTTGGCTGCAGGGCTTCCCGACCGGCCTCCTGTTGCTGCTGCTCGCCAGATTCATCCCCGAATCGCCGCGCTTCCTCGCCGAGCAGGGACGGACCGCCGAGCTCGCGCGGATGGAGGAGCGCTTCGGCATCGTACCGCGGCCGCGCGAGCCGGTGCCGGCGGACGCCGCACTCGCCCGGCAGCGCCACGGCCGGCTGACGCTCGCTTTGGTCATCTGCGCGCTCGCCTGGAGCTTCGTCAATTTCGGGCTTTTGCTCTGGCTGCCGTCGGATCTCCAGGCGCGGGGTTACAGCTCCGAGCTGGCGAGCCGGATCCTCGCCAGCTCCGCTTTGGTCGCCTTGCCGACGGTGATGCTCGCGGCATTGCTCTACAGCCGCTGGAGCAGCAAATGGACCTTGGTGCTGACCATCCTGATCACCCTGGCCGGCCTCGTCGGGGCGCTGCTGCCCGCCCCTATCCTGTCCTGGCCGCCTTTGCTGGTCGCGGTGATCGCGATGCTCATCGTCGGCACCAACGGCATGATCGCGGTGCTGCTGCCTTATGCGGCGGAGAATTACCCGCTCGGAATACGCGGCCGGGCGACGGGGCTGGTCGCGGGCGCCAGCAAGTTCGGCGGGGTCGGGGTGCAGGGATTTGCCCTGGTGGGCCTCATCCCGACGCTCGGCGGCGCTGCGCTGGCTCTGCTGGCGCCGATCGGGGCGTCCGCGGCCCTCGTCGCCTGGGCGGGCCGCGAGACTCGCGGTCGCAGCCTGCGCGAGCTCGAGGCGCAGCCTTGACCAAGGCGGCGGACGCCCTGATCGTATCCGCCGGTTGAGGAGCGTGAGATGGCCGTGACGAGCAAGCCGCGGAACCTGTGGGACGTCGAAGCGGAGCTGGGCGAGGGTCCGGTCTGGGGCGACGGCGCCCTCTGGTTCGTCGATATCAAGAAGCGCAAGGTGCACCGGTGCGACGCCTCGGGCGGCGCGCGGCGGAGCTGGGATGCGCCTGAGCAGATCGGCTTCCTGCTGCCGGCCGAGGGCGGCGGCTTCGTCGCGGGGCTGGAGAGCGGCCTCTACCGGTTCGAGCCGGAGACCGGAGCTTTCGGGCTCGTCGCCGAAGTCGAGCCCGACCGGCCCGGGAACCGGCTCAACGACGCGGTCGTGGACCCGTCCGGCCGGCTCTGGTTCGGGACGATGGACGATGGCGAAAGCGCACCGACGGGGAGTTTCTACAGCTACCATCGCGGCGTGCTTCGCCCCTCGGGCCTATCCGGAATTCCGATCACCAACGGGCCCGCCGTCTCGCCGGACGGGCGCATCCTCTATTGGGTGGATACCGTCGACCAGACGATCAATGCCTGCGATGTCGACGGCGACGGCACGCTGGGAGACTCGCGGCTGCTGGTGAAGCTCGGCGGCAAGGAGGGCTTTCCCGACGGGCCGACGGTCGACGCCGAGGGCTGCATCTGGATCAGCCTCTATTGGGGATGGGAAGCGCGCCGCTACTCGCCCGAAGGCGAGCTGCTCGAGCAGGTCTCCTTCCCGGTCTCGAACATCACCAAGATCGCGTTCGGCGGCGACGATTTCCGGACCGCTTTCGCGACGACGGCGCGGCAGGGCATCAAGCCCGACGCGATGGCGAAGCAGCCCGAGGCCGGCGCTTTGTTCGCTTTCGAGGTCGACGTCCCGGGTTTCGCCAGCCCGCTCGCCCAGCTTTAGACCTGGGCTTCAGCGCCGGGGCGGCGCGGCGGGGACGAGGTCGATCTCGTAGAGGCGCGGCCAGTATTTGCCGGTGACGAACAGCCGGTCGCGCTCCGCATCGTAGGCGATCCCATTGAGGACGCTGTCCTCGTTCGCCCCGGCCTCGGCGGCGAGCGCGGCGAGGTCGATCCACCCGGTCACGCGGCCGCTGCCCGGATCGATGCGCGCGATCCGGCTCGACATCCAGACGTTGGCGAGGATCTCGCCGTTCACATATTCGAGCTCGTTCAACCGCGCGACCGGCCGGCCGGCCGAAGTGACCGTGATCCGCCGAACCTCGCGCATCGTCGCCGGATCGAGGAAGCGCAGCGTTGGGCTGCCGTCGCTCATGATGATGTGGCGCCCGTTTTGGGTCAGGCCCCAGCCTTCGTGGGCGTAGCTCCAGCGGCCGGTCTGGCGGAAGCTGCGGCGGTCCCAGCGGAAGCCCATCCCGTCCTGCCAGGTGATCGACAGGATCTCGTCGCCCCAGTTGACGATGCCCTCGCCGAACAGGCCGGGCGGGATGTCGACCGAGCGCAGGACCCGGCCGCTGGCGAGATCGACCTCGCGGATCGTCGAGGCGCCGACATGGCCGGTGCTCTCCCAGAGGCGGCCGTCCAGCCAGAACAGGCCCTGGGTGAAGGCGCCGGGGTCGTGCGGGTAGGTCGCGACGAGGCGATAGCCCTGCACCGGCGGCTCCGCCTCGCTACGCGGCTGTGCCTGCTGCTCCGGCGCGGGCTGCGCGCAGGCGGCGACGCTGAGCAGGAAGGCGATCGCGCTGCGCACCGGCGGCTCCCCTACGGCCTGTTCATGGTGAGGAGATCGTAGGTCGCGACCACCTCGTCCTTCTGATTATAGACGTAGACGGCCCAGCGCACCTCGCCTTTTTCCTCGTCGCGGACGCTCTTGGACTTGACGGTGAGCTCCACGCGCATCGAATCGCCGGGATAGAGCGGCGTCTGGAAACGCAGATTCTCGAGGCCGGTATTGGCGAGCACCGGACCCGGATCGGGGTCGACGAACAGCCCGGCGGCAAAGCTCAGGATCAGATAGCCGTGCGCCACCCGCCCCTCGAAGATCGGGCTCGCCTTCGCCGCTTCCTCGTCCATGTGGGCGTAGAAGGTGTCGCCGGTGAAGTGCGCGAAATGCTCGACGTCTTCCAGCGTCACGGTCCGGCTCGCGGTCTTGAGCGTATAGCCGATGTCGAGCTCGGCGATGCGCTTGCGGAACGGATGCAGGTCGCCCTCGGGCTTGGCCGCGCCGGGAAGCCACTGCTTGACGACGCTCGACAGCATGGCCGGCGAGCCCTGCAATGCGGTGCGCTGCATATAATGGGTGACGCCGCGAATGCCGCCCATTTCCTCGCCCCCGCCGGCGCGGCCTGGGCCGCCATGGACCAGGACGGGGAGAGGGGAGCCGTGGCCGGTCGATTCCTTCGCGCTGGTCCGGTCGAGGATCACCATGCGGCCGTGATAGGCGCCGGCACCCAGCACGAACGCCTCGGCGGCGGCCGGATCGAACGTGAAGAGCGACAGAGCGAGGCTGCCCATGCCGCGATTGGCGAGCGCGATCGCGTCGTCGAGGTCGCGGTACGGCATGATCGTCGAGACCGGGCCGAACGCTTCGACGTCGTGGACCGCGGCGGCGCCCCAAGGATCGTCGGACCGCAGCAGGATCGGCGAGATGAAGCAGCCCTTGCCGTCGACAGGCGAAAGGTCGGGATCGCCCGAGACGATCCGCGCCGACTTCGATAGCTCCGCGACCGCGTCCCGCACCGCGTGGAGCTGGGCGCGGCTGGCGAGTGCGCCCATCGTCACGCCCTCCTCGCGCGGGTCGCCGATCCTCGCCTTGCCGAGCCGCGCGATCAGCGCCTCCTGGACGGCGTCGATATGCTCGGCCGGGGCCAGGGCGCGGCGGATGGCGGTGCATTTCTGCCCGGCCTTGACCGTCATCTCGCGCGCGACCTCCTTGACGAACAGGTCGAACTCCGCCGTCCCGGGAGCCGCGTCGGGACCGAGGATCGAGGCGTTGAGGCTGTCCCGCTCGGCGATGAAGCGCACCGATTCGCGCGCGATCACCGGGTGCGTCTGGAGCTTCATCGCGGTCTGGGCGGAGCCGGTGAAGCTGACCACGTCCTGCAGCGTCAGATGGTCGAGCAGATCGCCCGTCCCTCCCATGATCAGCTGCAGCGCCCCGGGCGGAAGCACACCCGCCTCGATCATGATCCGAAACGCCGCCTCGGCGAGATAGCCGGTCGCCGAAGCCGGCTTCACGATCGCGGGGACGCCGGCGAGCAGGGTCGGGCCGAGCTTCTCGAGCATCCCCCAGACGGGGAAGTTGAACGCATTGATGTGGACGGCGACGCCCTGGAGCGGCGTAAAGACGTGCTGGCCGACGAAGCTGCCGCCCTTGGACAGCGGCTCCATCTGGCCGTCGATCAGGACGCGGCCGTTGGGAAGCTCGCGCCGGCCCTTGGACGAGAAGGAGAAGAGCGTGCCCGCGCCGCCCTCGATGTCGATCCAGCCGTCGGTTCGGGTGGCGCCGGTCTCGTAATTGAGCTCGTACAATTCCTCCTTGCGCGCCATGATCGCGTTGGCGAGGTGCTTCAGCATCCACGCCCGCTCGTGGAAGGTCATCGCCCGCAGCGCCGGCCCGCCGACCTTGCGGGCATGGTCGAGCATCGCCCGGAAATCGAGGCCGTCCGAACCGGTCTCGGCGATCGTCTCGCCGGTCACCGCGCTCTCGACCGGCGCCAGCGAGCCGTCCCCCGCGATCCAGCGGTCGGCGGCGTAATTCAAAAGCTTCAGCGTCTTCATCTCATATCCTCGAAAAGCCCGGGCAGGGAGACCCGTTCGGTCCGAGCGAAGTCGAGGACCGCTGCCGAGCGAAGCCGAGGCCCTGTTCTCGGCTTCGCTCGAACGCGCATCTCGACTTCGCTCGATGCGAACGGAGGGGGGGCTCCAGCCTCCATGCCCTTCTCTACTTCCCACTGAACCGGGGCGCGCGCTTCTCCATGAACGCCGCTACCCCCTCGCGATAATCGTCCGAATATCCCAGCTCGCGCATCGCGTCGCGCTGCAAATCCAGCTCCTCGTCCAGGCTCTGCCCCCAGCTCTCGCGGATCATCTTCTTGATCCGCGCCAGCCCCCGCGTCGGGGCGCTTGCAAACTTCTCGGCAAGCGCATCCACCTCGGCGTCCAGCGCCTCGTCGTCCACCGCTTTCCAGATCATGCCCCACTCAGCCGCTTTCTCCGCCGGCAGCGGCTCCGCGGTGAGCGCAAGCCCCAGAGCCCGCGCCTGTCCCACCAGCCGCGGCAGCGCCCAGGTGCCGCCGCTGTCCGGGATGAGCCCGATCGAGGCGAAGGACTGGATGAACTTGGCGGACGTGGCGGCGATGACGATGTCGCAGGCGAGCGCGATATTGGCGCCGGCGCCCGCGGCGACGCCGTTGACGCGCGCGATCACCGGCATCGGCAGCGCGGTGAGGCGGCGGATCAGCGGATTGTAGCGCTGCTCGACCGACTCGCCGAGATCGACCGCCTCGCCCGGCGCCACCGCGCGGTCGTTCAGGTCCTGCCCCGCGCAGAAGCCCCGGCCGGCCCCCGTCAGGACCAGCACGCGCGCTCCATCGAGCTTGGAAAGCGCGTCCGCCACCTCCTCGTGCATCTGCACCGTGAAGCTGTTGAGCCGGTCCGGCCGGTTGAGCGTCAGGCGGGCGACGCCGCCCTCCAGCTTGAACAAGATCGTCTCGTAGGACATGGGCGTTTCCATGAACGCGAACGCCACCGCGGACAAGGTCGCGCGCGCGATGCTCGCCGCGGAGGGCACCGGGCCCGCCTGGGGCCTCGAGATCGAAGAAGCGCGCGAGGGCTATGCGCGGGTCCGCATGGCCGTGACCGCTGCGATGCTGAACGGTCACGGCACCGCCCATGGCGGCGTCATCTTCGCGCTCGCCGACAGCGCCTTCGCTTATGCGTGCAACAGCCGCAATCTGCGTTCGGTCGCGGCGCAGGCCTCGATCGTCTATCTCGAGCCCGCGCGGGAAGGGGACGTGCTGATCGCGGAAGCCGAGGAGCGGGCGCTCGTCGGCCGCTCCGGCGTTTGCAACGTGTCGGTGCGCAGCGCGGACGGACGCGCGATCGCCGAGTTTACCGGGTTCTCCCGGAGCGTCGGCGGCCAGATCATCGGAGAAGACGAATGACCGAAGCCTTTATCTGCGATGCGGTGCGCACGCCGATCGGCCGCTATGGCGGCGCCTTGGCCCATGTCCGGGCGGACGATCTCGCGGCCATTCCGATCCGCGCGCTGATCGAGCGCAATTCCGGCGTGGACTGGGAGGAGCTCGACGACGTCATCCTCGGCTGTGCCAACCAGGCCGGCGAGGACAATCGCAACCTCGCGCGCATGGCAGGCCTCCTCGCCGGGCTTCCCGACAAATCGGGCGGAGTGACCCTCAACCGCCTGTGCGGCTCGGGCATGGACGCGGTGACGATGGCGGCGCGGGTCATCCGCGGCTCGGAAGCCGACATGCTGATCGCGGGCGGATCCGAGAGCATGAGCCGCGCGCCGTTCGTGATGGCCAAGGCGGCCAGCGCCTTCGACCGCAATGCCGAGATGTACGACACGACGATCGGCTGGCGCTTCGTCAACCCGAAGATGAAGCACGCTTACGGCGACGACACCATGCCTTCGACCGCCGAGAACGTGGCGCAGGAATATCAGGTCAGCCGCGCCGACCAGGACGCGTTCGCGGTCAGGAGCCAGGACAAGGCCGCCGCGGCGCAGGAGAGCGGCCGCTTCGCCGCCGAGATCGTCCCGGTCGAGATCCCGCAGCGCAAGGGCGAGCCCGTGGTCGTCGATCGCGACGAGCATCCGCGCAAGACCAGCGTCGAGGCGCTGGCGAAGCTCAAGCCGATCGTGCGGCCCGACGGGACCGTCACCGCGGGCAACGCCTCGGGCGTCAATGACGGCGCGGCGGCGATGATCGTGGCCTCCGAGGAGGCGGCGAAGCGCAACGGCCTCACGCCGCGCGCGCGGATCGTCGGCGGAGCCGTCGCCGGGGTGCCGCCGCGGATCATGGGCATCGGCCCGGCGCCCGCATCCCGGAAGCTGCTGAAGCGCCTCGGCCTCAAGATGGACGACATGGACGTGATCGAGATCAACGAGGCCTTCGCCGCCCAGGCGCTGCCGGTGCTGCGCGAGCTCGGCCTCGCGGATGACGCCCCGCACGTCAATCCGAACGGCGGCGCGATCGCATTGGGACACCCCCTCGGCATGTCCGGCGCCCGCCTCGCCCTCACCGCCACCGAGGAGCTCCACCGGCGCGCCGGCCGCTACGCACTCTGCGCGATGTGCATCGGTGTCGGCCAGGGGATCGCGCTGGTGATCGAGCGGGTGTAGCCGCCGTTCTTGTCGGTTAACTCTGTTTCTGCTATGTTCTTGTCATGACCGCTATGCGCCGCCTGTCCCCCGTGCCTCGGAAGTTGATGAAACCGGCAGGACAGCCTGACACGAATGGCATGTGTAAGCTTTGCAAGCTTCACGCGGCGCGGAGGCCGCGACTCGGCCTCGCCACTCCCGGCCGAGTCGAGCGTTGTTTGCCGTGAAAGACGCCCCCTGCTAGGGCCTGCGCCGGGAGAGACGGATGTACACGACCGAGCTTCAGAAGACCGCGAAGATCGCCTCGACCGAGGATCCGGAGAGGCTCGCCGCGTTCGAGGCGCGGGTGGCCGCGGACGAGTTCATCGAGCCCAAGGACTGGATGCCCGAGGCTTATCGGCGGACGCTGACGCGCCAAATCTCGCAGCATGCGCATAGCGAGATCGTCGGCATGCTTCCGGAGGGCAATTGGATAAGCCGCGCGCCGTCGCTGAGGCGCAAGGCGATCCTGCTCGCCAAGGTCCAGGACGAGGCGGGCCACGGCCTCTACCTGTACAGCGCCGCCGAAACGCTGGGGACGAGCCGGGAGGAAATGATCGAGGCGCTGCACTCGGGAAAGGCGAAATACAGCACGATCTTCAACTATCCGACGCTGACCTGGGCCGATATCGGCGCGATCGGCTGGCTGGTCGACGGCGCCGCGATCATGAATCAGGTGCCCCTCCAGCGCACCTCCTACGGCCCCTATGCCCGCGCCATGGTCCGGGTCTGCAAGGAGGAGAGCTTCCACCAGCGCCAGGGCTATGAGATCATGATGGCGATGTGCGCGGGGACCGCCGACCAGAAGAGGATGGCGCAGGACGCGCTCAACCGCTGGTGGTGGCCCTCGCTGATGATGTTCGGCCCGCCCGACGAGAATTCGCCCAACACCGCCCAGTCGATGCGCTGGAAGATCAAGCGCGAGACCAACGACGAGCTGCGCCAGCGCTTCGTCGACATCACCGTGCCGCAGGCCGACGCGCTGGGCCTGGAGGTGCCGGATCCGGCGCTGAAGTGGGACGAGGCGCGCGGCCATTACGATTTCGGCGAGGTCGACTGGGAGGAATTCTACGCCGTCGTCCGAGGCGAAGGCCCGGTCGCCAAGGAGCGTATGACCGCCCGGCGCGAAGCCTGGGAGAACGGCGCCTGGGTCCGCGAGGCGGCCGCCGCCTATGCGGAGAAGCACAGCCGCAAGGCGCAGGCGGCATGACCGCCCCCGTGCTTCGAGACGGCATTTCGCCAAGCTCAATGCCTCCTCAGCATGAGCGGACAATCTCAACCGCTCATCCTGAGGAGCGGCTGAGCCTGTCGAAGCCGCGTCTCGAAGGACGGACAAGCTCAAACGCTCATCCTGAGGAGCGGCTGAGCCTGTCGAAGCCGCGTCTCGAAGGACGGGATGACGCGATATGAGCAGCGACTGGCCCCTCTGGGAAGTGTTCGTCCGCTCGAAGGGCGGGATGGCGCACCGCCATGTCGGCTCGGTCCACGCGCCCGATCCCGAGATCGCGCTCCGCCACGCCCGCGACACCTACACCCGCCGGATGGAGGGGATCAGCCTGTGGGTCGTGCCTTCGGCCTCGATCACCGCCTCCGATCCGGGCCAGGATGAGGCCATGTTCGACCCCGCCGCCGACAAGGTCTACCGCCACCCGACCTTCTACGACATCCCCGAAGGCATCACCCACATATGAGGGTCGATGACCTCACTGGTTTTAAGGCGGGGACTCACGACCCGTTCGGGCTGAGCTTGTCGAAGCCCTATCCTTTTGCTCCCAGGCTGAAGACGGCAAGGAACGCCCTTCGACAGGCTCAGGGCGAACGGGGTTTCTAATGCCGGCCCTTCCCCCCATCCGCCCCGAGGACGAGCGCTGCGCCGCGAAGGACAAGCCGCATGGCGCGTTCGACCCTCAGGGGGAGCCCGAAGGCCCCGCCCTCTTCGAATATCTGCTCCGCCTCGGCGACGACAGCCTGATCCTCGGCCAGCGACTCGGCGAATGGTGCGGCCATGCGCCGTCGGTCGAGGTCGACCTCAGCCTCGCCAACATCGCCCTCGACCTGATCGGCCAGGCGACCCACTTCCTCAATCGAGCGGGCGAGGTCGAGGGCAAGGGCCGCGACGGCGACGCCCTCGCTTTCCGCCGCGACGTTCTCGACTATCGCAATTGCTGGCTGGTCGAGCAGCCCAATGGCGACTTCGCCCGGACGATGGCTCGGCAATTGCTCTTCTCGACCTGGCAGAAGCTTCTGTTCCGGGCCCTGCTCGGCTCGAAGGACGAGCTCGTCGCCGGAGTCGCGGAGAAGGCGGTCAAGGAGGTCACCTATCACCAGGAGCTGGCGTCGGAATGGGTGGTCCGCCTCGGCGACGGAACCGAGGAGAGCCGCCGCCGGATCGAGGACGGACTCGCCTGGAACTGGCGCTTCGTCCCGGAGCTGTTCGAGATGGACGATCTCGCGGCCTTCATGGCCGGGCGCGGCGTCGGCGCCGACCTCGGCGCCCTGCGCTCCGATTACGACGCTCACATCTCGGCCGTCCTCGCCGAAGCGACGCTCCAGCCTCCGCCGGACCAGCGCCCGATCCTCGGCGGCCGCAGGGGCCATCACAGCGAGCATCTCGGCCACCTGCTCGCCGTCATGCAATTCCTGCCCCGCACCTATCCGGACGCGAAATGGTAGCCGCGGCGAACCCGTCATCCCGGCGGAAGCCGGGACCCAGGAACACGGGCGCCGCCGATCATTCTCGGAAATCCGAGTTCCTGGGTCCCGGCTTCCGCCGGGATGACGTGGAGGGCATCCGCGCTGTTGTCGCCACCGTCCCCGACCCCGAAATCCCCGTCGTCTCCGTCGTCGAGCTCGGAATCGTCCGCTCCGTCGAGCCGGACCGGGTGGTCGTCACGCCCACCTATACGGGCTGTCCCGCGACCCAGGTGATCGAGAGCGACATCCGCGACGCGCTCGACGCCGCCGGCTACCGCCACGTCCGGATCGAGACGATCCTCTCCCCGGCCTGGACGACCGACTGGATCACCCCGGAGGGCCGGGCCAAGCTTCGCGCCTATGGAATCGCGCCCCCGGCCCGGGGCGCGGTGGAATGCCCGCAATGCGGCTCCCCGGACACCGAGGAGATCAGCCGCTTCGGCTCGACTCCCTGCAAGTCGCTGTGGCGCTGCCGCTCCTGCGCGGAGCCGTTCGACCTGTTCAAATGCCATTGAAGCCCGCCATCGTCATGCCGGACCTGGTCCGGCATCCACCTTCCTCGTGGCGCTCGGCAGTGGAAAGGTGGACCCCGGATCAAGTCCGGGGTGACGCAGGAGGGCGCGGATGAGCGTCAATTTCCACAGCCTCGCCATCGCCGGGATCGTCGACGAGACGGCCGAAGCGAGGTCGATCCGCTTCGAGGTTCCGCCCGAGCTTCGCGGCGCCTTCCGCTTCAAGCCCGGCCAGCATCTCACGCTGAGGGCCGAGATCGGCGGCGAGGAGGTGCGCCGCAACTACTCGCTCTGCGTCGCTCCGCGGGAGGGCGAGCTCAAGGTGACGGTGAAACGGATCGCCGGCGGACTCTTCTCCAACTGGGCGAACGACAATCTCGGGCTCGGCGACCGCATCGACGTGATGGAGCCGCATGGCAGCTTCACTTGGCATTTCGCCGAGGATGTCGCCCAACATTATGCCGCCTTCGCCGGCGGCTCGGGAATCACTCCGGTCATGTCGCTGCTGAAGACGGCCATGATCGAGGAGCCGCGAAGCCGCTTCACCCTCTTCTACGGCAATCGCGACAGCCAGTCCGTGATCTTCCTCGACGAGCTCGCCCGGCTCAAGAACCGCTATATGGACCGGCTCGAAGTCCATCATTTCCTCGCCGAGGAGGCCGAGGATATCGACCTGTTCAACGGAATGCTCGACCGCTCCAAGTGCGGCGAGGTGCTCGAGCACCTGATCGAGCCGGCCGGAGTCGCCGCTTTCTTCATCTGCGGTCCGGGGCCGATGATGGACTCGGCGGAGGGCGCCTTGCTCGAGCGCGGAGTCGGACCGGAGCGGATCCACCTCGAGCGCTTCACCGCCGACCGGCCGCCGGAGGCGCTCCAGGCCCAGCTCGACGCGCTTTCGAAGGAAGCGCAGGGGGCGACGATTCTGGTGACCCTGGACGGCCGCAAGCGCCGCGTCCCGTTCAGCGCCGAGGCCGGCAACATCCTCGACAGCGCCCGCCTCGCCGGCCTCCCCGCCCCCTTCGCCTGCAAGGCGGGCGTGTGCGCGACCTGCCGGGCCCGGGTGGTGTCGGGCGAGGTCGAGATGGCGGCCCGCTACGGCCTTACCGACGAGGAGGTGGCGGCCGGCTATATCCTGACCTGCCAGTCGGTGCCGAAAGGCGAAGGCCTCGAGGTGGATTACGATGGCTGAAATCCTCCCCACGAGCTGCGCTCGCAGGGAGGATGACGGCTTAGCGGCTGCCCTGGTCCGCGCTGGCGCCGTAGCGGGCCATTCCGTAATGGGTCATATTCTGGTCGAAGCTGATCACCGCCCGGACCGTGTTCTGCATCGCCGCCATGCGGTGGGCGAGCGGAGCCGAGGTGCGGCGAATCATCACCGCAACGGCGTAGGAGCGGCCGTCGGGCCCGGTCAGGATTCCGATGTCGTTATAGCCCGCCTGCTCGCCGCCGAGCACCTGGCCGGTGCCGGTCTTGTGGGAAAGCTTCCAGCCCGCCGAGAGCCCGCCCTTGAGCCGCTGGGCGCCGGTCCGGGTGTTGCCCATGATCGACAGCAGCTTCTCGGTCGACGACGGCGACAGAAGCTCGCCCCGCTTCAGCCGGGCGAGCGCCTCGACGATCCCGTTGGGAGTGGCGCCGTCCATCGGGTTGGCGATGTAGCGCTCGAACGCGGCCCTCCGCTGCGCGGCGGGAACCGCCGCCCGCGCCCTGTAGAAGCCGCCATTATAGGCGTAGCTCTGCTTCCACTCGATGCCCGCGATCTGGCTCTGCAGGAGCCGCTCGCCCGGTCCGAAGCGGATCCCCTCGATCCCGCGCGAGCGCAGGAAATCGCGGACCGCGCCGGGCCCGCCGGCCTTCCAGAGCACGAAGTCGTTGCAGGTGTTGTCGCTCTGGGTGATCGCCCGGTAGATGAGGTTGCCGACCGTCGTGCCGTAGCCGCTCGCTCCGAGCTGGGCGGCGATCGGCTGGTGGAACAGGGTCATGTCGTCGCGGCGGACCGTGACCGGAGCGTCGAGGCTCAACTGGCCCCGGTCGGCCTTGTCGAAGGCGGTGAGCGCCACCCAGAATTTGCTGACGCTCTGCTGCGGGAAGAAAGTGTCGCCGTCATAGGCGGTCGTCCAGCCGCTCTGCACGTCGCGAACGGCGATCCCGATGTCGCCCCTGAACGCCTGGCCGAGGGCCCGGACCTGGCCTTCGAGGATCCGGCGGGCGGCGGCTTCCTGGGCGGTCGCCGCCGGCACTTCGGCCGACGGATAGGAGCGCACGATGGCGGGAAAGCCGGGCGAGGCCATTCCGGGCTGGGCCTCCGCACCGTCGACGGCGGCGGTGGCGAGCCCGATGGACGCGATGCCGATCAGCGCCGCGCCGCGGGTGAAATGGCTGGAGTCGCTGACGATTCGACCTCGCGATACGCTCACATGCCCCTCCTAAACCCTTATTCCCTCAGA
Source organism: Allosphingosinicella sp. (assembly GCA_036386795.1). GTDB lineage: Bacteria > Pseudomonadota > Alphaproteobacteria > Sphingomonadales > Sphingomonadaceae > Allosphingosinicella. The sequence continues at coordinate 16,083 of DASVUZ010000012.1, forward strand.
AGAATCATCATACGGGAGCGAGGCTTTCCGCCAGCTTAAAAATCGAGCGTTTCGATGAGGCGTTCTCCCCTTGCGACGGACTCCCGAAGAGAGCCGGAACTAGAAGTTCAGGCGCGCCGTCAGGCGTATGTCCCGGCCTGCGAGAGGCGCCACGTCCTTCAGGAAGCTGGCGTGGCGGCGCGCATCGACGTCGAAGATGTTGTTCGCAGCCAGGGTGATGCTGGTATTGGCGTTGTTCTTCAGCGGCCTGAACTGAAGCGACGCGTTGACGAGGGTGAAGCCCCGGGTCGGGGTTTCGAAGGCGGCAAGCCGATCCTGCTTCGATGTCCACTCGACCTCGATTCGGCCGTGGACCCGGTCCGCCTGCGCTTCCAGCCCGCCCATCACGCGCAGCGGCGGGATGCGCGGAGCCGCCCCGGCGCCCTCGATCGTGGCCCGCACATAGTCGGCGACTCCGTCGAGATTGAAGGTAACCCCGCCGGTCCGGGCCAGCCGCACCGATGCCTCGACCTCGACGCCGGTGTAGCGGGCGTCGGCCTGGCCGATCTCGAATACCGGCAGCTCGTCGACGAAGGCCCCGGTCCGCCGCTCGAAGATGTAATCGTCGAACCAGCTTCGGAACACCGACGCCGACAGGCTGAAGCCGTCGCCCTCGGCTCCGAACGTCGCCTCGAGGCCCCAGCTCTTTTCCTTGCCGAGATCGGGGTCGCCGATCTCGAAGGACTGGGTGCCGGCATGGGGCCCGTTCGCGAACAGCTCCTCGGCCGAGGGCGCGCGCTGGCTGTGCGAGCCATTGAGGCCGAAGCGGATTCCCTCCGCGATCTCGTAGCTTGCGCCGAGCGAGCCGGAAACGGCGCTGAAGCCGCGCCTGAGCGCCGAATTGCCGAGATCGGCATCGGCCTCGGCGCTCACCGTCTGGCGCTCGAAGCGCCCGCCGGCCTCGGCCCGGAGGGGTCCCTTCTCGTAATTCTCGACGGCGAAGAGCCCGAATTGCGAGGTCCGGTTCTCGGGCAGGAATTTCTCCTCGCCGATCACGTCGAGGTGGCGCCGGAAATATTGCATTCCGAAGCCGCCGCTCCAGCCTCCGCGCTTGGCCTGGACCGCTTCGAGCCGAGCCTCGACGCCCTTGGTGAAGAAGGAGGTGCCGATCTCGCCGCTCTCCTCGAGCTCGTCGTGGCGATAGTCGGAATAGCCCGCGCGGAAGCGGAAAGTGTCGATGAACCCGCTTCCGGCGTCGATCTCGGCACGGGCGTCGGCGCGGTTCTGGCGGACGTCGATTCGCGGCGCCTCCGCCTCGACCCCGGGCTCGAGCGATAATCGGACCGGCACGCCGTAAAGGCTGTCGTAGCGGTTGATCGAGAAGCCGAGATTGGTGCCGCCGTCGACATAGGCGATGCCCAGCGCGACGTCCGACGTCTCGGCCGCGGTGTTGGGAAGCCGGTCCCTGAGGTCCGCAAGGGCTCGAACTTCCGGGTCCGAGCTCGCCGCCGCCTCGGCGCGCAGATCGCGCGACAGGATGAAGCCGCCGATCCTCAGATCGTCCGTCTTGCTGTAATTGCCGTCGGCGTGGATCACCCACTTGCCCGCGATCGGAACGTCGAGGGTCGCATTGGCGGAACGTTCGTCCGCCGCCGAGCCGTAGGTGAGGATCGCGGCGACATGGACTCCTTCGTCGGGGACCCGGCGCGGAATTCGCGAATCGATGACGTTGACCACCCCGCCGATCGCCGCCGAGCCGAACAGCAAGGCGGAAGGCCCGCGAAGGACCTCGATCCGCTCCGCGGTAAGCGGGTTGATCGCCACGGCGTGGTCGACGCTGGTATTGGACGCGTCGAGGCTGCCGATGCCGTCGGTCAGGACCCGCACCCGCTCGCCCTGGAAGCCTCGAAGCACCGGTCGCGAGGCGTTCGGGCCGAACGAGGTCGCCGAAACTCCCGGCTGGCTGGCAAGGGTCTCGCCAATCGTCGGCCGGAGGTCGCGGGCGAGCTCGGCTCCGGACACCACCGAGGTGCCCGACAGCACGTCCTCGCGCCTTCGGCTGAAGCCGGTGATGATGATGTCCTGGGTATGGTCCGCGTGGGGCCCCTCGGCTTCGACTGGTTCGGGCACGGGCGCCGGCGCGGTCTCCTGCGCAACGGCCAAATCGGCAAACAGGATGGCGGCGGCGCCGGCCATCAACTTATGTCTCAACAAAATGAAGAACCTCCCGGGTGCGAGCCGCACATAAGCGCTTGTGACAGTATATCAAACCCGGCTGAACGCACGATTGCCACGCTTCCCCGCCGAACCCGCACTTTCGCTCGCCGCGAGCCGAGGCTAGAGCGGCGCAATGAGCTATCGGACCATCGGCTTCTCGATCGAGGGCGCAATCGCCCGGCTGACCCTGAACCGTCCGGACCGGCTCAACAGCTTCACCGTCGAGATGCACGAGGAGGTAGCCGACGCCCTGGCCAGGCTCGAGGGCGCCCGGGTTCTGGTTCTTACCGGCGCCGGCCGAGGCTTCTGCGCCGGGCAGGACCTGGCCGATCGCGCCGTGGCGCCGGGCGAGGCGGTGGACCTCGGCGAGTCGGTCGAGCGGCGCTACAATCCGCTGATCCGCACCCTGACCGGCCTCCCCTTCCCGGTCATCGCCCGGGTCAACGGGGTCGCGGCCGGCGCCGGAGCCAATATCGCCCTGGCCTGCGACGTCGTGATCGCCGCGAAATCGGCGAAGTTCATCCAGTCCTTCGCGTCGATCGGCCTCATCCCGGACAGCGGCGGCACCTGGGTGCTGCCGAGGCTGGTCGGCCAGGCCCGGGCGCTTGGCCTCGCGCTCACCGCCGAGCCGCTGTCGGCCGAGAAGGCGGCCGAATGGGGCCTGATCTGGAAAGCGGTCGAGGACGAGAGGCTCGACGAGGAGGTGGACTCGCTGGCGGCCCGGTTCGCCGAGGCGCCGACTCGTGGGCTGGGCCGGATCAAGAAGATGATCCGCGAAAGCTGGGGCCACAGCCTCGACGAGGAGCTCGACCTCCAGCGGGACGCGATGCGCGAGCTGGGGTTCGGCGACGACTATCGCGAGGGCGTCGCGGCGTTCATGGAGAAGCGGAAGCCGAATTTCACGGGGCGCTAGGACGGCCCATCCCGGCCCGTTCGGCCTGAGCTTGTCGAAGGCCCTTCCTTGTCCTTACGCAGCAAAGAGAAGTAACGGCTTCGACAAGCTCAGCCCGAACGGGCGGGATGCCGCTGGGCCCGCCCCGGCCTTACGGAGTTAGTATGAAAACGCTCAAGCTGCTCAACTACGCCCAGGACCGGTGGTACGGCGCCGAAGGCGGCCTCGCGTCGGTCGAGAGCGCCGTGACCGGCGAGGTCGTGGCCGAGACCGGCAGCGGCGGGCTCGATTTCGAGGCCATGCTCGACCACGCCCGCAGGGTCGGAGGCCCGGCCCTGCGCCGCCTGACCTTCCACGAGCGAGCGCACATGCTGAAGGCGCTGGCGAACGCCATCATGGCCCGGAAGGAGGAGCTGTACGAGCTCAGCTATGAGACCGGCGCCACCCGCACCGACGGGTGGATCGACATCGAAGGGGGCGCGGGCACCCTCTTCTCCTTCTCGTCCAAGGGCCGGCGGGAGCTTCCCAACGGGCGGATCCTGATCGACGGGCAGACCGAGCCGCTTTCCAAAGGCGGCAGCTTCGTCGGCCAGCACGTCTTCACCTCGCTCCAGGGAGTGGCGGTCCACATCAACGCCTTCAACTTCCCGGTCTGGGGGATGCTCGAGAAGCTCGGCCCGACCCTGCTCGCCGGAGTGCCGGCGATCGTGAAGCCCGCGTCGGCCACCGGCTACCTCGCCGAGGCGGCGTTCCGGATCATGATCGAGGCGCAAGTGCTTCCACCCGGCGCGCTTCAGCTGGTGATGGGCGGCGTCGGCGACCTGTTCGACCATCTGACGCTCCAGGACGTGGTCAGCTTCACCGGCTCGGCCCAGACCGCGATGAAGCTCCAGACCCATCCGGTGATCGCTCGCGAGAGCGTCCGCTTCATCGCCGAGCGGGACAGCCTCAACGCCTCGATCCTGGGCCCCGACGCAGCGCCCGGAACAACCGAATTCGACCTGTTCGTGAAGGAGGTGGCGCGCGAGATGACGGTCAAGGCGGGGCAGAAATGCACCGCCATCCGCCGCGCCATGGCTCCGGCCGAGCATCTCGACTCGGTGCAGGCCGCGCTCATCGAGCGGCTCGGCAAGGCCAGGATCGGCAATCCGCGCGAGGATGGCGTGACCATGGGCGCGCTCGCCAGCCGCTCGCAGCTCCGGTCCGTCCGCGAAGCGGTGGCGGAGCTGGCGAGGTCGGCCCGGATCGTCTCGGGCGATCCCGAGCGCTCGCCCGTCGCCGGCAATGGATCCTTCATCTCGCCGATCCTGCTTCGAGCCGACGATCCCTGGGGATCGCCCGCGGTCCACGACGTCGAGGCGTTCGGCCCGGTATCGACGATCATGCCCTATCGCGACCTCGACGACGCGATCGCGCTCGCCAATCGCGGCATGGGCAGCCTCGCTTTGTCGCTGTTCACCTTCGATCCCTCGGCGGCCGAGCAATTCGTGCTCGGGGCGGCCGCCTATCATGGCCGGATGGTGATCCTCGACCGGACCAGCGCGAAGGAATCGACGGGGCACGGCTCGCCCCTCCCCGTCCTAGTCCACGGCGGGCCCGGCCGGGCCGGTGGAGGCGAGGAGATGGGCGGGATTCGCGGAGTCACCCATTACATGCAGAGGACGGCTTTGCAGGGCTCCCCGGCGGTTCTGTCGAGCGTCGTCAGGCAGTGGCTCCCCGGCGCGCCCAAGCCGGAAGGCGACCGGCACCCCTTCCGCAAGCGCATTTCCGAGCTGGAGGTGGGCTATACCCTGAAGACCGCGAGCCGGACGGTGACCCTGGAGGACATCGAGCATTTCGCGCAGTTCACGGGCGACAATTTCTACGCGCACATGGACGAGGAGGCCGCGAAGGCGAACCCGATCTTCGACGGGCGCGTCGCCCATGGCTATCTCATCCTGAGCTTCGCGGCCGGGCTGTTCGTCGATCCGGATCCGGGGCCGGTGCTGGCCAATTACGGGCTCGAGGGCCTTCGATTCCAGACCCCGCTCTACCCGGGGGATTCGATGCGGGTGGAGCTGACGGTGAAGTCGAAGAGCGTCCGCAACGAGGAGATGGGAGAGGTGCGCTGGGCCGTTTACGTCTATAACCAGAAGGACGATGTCGTCGCGTCCTACGATCTCCTGACCATGAACACGCCATGATGAAACGCTCGCCCCTCCTCATCCTGTTCGCGCTCGCCGCCTGCGGAGCCTCGGCGACCGCGGAGCCGCCGGTCGACGGCTACCGGATCGTGCGCGAATATCCGCACGACCCGACCGCCTTCACCCAGGGCCTGCTCTACCTCGACGGCAAGCTCTACGAGAGCACCGGCCTCAACCGGCAGTCGACCATCCGCGAGGTTCGGCTCGAGGACGGCAAGGTGCTTCGCTCGGCCAGCCTCGAGCCTCAATATTTCGGCGAGGGCCTGGTCAATTGGGGTCCCGATTTGTTGAGCCTGACCTGGCAGGACGGAATCGGCTTCCGCTGGGGCCGGTCCGATTTCCGCCCGAAGGGCCGGTTCCGCTACGCGGGCGAAGGCTGGGGGCTGACCCAGGACGGCAAGAACATCATCATGAGCGACGGCACCAGCGAGCTTCGCTTCATGGACCCCGCGACCATGGCCGAGCGCAAGCGAATCGCGGTCACCTACAAGGGCAAGCCGGTCGAGCGGCTCAACGAGCTCGAATGGGTGAAGGGCGAGATCTTCGCCAACATCTGGATGGGTCGCCGGATCGCCCGGATCGATCCCGGGAGCGGCAAGGTGAAGGGCTGGATCGACCTGTCCGCCTTGGCGCTGGAGAACGCCAACGGCGACCCGGACAGCGTTCTCAACGGAATCGCCTACGACGCCAAGGGCGACCGGCTGTTCGTCACCGGGAAGAACTGGGCGAAGCTGTTCGAGATCGACATCGTCCCCGGAGCGAAGGAGTAGGAGATGGCGGAGGCGGACCAAAAGCCGATCGGATCCGGCTTCGGCCATCGCTCGACCGCCCGCGAGGTGCTGGCCGGGATCGACCTCAGCGGCCGCAACTACATCGTCACCGGCGGCTATTCGGGAATTGGCCTGGAGACGGTTCGAGCGCTCGTCGACGCCGGCGCCTCGGTGACCGTGCCGGCGCGCTCGCCGGTGGCGGCTCGCGCGGCGCTGGGCGATGCGGCCCGGATCGAGGTCGGGGAGATGGACCTCGCCGACCTCGCCAGCGTTCGCAAGTTCGCGCTCTACTGGGCGAAGACCGGGCGCCCGCTCCACGGCCTCGTCAACAATGCCGGGATCATGGCCTGCCCGCTCACCCGGGTCGGTCCCGGCTGGGAAGCCCAGTTCGCGGTCAACCATCTCGGCCATTTCGAGCTTGCGCGGCAATTGGAGCCGAGCCTGAAGGCCGCCGGCGGAGCTCGGGTCGTGGCCCTGAGCTCGACCGCCCATGCGATGAGCGACGTCCATTGGGACGATCCCCATTTCGAGCGGCACGATTACGACAAGTGGCAGGCCTATGGGCAGGCCAAGACCGCCGACGCCCTGTTCGCGATCGGCCTCGACCGGCGCTGGGCCGGCGAAGGGGTGCGCGCCTTCTCGGTCCATCCCGGAGGAATCTTCACTCCGCTCCAGCGCCACCTCGGCGACGAGGAGATGGTGGCGCTGGGCTGGAAGAATCCGGACGGCAGCCTTCCCGAGCGGGTCGCCGCCCTGTTCAAGACGCCCGAGCAGGGCGCGGCGACCACCGTCTGGGCCCTGACCAGCCCGAGGCTCGACGGCATGGGCGGCCTCTATTGCGAGGATTGCGACGTCGCCCGGCTCGCCGACGAGGCCAGCCAGCGCTTCCAGCACGTCCGTCCCTGGGCGTGCAGCGAGGAGGGCGCGGAGCAGCTGTGGGCGATGAGCGAGGCGATGATCGCCGAGGCGTGAGCCGAACGCGCCCGCGCGCCGGAACGCCGGCCCCTCCCCGCCGGTTCTAGCCTCGAACCCCCGCCAGGAGAGCCGCAATGAAGATCGCCGAATGCATGACCGCCGAGGTCGAGATCGTCACCCCCGACCAGCCGATCCGCGAAGCCGCCCAGTTCATGCTTCGGGCCGACGCCGGGGCGATGCCGGTCGGCGAGGGCGACAAGCTGGTCGGAATGGTCACCGACCGCGACATCGCGGTTCGCGGAGTCGCCGCCGGCCGAGGGCCCGACACTCCGGTGCGCGACGTCATGACCGAGGAAGTCATCTACTGCTTCGAGGACGACGAGGTCGAGGAGGTGGCTCTGAAGATGAGCGACCGCCAGGTCCGCCGGATGCCGGTTCTGAGCCGAAGCGACGAGACCCTCGTCGGAATCGTCTCGCTGGGCGACATCAGCCGGTCCGAGCAGAGCGCGGCCGCGTCGGTCGCGCTCGACGGGATCACCGACCCGGGCGGGGAGCACAGCCAGACGGCGGACGCCTGAAGCCTCCTTCGATACGCCGTTTCGCCAGGCTCAACGGCTGCTCAGGATGAGCAGGGGCAGGCTTTCCGATGCGCTCGTCCCGAGTAGGGACCGACCCCGGACTTGATCCGGGGAAGGGCCGCATCGCCAGGCGCTAGGTCGCCTTGTAGGCGCCTATGCCCTCGTCGAGATGGGGGTTGTTGGCCTCGCGAAGCTTGGCCGCCGGCTCGTCGTAGAGGAACGGCAGGAAGGCGTAGCGTGTGCCGCGGGTGACCGGCGTCGCCTCGTGCAGCATCGAGCAGGAGAAGACGATCGCGCCCCCGGTCGGAGCCCGGTAGGTGCGAGCCCCGAATTCGGGGAATCGCAGGTCGCCGCCATCATAGTCGCCGGCATTGAGGTTGATCGTCACCGCGAACCGGCGATGGGCGGTGCCCTTGGTCGTGTTGTCGCGGTGGGGCCGGAAATGGCCGGCTCCGGCCTCGTAGCTTCCGACCAGGTAGCGCTCCATCCGGGTCGCCTCGAACTGGAAGGCCCGCTTCACAAGCGGCACCAGCTTCGCGCTGACCCGGGCGCGCAGCGCGGCGCACAGGGTCTCGTCGGAAATCTCGCGGTCGCGCCGCATCTTGTGATTGGGATCGGTCACCAGGGTGGTCTTGCCGGCGATCTCGCGCATGAAGCCCGACGGCTCGCCGCCGGTCTCGCGGTGATGGGCGATCAGCCTCTCGCACAAGGCGGGCTCGAAGATGTTGGGAGCCATCAGCACCGGCGCCCAGTCGGGAAGGGGCATGTGGGCGATCGCCTTCCCCAAGGCCCCGATCGCCGCCTGGCCCTTGTCGATCGGGAAAACCGACACGGCTCGGAGCATCGGGTCGATCAGCAGCCATTGCCGCCGGTCCGGCTCTCCCTCGCCGCCGCCGGCCCCCAGCAGGCCGGCCAGCCCGCCGCCCTCATCGAGGAAGAAGCGAATGCCGGGAAGCTGCTGAGCCACCCGTCCCGACGATTCGTCCTCCGCGTCCGAGGTCACTCCGAAGAAGCAGGCGGACACGTCGTCGAACAGGGCCCGGTGGCGCTCGACCCAGCTCAACGCCTCGGCGGCGGCCGGATCGCCGGCCCGGCCGAGGAACAGCATCAGGATGTAGCGTCCCGCGACGGTGTCGAAGACGTAATTGTCGCTTCCGCCGATCGCCTTGGCCCGAAACCAGGGGACCGGCTCGCCGGGCAGGAGCGGATGCTGGCGCGGGGCTGCGGGCGAATCCATGCGCCCTTATGCCCCGCCATCGCCGAAGGCGGAAGCACCCAAGCCCAGCACCTTCGCGCGGACTCCGATTCGATCTACTTCAGCGCCGAATAGATCAGGGTCTTCAGCTGGCGCCGGATCGGATAGGTGGATGACGGCATCAGCTGAGCCATGAAGATCATGTGCAGCCGCTCGACCGGATCGACGAAGAAGGCGGTCGAGAACATGCCGCCCCAATAATATTCGCCCCTGGTTCCAGGCAGCATGGTTCCCGCCGGGTCGAGGTTGACGGCGAAGCCGAGGCCGAATCCCTGGCCGGCGTTGACCGCCTCGCTGAACAGGGACCGGCTCATCTGGGTCAGGTCCGAGCCTCCCGGCAGGTGGTTGGACGTCATCAGCTCGACCGTCTTGCGCGAGACGATCCGAACTCCGTCGAGCTCGCCCCGGTTCAGAAGCATGGTGCAGAAGCGGTGATAATCGGAGGTGGTCGAAACCAGCCCCGCCCCGCCGGCCAGAAGCCGCGGCGGCACTGCCCAGGCGCTTTTCTCGGCAGGGTCGTACATCACTCTGCCCTTCCCCTCCTGGAAGGCCCAGGCGTCGCCAAGCCGGTGCAGCTTGTCCGCCGGCACCGAGAAGGCGGTGTCCTCCATTCCAAGCGGCTCGAAGATTCGCCCGGCCAGGAACGAATCGAGCGGAAGGCCCGAAACGCGCTGGACGACGAGGCCGAGCACGTCGGTCGAAACCGAATAGTTCCAGGCGGTTCCGGGCGAGAATTCGAGCGGAATATCCGCAAGCGCGGCGACGAAGCCGTCCAGGTCCAGGGACCCGTGCCAGCCCTCGATCTTGCGCGTGCGATAGGCTGCGTCGACGTTGGTTCGGTGCTGGAAGGAATAAGTGAGTCCAGACGTGTGGCGAAGCAGGTCGATCATCTGCATCGGCCGCTCCGGCGCCCTGGTCCGGAACGGCACTCCGGCGCCCCCTCCGTCATAAACTCCGAGCTGCTTCCACTCGGGGATCACCGAGTCCACCGGCTGGTCGAGAGTGACCCGCCCTTCCTCGACCAGGATCATGAAGGCGATCGAGGTGACCGGCTTGGTCATCGACGCGATCCGGAACAGGGCGTCGTCGCGAAGCGGAACGCCGTCCGAGCGAGCAGCGCCGAGGCTTGCGAAATGGGCCGCCTTCCCTTCCCGGGCCACCAGGATCTGGGCGCCGGCGAGCAGCCCGGGCGCGATGTAGCGCTCGTCAAGAAAGCGGTCGATTCGGCCGAGTCGCTCCGGATCGAACCCCGCTTCGGCCGCCTCGACCCTCTCCATCGCCCGTCCCTCCGCAAAGAGGGCGGGCCTAGCGCCTGAGCCGCGCCCGAATCAACGCCGTTGCGAGCGACTCCGAGACTCCTGCGTCGCGCTCGGCGCGGAACGCCGAAGCGAGATTGCTTCTCCGCCGCGCTCCTCGCAATGTCGGATCGGCAACCAAGGGAGAAGCGAGTGATCGAAGGCTTCAAGCTGGATCCGGACTGGCCCCGGATGAGCCTCTACCAGGTCGACGCCCTGCTCACGGCCCCGGGATCGCGGCTGGAGATGGACGAAGCCGTGATCCGCGGCGTTCGGACCCGGGTCTGGAAGAACGCTCCGCCTTCCCTCGCCTTCCTGGCCCGCCATTCCCGAACGCACGGCGACCGCCCGTTCACCATCTACGAGGACGAGCGGGTCAGCTTCGAAGCCTCGTTCCGGGCCTCCGCGGCGCTTGCCGGCGAGCTCGCCCGGCTCGGCGTCGGAAAGGGCGACCGGGTGGCGATCGCCATGGCGAACCTTCCGGAATGGCCGGCGGCCTTCTTCGCGATCGTCGCGCTGGGGGCGATCGCGGTCCCGCTCAACGCCTGGTGGACGGGGCCCGAGCTGGAATACGGCCTCGCCGATTCGGGGTCGAAGGTCCTGATCTGCGATTGGGCGCGCTGGCAGCGGATCGAGCCGCACCGGCCCGGCCTCCCCGGCCTCGAGCAGGTCATCGTCAGCCGCTCGGCCTCGGCGCCCGCCGGGGCGGCCCGGCTCGAGGACCTGATCGGTTCTCCGCAAGGCTGGGCCGGTCTTCCCGGCGCGGACCTTCCGGCCATAGCGATCGAGCCGGACGACGAAGCGACCATCCTCTACACGAGCGGCACGACCGGCCGTCCCAAGGGCGCTCTGGGAACGCATCGGAACCTGCTCACCAACATCCTTTCGGTCGGCTATTCCAACGCGCGCGCCGCTCTTCGCCGCGGGGAGGCGCCGCCGGAGCCGCAGGCCAAGGTGGCGCTGGTGGTGATCCCGCTGTTCCACTGCACCGCGTTGAGCGCGATGCTGATGGGAACGATGGTCGCCGGCCATACGCTCGTCTTCATGCGCAAATGGGACCCCCTGGAGGCGATGGCGATCATCGAGCGGGAGCGAGTCCAGATGACCGGCGGGGTGCCGACCATCGCCTGGCAGCTGCTCGAGCATCCCGAGCGCGACCGCTTCGATCTCTCGAGCCTCGAGGTGATCAGCTACGGCGGCGCCCCAGCGGCGCCGGAGCTGGTCCGAAAGATCTGGGAGGAGTTCGGGGCGCTGCCGGGCAATGGCTGGGGGATGACCGAGACGACGGCGACGGTCACCAGCCATGTCGGCGAGGATTATCTCAACCGCCCCGACAGCGCCGGGCCCCCGGTGCCGGTCGCGGATCTCAAGATCATGTCGCTCGACGGGGTCCGCGAGCTCGGAGTCGGCGAGGTCGGCGAATTGTGGGCTCGCGGTCCGCAGATCGTCAAAGGCTATTGGAACAAGCCGGAGGCGACCTCGGCGACGTTCGTCGACGGCTGGGTCCGCACCGGCGACCTCGCCCGCCTGGACGAGGAAGGCTTCTGCTACATCGTCGACCGCGCCAAGGACATGGTCATCCGCGGCGGCGAGAACATCTATTCGATCGAGGTCGAGAATGTGCTGTTCGACCACCCGGCGGTGACGGACGCGGCGCTGATCGGCCTCCCCCACCGAACCCTCGGCGAGGAGCCGGCAGCGGTGGTCCACCTGGCAAGCGGGATGGAGGCGAGCGAGGAGGAGCTCAAAGCCTGGGTGCGCGAGCGGCTCGCGGTGTTCAAGACCCCGGTGCGGATCGCCTTCCTGCCGGAGCCGCTACCGAGGAACGCCAACGGCAAGATATTGAAGCAGGAGCTCAGGGCGCTGTTCGGCGCCTGAGGCGGAGTGGGCCTAGCGGCCCTTCGCCTCGTGCATCAGCAGCTTTTCGCTGTCGTCCTGGGCGGGCTGGCGGCGCCATTCGGCGGCGGTCCTGCAGATCTTCGGCCCGGCGCCCAGGCGGCTGACCGACGATTCCTGGCGCTTGCAGATCTTCTTTTCCGGCTTGGCCGCCGCGGAAGCGACCTGGACCGGCTGCGCCGTGAGCTCGGGAGCGGGAGCCGGAGCCGCGACCGAGTCGGTCCGGATCTTCGCCGCCGGCTTCGGCCTTGCCGCGGCCGCCGCGGCCGGAGCGGCCTTGTTCCGCTTTTCGTCGGCGGGGCGGCAGACCTTGGTGCCCAGACGGCTCTGGGACGCATAATCGCGTTTGCAGACCAGGCGCGGCTTGTCGGGCTTGCCCGAATCGCCCTCGTTCGCCGCCATCGCCGGCACAGCCATCCCTATCGCCAAAAGCGCCGCCAGAGCCTTCATCGATCCCACCCCGATTTATTGCGGTAAACGAGGCCCTTAGCAGGATTTCATGATTCCGACAAACAGGCTTTGGGGCCTTCGGCTTGACCTTTCTTGCTAATCGAGCGGCCACCCGTCGAGCAGTTCGACGAACCGGGTCAGCCAGGCATTGGTCTGGTGGCCGTCGACGACCCGGTGGTCGATGGTGAGCGAGACATAGGCCATCGGGCGGATCTGGATCGTATCCACCCCGCCCACTTCGCGCACGACCACGCGTTTCTGGAGCTTGCCGACTCCGAGGATCGCCGATTGCGGCTGGTTGATGATGATCGGCGCGGCGAACAGCGACCCGGACACTCCGTGGTTGGAGATGGTGAAGGTGCCGCCGGAGACGTCGCGGGCGGTGAGCTGCTCGCGGCGCGCCTTGTCGACCAGCTCCTCCAGGCCTGCGGCGATGCCCTTCAGCGACAGGGTCTGGACCTTGCGCAGAACCGGCACGATCAGCCCCTTCTCGCCCAAGGCGGTGCCGACCCCGATATTGATGTCGTCGAAAATCTCGAGCCGGTCGTCGTGCCAGCGGCTGTTGATCGCCGGCGCCACCTTCATCGCCTCGGCCGCGGCGGCGACGATATAGGCGCTGTAGGTGAGCTTCACCCCCTTCTTCGCCCAGGCGGCCTTGTGCCGCTCGCGGTGGACGATGATGGCGCTGAAGTCCGCCTCGAACATCGCGGTGACGTGCGGCGCCTTGGTCACCGAGGCGAGCATGTTCTCGGCGATCCTGAGCCGCATCCGGTCGTGCGGGACGCTGTGCGAGCGGATAGCCGTCATGCCGGCGGAAGCCGGGACCTCGGGACGAGGCATCTCGGTGGGTCTCCCCGAGGTCCCGGCCTTCGCCGGGATGACGGGAGGTTCCACCTTGGTCGCGGCCTCGACGGCGCGGTCGACGTCGGCGCGGGTGATCCGCCCGCCGCGGCCGGTGCCCTCGATCCGCGACGGGTCGATATCGTGCTGGAGGAGCGCGCGGCGGACCGAGGGGGAAAGCCGCATCTCCGCCACAGCCGTTCGGGCTGAGCCTGTCGAAGCCCCTCCCTTTCCAGACTCAGCCGAAGGAGAGGGCTTCGACGGGCTCAGCCCGAACGGTCTCTCTTCGTGTCCGGCCTTTCCTTCTGCTTCTTCCTCCGCCGCGATCCTCCCCAGCACCGCGCCCGGCACCGCCGCAGCGCCCGTCTCCAGCAATATCTCGCGAAGCACCCCCGCCGAGGGCGCGGGCACCTCCATCGCCACCTTGTCGGTCTCGAGCTCGACCAGCGGGTCGTTCACTTCGACCCGGTCGCCGAGACGCTTCAGCCAGGTCCGCACGACGGCCTGGGTGCCCTCCTGCTCCTCCGGGACGAGGACGTCGATCATGATCCAGTCCCCCCCGTCATTGCGAGGAGCGAAGCGACGCGGCAATCCAGCGCCGCGCCCGCGACGGTCGCCGCTCTGGATTGCTTCGCTTCGCTCGCAATGACGGGCCTCGCCATCAAAACCCCACCAGCTCTTCGATCTTGGCCCTGATCCGCTCGACGCTCGGAACCGCCCAGTTCAGAAGCACCGGATTATGCGGGCTCGGAATGTCGGGCATCGTCACCCGGGCCACCGGAGCGTCGAGATCGAGGAAGGCCTCGTCCGCGACCACGGCCGCGATCTCGGCTCCGAAGCCGCCGGTGCGAAGATCCTCGTGGACGATCAGGCAGCGGCGGGTGCGCCGGACGCTCTCGAGAACCATGTCGCGGTCCCAGGGCATCAGCGTTCGAAGGTCGATGATGTCGGCCGACACGTCCTCGGCCGCGGCCTCGCAGCGCGGGACCATCGCGCCCCAGGTGACGATGGTGAGGGAATCGCCCTCGCGCACCTTTTTCGCCCGCCCGAAGGGAAGCACATAATTGTCGCCGGGATAGGGCCGCCGCGCCCAGGCGTCGTCGAGCATCGCCCGGTGCTCGAAAAACACCACCGGGTCGTTGCCCCTGAGCGCGGTTCGAAGCAGGCCGACAGCATCCTCGGCGTTGGAGGGCACCGCCACCTGCCAGCCCGGATTGTGGATGAACTGAACCTCGTTGGTCTGGCTGTGCCACGGGTCTCCGCATTTGAAGAAGCCGCCCGGGATTCGAAGCACCATCGGAGCCGCGAAGCGGTTGGCGGTCCGCCAGCGCATCGTTCCGCAATCGTTGATCTGCTCCGTCGCCGGCTCGGCATATTTGCGGAACTGGATCTCGGGCACCGGCATCAGCCCGGCCAGCGCCATTCCGACCGCCCGACCGATGATCCCTTCCTCGTTGAGGCTGGTGTCGAACACCCTGGCGGCGCCATATTTGTCCTGCAGGCCGAGGGTGACGGCATGGACTCCGCCCTTGGGCCCGATATCCTCGCCGAACAGCAGGACGCGGTCGTTGATCCCGAGCTCGTGGTCGAGGGTTCGCCGGATGGCGGTCACCATGTTGATCCGCTGGCCCTCGGGCTTGGGCTCGTCGTGCGAGCGCGGCGCTCGATAGCCGTGGGTCCATTGCCCGCCCAGCTTCTGCATCTCGCCGTCGTAGAAGACATGGTCGAGCACCCGCTCGGGATCTGAGACTCCGCGCGCCTCGGCGGCCTCGCGCGCATTCTCGACCGCCTCGGCGGCCTCGGTTTCGATGGCGTTCCAGTCCTCCTCGGACAGAAGCGCCGGAACCAGATAGGCCTTGAGCTTGGGCAGCGGATCGCGAGCCCATTCCTCGCGGACCAGGTCCGCGGACTTGTAGGCCTGGGTATCCTGGAAGCTGTGCCCCTGCAGCCTCGGCACGGTGAGCCGAAGAAGCGCGGGGCCCTTGCTGGAGCGGACATGGTCGACGGCGCGCTCGATCAGCCTGGCTGCTTCCGCTGGATCGGTGCCGTCGCCGGCGAAAATGGCGAGGTTGGCGAAGTTCGCCAAGTTCCTGGCGATGTCGCCGCCCGGAGTCTGGAAGCTGGACGGCACGGAAATGCCGAAGCCGTTGTCCTCGACGTAGAACAGCATCGGCAGCTTCTGGGTCGTGGCGATGGTCAGGGCGGACCAGAAGCCGCCGGTGGCGCAGGAGGCGTCGCCGCCCAGCACCACCGCGATCGCGCCTTCGTAGCTGCCGTCGCCGAGCACGTTGCGATAATAGTCGATCGCCTGGGCCCACCCCGCGGTCGGCGTATATTGGGCTCCGACCCCTCCCGACATCGGCAGGGCCGGCGCTCCGTCCGGATTCGGGTAGTTGAACACGACTCCGATGTCGCGGCCGTCGGAATAGCCCCCTTCCCGGCCCATTCCGGAGCCGAGCGCGTCCTCGATCGGAACTCCGAGCGAAAGCAACAGCGGACGCGAGCGATAATAGCCGCAGGTGGCGTCGCGGCGATGGGTGAGCCGGCTTCCGAGCATCGCCTGGGCCATGTCGTGGCCTCGAGCGCTGAACTGGTAGAGGATCTTGCGCTCCGGGACGAGGCGCTCCTCCTCGAGCTTGTCCATCGCCCGGCTGGCCTGGACGACATAGGCGATCCGCCGCCAGTCGAAGCCGGAATGAAGCGCGATCGGCCGATCGCTCACTTTCGCCTCGCTCTCAGCCATCCATCTTCTCCACCACCGCCGCGGCGAACCGGTCGACATTGTCGTCGGAGAGGCCGACGACGTTGAAACGTCCCGACCCGGCCATGTAGATCCCCTTCTCCTCGCGCAGCTCGAGGACCTGGGCGGGGCTGAGCGGAAGCATCGAGAACATGCCGTTCTGCGCGTCGATGTAGGCGAGCCGCTCGTCATAGGCGGCGAGCCGGGCGCGGAGCCTGCGGATCCGGGCGCACATCTCGCGAAGCTCTGCATTCCAATCGGAGCGCAGCCCGGGATCCTCGAGCACGATATGGACGATCGCAGCGCCATGATCGGGCGGCATCGACCACATGGTCCGCGAAAGCTGGAGGAGGTTGCCATAGGCGACCTGAGCGGCCCTCGCGCTTGCGGCCTTGACGAAGAGATTGCCGACCCGCTCGCGATAGACTCCGAAATTCTTGTCGCAGCTCTGCGCCACGATCGCCTGCTCCGCCGCCTCGACGACCAGCCGGGCCCCGGCGGCATCGGCTTCGAGGCCGTTGCCGAGGCCCTGATAGGCGAGGTCGACGAACGGGACGAGCCCGCGGCGCGCCACCACTTCCGCAACGTCGGCCCATTGCGGCGCCGAAAGGTCGGCCCCCGTCGGATTGTGGCAGCAGCCGTGGAGCAGGACGAGGTCGCCGCGCCGAGCCGTTCCGAGCGCGGCCATCATCTCGTCGAACAGGATTTGGCGGCTCGGCGGGTCGTAATAAGGGTGGGCCACCATCTCGACCCCGGCGCATTCGATCAGCGGGCCGTGATTGGGCCAGGTCGGCTGCCCGACGAAGATCCGCGCCTCGGGGTTCGCCTTGGTGACGAGATCGGCTCCGAGCCTGAGCGCTCCGCAGCCCCCCGGAGTCTGGAGCCCCACGATCCGCTCGTCCGCCGCCCCCGCCTCGCCGAACACGATCGGCCGGATCAGCTCGGTGAAGCGGGAATCGCCCTGCGAGCCGAGATAGGCCTTGGTCTCCTGCCGCTCCCACAGCCGCCGCTCCGCCGCCTTCACGGCGCGGAGGATCGGAGTGCCGCCGGCCGAATCGCGATAGACTCCGACTCCGACGTCGATCTTGTCCGGCCGGGGATCCGCCTCGCACAGCGCGATCAGCTGGAGCAGCGAATCCGATTTCTGCTCTTCGAGCCGGTCGAACAGGAGCGGACCGTCGCTGAGCAGAAATGAATCGTCCATCCGAATCCCTTTCGAGCGAGCCGCCCAGCTATACCTAACCCGCGCAGCTTCCAAATGCGTATCACTTTCGCCGCGCCCTGCAGTAGATTTGAAACGAATGACCGGATATCAGGGCGATTATGAAAGAAGATGATCAGCTCGACTCGGTCGACCGGCGAATCGTCCGCGAGCTTCAGCGCGACGCCGCCCTCAGCCACGCGGCGCTGGCGGAACGGGTCGGAGCCTCGGCCGCTTCGGTCTGGCGGCGGGTACGCGCCCTCGAGAAGGCCGGAGTCCTCGGCCGGGCGGTCCGGATCGCAAGCCCGCAGGCGCTCGGCCGCTCGGTCAACGTGCTGTGCCAGGTGCGGATGACCCGCCAGAGCGTCGAGGCTCGAGCCGATTTCGAGGATTTCATCCAGTCGCGCGAGGAGATCGTCGAATGCTATGCCATGTCCGGCGAGTGGGACTATCTCCTGCGCATCGCGGTGCGCGACGTCGCCGACTATGACCGATTCATCATGCGCGGGGTCCTTGCCCATCCGAGCGTGGCGAACGCGGCGAGCAACTTCGCCCTGAGGCAGGTCAAGTACACGACCGAGATACCGGTCTGACGGGAACCGCACCTGCCCCCGCGGATTGAATCGGCAACGAATCGATCCGGAGCAAGCACGCCATGGCCGCACGCGCCTATTGGAAGGGACAGATCAGGCTCGCCCTGGTCTCGATCCCCGTCGAGATCTTCTCCGCCACCAGGAGCGGAGCGACGATCGCCTTCAACCAGATCCACGAGCCGACCGGCAAGAGGGTCAAATATGAGAAGGTGGTGCCGGGCGTCGGACCGGTCGATCCCGAGGAGATCGTCAAGGGCTACCAATATGAGAAAGGCAGCTACGTCCTGCTCAGCGACGAGGAGATCGAATCGGCCAAGCTGGAGAGCAAGAAGACTCTCGAGCTCACGCAGTTCGTCGATTATGACGATATCGACGTTCTCTATTACGAGAAGCCCTATTTCGTCGTGCCGGCCGACGACCTCGCCGAGGAGGCGTTCATCGTCCTCAGGGAGGCGCTGAGGCGCACCAAGAAGGTGGCGCTGGGGCAGCTCGCCCTGAGGGGCCGTGAATATCTGGTCAGCCTCAAGCCCTGCGGCCGCGGCATCGTGCTCGAGACGCTCCGCTACGCCGACGAGGTCAACAAGGCCCAGAACTACTTCCGCGACATCGCCGAGGCCAAGCCCGACGAGGAGCTGCTCGACCTCGCCGAGGCGCTGATCGAGCGCAAGACGGCGCCGTTCGACCCGTCCAAATATCACGACCGCTATATCGAGGCGATCGAGGAGCTGATCGAGAAGAAGCGCAAGGGCAAGACCATCCATGCCGAGGAGGAGGCCGCTCCGGCGCGGGGCTCCAACGTCATCGACCTGATGGCCGCCCTCAAGCGCTCGATCGAGAAGCCTGGCGGCAAGGAATCAGGCGGCGGCGGCAAAGCTTCCGGCGGCGGCGCCAAGAAGGCGGCCGCCAAGCCCGCAGCCCGCAAGCCGGCCGCGAAGAAGGCGCCGGCGAAGGCCGCGCCGGCGCGGAAGCGGGCGTAAGGACCGGATAGTGCTGAAAACCGTTCGGGCCGAGCTTGCCGAAGCCCTCTCCTTGTCCATGAGCAGCGTAAAGGGAAGGAAGGCCCTTCGACAGGCTCAGGGCGAACGGTTTGGGTTTCGTGGCGGACGGTCCTGGTAATGGCCCTGCGCAAAAAACCGGCCGATCCGCTCGAGACCTACAACAAGAAGCGCGACTTCGCGAAGACCGCCGAGCCGCCGGGCGAAGTCGCGCCGGCGCGCGGGCCGAACGCCCCTGCCTTGTTCATGGTCCAGAAGCACGATGCCACCCGCCTCCATTACGACCTCCGGCTGGAGATGGACGGGGTGATGAAGAGCTGGGCGGTACCCAAGGGTCCCAGCCTCAACCCGGCGGACAGGCACCTCGCGGTCCGCACGGAAGACCATCCGATGGGCTATGCGAGCTTCGAGGGCACCATCCCCAAGGGCGAATATGGCGGCGGAACCGTCATGCTCTGGGACTGGGGGCGGTGGATTCCGCATCCGGACAAGGATCCGCGCAAGACGATCGAGGAGGGCCATCTCCACTTCACCCTCGAAGGGCATCGGATGAAGGGCGAATGGGTGATGTTCCGGCTCAAGGGCCGGCCGGGCGAGCGGGCCGAGAACTGGATGCTCAAGAAGGTGACCGACGAGCATGCCGGCGGCTCGATGGGCCTGACGGAGAAGTATCTGACGTCGATCAAGACTGGCCGGACCATGCAGGAGATCGCCGCCGGCAAGAGGGCGAAGGAATTGAAGGGCTGGAAGACGGATCCTTACAAATCCCCGTCATCCCGGCGAAAGCCGGGACCTCGGGACGGAAAAGCGCCGGCGCCCGATTCTCCGCGAGGTCCCGGCTTTCGCCGGGATGACGGGAAGAAGGCCAAGCTCCCCGCCTTCCGCGAGCCGCAGAAGGCTACGCTCGTCGATCACGTCCCGTCCGGCTCTGGCTGGATCCACGAGATGAAATATGACGGCTATCGCTGCCTGCTCGCGATCGGCGGCGGCAAGGCCAGGGTCTATACCCGCTCTGGGCTCGACTGGTCGGACAAGTTCCCCGAGATCGCCGAGGCCGCGGCTGAGCTCGAAGTCGGCTCGGCCCTGCTCGACGGCGAGATCGTCGCCCTCGACGACAAGGGCAATACCGGCTTCTCTGCGCTCCAGCAGGCGATCAGCGAAGGCGGCCGAGGCCTCACCCTCTTCCTGTTCGACGCGCTCGAGATCGACGGCGAGGACCTGACCCGGCTTCCGACGATCGAGCGCAAGGGCCGCCTCGCCTCGCTCGTCGGCGAGGGCAGGCCGCCCCTCATCCTCTATGCGGAGCATATCGTCGGCCATGGCGAGAAGCTGTTCGACGCGATGTGCGAAGCGGGCCAGGAGGGCATCATCTCCAAGCGCGCCGACTCGCCCTACCGGGGCGGGCGCACCAAGTCCTGGCTCAAGATCAAATGCACCTACCGCCAGGAGTTCGTGATCCTCGGCTGGTCGGAGAGCGACAAGAAGGGGCGCGGCTTCCGGGCGCTTCTTCTCGGAGTCCATGACGACGGCAAGCTGCGCTACGCCGGCAAGGTCGGGACGGGCTTTTCCAACCAGGTCCAGCACGACCTGCTCGAGCGGTTCGAGAAGATCGCGGCGGAGAAGCCCGCCGCTCCGGTGCCGAGGGCGGATGCTCGCGGCGCCCATTGGGTGAAGCCGAAGCTGGTCTGCGAAGTCGCCTTCGCGGAGTTCACCTCCGAAGGCGTCGTCCGTCACGGCAGCTTCCTTGGGCTGCGCAGCGACAAGAAGGCCGCCGAAGTGGTCGAGGAGACTCCGCAGCCGGTGGAGCGCGCCGCCCCAGCGGCGGCCGACGGAATCAAGATCAGCAACCCCGAACGGGTGCTCTTCCCCGACGCCGGAGTCACCAAGGCGGAGCTCGTCCACTATTACCGCACGATCGGGCCGATGATGATGGAGTGGGCCGCCGACCGCCCCCTCAGCCTCGTCCGCTGCCCGCAGGGCCGGTCGAGCAAATGCTTCTTCCAGAAGCACAATACCGGAAGCTTCGGCCCCCAGGTCCACCAGATCGCGATCGAGGAGAAGAAGGGCGAGATCGAGGATTACGTCTATGTCCGCGACACGACCGGGATCGTCGCCTGCACCCAGATGGGGACGATCGAGTTCCACGGCTGGGGCTCCTCCGTCGCCGAGGTGGAGAAGCCGGACCGGCTGGTCTTCGACATCGATCCGGACGAGGGCCTGAGCTTCGATCAGGTCAAGCGGACCGCGCGCGACCTCCATCGCCACCTCGCCGACATGGGCCTGCAGAGCTTCCCGCTGACGACCGGTGGCAAGGGCCTGCACGTCGTCGTCCCTCTGACTCCCGAGGCGGAATGGCCGCAGGTCAAGGATTTCGCGCAACGCTTCGCCGTCGCCTTGGCAACGGCCGAGCCGGAGCGCTTCACCGCCAACCTCGCCAAGGTGAAGCGCAAGGGCCGAATCTTCCTCGACTATCTGCGCAACCAGCGCGGGGCGACGGCGATCCTTCCTTATTCGGCGCGCGCCCGCGAGCGCGCGCCCGTGGCCGCCCCGATCAGCTGGGACGAGCTTGACGATCTCAAGTCCGGAGCCCCGTTCACCGTCCGCGACGGCGAGCAGCTGGTCGAGCGCGCCTCCGGGCGGGCGCTCCAGGGCTGGGGCGAGGCGAGCCAGGTGCTTCCCGACCTGTGACCGACCGGCTCGACATCAATTCGGCCAGCAAGGAGGAGATCGACTCCGTCGAGGGCCTGAACGGCCACGGCCACGAGATCGTCCACTACCGGGAGGAGCGCGGCCGCTTCACGTCGCTCCGGCAGCTCGACGAAGTCCCGGGCCTCGCCGGCAAGGTCAACGAACAGACTCGGAAGCGGCTGCGCGTTCAAGGCTGAGCCGGCGGGGGCTATTCCTCGCCGGAATCGTCGATCGCCCGGGCGATATAATAGCCGCCCACCACGGCCGCCGCGACGATGACGACGGTGACGACGGTGTTGACCCCGGTGAGATTGTGCCGCCGGGCCGCCTTGCCGGTGACCGGAACCCCGGCCAAATAGAGCGCCGGCTTCTTCGCGCCCAGCAGCCTCAGGTCAAGCGTATCGTTCTCGATGAAGGCGGCTCGGGCGGCGTCTGCTGTCCGGTAATCGTGGACCGCGGTCAGCCGAAGCCCGGCCGCCGGACCGCCGCGCTCGGCCTTGCCGCCGAGCGGCATCCGGACATAACCGCCAATGGCCGCGCCACTCCGGCGAACGCCCGGATCCCGCTGCTCGGGAAGCTCGGCGGCGAGGCACGGGGTCGCTGCGATGGAGAGAGCGGCGGCCGCCGCGGCGAGACGATTGAGCATTGCATTCCCCTTTCGTTGGCGACTTGCCTGAATCGCCCGCCGATATTGCCCGGACGGCCGCGGTCCCTCCACCTGTTTTTCAGGCTCGCCGACGCCGGCGCCCGTCGCGGCTAATCCTTGTCGCTTTCTCGCATCCGCTTGTGGATGAAATCGCGGGGCGAGGGCGGCGGGTCCGTGTCCTGGCCTGCCTCCTCGCCGGCGATCAGCTTGCGGATTCTTTCCCGGAGGTCGCGCGCCCGCGCGATCTTGGCCGTATCGTCGCGTTCGTCAGCCATGTCACACCCTCGCGCGCCGCCGCATTCTCAGGCGTTGGCGGCGATAAGCTCCTGAATCTGTCCGTGCAAGGATTCCGCTCGGCTCGCTCCGGCGTCCCGGGCGGCGACGAGCGACATTCCTGCCAGCCGGGCCGCGGCTCGGCCCGCCCCCACCGCCGCCGCGGTATCGCGCGAGATCGTTCGATCGATTTGCGAACGGAAATTGTTGCTTCCGGTCAGCGGGCCCAGGTTGCGGAATTCCGGAGCGTCGCCGCCGAACCATGTCTGCTGCCACCAGTCGCCGGTCTCGGTGTCCCGCCACGACAGGTAGCCGCCCTCCAGGACCTGGCGAGGCCTCTCGATGTCGCCGGTGTAGGAATAGCGGACGCCCGGGGCCGGAGCCGGATCGAAGAAGTGGGGCGTGTAGAAGTCGGATACGAGCACGCCGTTCACGGAATAGGCGAATTGCGCATGCTCGGACGGGTCGCATACCTCCACCAGATAATCGACCCGGCCCTGCCCCGGCTTGATCGAGTCGCCGGCGACCAGCCGGCGGCCGAAGGGATCGACGAGCATCTCGAGCACCTCGTGGCTGGCCGTCAGCGACCATTCGTCGATATCGGGCTTCGAGGAGACGAGAGCGAAGGGCTGTCCGTTCCTGTCCTGGTGAATGCCTGCGACCCCCGGAATGCCGATATTGTCCATGATGATGATCGGCCAATAGTCCGTCGGCACGTCCTCGAGCCTCACGAACGCGTCGACGGTCGCGCTGATGTCCCAGATCGGAAGGAGATCGCGAGTCGCCTGCTTCTGAAGCGCCGCGGATACCCGGGTCAGGTCGGACATGCTCGTCCGCTCCGACTCCGAAACCAGAGCGAGATGCTCAACCAGATTCGCCATCGTGCCTCTCCGTCTCGAACCGGTTCGCCGGGACATTGCCGGTTCAAGCACGGCCGCCCGCCCGGTGGCCGTGACGCGCGTCACGCGACGGCCCGGAGCCGGGACTGGCCCGGCTCGACAGCGCGTGTATTGCAGCTATAATACACTTTGCCCCTTGCGCTCGCCGCCTCCCCTGCCCCATTTAGCCCGAAAGCAGACGGAGCGAGGATCATGGCTACCCAGACCGAGACCAAGCTGAAGCTCGACGCCCCGGAGGCGCTCCAGGCCATCGAGCCCGCCGAGGCGGCCGGGCTGGTGCCGATCGAGGACGGCGTGAAGTCCAAGCTTCAGGGAGTCGTCGACAAGTTCGTCAATGAGCTGGTCGCGGCCGACGCCAACAGCCCAGAATTCGGCAAGAAGGTGGACGAGCTGACCAACATGGGCCGAAAGCAGATCGCCGAGGCCGCCAACCATTCGAACCGATTCCTCGACCGGCCGATCCGGGCGATGGACAAGGACAACGGCATCGGCGCCGACCTCACCAAGCTTCGCCAGACGGTCGAAGAGCTGGACCCCGGCAAGCGCGGCGCCGGAGCGCCGAGGAAGTTGTTCGGGATCATCCCGTTCGGAAACCGCCTGAAGGGCTATTTCAGGAGCTACCAGTCCGCACAGACTCATATCGCGCAGATCCTCAACAGCCTCGCCAGCGGCAAGGAGGAGCTGCAGATGGACAATGCCGCGATCGGCACCGAGCGGGCGGCGATGTGGCAGACAATGGGCCAGCTCGAGCAGATGATCCACATCTCCAAGGCGCTCGACCAGAAACTGGAGGAGAAAGCCGCCGAGCTCGACTCGACCGATCCCGCCAAGGCCAAGGCGATCCGCGAGACCGCCCTCTTCTACACCCGCCAGCGCACCACCGATCTGCTCACCCAGATGGCGGTGACGGTTCAGGGCTATCTCGCGCTCGATCTCGTCAAGAAGAACAATGTCGAGCTGATCAAGGGCGTCGACCGGGCGTCGACCACCACCGTTGCCGCGCTGCGCACCGCGGTCACGGTCGCCGAGGCGATGGCCAACCAGAAGCTGGTGCTCAACCAGATCACCGCTCTCAACACCACCACCGCCAACATCATCGATTCGACCGGCGAGCTGCTCAAGAGCAATACCGGCGAGATCCATCGCCAGGCGGCCTCCTCGACCATCCCGCTCGAAACTCTGCAGCGAGCCTTCCAGAACATCTACGACACGATGGACACGATCGACCGCTTCAAGCTCGAGGCGCTTGGAAGCATGAAGCAGACCGTCGACACCCTGACCACCGAGGTCGAGAAGAGCCGCGGCTACATCGCCCGGGCCGAGGGCGTCGAGCAGAACCGGATCGGCGGCGGAGCGTCGACATCGCCGCTGCTCGCTCCGATCGAGGGCTGACGATGGCGCGCACGCCCCGCAGCGTCGAGGAGGCGATCGCCCGCTTCGACGAATATTCGGCGCGCCTCGACGGACATATTCCGGCCGCGGCCAGCGCTCGCCGGCGCTATTACGGGCGGGCGGCGGGAACGGTCGCGCGCCGGGCGGCGACGATCGGAGTCGCGATCGGCGCTCTCATCGTCGCGACCATCGGCTTCGGCCTGATCGTCGGACCGATTGGAATCACCGGATTGTTCCTCGTAGCGCTCGCCACCCTCGCGATCCTCCTCGTCTTCTCCTTCTGGCCGGTCGAACCCAAGCGCGTGGCTTATAACGAGCAGCTTCCCACCGGCACCGTCGTGCGCCAGCTGGAAAACATGCTGGTGCGCCGGCGCTCGGCCTTGCCGGCCCCGGCGGTGCAGCGCGCCGACGCGATCGGAGCTCAGCTGCCGCTGCTCGAATCGCGCCTCGCCGAGGTCGACCCGCTCGACCCGCTGGCTCAGGACGCGCGGCGGCTGATGGGCAAGCATCTCCCCGAGCTCATCGAGCGCTACGAGCGCATTCCGGCCGATTACCGCAAGCAGCCCGACGGCGAGGGCCTGTCAGCGGACGAGCGCCTGGTGGTCAGCCTCGATGCGGCGCGCCAGGCGCTCGGCGAGATAGGCGACAAGCTCATCCGCACCGATCGCGAGGCGTTCGAGACGCAGGGGCGCTTCATCGAGAGCCGCTACAAGGACGATGGCGGGCCCGGCGGCGGATGACGGCCGCGTGGCGGGCATAGCCCGCTCGGCTCAGAACTTGCCTTCGAGCCTCGGCGAATAGAGGACTCCGCCCGGGCGGAGAGCTCCATCGATCCGGTAGCGGCCGTCCGAGAACAGCCTCACGTCGAGACGGTCTGTGCCCGACTGGCTCGCCAGCGGAAGCAGCAGGGCGGGGCCGTCGCACCGCGCCTCGCCGCTGAAGCCGGCCGCCAGCGGAACCCCTCCGAACTCGCCCGCGAAGCGCGCCTTGACCAGGCCTTCGGCGCCGACGCACAGGCCGTCGGCGAACCGGAAGCTGAGGTCCCCCAAGTCGAGCGAAGGCGGCGGCAGGCCGGCCGGCCCCGACGCTTCGAGCGCTCCCGACGCATCGTCGATGCCGAAGCCGTGCCGGGACAGGGTGAGGCCGGCTCGAAGCCCGGCATCCGGCTGAGCGAGGTCGAGCCGGGCCCGCCCGACCAGCAGCGGCAGAGCCCGAAGCCGAGTCGCGACGTCGCCCACCGCGGCGGGGCCGAACCTCGCATCGGCGAGCGCCCCGAGCCAGATGCTTCCCTGAGCTTCGCGCGCGGCCAGGCCCTTCGCCTCGAATCCGAGCCAGTCCAGGGCGAGGCGAAGCGGCAGCAGGGCGACCAGCGAGAACAGCAGGGCGCCGAGGAACAGAAGCTCCCGCCACCATCGGAGGCGCAGGCGCATCAGCCGCCCCGCCCGCGCAGCACGATCTGCGCCGAAAGGGTTCGGTCTGGGTTGCTGCTCGCCGTGAAGCGCTCGACGATATAGCCCTGCGCCTCGAGCGCCGCGACCCAGCCGAACAGGGCCTGCGGCCGAGCCGCGCCGATCGCGATCGCCACCCGCCCCGGCCCTTGGGCCTGGAGCTGGGACAGCTGGAAGCCCGCTTCCGAGGCCGCGGCGGCGACCGCCTGGTCGATCGGGCCCTGGACCGCCGCCGGCCTGTCCTGCTCCAGCGCGGCGATCGCCTTGGCCTGGGCGCGCGCCTCGGCGAGCGCGGCGACGGCATGGCCGTGGCGCTCGCGGGCCGCCGAAAGCAGGTCGCCGAGCGGCCGAAGGATGATCAGCCAGGCGAGAACCAACACCACCAGCGCCAGCATCACGCCGAGCAGCCAGCGCTCGCGCGGAGTGCGCGCGAGCCACAGGGCCTGGAGCCGAGCGGTCATCGCGGCCGCACCGTCAGGTCGGCGACCCGCCGCCCGCCGCCGGTGCGCGGGGCTCCCGCCTCGGCAGCGAAGCCGCTCGCTTCGACTCGCTGGCGCAGAGCCTCGATCGCAGCAGGCGAATCCGCCTGAGCCGTCGCCCGCAGGATTCCGTCCGGAGCGAAGGCCAGCGCCGTGAGCTCGATGTTGGGGGTCGCCTTGACCGCTTCGAACAGGGCTCCGACCGTAGCGCCGAAGCCCGCGCCGCCGCCGCGAAGCTCCGCGAGCCGACGGCTCAATTCCGCTTCCGGATCGGCGATTCCGGCATTGCGCGGAAGCGCTGCCGCGGCGACCCGGCGGGCTTCCGCCTCGGCGGCGTCGGCGGCGAAGCCGTAGCGGGCGATCGCGACGACCTGGACGGCGAGGCTGACGAGGATCAACGCCGCCGCCAGCAGCGCCAGCCGCCGCACCCGCGCCGGAGCCACCCGCCAGTCGCGGCGGCGGGAGAACGGTCCCTGGCGAAGGTCCAGCGGAGCCTGCTCCAGCGCCTCGGCCAGGCCTGCCTCGAACGCCTCGGGTTCGACCGCGGCGGCCGGGCGCCCCGCCAGAAGCAGGTCGCCCAGCTCCGGCTCGGCGGCGAAGGCCTCCTCGCGCCCGCGATAGAGCCGAAGCTCGCCCGCATCCGACGTGGCGAACCCCTCCTCGGGTGCCGGCAGCAACAGCGTTTCCGGAACGATCCGGTCCGGATCGAACCCGGCCGCCTCGGCGCTGGCAAGCCAGGTGCGCATGGTTTCGAGCGGAACCAGCCCGACGCACCGAGTTCCGTTTTCGCCGGCCTCCCGCCCCGCCGCGACATGGAGCTGATCGACCGGCTGCGCGCTGAAGTCCGCCGCCATCAACCGGGCGGCGCCCGCCGCCTGAGCGGCCGAGAGCCCTCCCGGAAGGTCGAGCCAGCGCAAGGTCACCTCGTCGCCGGGAGCGACCGCGACGACGGGGGCCGAGCGGTAAGCCTCGCTTCCCTCCAGGCCCCCGCCGCGGGCGACGACCTCCCCGGCCGCCAGGCGCAGCCAGCCTTCGATCCCGCCGCATCGGCCCAGGAAAAGGAGCAGGGCCTCCCTCATTCGCCGCCGCCCCACCGCCGGGCGACCACCTTGGCCGGGCTGAGCCGGGCGTCGACCAGCGCCCATTCCTCCATTTCCGAATCCTCGAAGGCGACGGAGAGGTCGATGGTGAACCAATAGGTCTTGAGCTGGAGCTGGGACATGGGATCTGCCGACGTCTCTAGCCCGGCCTGTTCCGCGCTGCGCCAGAAATCGTACGTATTGCGCCAGCCGGCCGGAGGCCGCGCTGCGATCAGCCCCCGCGCCCGGTCCGGCCGGACCTTGCCGGGTGCGAACATGGCGAGCAAGGGCGCGTCGCTCGGCAGCAGGGTGTTGACGTTGATCGGCGACATGTCGGCGGCCGGCAGCGCGCACAGATAGGGCTTGAGCTGGGCGTAGATTTCCGGAGTGACCGCGGCGACGGCGCGAAGCTCGCTGGGATCGGCGAGCAGTGTGTTGCCGGTGCGGTAGGCCGGCTGCGCCCCCGAATAAGCGGAATCCTCGGCCCCCTGCGGACCGGTCTCGGAATCGCTGTCCATCCAGTCGGCGGCGCCGGCGGCGACCCGGCGGGCGGTCGGCTCGGGCAGGCCGAGCACCCGCATCAACCCGGCGAACTGCTCGATCGCCGCCGGCCGCTGCACAAGCGTGGTCGTCGGCTCGCCCTGGACCAGGCTGTTGAGGTTGAAGCAATTGCCGCCGTCGCGGATGGTCCCGGTGGCGAGCCCTTCGCCGGGGAGCGGAATCCGCCGCGCAGTCCCGTTCCAGTCCCCGGCGAGGGTAGTGACATAGGCATCTTCCCGGGCGAGGTCGTCGATTCGCAAGGCGAGCAGGTCCTCGACTCCCAGCGCATAGCCGCGCGTCTGGTCGAGCGCGGCGCCGTTCATCGCCATCGCCGTCGACAGCCGAAGCCGCTCGAACGCCCCGGCCGCGATCGCCGCCATGATGACGACGAGCACCAGCACCGCAAGCAAGGCGGCGCCGCGTTCCGAAGGCGGGACCGGCCTCTTCATCCCACCGGCCCGGCCTGGAAGAGCTGGCGGGTGGTGCCGCTGCCCTCCGCGTCCATGACCAGCTCGACCGCTCGAGGCAGCTCGGCCGGGTTGGTCGGGTCCCAGCGTTCCCGCCAGGCGCCCTCGCGGTCGCGATAGCGCAGGCGCAATCGGCGAACGCCGCCGACCACTTCGGTCGCCGGCAGCGCCTCGGCGCCGTCGAGCCGCGGATAGACCCGCCGCTCCAGCCGCCCTTCGACGAAGCTGTATTCGACCCGCTGAAGCGAGGCGCGCGGCGCCTCGTCGAGATTCTCCCAGCCCCTCCGGACGAAGGCGAGCGCCACTCCTCCGGCCTCGCCGGTGCCGCCGACGAAGGCCGGACGAGGCGTTCCCGAACGGTCGCGGGCGAGCCGAGGCGCCGCCTGGGCGAGGTCGCCGGCGAGCAGGGCTCCCGCGCGCCGGAAGCCGGCAAGGTCGCCCAGCCGCGCTTCCGCCGCCTCCTGCGCGCGGACGCTGAAGGAGAGCAAGGCGACTCCCGCCGCGGACAGCATCCCGAAAATGAACAGGGAGACGAGCAATTCGACCAGAGTGAAGCCCGACTCCTTCGTCGCCTTGACCGGCCGGAGCGGAAATCGTTGCCCCTTGCTCATTGCGGCCCCCGCCGGAACAGGGTGAGGTTCGCCGCCTCGGGACCGCGGTCGCTGCGCACTTCGATCCTGATCTGCTGGATTCGCGGCTCGGGCGATCGTCCGACCACCCGAAGCCAGCGCCACGTGCGGCCCGCATTGACGGCCTCACCCCGGGTCGCGCCGAAGGCCGGCGGCGATGGATCGGTCAGCACCTCGACGGCGAGGTTGCGCGCGACGACCTGGGCAAGCGCCTGCTCCTGAAGCAGCGCGGTGGTCGACACCGTCGCCCCTTCGAGCCTGAGCAAAGCCAGCGCGGCAAGGCTGAACACCGCCAACGCGACCAGCATCTCCACCAGAGTGAAGCCCCGCTCCCCGGGCCTAGCGCAGGACATGGACCCTGCCCCCGTCGGTCACCTCGACCTGCGCCTCCTCGCGGCCTCGCGCCAGCCGAAGCCGTGCCGGCTCCGCAAAGCCCGTCGAATCGAAGACGATGCGGGACTCTCCGCCCTCCAGCGAGGCCCGCGTCCCTTCGCTCCACGACTGCTCGATGAACGGCCGCTCGCCGACCGGCCGCCATTCGCCGCCCTTGCGCCATTCGAACCCGTAGCCGCCGTCCTTGAGGACCAGCGCCACCGGACGGTTGTCCATCATCGCCCGCTCGCGCGCGGCGTCGGCTCGGGCGGCGAAGCGCAGGGCCTCGCCGCGAAGAGCGCCGCGAGGGTCCGGCATCGCGACGACGACCGCCGCCGAGACGAGGCCGACGATGACCAGGACGACCATGAGCTCGACCAAGGTGAAGCCGTTCATCCTCCCCGTCGAAGACGAGGCGGAGGACCCCGCGTAGAGGGGCGGAGGGGCAGGTGGCGGGGGCCCGGTCAAGCTACCCTCCCCCCGCCGACCGGCAGGGAGGACAAGTCAGCTGTCCCAGTTGCCGATGTCCGCATCCTGGCCTTCGCCCCCTTCGCGCCCGTCAGCCCCGTAGCTGTAGATTTCGAACTGGCGCCCGTTTCGGCCCGGCGCGGCATAGACATAGGGATTGCCCCACGGATCCTTGGGCAGCCGCTTGACATAGCCTTCGGCCGAGATCGCCTGCAGCCCCTCCGTCCCGCTCGGATAGCGAAGCTTGTTGAGGCGATACATTTCGATGCCCTGCTCGAGAGTCGCGACATCGGCCTTGGCCTTGGTCACCGCCGCCTTGTCGGTCGCGGGCAGTACGTTGATGATGACGACGGTGGCGAGCAGGCCGATGATGACGATGACGACCATCAGCTCGACCAGGGTGAAGCCGGCCTCGGCTTGACGATCGTCGCTCCAGCGAAGGCCGCGGCCCCCGTGCGACCGGTTTCGGCGCATTCTCCTTCCGGGGCCCCAGCCTGCGCTGGGGCGACGGATCTTCCACGGACTTCCAGTCATCCCATTCCTCCGGCAAGTGTGTCGAGCTGCAGGATCGGCAGCAGAATCGACAAAACGATCACAGCGACCAAAGCGCCCATAATGACTATGATCGCCGGCTCGAGCAGAGCGAGCGCGGTCGTCGTGAAGCTGTCGAACTCGCGCTCCAGATAGTCGGCAGCGCGCTCGAGCATCAGGTCGAGCCGGCCGCTCGCCTCCCCGCTCGCCGCGAGATAGACGAGAAGCGGCGGGAAGATTCCGGAGCGCTTCAGGGCCCCCGACAGGCTTCCGCCGGTGCGAACGGCCTCGGCGATCTGCGCCGTCGCGGCGCGAAGCGCCCGGTTGTGGACGGTCTCGGTGGTGAGCTTGAGCCCCTCCAGCAACGGCAGCCGGCTCGCGACCATCGTCGACAGGGTCCGGGCCATCCGCGCGGCGTGAAGATCGCGAAGCAGCCGGCCGAACAAGGGGATTCGGAGCAGGAAGCGGTCGAAGCGAAGCCTCAACGCCTCGTCGCGCAGGGCTCGGCCGGCGACGAAGCCGATCGCGACGATCGCGATCAGGATCGCCCACCACCAGCTCGCGAGAAGATGCGACACGGCGATCACGGCCCGGGTGAGGAAGGGAAGCTCCTGGCCGATATCCTCGAACTGCTCGACGACCCGGGGCACCACGAACACCATCAGGGCGAAGACGACGAAGGCGGCGACGACTGCGAGCACAGTCGGATAGGCGATCGCGCTGAGCACCTTGCTTCGGACCTGGCCCTGCCGTTCGAGCAGCCCGGCGAGGCGCTCCAATATCGCCGGCAGTGTGCCGGAGCCCTCGCCGGCCGCGACCATTCCTCGATAGAGCGGCGGGAAGCTTCCCGGCTCCCGAGCCATCGCCTCCGAAAGCCGCCGTCCCTCGAGCACCGAGCCGTGGACCGAGAGAAGGATGTCGCGGACCTGGTCCTTCTCAGTCTGCCGGGCGATCGTTCGAAGCGATTCCTCGAGCGGGCTGACCTGCACGAGGGTGGAAAGCTGCCGGGTGAAGACGGTGAGCTGGCGGGCGCCGAGCCTCCTTCGGGCGAAGAGCTGGCGCGAAAGCAAGGGCGGCGCGGCCTCGCCGCCGCCGCCCGCGCTTTCCATCCGGACCACGAACAGGCCGCGGGCGCTCAGCTTCTCGCGCGCTTCGTCGGGCGTATCGGCGCGAAGCGATCCGCGCCGCTCGCGCCCCGCCCGGTCGAGCACCAGATAGGCGAACTCACCCACGGCGCCCGCCACGGCGCAGGCCGGGACCCGGAGACCCGGCCCGCCGGGCCTCGGCCGCGACCGGAGAGCCCGCCCTAAACATCCTCGCTCTCGCGCCGCGACACCCGCACCGCCTCCCCGACGCTGGTCATCCCCTCGAGCACCAGCTCGCGCGCCGCCGCGGCCAGGTTCGGCGAATTGCGGAAGGCGTGCGCCGAGATCGCGACCTCGTCGCCGCCGGCGTTGATCAGCCGCCGGACGTTGTCGTCGACCCGGACCGCCTCGAACACGCCGGTGCGGCCCTTGTAGCCGCTGTTGCCGCATTCCCCGCAGCCGCGCGGCTCGTAAACGATCGTTCCGGGCTCCAGGCCGATCAGGGCCGCGGTCGCGGCGTCGGCCGGGGCCGGAGCTCGGCAGGCCGGGCAGAGCCGCCGCACCAGCCGCTGGGCGATCACCGCCCGGAGAGTCGAGGCGAGAAGAAACGGCTCGACCTTCATGTCGCGCATTCGCGTGATCGCTCCGATCGCGTCGTTGGTATGGACGGTCGAGAGGACGAGGTGGCCTGTCAGCGACGCCTGGACGGCGATCTCCGCGGTCTCGCGGTCGCGAATCTCGCCGACCATGACCACGTCCGGGTCCTGGCGCAGGATCGCTCGAAGCCCCGCTGCGAAGCTCAGCCCGACCTTCGGGTTGACCTGGGTCTGGCCGACCCCGTCGACCGCATATTCGACCGGATCCTCGACGGTGAGGATGTTGCGGCTTCCGTCGTTGAGGATTCGAAGCCCGGCATAGAGGCTCGTCGTCTTGCCCGATCCGGTCGGGCCGGTGACGAGGACGATACCGTTCGGCTCCGTGAGCGCGCCGGCGAACAGGGCGTGGACCGAAGGCGGCATGCCCAGCGAATCGAGGTCGATCCCCGCATTCTCCTTGTCGAGTATTCGAAGCACGACGCGCTCGCCGGCCCGGCTCGGCAAGGTCGAGACTCGGACGTCGAGCATCTTGCCGCCGAGCGTGAGGCCGATGCGGCCGTCCTGCGGCACCCGGCGCTCGGCGATGTCGAGCCGGGCCATCACCTTGATCCGGCTGACCACCACCGGAGCGACATGGGCCGGCATTCGAAGGGTCTCGCGAAGCACTCCGTCGATCCGCATCCGAACCACCAGGCCCGTCTCGTAGGGCTCGATATGGATGTCGGAGACGCCCTGCCGCGCCGCATCGGCGATGATGCCGTTGATGAGGCGGATCGCCGGAGCGTCGTCCGCGCTGTCGAGAAGGTCGTCGGCGGTCGGCAGGTCGGTGGCGAGATGGCTCAGCTCATCGCCGAGGCCGAGCGAGCCGGCGGCGTCGGCCGCCGCCTGCTCGTCCATCGCATATCGCTCGGACAGGAGCTTGTCGAAACCCTCCGCAGTGACGGGCTCGACCGCGAGCGGACGCGCAAGAACGCGCCGGGCCTCGATCAGCGCCTTGGGATCGGCGCCCTCGCGCAGCGCGACCCGGGCGGCGCCGTTCGACTCGCCGAGCAGGGCGACGCCGTTGCGCTTCGCGAACAGGTAGGGGAGGTTGGGCGGCGGCTCGTCGCCCCGGCGAAAGCCCGGGCCCCGGGCGGAAGGTCCCTGCCCTTCCGGCCCGAGGTCCCGGCTTTCGCCGGGATGACGCTGGACGTTCACCGCGGAGTCCCTGCCGCGGGCGGCGCGGCCGGCGGAGCCACCACCCGGTCGCCGGGCCGCGCGAGCGGCGCGTAGAGGGCCGGATCGAGCGGCGGCGGAGGCGCGGCGGCCGGCTCGGGCGGGACCATCCCCATATATTCGCGAACCAGCTCGTCGATCGACGGCTCCTCGTCGGGATTCTGGCGATATTGCATGCCCCGAATATAGCCGTAGCGCCGCTCGGTCATCGTCCTCGCGTCCTCGGGCGAGCGAAGGATGGTCGGCCGGATGAAAACCATCAGGTTGGTCTTGGCCCGGCTGCGGCTCTTCGAGCGGAACAGGTTGCCGACCACCGGAAGGTCGCCGAGGAACGGGATCGCCTCGATCGTCCGGCGCTCATTGTCGTCGAGCAGCCCGCCGATTCCGACGATCTCGCCGTCGTCGACGGTGATCACGGTCTCGATCTCGCGCTTGTTGAGGATGAGGTCGCTCGAGCGCCCCGACACCGGCCCGGCGATCGAGCTCACCTCCTGCCTGAGATTGAGCTTGATCGAGCCGCCGGCATTGATCTGCGGAAGCACCTCCAGGGTGATTCCGACATTCTCGCGGTCGACGGTTCGGAACTGGTTGTCGAAATTGGGGCTCAGCGCCTCGCCGGTGGTGATCGGAATCTCCTGGCCGACCAGGATCCGCGCCTCCTGGTTGTCGAGGGTCATGATCGAAGGAGTCGACAGGATGTTCGACTTGCTGTCGGACTTCACCGCGTTGACGATCGCCCCGAACAGGGCGTTGCCGCTCCGGATGGCGAGCCCGGCGATTCCGCCGGTCGCTCCGAGCACCGAATTCACCGCGGCCTCCTGCAGGGCGTCGGCAACCGGAGAGCTCTGGTTCGTGGTCACCACCTGGCCGTTGACCGTCGTCGTCGTCGTCCTCAGCCGCTCGGCCGCGACCGCCCCGGCCACCGTCAGCAGGTTCGGGCTGGCGTTGGAATAATTGGTGACCGCGAACGGGATGTTGCTTCCGCCGAGGCCGGCGAGCAGCAGCTGCACTCCGAGCTTCTTGGCGGCATTGTCGGAGATCTCGACGATGATCGCCTCGACCAGCACCTGTTCGCGGCGGGTATCGAGCTGGCGGATGACCTCGCCGAGCTGCCGCTGGACGTCCGTCGAGGCGGCGATGACCAGGGCGTTGGCGCCCTGGAAGCGGGTGACGACCGCTCCGCGCGGGCCGAAGATGCTGATCCCGGCCGGAGTCTCCGCCGGCGCCGGCGCGGTTTCCGGCTGGGTGGTGGTTCGAACGGTCGGCCGGCCGCCGCCGCTGCGGGTGGTGGTCGAGCTCGTCGCTTCGTTGCGCGACGACAGGCCGGGAGCGGCCGGCGGCTGGGTGACCGGCTGCCCGAGCAATTGCTGAAGCACCGGAAGCAGCTGGGCGGCGTCGGCATGCTGGAGGAAAATGACCCTGATCTCGGTCCCGGTGGCGGCGCGCTGGTCGAGCTCCTCGGCCATCGCGGCGAGCCGGGCGACGGTGGCCGAATCGCCGCGGATCGCGATCGAGTTGGAGCTGTCGACCGGAACGATCGCGGCGGTCCGGCCGCCAGGAGCGCTTCCCTCCATTAGCGCGTTCAGCGAGGTGGCGATCTCGCGAGCGCCGGCATTGCGCAAGGCGACGATTCGGCTCGAGCTCGAATCGCGGTCGATGTTGGCGAGGACCTGGCGGATGCGGGCGACATTGTCGGCGAAGTCCGCGACCACGATCGAGTTGCGCGACGCGGTGATCGAGCCCTCGCGGCTGACCAAAGGCCGAAGCGCGTCGAGCGCGGCCGCGCCCTCGATGTTGCGGGTGCGGAAGATCTCGGTGACGAAATTGTTGGCGCTTCCCCGGCCCCCGACGCGCCCGCCGGCGGCGGCGCCGGTGGCGATCGGCTGGATTCGGAAGGCGCCGCCCTGGAGCGGAACCGCCATCAGCCCGTTGGCGCGCAGGGTCGACAGGAACAGTTCGAAATATTCGGAGCGCGACAGCGGCCGCTGGGTGACCACCGACACCTTGCCGCTCACCGCCGGGTCGACGATGAAGGTCCGGCCGGTCACTCGCGCGGCGTCCTCGATGAAGGCTCGAATGTCGGCCTCGCGGAAATTGACGACATGCTGGGCCGAGGCCGGGGCCAGGGGGGCCGCCAGGACCAGCGCCAGGGCGAGCAGAGCGCGCTTCACTGGCCCGCTCCGCCGCGAATCATCATCACCCGGCCGTCGCGCTCGACCTGGAGGGTGACTCGGGGCTCGGCGAGCTGCGCGGCCATGGCCCTGACCTGATCGGGCGAGCGGATCCGGCGGCCGTTGACCGCCAGAACGACGTCGCCCGGAGCAAGGCCGAGAGCCCGGAAACCGTCGCCTTTGCCCTGCGGCGCGACGGTGACTCCGGTGAGCTGCGAGCCGTTCATCCGGGGCGCCATGCTGACCTCTTTGGGATAGAGCTTCGAGGGCGGGACGGGCGGACCGCCGGGCTCGACCGAAGTGGTCGGCTGGGTCACCGGCGCCGCCGGAGCCGCAGGCGCCGCCGGCGGAGCCACCGTCCCCGGCTCCTGCGACTGGTCCATGAACAATTGCTCCTCGGCGCCGCCTCGGGCGATGGTGACGCTGTCGAAGCTGACCGCCTTCAAGGTCACTCCAGGCTCGATCTCCTCGCCGACCGCGACGCTGCGCTGCTGGCCGTCGGACCCGGCGATGATGGCGGAGCCCTGGCCCGAGGCCTGATCCTGGCGGATTCCGAACAATTTCAGGTTGAGCGAGGTGACCGTCACCGCCCCCGCGGCCCCGCTGAGCCGGAAGAAGGGATCGAAGCCGCCGAGCGCATAAGCGGAGGCCGGGGCCGGCTCCGAGCCGGCGGCGCGCCAGTCGCCGACCGGCCCGACGGGCGTCACCGCGGTCCAGATCAGCCGGGCGCATTGAAGTGCGATCAGAGCGAGCAAGGTCGCCTCGAGTAGCGTCCAGCCGTTGACGCCCCGGGCGCGGCCGATCAGCCGCCGGCTGTCAAACGCTAGACGCATCTACCCCAAACCCCTTCCCCGCGTGACCCGTCCGCGGTAAAATCCACAGTCGTAACAATGTTTTGGCGACCTTCAGCCCAGGATTCGCCGGCCGGTAAAACTTTCAGCTTTTCGGTCGCCGCGCAAGCGGCTTGTGGATATCGCCGATCAGGGCGCGATCACGATCCAGATCGGCCACGCCGCCAGCGCCATCAAAGCGCCCAGCGGGACATGGTCGGTGGCCGCCACCGCCCTGCCGCCGAGCCGCCTGACCAGCAGGGCGCCGATGCCGAGCAGCCCCGCCCCCACCAGAACGAAGGGCAGCTGAGTCCAGCCCAGCCAGGCGCCGATCGCGGCGAACATCTTCGGGTCGCCGCCGCCAAGCCCCTCCCGTCCGCGCCAAGCCTCGTAGAGCCGAGCGACGGCGAACAGCGACGCGAAGCCCGCGGCCGCTCCGATCAGCCGGCTTTCGAGCGGCGGGCCGAAGCCGCCCCAAGCCGCCGCCAGGCCCGCCGCCAGCAGCGGCCAGGTCAAGCGGTCGGGCAGCCATTCCTGCTCGATGTCGAGCGCCGCCAGCAGGAACAGCCACCAGCCGAAGATCGCCGTAACCACCGCCAGCGGCAGCGGATGGGCCAGAATGGCGGCGAGCCCGATCATCGCCGCCCCGACCTCCGCCGCCAGGTGCCGCCGGTCGATCCGGGCCCCGCAATGGCGGCAGCGGCCTTTCGCCAGCGACCAGCTGAGGATCGGAACGAGGTCTCGGGCTTCGAGCGTCCTGCCGCAGCGATCGCAGGCCGACCGACCGGCGACGACGCTTCGTCCCTGCGGCCAGCGCACCAGGATGGTGGCGAGGAAGCTGCCGATGGCGGTGCCGAGGATGAAGGCGAGCGCCGTCCAGGCCGCCTCGGCCGGCGCCGGCATCGGGATCATGCTCCGGCGGCGGCCGCGAGCGTGCGCTGGGCCTGGAGAAGGTGCGGGCGATCGACCATGCGCCCGTCGAGCGCCAGCGTCCCGGCTCCGGGATTGGCCTCGAACGCGGCCACCACCGCCCGGGCATGCGCCACTTCCGAGTCGCTGGGAGTGAAGGCGGCGTTGATGGCCGGCACCTGGCCGGGATGGATCGCCATCATTCCGGTGAAGCCGTCGCGCCGGGCCCGGGCGGCGTAGGCGGCGAGCCCGTCGAGATCCCGAAAGGCGGGGTAGACCGTCTCGATCGGAGCGACGCCCGCGGCCGCCGCTCCGAACAGGCAGAGCGAGCGGGCAAGCTCGTAGGGGGGCGTGTAGCGCCCGTCCGGCTCCCTCGAGGTCGAAGCGCCCATCGCGGCCGGCAGATCCTCCGCTCCCCAGGTCAGGCCGGCCAGGCGCCTGAAGCCGCCATAGCTGCCGAGCTGGAACATCGCCGCCGGAGTCTCGGTGGCGATGGCGAGGATCTGGGCCGTGGCGTTGCCGCGCTCGGTCAGCCGCCGGGTCAGCTCGGCGACCGAAGCGCCCCCTTCCGCCTTGGGAAGGACGATTCCGTCCGGATGGCTGCTAAGGACGGCCGCCAGGTCCTTGTCCGCTTCCTCGCCGTCGAGCGGATTGACCCGAACCCACAATCTGGCCGAGCCGTTGGCGTTGAGGAATTCGGCCACGTGCCGGCGCGCCTCCGGCTTGGCGGCCGGAGCGACCGAATCCTCGAGATCGAGGATCAGCGCGTCCGCCCCGCAGCCCAGAGCCTTCGCCATGCGATCGGGCCGATCGCCGGGGACGAAGAGGAGGGACCGGAGCCTCATCCGATCAGCCCCGCCTGCGCTGGATCAGCGCCGTTCGCTCCATCGTGCAGACGACGTCGTCGCGCTGGTTGAGCATCCGGTGCTCGAAGGTGACGATGCCGGCCTCCGGGCGCGAGGCGCTGTCCTTCAGCGCGATTACCTCGGTCTCCGCTCGAAGCGTGTCGCCGATGAAAACCGGCCTGGGCATTCGCACCTTGTCGTAGCCGAGATTGGCGACGAGCGTGCCGAGAGTGGTGTCCCCGACCGAAAGGCCGACCAGAAGCGAGAAAGTGAAGGTGCCGTTGACGACGATCCGCCCGAACTCGGTCTGGGCGGCATATTCCTCGTCGAGATGGAGCGGCTGAGGATTGTGGGTCAGCGCGGAAATGAGGAGGTTGTCGGTCTCGGTCACCGTCCTCGCCGGCTGGTGGAGGATCCGGTCCCCGATCGTCCATTGCTCGAAATAGCGGCCCGGCATCATCGGGCCCCGGCGGAGCAGGAGAAACCGCTCGGGCTGAACTTGTCCCAGCCTTCTCCTAGACGGGGCGAAGCCGAGGAAGGCCCTTCGACAGGCTCAGGGCGAACGGTTCCGTTCCTGCTCATCACCCTTCCGCCCTCTCCACCCGCACCAGCAGCGTCCCTTCCGTCACCTGCGCACCTTCGACCGCTCCAAGCTCGGCGACAACCCCGTCGAACGGCGCGACGAGGCTATGCTCCATCTTCATCGCCTCCAGCGTCAGCAACTTGCGCCCCTTGGCGACCCGCTCGCCGTGGCGGACGTCGACCGCGATCACGCGCCCCGGCATCGGCGACTGGAGGACTCCGTCCGAAGCGGCTCCGCCCGCCGCGGCGCCGCCCGCCCCGGGCAGGGTGAAGGCGAATGCCTGGCCGGCCGCGAAAACGAGGACGGTCCGGCCTTCCGCCGTCGCCACGCCCTCCAGCGGCGGATCGCCGGCGCCGTCGACCATGCGGGTTTCGCCGGCATGGCTCAGCGCCACCCGCAGATCGTCCCGAGCATTGGCCCGGAAGCCCTGCAGGGACTCCCACGGATCCCCGGCGCCGTCGTTGCCGAAGGCGGAGGCGAGCATCGCCGTCGCCGCCAAATTCCACACGGCTTCCGGCGGAGCCGGATCGGGCACCAGCCGGTCGATCCGAGCCGGGATGAAGCCGGTGTCGATGTCGCCTGCACGAAAGTCCGGGTCCGCCGCCGCCCTCGCGAGGAAGGCGGCATTGGTCCTCACCGGCCACACCTCGACCTGATCGAGCGAGTCGACCAGCCGGTCGATCGCTTCGTCGCGACTGGTCCCGCGGGCGATCAGCTTGGCGATCATCGGATCGTAATAAGGGCTGATCCGATCGCCCTCCTCGACTCCCGTATCGATCCGCACTCCGCGGCCAAGCTGGAAATGGTCGAGCCGTCCGGTCGACGGCAGGAATTCGTGGGCCGGATCCTCGGCGTAGAGCCGGCCCTCGATCGCCCAGCCGTCGATCGCGAGCTCGTCCTGGGCGAGCGGGAGCGGCTCGCCCGACGCCACCCGAAGCTGCCATTCGACCAGGTCCTGGCCGGTGATCGCCTCGGTCACCGGATGCTCGACCTGGAGGCGGGTGTTCATCTCCATGAACCAGATCCGGTCCGGCCTGAGCCCTTCCGACGCGTCGGCGATGAACTCCACCGTCCCCGCCCCGACATAGTCGACGGCCCGGGCCGCCTTCACCGCCGCGTCGCACACGGCGGCGCGGGTCGCCTCGTCCATGCCCGGCGCCGGCGCCTCCTCGATCACCTTCTGGTGGCGGCGCTGGAGCGAGCAGTCGCGCTCGAACAGGTGGACGACGTTGCCGTGCGTGTCGCCGAACACCTGCACCTCGATATGCCGCGGCCGCTCGACATATTTCTCGATCAGCACCCGATCGTCGCCGAACGAGGCCGCCGCCTCGCGCTTGCAGCTCGCCAGCATCTCCTGGAACTCGCCGTCCGAATTGACCTTGCGCATCCCCTTCCCGCCGCCCCCCGCCACGGCCTTGATGAGGACGGGGTAACCGATCGCATCCGCCTCCGCCTGAAGCCGCTCCGGATCCTGGTCTTCGCCATGATAGCCGGGCGTGACCGGCACGCCCGCAGCCGACATCAATTTCTTCGCTGCGTCCTTCAGCCCCATCGCCCGGATCGAGCTCGCCTTCGGCCCGACCCAGACCAGCCCCGCCGCCTCCACCGCCTCCGCGAATTCGGCATTTTCGGAGAGGAAGCCGTAGCCGGGATGGATCGCCTCCGCTCCGGTCGCCTTCGCGGCGGCGATGATCTTCTCGCCGACGAGATAGCTCTCACGCGCCGGCGAAGCCCCGATATGCACCGCCTCGTCGGCCTCCCGAACATGCAGCGCGTGGCGGTCGGCGTCCGAGAAGAGCGCCACCGTCCGAACGCCGAGCTGCCGAGCCGTTCGGATGATCCGGCAGGCGATCTCGCCGCGGTTGGCGATGAGGAGGGAGCGGATCATGAAAGGCCTCAGCAGGCGCAGCCCCAGGAGCCGCTCACGCTCCTTCGGCTGGCACCCTCGCCGAGGATCAGCGAGGCCGGAGTGCTGGAGCTGTCGCTTTCGATGTCGCTGTCCGTCTTGCCCGTCAAGC
Organism: Allosphingosinicella sp.; assembly: GCA_036386795.1. Taxonomy (GTDB): domain Bacteria; phylum Pseudomonadota; class Alphaproteobacteria; order Sphingomonadales; family Sphingomonadaceae; genus Allosphingosinicella. Next base: position 57,045 of record DASVUZ010000012.1, read on the forward strand.
GAAGGCTCATTCGAACGCCCCCGCACGAATTGACCGAGGACCCGACGGCGATGCGCTGGAACTGAGCATCGCTGATCCGACAGACCTTGCGTCCGGCCTGGGTGCGAACCATCAGCTCGTTGCCGATGACATTCATGAGGGTGCCCTGCTTCGCATCGAAGCTGCAGGAACAGCCCATCTGGCGAGTGCTCATCAAATCCGCCTCGCTGAGCGGCTGGAGCCGAACAACCGCCGGCTTCGCGGCCGGCGGCGCCAGAGCCGCCGCCGCAGCCGCCGCGCCGACGATCAGCGTCAGGGACGCCGGCACCACGATCTGAATCATTCGCATATTGTCATCCCTTAAATCCCGAGCGTGCCGGATAGCGCCGCTCAGGAATAGGCGCGTTGAAAATCGGAACAAGCCTTCGCGCGGCGCACATGCCGAAGCTCTCCCATCGTCATCCCGGCGAAGGCCGGGACCCAAGACCCCGGAAATATCCGGTGAGGTGAGGTCATGTTCCTGGGTCCCGGCCTTCGCCGGGATGACCGGTGCACCGCATACTCACATCCTGAACAGGCCGAACCTGGCCCGCTCCGGGATCGGGGCGTTGAGGCACGCCGCGAAGGCGAGGCCAAGCACGTCCCTCGTCTGAACCGGGTCGATGATTCCGTCGTCCCACAGCCGCGCGGTCGCGTAATAGGGGTTGCCCTCGTCCTCGTAGCGCTGGCGGATCGGGGCCTTGAAGGTTTCGGCTTCCTCGGGAGTCCAGCTGTCGGCGTCCTTGTGGACCGTCGCCAGGACGCTCGCCGCCTGCTCGCCGCCCATCACGCTGATCCGGCTGTTGGGCCAGGTGAACAGGAAGCGCGGGCCATAGGCTCGGCCGGCCATTCCGTAATTGCCGGCGCCGAAGCTTCCGCCGATGAGGACGGTGATCTTGGGCACCTGGGCGGTCGCGACCGCGGTGACCAGCTTGGCGCCGTCCTTGGCGATTCCGCCCGCCTCATATTTGCCGCCGACCATGAAGCCCGAGATGTTCTGGAGGAACAGCAAGGGCGTCCGCCGCTGGCAGGCGAGCTCGATGAAATGGGCGCCCTTCAAGGCGCTCTCCGAGAACAGGATGCCGTTGTTGGCGAGGATCGCCACGGGCATTCCCCAGATGCGGGCGAAGCCGCAGACCAGGGTCGAGCCGTAGAGCGGCTTGAACTCGTGGAAGTCGGAAGCGTCGACGATGCGGCCGATCACCTCGTGGACGTCGTAGGGGGTGCGGACGTCGTCAGGAACGATTCCGTAGAGCTCCTCGGGATCGAGCTTCGGCTCGACCGGCTCGGCGAGGTCCAGGTCCGCGGCCTTCACCGTGTTGAGCCGACCGACGATGTCGCGGACGATGGCGAGCGCATGCTCGTCATTCTCGGCGAGATGGTCGACGACGCCGGACTTGCGCGCGTGGAGGTCGCCGCCGCCCAGGTCCTCGGCCGAGATGACCTCGCCGGTCGCGGCCTTCACGAGCGGGGGGCCGCCGAGGAAGATCGTGCCCTGGTTGCGGACGATCACGCTCTCGTCCGACATGGCCGGGACATAGGCGCCGCCGGCCGTGCAGCTTCCCATCACGCAGGCGATCTGGGCGATCCCCTCCGCCGACATCTGCGCCTGGTTGTAGAAGATCCGCCCGAAATGCTCGCGGTCGGGGAAGACTTCGGCCTGGTGCGGCAGGTTGGCGCCGCCGCTGTCGACCAGGTAGACGCAGGGCAGCCGGTTTTGGATAGCAATCTCCTGCGCGCGCAGATGCTTCTTCACCGTGGTCGGAAAATAGGCGCCGCCCTTCACCGTCGGGTCATTGGCGACGATCATCGTCTCGCGCCCGGACACGCGACCGATCCCGGCGATCATGCCCGCGCCCGGGGCTTCGTCCTTGTACATTCCGTTGGCGGCGAGCTGGCCGATCTCGAGGAAGGGCGACCCCGGGTCGAGCAGGCGGTCCACGCGGTCGCGGGGAAGCAGCTTGCCCCGGCCGACATGCCGCTCGCGATGCTTGTCTGGCCCGCCGCGAGCCGCGGCGGCCACCCGCTCGCGAAGCTCGCCGGCCAGCGCCCGGTTATGCTCTGCGAACCTGCGAAACGCCTCCGAGTCCGGATCGACCTTGCTGGCGATCCGGGTCACGCCGCGCCCTCGGCTTTCGACTCGCGCTCCTCGAACCTCTCCACGGCCGCTTCCACGGCCTTCATCTTCCGCCGGTTCTTCGAGCTGAGCAGATATTGGTAGACGCCGAGCAGATTGACCCCGAACAGGATCGCATTCTGCCAGATGAGGCCGGCGCCGTCCTCCTGCGACTGGGCGAAGAGGATCCAGGCGATGTTCATCGAGCAGAACAGGACGAAGCCGTAGCCCGTCACCTTGCGCCCCAGGTCGCTCGCCAGCATCAGGGCCGCGACGACTCCGCTGATCGTCGCGTACCATTCGGCGACGTCGGTCATGGTCACGCTCCGGCCCCGATCAGCTCGCGTCCGATCAGCATCCGGCGGATCTCGTTGGTTCCCGCGCCGATGTCGAGCAGCTTGGCGTCGCGCATGAAGCGCTCGACCGGCCAGTCCTTGGTGTAGCCCGCTCCGCCCAGCGCCTGGATCGCCTCGAGGCTGACCTTCACTGCGCTTTCGGAAGCGAGCAGGATGGCTCCCGCGGCGTCGAAGCGGGTGGTCTTGCCCGCATCGCAATTCCTCGCGACCGTGTAGACATAGGCTCGAGCGGAATTGAGGGCGACATACATGTCCGCGACCTTCGCCTGAATCAGCTGGAAGCTTCCGATCGGAGTGCCGAACTGCTTGCGCTCGCGGACATAGGGGAGGACGACGTCGAGGCACGCCTGCATGATCCCGAGCTGGATTCCTGCGAGCACGGTGCGCTCGTAATCCAGCCCGCTCATCAGCACTCCGACTCCGCCGTTGACCGGCCCCATCACATTCTCGTCCGGCACCTCGCAATCGGTGAAGACGAGCTCGCCGGTCGGCGAGCCGCGCATTCCCATCTTGTCGAGCTTCTGGCCGAGGGTGAAGCCCGGCATGTCCTTCTCGATCAGGAAGGTGGTGATCCCGCGGCTGCCCTCCCCCGTCTTGGCGTAGACGACCAGGGTGTCGGCATAATGGGCGTTGGTGATCCAGAACTTGGTGCCGTTGAGGACATAGCCGCCCTGGACCTTCTCGGCCTTGAGCTTCATCGACACCACGTCCGAGCCCGCTCCGGCCTCGGACATTGCGAGCGATCCGACATGCTCGCCCGAGATCAGCTTTGGCAGATACTTCGCCTTCTGCTCGTCGCTCGCCCAGCGGCGGATCTGGTTGATGCACAGGTTGGAATGCGCGCCGTAGGAGAGGCCGATCGAGGCCGAGGCCCGCGCCACTTCCTCCTGGGCGACGACATGCTCGAGATAGCCCAGGCCGAGCCCGCCATAGTCCTCCTCGACCGTGATTCCGTGGAGGCCGAGCTCGCCCATCTGGGGCCACAGCTCGCGCGGGAACCAGTCTTCGGAGTCGATCCGGGCGGCGAGCGGCGCGATCTTGTCCGCGGCGAAGCGGCGAGTCGTGTCGCGGATCGCGTCCGCCATCTCGCCGAGCGCGAAGTCGAGCCCTGGATCGGCCATGCACTTCCTCCTGTCGCGGGCGGCCCTAGCAGAGGGCTTGCGATTTGAACAAGGCGGGGGTCGGCACTATGTGGCCCTGACCAGGGACTGAGACCCACAACCGTTCGGGCTGAGCCTGTCGAAGCCCTCTCCTTGCCTTTGCGCGGAGGAGAAGTAACGGGCTTCGACAAGCTCAGCCCGAACGGTTTTGGAGTCTCCCGATGCAAGCCACCGACCCCATAGTCATCCTCTCCTACGCCCGAACCCCGATGGGCAGCTTCCAGGGCAGCCTCGCCGGCGCCAGCGCGACCGAGCTCGGAGCCGCGGCCGTGCGGGCCGCGGTCGAGCGGGCCGGCATTTCGGGCGAGACGGTGGACAAGATCTTCATGGGATGCGTCCTGCCCGCCGGCCTCGGCCAGGCGCCCGCCCGCCAGGCCGCTCTCGGGGCGGGCCTGCCCCGCTCCACCGAGGCGACGACGATCAACAAGGTGTGCGGCTCGGGCATGCAGGCGGCGATGTTCGCCCACGACATGCTCGCCTCGGGCTCGGCCGACCTCATCGTCGCGGGCGGAATGGAGTCGATGTCCAACTCGCCCTACCTCATGAAGAAGCACCGCTCCGGAGCGCGCATCGGCCACGACACGGTCTACGACCATATGATGCTCGACGGCCTCGAGGACGCCTATGACGCGGGCCGGGCGATGGGCACCTTCGCCGAGGATTCCGCCCGCGAATATCAGTTCACCCGCGGCGACCAGGACGAATATGCGATCGAGTCGCTGCGCCGGGCCACCGAGGCCATCAAATCGGGCGCCTTCGAGCGGGAGATCGTCCCGGTCACCGTCAAGAGCCGAAAGGGCGAGGACGTCGTCGCCGTCGACGAGCAGCCCGGCAAGTCGAACCCCGAGAAGATCCCCGGCCTCAAGCCCGCCTTCGCCAAGGACGGCACCATCACCGCCGCCAACGCATCCTCGATCTCGGACGGAGCCGCTGCGCTCGTCATCACCCGGCAGAGCGTTGCCGACCGGCTCGGGGTGAAGCCCGTCGCCCGGATCGTCGCCCACGCCGCCCACGCCCAGGCCCCGAACCTGTTCACCACGGCGCCGGTCCCGGCGGTGCGCAAGGCGCTCGACAAGGCCGGCTGGAGCGTCGGCGACGTCGATCTGTATGAGGTCAACGAAGCCTTCGCCTGCGTCGCCATGATCGCCATGCGCGACCTCGGAATTCCCCGCGAGGCGCTCAACGTCCATGGCGGAGCCACCGCCCTCGGCCACCCGATCGGCGCCTCAGGCGCCCGGCTGCTGGCGACCCTGCTCTCGGCCCTGGAAACCCACGGCCAGAAGCGCGGTCTCGCCACCCTCTGCATCGGCGGCGGCGAAGCGACGGCGATGGCGGTGGAGCTGGTGGACTGACGGAGCGACGGCCTCCAGCCTAGGCCACGATCAACGCCTTAAGCTTCTCTCCGAAAAGGACGACCGCGCTGAAAAGGGGGAGCGAGGTCATGTTCGAGGTGAATGGATCCGAAGATCGTTTACCGACCCTACCAGCCGTTGCACCGCTCCCAGACCTTCAGCACCTCCATCCCGCCGTCCACCACGTGGTAGCGTTCATGAGCCGCGGCGGTCATGCAGGCGTGATTGGGAGCGATGCGGACCTGGCTTCCGATCGGCAGGCGGGCGAAATCCCCTTCCCCGGCCGGGACCAGCCCATGCTCCTGGTTGGTCGAGGCGATGGCGAGCCCGAGGGGCATCCCCGTCGCGGAGTCCCACAGGCTGCCGTAGCTCGGCTTGCCGCGCGCCGGCCCCGAATCCTTGGACAAAGCGAGGCCCCCCGCGTCGACCAGCAGATAGCCGAGGTCGCGGCGGTGGCCGATGACGGTGGCGAGGACGGACAGCGCAACCTCCTCTTCCGAGCACACGCCGAGGTCCGCCATGACCAGGTCCATGAACATGTAGACGCCCGCGCGAACCTCGGTGACTCCGTCGAGCCGCTCGGCGAACAAGGCGCCGGGAGTCGATCCGACGCTGACGACCGGCGCCGGCAGGCCCGCCGAGCGCAGGGCCTCGGCGGCCGCGACGGCCCTCGATCGCTCCTGCTCCGAATGGGCTCGGAGCGCCTCCGGCGACCGGCAATCGTAGGATAGGCCGGCATGGGTCATCACTCCGCGAAGCTCGGTGCCCGGCGCCACGTTCAGGATTCGGCCGATCTCGACGAGCCGCGGATCGTCGGCCGCCACGCCCGCTCGCCCGCCGTCCGAGTCCACCTCGATCAGCACCGGGAAGACCGTGCCGAGCGCCTCCGCCTCCCGGGCCGCGGCCTCCGCCATCTCGACGCTGTCGAGGATGATCGTGACGTCGGCCCCGCGCCGCTGCAGCCCCGCCACATGGGGCAGCTTCGAGGGGACGATTCCGACGGCGTAGAGGATGTCGGCGAAGCCGTGGCCGAGGAAATGCTCCGCCTCCTTCAGGGTCGAGACGGTGATCCCGCCCGGCTGTCCCTCGACCGCCAGCCGGACGACGTCGACCGACTTGGCGGTCTTGACGTGCGGCCGAAGCGGAACTCCGAGCCCGGCGAGCCGGTCCCGCATCCGCCCGATATTGCGCTCGAGGCGCGCGCGGTCGACCACCAAAGCGGGAGTTTCGAGATGGGTGAGGTCCATCGGCGGCCCAATATGTCCTGAAGCGGCCGCCCGCACCCGAAAACTATCCGGCCTTGCGGGGCGGGCAGACCGGCCGCGGCATGACCTGCGCGGTCGCCGCTTGCCGTGGCGGGAGGCGGTCGAGGCCGATCGGTTCGTAGAGCTTCGGCAAGCGCAGCTGGACCCCGTCGCGAAGCGCCAGCGGCATGAGGATCCTCATCCCCCGATGAAAATCGTCCTGCAGCCGCGGGATGGTCTTGACCGGCCGGTCGAGCGGTCGGCGGATGTCGTCCCAGTGAATCGCGATGACCAGGCCCGCGGCTGTGGCCTTGACCGTCCGGGACCAATATTCCTGGCCGCACGCGACCTTCATCAGGCCGACCTTGGCGACCGAAAGGAAAACGGCATCGGCTTCGAGTCCCGCGAATGGATTGTCCCCCTGCCGCTCGAAGCCCGCGCTGGGCACGATCAGGATGCGCCGTCCCGAAGGTTCGTGCTCGACGTAATAAGCGTGGCTCCTGCTCGCCTTATAGTCCCACATGAACCGGGTCCGGCGAAGCGACCTGGTCACCTCGCCCCGAAGCGGCTTGAAATCCTTGGGGGCGTGCGGAGTCTCGATTACCGCGACCTTGAACCGGCCATAGCCGACGGGCGCGGCGCCGGCGGGCTCTTTCAGGACTCCCTTGAACCCCTGGTCTCGAAGGACGATGGCCGTGGACTTCGAAGCGACGAGCGGGGCTTCGAGGAGCTCCGCCACTCGCGCCGAATCCATCGCATGATCGTGATGGGCGTGGGCGACGAACAGGGCTCGGACCGTTGGGCGGTGCGGCTGCGCCTTGTCGAGGCCGAGCTCGCGCAATGCGTCCTCGACCCTTCCCATGTCGGTGCGCAGCGGCGTCAGCACCATCGGCAACAGCGACGGCCGCGAAAAGAAGCCGTCGATCAGGATCGCGTCGGTGCCGTCGCTGAGAAGCAGGGTCGAGGTGCCCGCGAAGCGCGCCGTGAGCTGCCCCTTGGGGGCCGCCGGCAGGCCTGGCGTTTCGAGCGGCCGGTAAGCGTTCAGCGACGGTCGAGCGAGCGGATTGCAGGCGGCGAGAAGGGCTGCCGCCAGCATCGCGGTCGCCAGCCTGCCGGCCGCTCGCCTCGCTTTCTCCATCATCCGCGCCCCGCCGAAAAAATGACGGGACTTGTCTGACACCGATTTGTCACCAGCGGTAGGTCAGCTCGGCGGTGAAGCTCCTCTGCGGAAAGGGGTGGAAGAGGAAATATTTGTCCTTGGTGAGATTCTCGACCCCGACGGCCGCGTTCCAGTGCTTGCCGATCCGCAGATTGGCGCGGGCGTCGGCGACCAGGAAGCCCTCGAACCCCTGGTAGGTGTGTGTGACGAGGTCGCTATTGTCGATGGTCCCGAACGACCGGCTGGAATAGCGGCCGGCGAGGGTCAGGCTCGCCGCTTCGGTCGCGTGCCAGGTGAGAACGAGGGTGGCGCGCCGGCGCGGCACCTGCGGGATGTCCTTGCCCTCGGCGGCCGGGAAGGCGGGATCCTCGACCACTTTCGGCCTCGCCAGAGTGACGCTCCCGGACAGGTCCAGACTCGGCATCACCAGCCCGCGCCGCTCGAAGGCCAGCTCGACCCCACTGGTGCGCACTCGATCGACGTTCTGGACGTAGCTGAACAAAGTCCCGGACCCCGGCATCAGCGGCGCCGTCTGGGAGATCAGAGCGTCGCGGATCGATTCGTGGAAGAAGGACAGGCGGACGTGCCCCTGCCGGTTGGTCCACATCGCCGCCAGCTCCGCCGAGCGCGCCCGCTCGGGCCTGAGGTTGGGATCGGGCACGGTGAGGCTCGGCCCGGTGGCGATCGCCTGGTAGAGTTCGGAGACGGTCGGGAAGCGATAGGCCTGGCCCGCCGACAGGCTGACGCTCCACCCCTGCGCCGGCAGCCAGCGAAGGCTCGCCTTGGGCGACAGGCCCCGCGCCGAGCGCCCCGGCTGGGCGACGTCGAGCGCCGGAGCGAGCGAGAAATTGCGCCCGCCATGGGCCCGCCACCATTCGTAGCGGGCGCCAAGCGTAAGCCGCAGCGAGTTGGCGAGGCCGATCTCGTCCTCCGCCCACAAAGCGAGGGTTCGGGTGCGCCCCTGCGCAAGCTGGTTGAGGGCTCCGGCCGCGCCTTCCCGCCAGTCGGCGGTGGCGAAGCGCCGGCTGTTGAGCCGGAAGCCGTCATAATGCGCGCCTCCGCGAAGCCCTCGGCGGCGCAACTCGAGATCGAGGGTGCGCCAGCCGGTCCCGTCCATCCTCAGGATCGAGCCCGCGCCACCGGCGGCGGCCGCCGGAAGAGCGGCCGACGGAATGCGCTGCTCGCTCCGGTCGAACCGGTAGAGGCTCGCCACCGCGCGCCAGTCCAGGCCGGCGGCCTCGCCCTCGGCGGTCAGGCCATGCATCCAGTGCCGCTCGTCCAGGGTGTAGACCTGGTTGGAAAAGGCGCTGGCCGGGACGTTGACCGTTCGCCCGAGAATGTTGAGCGTGCCGGCGTAGAGATTGCCGCTGAGATAGGTCCGGGCCTCCGCTTCGGTGTCGTTGAGGAACAGGCCGCCGCGATAGGTAAGCCGAAGGCCGGGCGAAGGCTGCCAGGCCAGCTTCAGCTTGAGATTGTCCTGGACATGGTCCTCGAGGCCGCCGGCGCCGATCACGAAGATCGGAGCGCCGGTCCGGTTGACGTCCGGGAAAGCGCCCGTGACGGGAGTGCCGGCGCTGCCCGTCGCGGCCGGCCGGGCCACGGTGACGTAGGCGAGCGGATGGCTTCGGCTGTCGACCCGGCTGGCGCCGGCGAACCAGGCGAAGTCTCCGATCCGGCCGCCCGCGGTCCCGCCCAGCTGCCGCGCCGTGAACACTCCGCTCGTCGCATATTGGTCGAAATCCTGGACGCTGGTCGCGGCGCTGAGCGAGCCCTCGCTCTTGCCGGGGAGGCGCGTGGTGATGTTGACCACCGCGCCCATCGAATTGCCCGGATAGGCCGCGGAGAATGGGCCGTAGATCACGTCGACCCGCTCGATCTCCTCGGGAGAGACCATTCCCCAGCGCGGCGAGGCGCTGCTGTTGTTGTTGCCGATCAGGGCCGAGAGCAGGAGCCCGTCGGCATAGATCAGGCTGCGCGCGCTCGCGCCCACGCCGGAGGTGCGGGTCGCGAGCGGCGACTGGGTGTCGCCGACGTGGCGCTTGCGCACGAACAGGCTGGGCAAATAGCGAAGGCTGTCCTCCGGAGTGATGACGGCGGTCGTCTCCTCCAGTCGCTCGGCGTCGACGCTCTCGACCGTGGCCGGGCCGAGCGTCTTCTGCCCGGTGACGACGATGTCGGCTTCGTGCCCGGCAAGGGCCGGGGCGGGTAGGGCCGCTGCGCAGCCCATCAGCAATAATCGCGCCGCCGCGGGCGCGCGCAGAATCGCGGTCATGTCGGTTGTCCTGTCCGTCTCGCGGGGAAAAGCGGGATCAGGCCGGCGGCGGCGGACCCGTCGAGGGCGGTGGCGGCGCGGCCGGGGACGGACGGGCCAGGCCTCGGGCGAGGCCCGCGGCCGGGGCCGGCCGGGGCCCCTGTTCCGGCTCTGCGAGCCTCGGAGGCGCCGGTGGCAGCGGCGGGGCCGAGAGCGCCGCATAAGGGCAAGGGAGCTCGGCGGCTTCGCCCGGCGACGGGTCGGAATGGCGTTCATGGCCGTGATGAGCCGGCCGCTCGGCCGGCTTCGCGGCGACCGCGCCGCAGAGGACGAGGCCGGGCCGGCCGGACGGGTCGGGGCCGATCATGTAGCCGGATGGAACCAGAAGCCTGACGAGGAGGACGAGCACCAGCAGCGGCGCGGCCGAGCCCAGTCGTCCGATCCTGCCGGCCATGCCCCTCATGGCGGCGAAGCTAGCGCAGAACCGACGTCCGAACAGTCCAAATCTTCCACTGTTCGAGCTTTGATTTGATCCGGTTCGGATTAACCCGCTCGATCCGGGCCCGGTTCGGAAGTTAGATCGGTTTCGGACCAAATTCATGGTTAACCGCAAGTATAGAGCGAAGCGCGCCCGCTGCTCTCTGCGGCCCTCGCCGCCGCCCTTCCGAACCTAGTAGTTTCCGAAAAATAAACCGTCATCAAACACTTGCATGATCCCGTCCAATTGTGTTTGATCCTGGAATCGGCCGCGACTCCGCGGCCGTTATCGCGCCTGCTCAAATAGAGCGGCGCTTTGGAGGGGGGCGTAGTTCTGCTTTCCGTGGTCAACGGCGGCAAATTCCACTTTCCTCAACCAAACTGGTCCTAAAACGAGGGGATTGTCATGCATCATAACAAGGGAACCTGGCGTAGCAAGTCGACGATTTTGAAGATTGCCGCTTTCGCCGGCGCCGCCGGTCTGCTCGCGACGCCCGTCGTCGCCAGCCACAGCTGGAACAACTATCACTGGGTGCGCACGTCGACGCAGATCAGCCCGCCCGTCGTCGACATCGTCACATCGACGTGGACGAGCTACGTCACGACCGCGGTCGCCGACTGGAACCGCTCAACGGTCATCGAGAGCCCCTACAGCAAGTCGTCCGGCAACGGCCGGACCTGCAAGCCGATCGCGGGCAAGATCCTCGTCTGCAACGCCGCCTACGGCCAGAACGGCTGGCTCGGGCTCGCCTCGATCTGGCTTTCGAACGGCCACATCAGCCAGGGCACGACGAAGCTCAACGACACCTATTACGCGATGGCGCAGTACAACACGCCGGCGTGGCGCGCCGCCGTGACCTGCCAGGAGATCGGCCACGATTACGGCCTCGCCCACCAGGACGAGGACTTCTCGACCGACGCGACCAACAGCTGCATGGAATATACGAGCGTTCCGGCCGGCAACGAGCATCCGGATGCGCACGATTACGATCAGCTGCTGTCGATCTACAACCACACGGAATCGGCCGCTACGGCCGCGGCCATGAAGGCGGTTCCGTCCCAGTTCGCGGTCGGCAACACGATCAAGGATTGGGGCCGGGTGATCGGCACCGACAAGCAGGGCCACCCGAACAAGTTCGAGCGCGACCTCGGCAACGGCCAGAAGGTGATCACCCACGTCACCTGGACGATGGAAGCGCACGTCGGCCACAACCACTAAGGTTCCGCCGCCTTCCGGCGGAGGTTACCGAAGGACCCCTCCGGCCCCAGCCCGGGCCGGAGGGGTTTTTCGTGCCAGCCAGGGCTCGGCTCCTAATAGATCCGGTTCGAGCCACAGTATCGGAGCGCATAAGGCTTCGCCCCGGCTGCCCGCGCGCCGACGTCTCGACCGCCGACCCTTATCGCCGTTCCTGATTGATCGGATTCGGACCAAATTCCTGTCGGGGACGAAGTAAACAGGAAGTGGGAGGATCGCCTCTCTCCAGGCCCACTTTTTGCCCCTCGAACCTCGTACTTTTCCTAAAAATCAGCCACTTGCGTCTTAACGCCCGATCATGCTTATGCTGAATTGGCGGCGACTCCTGTCATCGCCTTTCTGGTCCGCTCAAATAGAGGGGACGACGGAGGGATGCGTAGTTCTGCTTTCCGTGGTCAGCGGCGGCAAATTCCACTTTCCTCTGTGAAACTGTACGCAAAATAGGGGATTGTCATGCATCATATTAAAGGAAGCTGGCGTAGCAGGTCGACAATTTTGAAAACCGCCGCCTTCGCGACGGCCGCGAGCCTTCTGGCGACTCCCGTGCTCGCCGTTCACAGCTGGAACAACTACCACTGGAAGCGCACGACGACTCAGATCAGCCCGCCGGTCGGCGACAACGTCACCACCACGTGGGACAGCTACCTCAGCACCGCCGTCACCGACTGGAACCGCTCCACCTACATCCAGAGCTCGCTGACGGCCGGCCAGACGACCCGCAGCACCTGTGGCCCCAAGCCCGGCCGCATCGAAGTCTGCAACTACGCCTACGGCCAGACGGGCTGGCTCGGAATCGCCTCGATCTGGCTGGCCGCCGACGGCCACATCTCCCAGGGCACGTCGAAGATGAACGACACCTATTACGCCCAGGCGCAGTACAATACCCCGGCGTGGCGCGCCGCGGTCATGTGCCAGGAGATCGGCCACGATTACGGCCTCGCCCACCAGGACGAGGACTTCAACACCGACGCCACCAATTCCTGCATGGAATATACCAGCTGGCCGGCGGGCAACGAGCATCCCGACACGCACGACTACAACCAGCTGGCGACGATCTACAGCCACACCCACAGCGCTTCCAACCTGCCGGGTTCGTCGGCCGCTCCGCCCGCCCTCGCCATCGGCAACACGATGCGGGACTGGGGCCGGGTGATCGGCACCGACAAGCAGGGCCACTGGAACAAGTTCGAGCGCGACCTCGGCAACGGCACGAAGGTCATCACCCACGTCACCTGGCTGCCGGACATGCACGTCGGCCACAACCACTAGGAACGGCTCGTCCCTCGGGACGATGCATTTTCTGGAGAAGCCCCTTCGGCCCAGCCCGGCCGGAGGGGCTTCACCTTTCCCGGATCATGCCTTGGGCGCTTCTGAGCCGGTTTCCTCCAGAGCGCTCACGAAGCCCCTGCGCCAGGCCAGCACGTCCTCCGTCCGGACGCTTTCGTTGAGCGCCCGCCAGCGCCGCACCCTCTCCTCCTTCGGCATTTCGAGCGCCTGTAGGATGGCGTCCGATATCTCTTCCTTGGAATAAGGATTGACCAGGATCGCGTCGGTCAGCTGAAGCGCTGCGCCCGCGAAGCGCGAAAGGATGAGAACGCCCGGATCCTCGGGATCCTGGGCCGCGACATATTCCTTGGCAACGAGATTCATTCCGTCCCTGAGCGGAGTGATCAGGCCGATTTCCGCGGCTCGGTAGAAACCCGCCAGGTCCTCGCGGCTGTAGCCCTGGTTGACGTAGCGAAGCGGAACCCAGTCGACCTCGGCGAACTCGCCGTTGATCCGCCCGGACAATTCGTCGAGCCGCTCGCGAATCACCTCGTAGGTCGCGACCTCGCCGCGCGAGGGCGGCGCGATCTGCAGCAGGAAGACCTTGCCCTGGCACTCCTCATGATCCTCGAGGAAGCGGCGATAGCCGAGAAAGCGCTCCTCCAGGCCCTTCGAATAATCGAGCCGGTCGACTCCGATGATCGTTCGCCGTCCCGCCGCGCTGACCCGCATCCTTTCGAACGCCGCCTTCGCCTGGGGGCTGGCGGCCGCGTCGGCGAACGCGTCATAATCGATCCCGATCGGATAGGCGCCGGCATGGACCGAGCGCTCGCCGACATGGATGGTGCCGTCCTCGTCGCAATGGCCGCCGAGCTCGCGCTCGACATAATGGCGGAAGCTTTCGAGCCATTCCTCGGTCTGGAAGCCGATCACGTCGTAGGCCAGCATCGAGAGCACCAGCCCTTCGTGGAAGGGCAGCGACACCATCAGCCGCGCCGGCGGCCAGGGAATGTGGAGGAAGAAGCCGATCCGGTTCTTCAGGCCCCGGTCGCGCAGCTGCTGGCCGAGCGGTATCAGGTGGTAGTCGTGGACCCATATCAGGTCGTCCGGCTCGATCAGCGGAGCCACCGTTTCGGCGAAGCGCTCGTTCACCCGCTCGTAGCCGCCGGCGAAGCTGCGGTCATATTCGGCGAGGTCGATCCGGTAGTGGAAGAGCGGCCACAAGGTTCGGTTGGCGTAGCCGTTATAATATTCGTCGACGTCCTGCTCCTCCAGGTCGATCGTGGCGGTGGTGACTCCGCCGTGGCGCTGAAGGTCGATATGGCCGGTGAATTCGTCGGCCGTCTCGCCCGACCAGCCGAACCACAAGCCGCGATGGTCGCGAAGGGCCGCGGCGAGGGCGACGGCGAGGCCGCCCTGCGCTCCGGTGGCGCTGTCGGCGCGCGGCGCCGAGACCCGGTTGGAGATGACGATCAGACGGCTCATCTCGGCTCGCTAGACGGGAAGGCTGCTAGCGAAAACCCCTCCGCTCGCCCTGAACCTGTCGAAGAGCTTCCTTTCCTCACAGCCGCCAAGCAAAGGCCTTCGACAAGCTCAGGCCGAACGGACAGGCTCACCGCACCGCGCTCCATGGCCTCGACAGAAGCACGGCGCAATTGATCAGGCCGACGAGCGAATAGGTTTGCGGGTAGTTCCCCCACAGCTCGCCGGTGGCGAAGTCGCTGTCCTCCGAGAGCAATCCGGCCGGAGTCAGCCGCTCGAGCATATGCTCGTAAAGCTCGCGCGCCTCCGGCTCGCGGCCGACGAGGTGGAGCGCCTCGATCAGCCAGAAGGTGCAGAAGTTGAACGCCGTCTCGGGCAGGCCGAAATCGTCCTCGGCGGCGTAGCGGAGCATGTGCTCGCCCCGCCTCAGGCCCTTCTCGACCGCCTCGAACGTTGCGAGGAAGCGCGGGTCGTTCGGCTCCAGGAAGCGCATGTCGACCAGCTGGAGAAGGCTGGCGTCGAGCTCGTCGCCGCCGAAGCTGGCGGCGAAACGGTCGCCAGGCGCGTGCCACGCGGCTTCCTCGATCCGCTTGCGGATCGCCGCCGCCCGGTCCCGCCACAAGGTCGCCCGGTCGTCGAGGCCGAGCACCTCGGCGGCATTGGCGAGCCGGTCGCAGGCGGCCCAGCTCATCACCGAGCTGTAGGTGTGGACTGCGGTGCGGGTGCGATATTCCCACAGGCCGGCGTCGGGCTGGTCGTGCACTTCCCAGGCCCGCTCGCCGACCCGCTCGAGCGCGTGGAAGTCGGGCTCGGTCGCCTTTCGGAACAGCCTTTCGTCGATGAAAGCCTGGACGTTCGACAGCACGATCTGACCGTAGGCGTCGTGCTGGACCTGGACGAAGGCGGCGTTGCCGACCCGCACCGGGCCCATCCCGCGATAGCCGGCCAGCCCTTCCGCCTCGCCCTCGTCGAGCTTCGCTTCGCCCGACACGGCGTAGAGCGGCTGGATGTGCCCGCCCTTGGCCTCGTCGACGATGTTCCTGAGGTAGCCGAGATAATTTTCGAGCACGTCGAGGGCTCCGAGCCGGTTCAGCGCCTGGACCGTATAATAAGCGTCGCGGATCCAGCAGTAGCGATAGTCCCAGTTGCGCCCGCTGCCCGGCGCTTCCGGGATCGACGTGGTGAGCGCGGCGACGATCGCTCCGGTCTCCTCGTGCTGACACAGCTTGAGAGCGATCGCGGCGCGGATGACGGTTCGCTGCCATTCAAGAGGTATCGCCAGCCCCCGCACCCAGGCGCGCCACTCGTCCGCGGTCTGGTGAAGCATCGCCGCCAGCGTCTGGCCGACATGGCCGACGAACGGCTCGTCGGGACCGAGGAAGAAATGCTGGTTGCGCTCGAGCCGGAAGCTTCGTCCCTCGAGCAGGTGGCCGACCGGAGCGTCCGTGGTGAGCCGAAGCGGCTGTGGCTTGACCAGGTAGCGTATGTGGTTGGTGCCGCTGGTCCGCTCCGCGTCGCGCGCCCCCCAGCCGGTCGTCGGATTGAGCGCGATCCGAACGCGCGGAGCGCCCTGGAGCGGCCGGACGATTCGAGCGAAGGCGACCGGCCGGTACATCCGTCCCGACCGCTCGAACCGCGGGCAGAAGTCGAACACCTCGGCGACGGCCCCGTCCGAGTCGGTCAGCCGGGTGGTCAGGATCGGAGTGTTCCTGAGGTAGCTCTGCTCGGCCGAGACCTGGTTCTCGACGGAAATTCGCCACTCTCCCCGCGGAAGGCCGCTTTGGCCCTTCGGCTCGAGCAGCGAGCAGAAGAGCGGGTCGCCGTCGACCCGCGGAGCGCAGCCCCAGACGAAGCCGGCCTCGCGGTCGACGAGTGCGCTGACCTGGCAGTTGCCGATCGGCCAAAGCGAAAGGTCAGCCATTCGAAGCCGCCTCCAGCCAGCCAGTCACCGCGGCGACGTCGGCCAGGCGCCAGGAAGCGGCGGTTGCGCGCGGCGCGCCGACCAGCACTCCGCCGCCGCCCAGCCCGGCTGCAGCGCTGAACGCATCCTCGTCCGTCAGATCGTCGCCCACGAAGACAGGACGCGCGCCCGCAAAGGGTGGTTCCGCCATGAGCTGCCGCAACGCGGCGCCCTTGTCGCTTCCCGGCGGCCGGAGCTCGGCCACCATCTTGCCGCGCTGGAGCGCCAGTCCGGATCGGCCGGCGAGAGCTTCGAGAAAGGCGGTGGCTTCGGCTTCCCGGTCCGGGGCTCGCCGGTAGTGGAGCGCGACTCCGGCGGGCTTGTCCTCGACGAGCAGGCCCGCGTCGCCGGCCGCGAAGCGCCGGATCTCGTCGCGGGCATCGCTCAGCCCCGGCGGAGCGACCACCGGCACGCCGCGGCCGTCCGGATAGCGGAGCTCGGCGCCGTGCGAACCGGAAAGCATTATCGCGGCTGAGCCGAGATGGCGCTGCAAATCGCCGACGGCCCGGCCGCTGACGATGGCGAGTCGTCCTTCGAGCCGGGCCGCGAGGCGATCGAGGAGCGGCTTCAATCCGGCCGGTATCTCGATCGCATCGGGCGCTTCGGCGAGCTCCACCAGGGTCCCGTCGAAATCGAGAAAAAGCGCGGCGGGAGCGAGCCGCGACAGCGGCGGCGGCGGAGAATCGGACATACTCCGAATTGGCAAGACGAGGCCGGAATCTCAACCGTTCTCCTTGGTTTTCGCCAAAAGAAATTAGCTAAAACAACGCTAAGAGCGGAAAAATAATTGGTCCGAAACGGTTGATGACCGTCCAAATTCATGTATCCCTTGCCGCTAGGGGGGACGTTGAATGAGCGATGCTTTTCTATCCGAGATTCGGATGTTCGCCTTTGGCCATGCGCCTAAGGGGTGGGCCCTGTGCAACGGCCAGCTGTTGCCGATCAATCAGAATCAGGCGCTCTTCTCGCTGCTGGGGACGACCTACGGCGGCAACGGGCAGACGAATTTCGCGCTGCCCGATCTGCGCGGACGCCTCCCGCTGCATGAAGGCTCAGGTCACATTCTCGGCGAGAAGGCCGGCTCGGAAGCCGTCACCCTTTCCGTCGCGCAGATGCCGGCGCACATTCACCAGGTGAATGCCTCGACGGCCGTCGCCGACAATGGAGTGATGACCTCCAATTATCTGGGCGGCTTCAACAACGGCTATCGCGCCGCGACCGCGCTGGTCGCGCTTCAGCCGTCGTCGGTGACCAACGCCGGCGGCAGCCAGCCCCACCAAAACATGTCGCCTTTCATCGTGATCAATTATTGCATCGCGCTGATCGGCATTTTCCCGTCGCCGAATTGAGGGGGTGATCGATGCCGCAGCCATATATGGGGGAAATCAGGATATTCGCGGGCAACTTCGCCCCGGCGGGCTGGGCATTTTGTAGCGGCCAGCTGCTCCCGATCTCTGAAAACGACGCCTTGTTCGTGGTCCTCGGGACCACCTACGGCGGCGACGGCCAGGAAACTTTCGCGCTCCCCAACATCCAGTCGCGTTTCCCGATCCACCAGGGCCAGGGCCCCGGCCTGTCGGGCAACTACATCCTCGGTGAGATGAGCGGCGTCGAATCGGTGACTCTGACGACCCAGCAGATGCCGGTGCACAACCATGCCTTCCTGGCGTCGACGGATCCCGGCGCAGCGATCACTCCCGAGGGCAACGTCTTCGGGTCCGGCTCCACCATCCAGGTCTACCGCCCGGCTATCGCCAATCAGCCGGCCAACGCCCAGACGATCGGTCCCGCCGGCGGCAGCCAGCCGCACGACAACATGCACCCTTACCTGTGCATGAACTACATCATTTCGCTGTTCGGATTGTTTCCGAGCCCGAATTAATCAGGAGAGCCGCGGTGGATCCTTTCGTCGCAGAAGTCCGTATCGTCCCCTTCAACTTCGCGCCCAAGGGCTGGGCCTTTTGCGACGGGCAGTTGATGCCGATTTCGCAGAACACGGCGCTTTTCTCGCTGCTCGGCACCTTCTACGGCGGCGACGGCAAGAGCACCTTCGCGCTGCCCAACGCCCAGGGCGACGGGGTCATGCATACCGGCCAGGGACAGGGCCTGTCGCAGCGCTTTCTCGGTGAGATGGGCGGCTCGGAGACGGTAACGCTGCTCCAGACCGAGATGCCCGTGCACAATCACAGCCTGCAAGGCAGCAACTCGAACGCGAGCACGAGCAACCCGGCCTCGCAGACCGTGCTCGCCCGCTCGTTCCTCGGCCTTTCCTATAAGGCCGACCCGCCGGGACCCCTCAAGTCCATGGCCCTGGAATCGCTGACGGTCGCCGGCGGCAGCCTGCCCCACAACAACATGATGCCCTATTTGACGATGAACTTCGTCATCGCCCTGCAAGGCGTGTACCCGCCTCGCAATTAACACTTCACTGGGGGGCCCCTTAAAATGATCAGGGAGACTTCATCCCGCTTGTCTCGCCGCAAGGTGCTGGCGGGACTGGGTTTCGGCGTCGCAGCAGTGGGGGCTCTCGCGGCGCCGGCCCTTCAGCTCAGCTGGACTCGCAAACCGGGCGCGAAGGACAGCTGGTGGGACCGGCAGTTCACGTCGCTGCCCCATGCCGGATTCGACGAATGGAGTCGCCAGGTCGGCGCCGAGTTCAGCTTCGGCGGCAGCACCGCGCGCCTGTCCGAGGTCAGGCCCTTGCCGTCGTCCGGACTCCGTCCCTCCGGGCTGCGCGACCGCGCATTCGAGCTCGTCTTCGAGTCGACGCAGCAGGCGCTTCCCGCCGGAGATCGAATCCACGACGTCAGCCATGCCGTCGCGGGCGAGATGAAGATCTACTTCAGCGACTGCGGAAGTGCGTGCGGGGGCCGGCGCCTCCAAGCCGTCTTCAACTGAGCCGATGCCGCCGCCGCTTCGCGCAGCCGCGAGGCTGGGTGTGTCCTATCGCCCGATAACCGGGGACGACCTGCCGTTCCTCGCTTCGGTCTATTTTTCGACTCGAGCCCAGGAGGTGGCGTCGACCGGCTGGCCGGTCGAGATGCAGCACCAATTCCTGGCGCAGCAATTCGACGCGCAGCACCGGCATTACCAGCGTCATTATCCGGACGCCGAATGGCTGGTCATCGAACGGAACGGCGAGGCCGTCGGCCGGCTCTATCTCGAGGAATGGGAAAGCCAGATCCGGATCATCGACCTGTCGCTCCTTCCTGAAAGCCGAGGTCTCGGCATCGGCGCCGCCATCTTCGAGGACACGTTCGAACTTGCCCGCGCCGCGGCCAAGAAAGTGTCGATCCATGTCGAGAAAAACAATCCCGCCCGGCGGCTCTACCTGCGCCTCGGCTTCGAGATGGTCGCCGACGAAGGCGTCTACGACCTGATGGAATGGCGGCCGGCCGCCAATCCTAGTTGAACACCGCCTCGTAGAGGGTGCCCTGCTCGTCGCGGCTGATCGGTACGATGAAAATCTCGTAGAGATCGTCGCCGCGGCGGATTTCGTAGATCGCCTGCGGCAGTTGGGGCTCGAGCGGCCCCAGCCAGATCAGGGTGAACGGATCGCCGTCGCGAACCGACTGCCCCCGCACCCGCTGAGCGGCCTGAAGCTCGATCGGGACGATGTCCTCGCCGGCGCGCACTTCGAAGCGCTCGCCCACCAGTCCCGCGAAATCCTCGAGGCGAAGGTCGCTCATCCCGGTCTCCTAATCGAGCGATTCGCTGGGGTCGAGGCCCCAGAAATTCTGGCTTCGGATATAGCCTTGCCGGCCGCCGACCTCGAGGCGGCACCAGCCGCCGGCGCATTTGGAGATTCGCCCGACCACCCCAGGCTCCGCGAAATAGCGGACTGGGGAGCTTTCCGACGGATCCTGGTGCATCGGCCTCGGCGCGTCGCCGGTGACGAGCGCCGTGCGCCTGTCGCTGAGCAGCCGCTGCAGCATCCAGCCGGTGGCGCCGTCCGGATCCTGGACCTTGCGCCAGTTGGGATAGGTCTCGATCACCCTTATCGGAAGATCGGCGCGGCGGTAGAGCCAGGTGGCCGGATAGTTGCGCCCGGGCCCGGTGCGCATCAGCGCCTTGCCGGCGCTGATCGAGGCCCAATAGGGCGTCGCGCGCTCGTCCTGGGCCTGGGCGGAGCCTACCGCCAGGCCCAGCGCGAGCACCGCCGCCAGCATGACTCTCCTCGCCATCGCTCGCCTCCTTCCGCCGCCTCTTAGGCAGGAGCGGGCACAGGGTTCAACGGCCATCTGCCTTGACGGCTCCCCTCCCCTTCCCCAGGCGGGACATATGAAGGTGATCGTCACCCGGAGGCTGCCGGCGCCGGTCGAGGCGAAGCTGGCGGAGCGCTTCGAGGTCGAGCTCAACCCGGGCGACGAGCCGCTGGACCGCCATGCGCTGCAAGAGGCGATGGCGCGATGCGAGGTGCTCGCCCCGGCGGTGACCGACCGGATCGACGCCGGCCTGATCGAGAGTGCCGGCCCGCGCCTGAAGCTGATCGCCAATTTCGGCGCCGGCACCGACAATATCGATCTCGCCGCCGCTCGAGCTCGGGGCATCGCCGTCACCAACACGCCCGGAGTCCTGACGGAGGACACGGCCGACCTCGTCATGGCGCTGATCCTGATGGCGATGCGAGGCCTCGGCGAGGGCGAGCGGATCCTTCGCGGCGGCCGTTGGCATGGCTGGGGGCCGACCGACCGCCTCGGCCGCGGCCTGGCCGGCAAGGCGCTCGGAATCGTCGGGATGGGCCGGATCGGTCGGGCGGTGGCTCGCCGGGCGAAGGCGTTCGGGATGGAGATCCACTATCACAACCGGAGCCCCGCCGCCGATGCGCAAGCGCGCTTCTGGCCCGATCTCGAAGCGATGCTGGCGGCGATGGACGTGGTCAGCCTCAACGCTCCCTATGGGCCCGAAACGCACCATATCATCGACGGGCGCCGGCTCGCTCTGATGCGGCCCAGCTGCTGGCTGATCAATGCCGCCCGAGGCGCGCTGGTCGACGAGGCGGCGCTGGTCGACGCCCTGGCCCGGGGAGCGATCGCGGGCGCCGGGCTAGACGTCTATGCGAACGAGCCGGAAGTCCATCCGGGGCTTCTCGCCTTGCCGAACGTCGTTCTGCTTCCGCACCTCGGCTCGGCGACGATCGAGAGCCGCACCGCGATGGGCGAGAAGGTTCTGGCCAATATCGCCGCCTTCGCCGAAGGGCTGGACCTGCCGGACCGGGTCGCCTGACCCGCTCAGTCCCCGGTCAGGATCCGGTCGACCAGCTGCTTCACCGTCGGAACGAAGCCGTTCGAGTAGAAGGGGTCGCTCTTGAAGCGGAAGGCGGCGTGGCCGGCGAACATCAGATTCTGGTCGACGGGCCCGCCATGGGCGATGTCCTGCAGGGTCTTCTGGATGCAGAAGCTGCGCGGATCGGCGAGCCGGCCGGTCGTGTTCTTCTCATTGTCGGCCCAGGACGAGAAGGCGCACTGGCTGAGGCAACCCATGCAGTCGGCCTGGTCGCGGCGGATCTGCACCTTTTCCTCCGGCGTGACGAAGATCAGGGTCTCGTCGGGCGTCTTGAGCGCCTCGGTGAAGCCCTGGGCGAACCATTCGCGCGCGTGGAGCAGGTCGCCCCTTGTCACCCAGTAATTCTTCTTGTTGCCGACTCCGACGTCGAGCTCGAAGCAATGGTCGCCCAGCTCCTCCTTGGTGAAGGCGATCTGACGGTGCGAGCGAGCCTCGAGGCTCCTGAGGAAGGGGTTTCGGACCGCCGAGCTGTAGAAGCCGGTGGGGGAGAAGCGGTGAAGCAGGATGTCGCCTTCCTCGAGCGTCATCAGCCGCTGCTTCCAGCCTTCGGGGATCGGGCTCTCCTTGGTGAGGAGAGGCCTCGTGCCGAACTGGAAGACGATCTGGCCGAGCTCCGGATTGTCGATCCAATTCTCCCATTCCTTGAGGTTCCAGACTCCGCCCGCCATCACGATCGGGACGCTGTCGGGAATGCCGCCCTCGCGCATCGTCTCGCGCAGCTCCTTGACCCTCGGATAGGGGTCCTGCGGCTTGAGCGGGTCCTCGGCGTTGGAAAGGCCGTTATGGCCGCCGGCCAGCCAGGGATCCTCGTAGACCACGGCCGCGAGCCATTCGGCCGCTTTCGAATAGGCCCGCTTCCACAGGGCCCGGAAGGCCCGCCCGGAGCTGATGATCGGGAGGTAGCTGACTCCGTAGGAGGCGGCGATCTCGGACAATTTGTAGGGCATGCCGGCGCCGCAGGTCACTCCGGCGACGAGCCCCTTGGTCCGCTCGAGCACGCCATGGAGGACTCGCTGGGCGCCGCCCATCTCCCAAAGCACGTTGATGTTGATCGCGCCGCGGCCGCCGGCGATGTCGTAGGCGCGCTGGACCTGAGCCACCGCGCCGTCGATCGCATATTGGACCAGCTCCTCATGCCGCTCTCGGCGGGTCAAGGCGTAATAGACCTGGGGGACGATCTTGCCCTCGGGATCGTAGCTGTCGGCATTCACCGCGGAAACGGTGCCGATCCCGCCGGCCGCGGCCCAGGCGCCCGAGCTGGCATGGTTGGTCGCCGAAACGCCCTTGCCGCCCTCCACCAGCGGCCACACTTCGCGACCGGCGTAGAGGATCGGCTGCAAACCCTTGAACACATGTTTCTCCAGAAAAGCGAAAGCGCCTATACCCCTACTCTCGGGCAAAAGCGCCAAAATTCATATCATGGGTAAGCCAACGCTCCAGGGCGGCGAATGGCTTCCTCATAGAGCCGGGCATAGCGGGCGATCATCCCGGCCTCGTCATATTCCGCCTCGGCCTTCTCCCGGTTGGCCCGCCCGATCGCCCGCCGCAAGTCGGGACGCTCGACCAGGGAGTCAAGCGCGGCGGCGAAGGCGGCCTCGTCCTCCGGCCCGACGATAAGCGGCCGGTTGTCGTCGGCGACCATCTGCGCGACGTCGCCGACCGCGGTCGCCGCCGCCGGCAGTCCCGCCGCCATCGCCTCGACCAGCGAGATCGGGAATTGCTCGGAATCCGACGACAGGGCGAAGATGTCGAACCGGCCGATCCATCGGGCCGGGTCGGGGAGAAAGCCGGGCATCACCAGGCGGTCGCCGACTCCGAGGCGGCGCGCCTCGGAGTCGATCCGCTCGCTCTCCGGCCCGGCGCCGACGATCACCAGCCGAGCCTGTTTCGAGGCCATGGCGGCGAAGGCGCGCACCAGCCTGGGCAGGTTCTTGACCGCGCGAAGGCCGGCGACGGTGCCGATCACGACTTCCCCCGGGCGCTCGTCCAGCCCCGGAATCGGATCGGCGGGCGCAGCGGCATAGCGGCGAACGTCGATGCCGTTGGCGATCCGAACCACTCGCCCGGCCGGCTGCGCCCAGGCCTTGCGGGCGATCGCCTCGAGCCGGGCCGACGGCACCACCAGGCGATGGGCGGCGCCGAGTCCGAGACGGCGGTAGAGGTTGCGCCGGGTCTTCAGCTCGCCCGCCTCGTCCTCGTTGAAGCCGTCCTCGTGATGGACGAGCGGCGGCCCGCCGAACAGGTGCCGGGCCATCACCGCGTCGAACGCGCCCCAATTGTAGGTGAGCACCAGGTCGAAGCCGCGCATGTAGCGCGACAGCCGGAACAGGCGCGGCAATCCGGGCAGGCCGGTAAGGGCGGGGGCGTCGCCGGGAAACTCGACCTTCACTCCGGCGTCGATCGCGTCGCGGGCGCCGAGCTCGCTCGGAGAGGCGGAGATCACGACATGCTCGGCGGCCGAACCCCAGGCGTTCATCAGCCGAACCGCGCGCGCCTCCTTTCCGCCTCGGCCGAAGGTCGAGTGGGCGTGGAGGATGCGCACCGGGCTCATGCCGCTCAGCATGGCAGGTGAGCGGCCTCAAGGGAAAAGGCTTTTGCCTTTACTCCGCCGCGACCTGATAGGAATCCGCGCCCTCGAGAAGCCGATCGAAGGCATCGGCATGGGCGCCATATTCGGCGACGTAGCGCCGCTGATAGGAAATCGGAGCCGGCGGCCGGGACTCCGGAACCGCGACCGGGGGAATCGAGCGCGGTCGCGCGGTCGGCCTTTCGACGACCATCTGGTGGAACCATTCGCCGGCATAGCTTCCGTCGAACCGGTGCACCCGCGAGCCGACCACCCGGCCGAGCGGAGTTCCGTCGAGCCCGAAGACGGTCGTTTCGAACAGGAAGCCGCGCGGCTCCCCGGAGGTGCTGTACACATACATGGTCATCGTCTCTTGCCCCTCAATCCCCGGCTCGGCCCGTCCGTGCGGCGGGGTCGCTCGCCAAAAAGGTTCGCCGGGAGGGCGCGATCGTTCAAGCTCGTACAAACGCGTAGTTAACCCCTGTCGGCTAAGCCGGTGCCCGGACAGGAGTGCGCCGGATCGTGAAGCTGATCGTGATGAAGAAGGGCGGCGAAGCCGGCGAGGTCGCGATCAATCCCGACCGGGTCACCCACGTCCGCTCAGCGCCGGGGACGTTCACCGACATATATTTCGGCGACCACCGGGTCGCGGTCGAGGGCACCTTCGCCCAGGTCGTCGCTCGGCTCGCCGGCCAGCCCGAATTCTCCGACCCGGGCGGCGCCGCTCCGAAAAGCTGGTTCCCGGCCCGCTGATCCGCAAAGGCCGCTAGGGCAGGAAGTCGCCCGGCCCGAGCGGGGTCGAGCCGACGAGCATGACCTCCAGGACGAAGTCGGCGACTCCGTCGCCATCCGTGTCGCCCTCGACGATCCAGCTGCCGCTCCAGTTCTGCCAGACGCTGAGCTCGCCGGCCGAGGCCGGACCGTTGCGGCTGAACGCGTTGTCGCCGATCCAGCGGAAGGCCTGGTTGCCCGCGGAATGGACGTCCGCGTCGATGCGCGACAGGTCGATCCAGTCGGTCCCCGGAGTGAAGTCGAGGATCTGGTCGAACCCCTCGGAGTTGGAATCGAGGGTCGCGACGTAGCGGAACGCATCGCCCCCCGCGCCGCCGGTCAGAATGTCCGCGCCGCCATTGCCGGCGAGGATGTCGCCGTTCTGGCTTCCGATGATCGTGTCGTCGCCCCGGCCTCCGAACAACCGGAAGCTTCCGTCATCCTCGGCCGAGCCGTCGAACGTGAGGGTTTCGCCGGGCCTGAGCGGAGCGGCATCGACCGTCATCTGGATGGAGTCGACATTGGCATCGACCATCGTCAGGTCGTAATTGTAGCTCGAGCCCAGAGCCCCGTAGCGAGTGTCCTGGGCCGAGACCATTCCGATCTGCTCGATGCCGACGAGCTGGTTCGCGCCGAACGTGATCGTGTAATTGCCTCGAAGCGCGAGCTGGTCGACCCCCGCTCCGCCGGTGACGATGTCCCCCGTCCCCCACTGGCCCTGGTGGCCGAAGATGAAGACGTCGTTCCTCGATCCTCCGGTCAGGAGGTCGGTGCCGCTCCCGCCGTAGATGAAGAAGCTCCCGTCGCTCTCGGCCGAGCCGTTGAAGGTCAGGTCCTCGCCGGGGCGAAGGCGGTTGGCGTCGACGACCAGCTGGACGCCCGAGGCGAGCGCGATATCCTGGGCGGTGATCTCGTAGCTGTAGAAGTTCGTCCCCGGATCGCCGAAGCGCGTGTCCGAGCCGGGCAATATGGCCACGTTCTCGACCGAGACGACGTTCGAGCCGAGAGTCAAAGCCTCCGCCCCGGCATAATCTCCCTGGATAGCGATCTGGTCGGTGCCGGTGCCGCCGTCGATCGTGTCCGCCGAGGTCAGCGCCGCACCGAACAGGAAGACGTCATTGCCGCCGCCGCCCAGCCCCGAGTCCGCGCCGCCGTCCTGCAGCCGAAGGAAGTCGTTGCCCTCGCCGCCGGTGACGGCATTGTCTCCGCCGCCGCCGCGGAAATCGTGGGCGACGTTCGAGCTGGCCGCCAGCTTCTCGACCTGGCTGCCGAGCAGGCTGTAGCTCGCAAGCGAGGTCCGGACCTCGTCCGTCCCCCCGCCCGGAGCCTCGGTGACCGTGTCTCCGGCATCGTCGACGAAATAGATGTCGTCGCCGCCGCCGCCGGCCAGGGAATCGGCCCCCGACCCGCCGTCGAGCAGGTCGTCGCCCTCGCCGCCCTCGATCAGGTCGGCGCCGTCGCCGCCGTAGAGCGCGTCAGCGCCGACTTCCCCGTAAAGCCGGTCGTCGCCGCCGCGCCCGTTGATCAGGTCGGCGCCGCCGCCGCCATAGGCAAATTGATGTTGATCGTCGCCCTGGATTTCGTCGTCGCCCTGGGCAGTGTGGAATTGCACCTCGAATCTCTCGATCGCCGGCCCGGTCCCGCCGAGATTGACGATCTGGACGAGATTGTCGTCGCCCGACACGATCCACGACGGGTCGAACGCAAAGACGGTTTCGGCGCTCCCGCCTTCCGGGACGGGCTTGAGCAATCCGAGGCGATGACCGTTGAACCACAGCTCGACCTGCTGCGGATCCCCGGCGGCAAGGGCGTCGGTGTCGCGCGCCCTGACCCTCAGCGAGGCGCTTTCCGGCGTGCCCCACACCGTCTCGAAGGCGAAGAAATGCTCGAGGCTGTGGCCGGCCGGCATCGATGCCGGGTCGATAAACTGGATGCTGCCGCCGCCGACGGCGTCGTCGCCGTACAGCCAGGGGCCGCCGCCTTCGATCAGGTCGTTGCCGGCGCCGCCGTAGAGGAAGGCGCTGTCCGGCCCGCTGGTCAGCCGGTCGTTGCCGTCGCCGCCGATCATCACTCCGCCGTACAGAAGATGATCGTCGCCCGGGCCGCCGCGGATCGAATCCCGAAATCCCTCGCCCGACGCCGACAGCCAGTCGTTGCCGGAGGTGCCGACGGTCAGCGACACCTTGTCGAGCCGCATCTGCCAGCCTTCCGAGCCCGCCGCGTCGGTATGGCGGGCGACGACGATATTGCTTCCGCCAGGGTCGAGCAGCCCGGGGTCGACCTGGAACAGGGTCGCGCTCCGTCCGCCGGCCAGCGGCGCCGCATTGAGCAGGCCGAGCAGCACGCCGTTGAGCAGCACCTCGACCTCCTCGCCGGAATCGACTCCGGTCGCGAACAGGACGAGGCTGACCGGACCGGGCGGTCCGAGGTCGGGAACCGAGACTCGGACCTCGACGGCATTGGCTCCGCGGAAGTTGCCGGTCGTTCCGATATCGCCGTCGGGCGCGCCTCCGTCCGGGCCGATCGTGTCGGTGACGACGTCGAAGTTGAAGTCGCCGTCTCCCTGGATTTCGTCAAAGCCGGCGCCGCCGTCGATCACGTCGTCGCCGCCCGCGCCGGTCAGCCAGTCGCGGCCGGAGCCGCCCCGCAATATGTCGTCGCCCGCTCGGCCGTTGATCCGATCGTCGCCCCCGGCGCCGTCGATCCAGTCGCCGGCCGAACTGCCGTCGATCGCGTCGGGGCCGTCGGTGCCGTTGAGCGAATCATTGCCTGCGGTGCCGGTAATCACGCCCACTTGGCATTCCTCGGAAGACTGGGGTTGAGCCCGACGGGACATGCGCAAGCGCCTCGCCAGGGATAAAGGGAAGTCCGAAAGATGCGCTCCGCGCCGATCGGGCGTGAGCGCAATTATCGTCTATATACAATTGCTTAGCCGGCATCAATAGGCGAACGCCACGTCCGCGTTCGCGCGGCGGCGCCCCGGCCCGTGCTGGAAGCGCCTAGAGCAGGAAGTGGCCCGCCTCGAGCGGAGTCGGAGTCACCACCTCGATGACGAAGTCCGCGGCGCCATTGCCGTCGGTATCGCCCTCGACGAACCAGGAATTGCCGCTCTGGTAGGCCCTGAGCTCGCCGGCCGACGCGGCGTTGGTTCCCGTGAACCCGT
>DASVUZ010000013.1:0-22732 GCA_036386795.1 Allosphingosinicella sp.
GAAGCCATTCACGAGAAGTTCGTCGCCAAAGTGAGCGCCGGCAAGCTGCCGCGGCGGCTGACGGATGTTCAGCCGGGCGACGTCGGCCTGGCACGCGAGGCGGTGGTCGAATTGTTCTACAGCCAGTGCACGAGCCGGCAGATGGACCGGCTGTCGCGCCGGCTGCAGGCGCGCGGCGAGGGCTTTTATACGATCGGCAGCTCGGGCCACGAGAACAACGCCGCGGTTGCCGAAGCCTTCCGGCTGGGGGACATGGCCTTCCTTCACTACCGCTCGAACGCCTTCCAGATCCACCGCTCCAAGAAGCTGCCCGGCCAGACGCCCTGCTGGGACATGCTGCTCAGCTTCGCCGCCTCAGCCGAGGACCCGATCTCCGGCGGTCGCCACAAGGTGATCGGCTCCAGGCCGCTGTTCATCCCGCCGCAGACCAGCACCATCGCCTCGCACCTGCCCAAGGCCGTCGGAGCGGCATTCAGCATCGGAATCGCCCGCACCCTGAAGCTCGACGACACCCCGCTGGCCCGCGATTCGATCGTGCTCGCCAGCTTCGGCGACGCCTCGGCCAACCATTCCACCGCCCAGGGGGCGTTCAACGCCGCCGGATGGGCGGCCTATCAGGGCACTCCGATGCCGCTCGTCTTCCTGTGCGAGGACAATGGCATCGGAATCTCGACCCGGACGCCGCGCGGCTGGATCGAGGCGGGCTTCCGAAACCGGCCGGGGCTCGAATATCTGCGCTGCAGCGGCCTCGACATGGTGGACGCCTGGCGAGGGGCCTCCCAGGCGGCCCGGATCGCCCGCACCCAGCGCCGCCCGGTCTTCCTCCACATGGATTGCGTCCGGCTCTACGGTCATGCCGGATCCGACGTCCAGGCCACCTATCTGACCAAGGCCCAGATCGAGGCCGACGAGGAGCGCGATCCATTGCTCTACAGCGCCGCCTTGCTGGTCGAGGAGGATCTGCTCTCGGGCCGCGACATCCTCGATATCTACGGCGAGACCGAGGCCACCCTCGCTCGAATCGCCGAGCAGGCGATCGCCCGACCCAAGCTGACCAGCAGCTCGGCGGTGATGGCGAGCCTGGTTCCGCCGAAGCTCGGCCCGGCCCGCTCCAACACCCCAGCGGCCGAGCAGCGCGACGCCCTGTTCGAGCGCGACCGCAACCTGATCGACAAGCCGCAGCACATGGCCCGGCTGCTGAGCTGGGCCCTGGCCGACCTGATGCTGACCCATCCCGAGATCATCGTCGCGGGCGAGGACGTCGGAGCCAAGGGCGGGGTCTACAACGTCACCGCCAAGCTCCGCGACCGCTTCGGCCCGGCGCGCGTGATCGACACCCTGCTCGACGAGCAGACCATATTGGGCCTCGGCATCGGCGCGGCGCATAACGGCCTGCTCGCGATCACCGAGATCCAGTTCCTCGCCTACGTCCACAATGCCGAGGACCAGATACGCGGCGAGGCGGCGACGCTGAGCTTCTTCTCCAACGGCCAGTACACCAACCCGACGATCATCCGGATCGCCGGCCTCGGCTACCAGAAGGGCTTCGGCGGCCATTTCCACAACGACAACAGCCTCGCCGTCTTCCGCGACATTCCGGGCCTGATCCTGGCTTGCCCGAGCAACGGCGCCGACGCCGTCGAGATGCTCCGCGAATGCGTCCGGCTCGCGCTCGAGGAGCAGCGAGTGATCGTCTTCGTCGAGCCGATCGCGCTCTACATGACCCGCGACCTGCACGAGGAAGGCGACGCCCTGTGGACCTCGACCTACGCGTCCCCCGGCTCGGCCAAGCCGATCCGGCTCGGCGAGCTCGGAGTTCATGGGAGCGGCACCGACCTCGCCATAATCACCTACGCCAACGGCTATTACCTCTCCCGCCAGGCGGAACTTATCCTCAAGCAGCAGCACAAGCTGGACCTTCGGGTGATCGACCTGCGCTGGCTGGCGCCGCTGAACGAGGACGGCCTGATCGAGGCGGTCTCCGGATGCGAGCGCGTCCTCATCGTCGACGAATGCCGCCGGACCGGCTCTCAGAGCGAGGCGCTTATGGCCCTGTTCGCCGAGCGAGCGCCGGGCATCGAGACTCGCCGGGTCACCGCCGAGGACAGCTTCATCCCGCTCGGCCGGGCGGCGACCCTGACCCTTCCGAGCCGGGATTCGATCGTCGCCGCGGCGCTGGAGATGGTGCGTGGCTGAGCGGGAAGCCGCGCTCGTCGTCTGCCCGGGACGCGGAACCTACGGCAAGGCCGAGCTCGGCTATCTGAAGCGCTTCCATTCCGACAAGGCGGAGCTGATCGCCGGCTTCGACCGAATCCGTGCCGAACGCGGCCGGCCCACCTTGTCCGAGCTCGACGGCGCAGAGCGGTTCAGCCCCGCGCTTCACACCCGGGGGGACATCGCGTCGCCGCTCATCTTCGCCGCCTCCTACGCCGATTTCCTCGCCGTCGACCGGAGCCGCTTCGACGTCGCCGCCGTCACCGGCAATTCGATGGGCTGGTATACCGCGGTCGCGGTGGCCGGCGCCGTCAGCGCGGAGAACGGCTTCCGGATCGTCGACGCGATGGGCGAGAACAGCCAGGCCGGCGAAGCCGGCGGCCAGGTCCTCCTGACCCTCGTCGACGAGCGGTGGCGCGAGCTTCCCGGCCTGCGCGAAGCCCTGGCCGGCCTTGCCGCGGCGATCGGCTCGAGGCCCGGATGCGCGCTCCATCTGTCGATTGACCTCGGTGGAATGCTGGTCTTCGCCGGCAACGAGGCCGGCCTCGCCGCATTGGTCGCCGAAGCGCCGCCGACTCCGGGTCGCGAGCCGATGCGGCTGGTCAATCACGGCCCGTTCCATACGCCGCTGATGCTCGGATCGTCGGAGCGCGCCCTGGCCGGGCTCCCGGCCGGCTGGTTCGGCGCTCCCAAGGTGCCGATGATCGACGGCCGCGGCCAGGCCTGGCGCCCCTTCGCCACAAGCTCCGCCGAGCTGCATCGCTACACGTTCGTCGCGCAGATTCTCGAGACCTACGATTTCACGCGCGCCATCCAGGTCGCGGTCAGGGAATATGCGCCCGACCGGATCATCCTCCTCGGTCCCGGCGACACGCTCGGAGGCGCAATCGCCCAGGCCCTGATCGCGATCGGATGGCGCGGCCTGCGCTCCAAGCAGGACTTCCAGGAGATGCAGGCGGCCGAGCCCTATTTGCTCGCCATGGGCCGCGAGGACCAAAGGGCCCTGGTCCTACCGTAGCGGACGGGACCGCTACAGCCGGAAAAGGCCGCTTCCGGCAAGCTTCTTGGCCAGCTCCGCGGTCTTCGACGCATTACCCTCGGCCTTGGCCTTGTAATAATGGCCCACCATCTGCGCCTGCGCTTCCAGCATCGCGTCGTCGAAGTTGGTTACGTCCTTATAATCGTACATCTTGTCCGGGTTCAGGCCGGCCTGGGCGACCTCGGCGGCGTAGCGCATGTAGAAGGCCGGCATGCCCAGGGTGCGATACTGCCAGACGTGCGCCATCTCATGCATGAAGCTGGTCCCATTCTCCCCGCGGACCGAGAAATCCGGGCAGAAGTGCTTCTTGAAATAGATGGTGTTGCCGATCGTGATCGCCGGATTGCCCTTGGCGAAGGCCATGTGGGCCATCGGGTTGGTGCCCGGCCCGTCGCTCAGCCTCACCTTGTCATATTCGATCTTGTCGTCGAACGCGGTGCGAGCCAGCTCGATTTCGCCGGCCGTCAGCTTTCTCTGCCTTCCCATGCCCCGTCTCCCTCGGGTCGTGCATAGCACAGCTGGTCATCGCGCCTCCAGCGCCAGCAACGCGAAAGTGGCGAGCCAATGCTCGCCCATATAGTCGCCCGCGACGTGGGAAAGGCTCGCTTCGAGATGCTCGTCGGCGGCGCTCTGGGCGAGCTCCGCCAGCCCAGGCTCGAGCGCCGGCGCGAGCTGCCGCCAGCACCAGGCGCGGCTGAGGTTGAGTCCATCGAGATGGGCGATCTTGCCGTCCGAGCGATCGGAGACGGTGGCGGGAGTGAACAGGCTTCGGGGCTCGCGCGCGGCGAGGCGCGGCAGGAAATAGCCGAACCATTCGCGGAACTGGTCCTCGCCGTGAGTTCGCCGCATGCAAAGCGCTTCGGTCAGCGCGGGAGAAAGGAATTCGTCGCCGCCCGGCTCCCACGCCTGGCAGTCGCGATCCAGGCCGTAGAGGCTGCGCGCCCGCTCCCGGATCCGGCCGGCCAGCGGCTCGTCATTCGCCTCCGCCCATTCGAAGGCGAGGATCATCGCGAAAGCGGTGTTGAAATGAGTGCCGACCCGGATCGGGTAGGTGAGCTTTGGAAGATATATCAGGAAGCGCTCCGCGAAGGCCCGGGCGAGCGGCTCCAGGTCCGCCCCCCAGGCGCGGTCGCCGTGACGCTGCGCCTCGGCGTGGAGCGCGAGCAGCCAGGCCCAGCCATAAGGCCGCTCGAACCCGCCGGAATAGGCCCGGTCCAGATAGTCGAGCTCGCCCGCCACCTTGTCCGGGGCGAGCATCTCCTCCGCGAGCGCCTCGATCCGGCGGGCGGCGGGCAGGTCTGGGAAGAGCCTCCGGACGCGCAGCATCAGCCACCAGCCGTGGACGCAGCTGTGCCAGTCGAAGCTCCCGAAGAAGATCGGATGGAGCTCGCGCGGCCCCGCCACATCCTCCGGCCCGTCCATGACATGGTCGAGCTTGTGCGGATATTCGCGAGTGACGTGGCCGAGCGCGATCTCGGCGAAGCGGGCGGCGGTTTCCGCGGTGAGGGTGTGGGGCAATGTCCGGTCCGTCACCCCGGACTTGATCCGGGGTCCACCTTTCGCGGCCGGCCATAAAGAAGGTGGATGCCGGATCAAGTCCGGCATGACGCGTCAGCGATAGGCCAGGAAGTAGATGAAGAGGATGTTGATCGCGAGCAGGGGCAGCGCGGTCCCGATCTGGGCCTTGATCACCCCGTTCCTGTCCTTCAGCTCCAGAAGCGCCGCGGGCACGAGGTTGAAGTTCGCCGCCATCGGAGTCATCAAGGTCCCGCAAAAGCCGGCCAGCATCCCGATCGCCCCGACCACCGCGGGGTCGCCGCCATAGGCCTGGATCAGCAAGGGCACCCCGATCGCCGCGGCCATGACCGGGAAGGCGGCGAAGGCGTTGCCCATGATCATCGTGAACAAGGCCATTCCGATCGCGAAGACGGCGACGGTGAGGAAGACGCTGCCTTCCGGGATCACGGAGCGGGTCATCTCGCCGATGACCGTGCCGACCCCCGCCGCGGCGAACACCATTCCGAGGGCGGCGAGCATCTGCGGAAGGACGATCGCCCAGCCGATCGCATCGACCAGCCGACGTCCCTCCTGAAGCGGCGCCACGGCCGGCGGCCTCAGCCAGGCGAAGATCACCGCCAGCGCGACGAGCACTCCGAACGCGAGCAGCACGTAGGTCTCGCGCTTGGCCTCGAACAGGCCGGACTCCTTGAGCGGCGTGTAGGTGTAGAGGAGGGTGCCGATGAAGGCGACGGCCGGTATGATCAGGGCCGGGAGGAACAGCCTGTTGCCGTAGCGGGCGGAGAAGGCCTCGCGCTCCTCGTCCGAGCTGGTCGGCGGCTGCGAGCGGCCGATCAGGCCGAGGCTGGCGAGGGCGGCGAGGCCCAGTACCAGCAGGCCGTTGCCGAAATCGCCGATCACGTCTCCCGCGAGCAGGCTCGTCGCCATCAGCCCCCAGAAGGCGGCGTTGCCGAGGCGCTTCGGGTTCGAGCGGTCGAGCGCGCTCAGGATCGCGAAGGCGGCGAACATGGCGCCGGCCAGGGCGTAGAGATGATGGACGGCGATCACAGATCACCCCCCGTTCGCCCTGAGCCTGTCGAAGGGCCTTCCTTCTCTTCCGGCGCGGGCGCAATGGAAGGCGTGGGATTCGACCGGCTCCGCCCGAACAATTTCCTGCCCCCGGCACCAAGGCTTCGATCCAGCATGAGCAGCCGGCTTCCGTGCACGAAAAAGGCGGCGATCGCCGTGGGGATCGCCCAGAGCCCCAGCTCGATCGGGGCAAGCACGATCCCGTAGGTGGCGAGGGTCTGCTGGATGAGGACGATCGAGGCGATGGCGAAGAAGATGTCCTCGCCGAAGAACAGGCCGACATTGTCGGTGGCGGCGGAATAGGCCTTCACCTTCTCCGAAGTCTCCTCGTCCAGCGCGCCGTGCTGCTTCTCGGCCGCGGCCAGCGCCATCGGCGCGAGCAGCGGCCGGACGGTCTGCGGATGGCCGGCGGTCGAATGGAGCCCGATCGCCGAGATGATCTGGCGGTAGAGCAAGTAGAGGATCAGAAGACGGCCGGCGGTGGCGCTTCTGAAGCCGCGGATGACGGCCGCCGCGCGCTGCTGAAGGCCGTAGCGCTCGAGCAGCCCGATCACCGGGAGAACGATCCAGACGAGCGCGATGATCCTGTTGTCGTTGAACGCTTTGCCGAAGGTGGAGACGACCTCGGCGAGATCCATCCCCGCGATCAGCCCGGTGGCGATCGCGGCGGCGGTGACGACCAGCATCGGGTTCAGCCGAAGCGCGAAGCCGGCGACGACGATGAGGATTCCGGCGAGGACCCAATAATTGGTCATGTGTTCACGTCATTCCGCACGTCCATACCCTCCGCCCCCAGGAGTCTCGATCACGAACATATCCCCCGCGCGCATCTCGGCCGAAGCGGTCGCGGTCAAGGTCTCCACCGTTCCGT
Source organism: Allosphingosinicella sp. (assembly GCA_036386795.1). Taxonomy (GTDB): domain Bacteria; phylum Pseudomonadota; class Alphaproteobacteria; order Sphingomonadales; family Sphingomonadaceae; genus Allosphingosinicella. The sequence goes on from DASVUZ010000013.1 coordinate 6,711, forward strand.
CGGCCCTGATCACCTGGTTCACCCCAGGCTTCGAGTCCCCGCCCCCCTCGATCCCCCGAGGCGCGACCTCGCGGCGGTTGGAGAGGATGTTCGCCCGCATCGGCTCCCGGAAGCGGATGTGCCTTTCCACCCCGTCGCCGCCCCGCTGCCGCCCCTCCCCGGCGGAGCCCCGCCGGATGGCGAAGCGCTCGACCAGCACCGGATAGCGGGTCTCGAGCACTTCGGGATCGGTCAGGCGCGAGTTGGTCATGTGGGTCTGGACCGCGCTCGCTCCGTCGAAATCGGGCCCGGCGCCGGCGCCGCCCGCGATCGTCTCATAATATTGGTGCGCCTCGTTGCCGAAGGTGAAGTTGTTCATCGTCCCCTGGCTCGGCGCAAGCGCGCGGCAGGCGGCGAACAGGGCGTCGGTGATGACCTGGCTGGTCTCGACATTGCCGGCGACCACCGCCGCCGGATAATGCGGGTTGAGCATCGAGCCGTCCGGGACGACGAGCGTGATCGGCCGGAGGCAGCCGTCGTTCATCGGGATCGCATCGTCGACCATGGTCCGGAAGACGTAGAGCGTCGCCGCCCGGCAGATCGAATAAGGCGCGTTGAAATTGTTGGGCTGCTGCTCGCTGGTGCCGGTGAAGTCGACCGTCGCCGAGCGGGTCTCGGGGTCGGCCTTGACGCTCACGCAGACCTCGGCGCCATTGTCCATCGCATAGCGGAAGCTGCCGTCGCCGAGCCGCCCGATCAGCCGCCGGACCGCCTCCTCGGCATTGGCCTGGACATGCGCCATGTAGGCGTCGACCACGCCGCGGCCATATTCCGCCGCCACCCGCCGCATCTCCGCCGAGCCGCGGGCGCAGGCCGCGATCTGGGCCTTGAGGTCCGAAATGTTGCGGTCGGGCTTTCGCGCCGGCCAGGGGCCGGAGGCGAGCAGCTCGCGCATCTCCGCCTCGAGGAACCGGCCCTCGTCGACCAGCAGGGCATTGTCGATCAGCACGCCCTCCTCGCCGATCACATGGCTGTCGGGCGGCATCGAGCCGGGCGCGATCCCGCCGATATCGGCATGGTGGCCGCGAGCGGCGACGTACCAGGCCGGGGCCGGGTCGGACTCCTCGGCGAAGACCGGCATGATCACGGTGATGTCGGGCAAATGGGTGCCGCCCCGATAGGGCGCGTTCAGCACATAGGCGTCGCCGGGCCGAATGCCGCGCCCGTCCCGCCCCTCCCCGCGGGCCTCGATGATCGTCCGGATGCTGTCGCCCATCGAGCCCAGGTGGACGGGGATGTGCGGCGCATTGGCGATCAGGGCCCCGTGCGAGTCGAACAGCGCGCAGGAGAAATCGAGCCGCTCCTTGATGTTGACCGAGCTCGCCGTGTTCTGGAGCGCGACTCCCATCTCCTCGGCGACCGCCATGAACAGGTTGTTGAACACTTCGAGCATGACCGGATCGGCCTCGGTGCCGATGGCGGGGGCGGTGGCGCGGGGGCTGGAGCGGGTGAGGATGAGGTTGCCGAGCGGGTCGACCTCGGCCCGCCAGCCCGGCTCGACCACGGTGGTGGCGGAGGGGTCGATGATGAGGGCGGGGCCGGGAATGATCGCGCCGGGGGAAAGGTCGGAGCGGCCGTAAATATCCTCCCCATGCGCAGCATGGGGAGGGGGACCACCCGAAGGGTAGTGGAGGGGTAGCTGGAACGGGCCTGCGCCAGCTACCCCTCCACCATGCTGCGCATGGTCCCCCTCCCCATCTTGCGATGGGGAGGATGAAGCCTCGACGATCGCCGTTTCCACCACGACAGGAGTCTCCGGAGAAACGAACCCGAAGCGCATCCGGTGCGCTTCCTCGAACGCGTCGCGCATCTCATCGAACGGTCCCGCCTCCACTTCGAGGCTGGAATCGCTGCCCTCATATCTCAGCGCGGCCCGCCGCTTCAGCTCGACCGCCTCCACCCCCTGCGCCCTCAGGGCCGCCTCGGCCTCGGCCGTCAGCTCCGCCAGCACATCCTCAAGCGCCTCGCCGCCGACGCTTCGCTGCCTCAGCTCGACCATGTCGGCCAGCCCCATTCCATAAGCGCTGAGCACGCCGGCAAGCGGATGGATCATCACCCGCTCGATTCCGAGCGCGTCGGCGACGAGGCAGGCGTGCTGGCCTCCGGCTCCTCCGAAGCAGGCCAAAGTGTAGCGCGTGACGTCATGGCCCCGGGCGATCGAGATCCGCTTGATCGCGCTCGCCATGTTGTCGACCGCGATCCGGACGAAGCCGGCCGCGGCCTCGACCGCGGACATTCCGGCCTCGGCGCCGATCGCCTCGCACAGGGCGCGAGACGCCGCCGGATCGATCGGCTGGTCGCCGCCGGGCCCGAACATCCGGGGGAAATGCCCGGGCCGGATTTTGCCCAGGACAACGTTGCAGTCGGTGATGGTGAGCGGCCCGCCGCGCCGATAGCAGGCGGGGCCGGGAACGGCGCCGGCGCTGTCCGGACCGACCCGGAAGCGCGCCCCGTCATAATGGCAGACCGAGCCTCCGCCCGCCGCGACCGTATGGATTTCGAGCATCGGCGCCCGGACCCGGACTCCCGCCACCACCGTCTCGCTGGTCCGCTCATAGGCTCCGGCGTAGTGGGATACGTCGGTCGAGGTGCCGCCCATGTCGAACCCGATCAGCCGGTCGAACCCCGCCTCGGCGGCCGTCTTCGCCATTCCGACGATTCCGCCCGCCGGCCCGGAGAGGATCGCATCCTTGCCCTGGAAGGCGCCCGCGTCGGTCAGGCCGCCCGACGATTGCATGAAGAACAGCCGGGGCCCTCCTCCCAGGGCCGCGACGACCCGGTCCACGTAGCGCCGAAGCACCGGCGAGAGATAGGCGTCGACCACCGTCGTGTCGCCCCGGCCGACCAGCTTGATCAGCGGCCCGACCCGATGGCTGGACGAGACCTGGGTGAAGCCGATCTCCCCGGCGATCGCGGCGAGCGCCGCCTCGTGCGCGGTCCAGCGCCAGCCGTGCATCAGCACGATCGCGATCGCGCGATATCCCGCCTGATAGGCGCTCATAAGGGAGGACCGCGCCGCTTCGAGGTCGAGCGGGCGAAGGACCTCGCCTTGCGCCGTCACCCGTTCGTCGATCTCGACGACATGGCCGTAAAGCGCCTCGGGCAGGACGATCCGGCGGGCGAAGATGTCGGGCCGGGCCTGGTAGCCGATCCGAAGCGCGTCGCCGAAGCCCGCGGTGATGGCGAGGACGAGCCTCTCCCCCTTGCGCTCGAGCAAGGCGTTGGTGGCGACGGTCGTCCCCATCTTCACGGCGTCCAGCCGGGCTTCGCCATGCTCCGCGGTCAGCCGCCTTATCCCTTCGACCGCGGCGTCCTCATATTGCCCGGGATTTTCCGAAAGCAACTTGGCGACGTGGAGCCGCCCGTCGGGAGCGCTGGCGACGATGTCGGTGAAGGTGCCGCCGCGGTCGATCGAAAAGGACCAGCCTTTCGTCATCCGCGGCGGCTTTTCGGATCAGGCGCCGAGGTGGGCGTAGAGGACCATGCAGTAGAGCATCGGAAGCGACAGGATCAGGTTGGTGCGCGACGCCATCATCGCGACCGAAGCCGAGCGCGCCTTGGCGGCGTCGTCGGCGGGAACGATGCCGAGAGCCCGCTTCTGGTTCGGCCAGATCACGAACCACACGTTGGCCGCCATGATGATTCCGAGCCACATTCCGATCCCGATCGTCCGGTGCGTTTCGGCGAGGCCGAGCGCTCGGGCGGTATAGCCGCCTTCCTTCATCTCGCCGGTGAGGAGGCCGAGGATGACGGTCGCCAGCGCCGCCCAGCGGAACCAGAACAGCGCCTTGGGCGCGATATATTTGGTGACTCCCGGCTTCAGCTCGGCGGGAACGCTCGGCATGGTCGGGATCTGCACGAAGTTGAAATAATAGAGCAGGCCGATCCACAGGATCCCGGCGAAGATGTGCAGGTAGCGCATGAACTGCGTCCAGTCGTAGCCGCCGTCGGCGAGCAGCCCGCCGTGCAGCCCGAACATCGCCGCGATCACCAGGACGACGCCGATCGCCAGCGCCAGATGGAAGTTGCCGAGTATTTTCGCCATCGAAACCCCCTGTGGTTTGTCGGTTGGCAGCCCCTCTAACCCAGCCGCGAAGGCGTGGGTAGTGTCCTAGTGGGGTCCTTCGATACGCCGCTTCGACTTCGCTCAGCGGCTACTCAGGATGAGCGAAGGCGGGAATATCCCTACCGCTCATCCTGAGTAGGGACTGAGCGAAGGCGGGAATATCCCTGCCGCTCATCCTGAGTAGGGACTGAGCGAAGGCGAAGGCCCGTATCGAAGGACCGCCTAATCCAGCCGCCACATGATGCTCTGCGACAGGGGCGTCCATACGCCGGTCCTCACGCCCGCCTCGCGAAGCGCCCGGCCGGTCCAGCTGTTGCACGTATAGACGGCGCTGTACGGCCCGACCGCCTCGTAGAACATGTCGGACTCGCCGTAGCCGCGCCCGATGAGCGGAATCGTCCTTTTGCGCGGGTCATATTGGAAGCTGGCCCGCGCGAAGGCGACGAGCCGGCGATATTCGTCGCGCCGAAGAACGATCGGCCTCGTATCCTCGCTCGCTTTGGGATCGTGGTCGTGGTCGGCGTGCATCAGGCTCCTGCCCCGGCCGAAGCCGGCGAGGAAGGCGTTCTTCATGGTGAGGTCGCCCCAGGTCGGAGTCTCGAGGTAGAAGGTGCGGTTGCCGTAGCCGAGCGCGACGTAATTGCCGGCGCCCCAGCGCGGATCCCTGAGATGCCCTCCGGGCACGAGCGGCCGCCAGTCCATGTCCCGCGACACTTTCGGCACGAGGATCCAGGTATGGACGCCGTTGGTCCGGACGAAGATCGTCACCCCCTCCTCGGCCTCGCTCCAGCCGCGGTTGGCGGGCACGGCTCCGAGCACCAGGGCGGCGAGAAAATAGAGGACGGGGACGGCGACCAGCGCGCCGGCGGCCCGGACGGCGATTCGAAGGGCGCGTCTCACCTCGCCGGCCTAGCGCTTGATGGCGCGGCCGCGAAGCGGCAAGCCGGAGGCCATGTCGAGAGAGCATCTCGAAGCGATCTGGCGGGCGGGGATGGAATCATGCCTGCCCGAACGGGTCGTGCCCGCGCATTTGCCGGAGCCACCCCGCGGCCGCACCTTCCTGCTCGCGCTCGGCAAGGCGGCGGTGCCCATGGCCCGGGCCGCCGAGGCTCGGTGGCCGGGGCCGCTCTCCGGCCTGGCGGTGACGCCCCGTGGCACCGAGGCGCGCGTTGAGCGCGTGGAAGTCATCGGCTCGGCCCATCCGGTCCCGGACCGGGCAAGCCTCGCGGCGGCGCAGCGGCTGCTCGGCCTCGCCCGGGAAGCCGGACCGGACGACCTCGTCCTGGTCCTTCTGAGCGGCGGCGCCTCGTCTCTCGCCTGCCTGCCCGGCGAGGGGCTGGACCTGGCCGGCAAGCAGCGCCTCACGGGGGCGATGCTTCGCTGCGGCGCGTCGGTGAGCGAGATCAACTGCGTCCGTCGCCACCTTTCGCGCTTCAAGGGCGGCCGCTTGGGCCTCGCCGCCGGCCCCGCCCAGCTTGTCACCCTCGCCATTTCGGACGTCGCCGGCGACGCTCCACACGAAATCGGCTCCGGCCCGACCGCCGGCGATCCCACCACCGTCGCCGAGGCGCGGGCGATCCTTCGCCGCTACGGGATCGAGGAGCCCGGCGCCGGCTGGTCGGAGACGCCGGAGGCCGTGCCCGGCGGCTATCGGATCGTCGCCAGCCAGGCGGACGCGCTCGCCGCCGCCGCCGCCAGGGCCGAGGCGCTCGGCTACGCCCCGATCTTGATCGCAAGCTCGGGCGAGGCTCGGGACGTCGCTCGCGACCATGCCGGGCTTGTCGGACGGCTCGGGCCCGGGACGGCCCTGATCTCCGGCGGCGAGCTGACGGTCACCGTGCGCGGCGACGGGCGCGGCGGTCCCAACCAGGAATATGCCCTGGCCGCGGCTCTGGCGCTCTCCGGCCGCCCCGGCATAGCCGGCCTCGCCGCCGACACCGACGGGATCGACGGCAGCGGCGAATCGGCCGGCGCCTTCTTCGGCGGCGGCGGCGCCCCCGGCGGCGAGGCCGCCCTCGAAGCCAACGATTCGGGAGCCTGGTTCGAGCGGCGCGGCGGCCTGTTCGTCACCGGCCCCACCGGCACCAACGTCAGCGACTTGCGCATCCTGCTCGTCGCTCCCTAGGAAGCCGAATGGGCGAATGGACGATCGGAATCCTCGGCGGCTCGGGCCTCTACGCGATGGAGTCGCTCGAGGAGGCGCAATGGATCGCGGTCGACACGCCCTGGGGCGCGCCGTCGGACGAGCTGGTGACCGGCCGCCTCCACGGGATCCGCTTCGTCTTCCTGCCTCGCCACGGCCGGGGCCACCGGATTCCGCCGAGCCAGGTCAACGCCCGGGCCAATATCGACGCGCTGAAGCGGGCGGGTTGCACCGACCTCGTCGCCATCTCCGCGGTCGGCTCGCTTCGGGAGGAGCTCGAGCCGGGCCGCTTCGTCATCGTCGACCAGTTCATCGACCGCACCTTCGCCCGCGAAAGCAGCTTCTTCGGCCCCGGCCTCGTCGCTCACGTCTCGATGGCCGACCCCGTCTGCCCGCGCCTCGCCGGCCTGCTCGCCGAAGCCGCGACGGCGGCCGGGGCGGGCGTCGCCCGGGGCGGCACCTATCTCGCCATGGAGGGCCCGCAATTCTCCTCCCGCGCGGAAAGCGAGCTCTACCGGAGCTGGGGCTGCGACGTGATCGGGATGACCGCCATGCCCGAGGCCAGACTCGCCCGCGAAGCCGAGCTTCCCTACGCCCTGGTCGGAATGGTCACCGACTACGATTGCTGGCGCCCGGGCGAGGAAGCCGTCGAAGTCTCGGCGATCATCGCCCAGCTCGCCGCCAATGCCGGCCTGGCCCGCGACATGGTCGAGCAATTCGCGAAAGCGCTCCCGGCGGAACGGCCGCCCTCGCCGATCGACACCACGCTCGACTCCGCGATCATCACCGCCCCGGACTCGCGCGATCCGGCGATGCTCGCACGGCTCGATGCCGTCTGCGCAAGAGTCTTTCGATCGTGACTCAGAACGGCGCCTTGCGAACTGCGAATGCGTCCGCCCGGCAGATCACGCTCGCCAGCGTGTCGTAGCGCAGGTTGGGCACTTCCTGGGCCAGTACCTCCAGAACGCCGTAGTCGTGGGCGTTGGTAGCCGGCTTCGTCTCCGGATGCGGATAATAGAGAAGCCCCGGATAATAAGCGAAGCGGCCGGGCCAATCGGGCGCGGGATAGACGAAGCAGCAGCGCACGAACGAGAATGTTTCCGGCGGTATCCGCGCTCGCGGATCCTCCACGTCCACGGTCCAGTCGACGAGGGGGACGGTTCGGTCCGGTCGTGCCAGCTCGAGCTCGACGTCAAGCCGCAGGTTGATCGTCGCCATCTTCAGCCCTGGCACGAGACGATCGAAGTCGACGCCGGCAGCCTTGAAATGCTCCCTCTGCATCTGAAGCGTGCCCGCGGGGAAGGGCGAACCATTCTCGGTGCGGCCGACCGCCGCGCCGGAGGCGAACTGGAATCCGCGCGCGACGATGCCCGTATAAATAGTCTGCATCTCACCCTCCGTTCGTTACTTGTCCGGAACATTGGCGGCGGGGGGCGCTTTGTCAGGAGAGGAGCCGGAAACGTCGCGGCGAACCGGGGCAGTTTAGCGGCCGTGCGCTGCCAAGGGGAGCTCGAACGCCTTTTCCCGGATCCAGCGGCTGGCGATGAGCTTCTCTCCCCGCGTTACCGGCAGACCGGCATGGCCGGCCGCCGGATCGCGCCGGCCGTCGGGACCGGTGTTGCGAAAGAGGATCGCGTCGCCGGCCTTGCCCTTCAGCTTCAGCCCGGGGGTCGGGAAGAAAGTCTCGCCGCCGTCATAATCGTCATTGAGCCAGACCAGGAAGGTCATCGTCCTCTGGTTGGCGAAGCCGGGGATGGCGTCGAAATGCGGCTTGTACTCGCCGCCGGGCCTGTAGCGCAGGACCTGCAGCGGCTCGCCCTGCTCGGGCGCCGTGCCGCTGGCGGCGGCGAGTCGGCGATTGAGGGCGTGGACGGCGGGATTTTCGAGCGGCCAGGGGAAGCCCGCGCTGTCGCAGACCCGGGCGGGATCGCGGACCTGGCGCCCGCTCGCCGGTTCGATCACCACGGCAGGCTCGAGCATCGGCCCGGCGGCGGCGGCGAGCCAGGCGCATTCCCGGGCGGAGAAGAGGCCTCCGAAACGGACGATGGCGGGCGCCTCGCAGATCGGCTCGCCGGCCGGGATCGACAGCGGGTCGCCGTCCGGATTCAGCGCCATCGCCTCGATCCGCTCGAGTTCGCCGCGGCTGCGTGGATTGACCTCGGCCAGCGCCGCGAGCAGCCGAAGCGCTCCCGGCCAGTCGGGCGGCCCGCCGACCCCGGCGGCGAGGAGATTGGCGTAGATGACGGCGGCGTTGACCCGGCCGGCGGCGCCCGCCTGGCGGAACAGCTCGCGCGCTCCGGGAAGGTCGCGGATTCCGCCGTCGCCGCGCAGCTTCGCCGCCGCCGCCTCGAACAGGGCATCCGGTTCAGCCATAGAGCCGCGCCACCCGCTCCGCGCTCAACCCCGACCCGTAGAGCGCGAGGCAAAGGAGGTTGCGCCCCGAGCGGCGGAGCCACCCGTCCCGCCGCCAGCGCTCCGGCGAGGTGACCGCCGCCACGGCGAGCCGTTCGAGCCGACGGCGGCCGACGCGCCGGACGAGGTCGACGTCCTCCATCAGCGGCAGCGGCCGGTAGCCGCCGACCTCGTCGTAAAGCCGCTTCGGGACCAGCAGACCCTGGTCGCCGTAGGGCAGGCCCAGCAGCTTCACCCGAAGCGCCACGCCCGCCTCGACCAGCCGCGCCTGCCATTCGCCGGCGTCGAGGCGGAAGCGGAAGCAGGCCGCCTTGCCCGGCCGCCGTTCGATGTGGCGCTCGGCGGCCTCGCGCCACCCCGGCGCCAGCCTGGTGTCGGCATGGAGGAAGAGCAGCCAGTCGCCGCCCGCCGCGGCGGCGCCGGCGGCGAGCTGGACCCCGCGTCCCCGCTCGGAGCGGACGAGGCGCGCGCCGCTGCGTTCGGCGAGCGCGGCGGTGCCGTCGGCGGATCCCCCGTCGGCGACGATTATCTCGTCGGCGTCGCGAACGGACGCCAGGCAAGACTCCAGGCTCGCGGCCGCGTTCAGGGCGGGTATGACGACGGAGAGCGATCCTGCCTCCCCATCGGCAGGATGGGGAGGAGGACCACCGAAGGCGGTGGACGGGTGATCTGGAACAGACCTCGTCAGGTCACCCCTCCACCACGCTTCGCGTGGTCCCCTCCCCATCTGGCGATGGGGAGGCAGAACATGAAGCGCCGCCGAGGGCGCAGAATCGGGCGCAATGGGGGTGGTTGAGCGGGACCTCGCGGCGCGCCTCCGCAAGAGTCGGGCCGAGCGCGAATTGCGGGTCGTAGGGCAGCAGGGTGCAGGCGACGACGTGCGGGCGGGAGGCGCCCCTCGCCTTCACGACCATCCGGCTCGATGCGCACATCATCGCGGCGGGCTCGACTCCGAGTATGTCCCAGCAGGCGCTGCTGATCTCCGGCACGTCGGCGGCCGCGTCCATCGCCGGAAAGAGGACGAGCCCGCCCTCCGCCGCCAGCCGCTCCCGCTCGAACAGGGTGCAATAGCCGGAGCGGGCCTGGCCGGGGCTCTCGCCGGGAAGCTGGCGCCCGGCGATCGCGGTCCGGAAGCCGTTCGACTCCAGCCAGCGCAGGCCGTCCAGCGCCTTGTCCCAACTGCCGGCGCCGCGCTCGGCCTCGTGCACGGAGCGGCTGTGATGATCGAGGCTGACCCGGATCGTCAGCCCTGCCCGCGGAAGCGCCTGGAGCGCGGCCTCGAAGCGCCGCATCGGCCGCATCGCGTTCGTCAGGACCAGCACGTCGAAGCCGCGCTCCAGCGCCGCCGCGATCATCGCCACACAGTCGCGGTTCATGAACGGCTCGCCTCCGGTGAAGCCGATCTCGCGAGCGCCCATCGCCGAGGCCTCGTCCAGATAGGGCTCGACCTCGGCGAGCGTCGGATAGACGAGCGAGTCGTTGACCGGCGAGCTTTCGATATAGCAGCTGGCGCAGGCGAGGTTGCAGAGCGTGCCGGTGTTGATCCAGAGCGTGTCGAGCCGGCCGAGCGCCACTCGAGCCCGAGGCTCGCCCTTCGCAGTCACCAGCGGGTCGCGGAACTTGGCCGGGTCGAGCGGGCGCGCGAGCGGATCGGCGAAGGGGGAGGCTGCGAAGGCGACGTCCATCAGCTCGGGAGGATAGGCGAATTGAACGGGTGGTGTTACCCCAGAAACCCCTCTCCCGCATTTCGCGGGAGAGGAGGGGCCCGCCGCGCAGCGGTGGGAGGTGAGGGTCTGTAGCAATGAATCCGCAAGACCCTCACCTCCCAAGCCTTCGGCTTGGGGCCCTCCTCTGCCGTAAGGATGGGAGAGGCTGATGAACGGCCGTATCCTCCTCCTGCTCCTGCTCGCCCTCGCCATCGCGGGCTTCTTCGTCTTCGACCTCGGGCAGTATCTGACCCTCGAGACCCTCAAGGCCCGCCAGGCCGAGCTCGAGGCCTTCGTCGAGGCTCGCCCGGTTGCCGCCGTCGTCGCCTTCTTCCTCGTCTACGTCGCGGTCACCGCCCTGTCCCTGCCCGGCGCGGCGATCATGACTGTCGCCGCGGGCGCGATCTTCGGGCTGTGGCGAGGAACCCTGATCGTCTCCTTCGCCTCGACGATCGGCGCCAGCCTGGCCTTCCTGTCGTCCCGCTACCTGCTTCGCGACTGGGTCAAGGCGCGCTTCGGCCCGAGCATCGCCGCGATCGACCGCGGCCTCGAGAAGGACGGCGCCTTCTACCTGCTCACCCTGCGCCTGATCCCCGCTTTCCCCTTTTTCCTGATCAACCTCGCAATGGGCCTGACCGGCATGCGGCTGCTCACCTTCGCCCTGGTCAGCCAGGTCGGAATGCTTCCCGGAACCCTCGTCTACGTCAACGCCGGCACTCAGCTCGCCGCCATCGAGAGCACCAGCGACATCCTTTCGCCCGCCTTGATCGGCTCCTTTCTCCTGCTCGGCCTGTTCCCGCTGGCCGCCAAGCTCCTCGTCGGCTGGTGGCGAAAGCGCCGTATTTACCGGGGCTGGCGCAGGCCAGGCCGCTTCGACCGCAACCTGATCGTCATCGGCGCCGGCGCCGGAGGGCTCGTCACCGCGCTGATCGGAGCGACGGTTCGAGCGAAGGTCACATTGATCGAGAAAGGCGAGATGGGCGGCGACTGCCTCAACACCGGCTGCGTCCCCTCCAAGGCGCTGATCCGAAGCGCCCGCGCCGCCCACGAGATCCGAACCGCCGGCGATTACGGCCTCGCTCCGGCCGAGCCGCAGGTCCGCTTCGCGGAGGTGATCGAGCGGATCCACCGGATCATCGCCGAGATCGCGCCTGCCGACAGCGTCGAGCGCTATACCGGCCTCGGAGTGGACGTGCGCAAGGGCCATGCCCGGCTGGTCGATCCCTGGACCGTCGAGATCGACGGCGGCGACCGGCTGACGTCGCGAGCGATCGTCATCGCCGCGGGCGGCGAGCCCTCGGTCCCGCCGATCCCGGGCCTTGCCGAAAGCGGCTACCTCACCAGCGACTCGATGTGGACCAGGCTTCGAGGGCTCGACAGGGCGCCCGCCCGGATCGCCATAATCGGCGGCGGCCCGATCGGCACCGAGCTCGCCCAGGCCTTCGCCCGGCTGGGGTCCAAGGTGGTCCAGGTCGAGCACGGCCCCCGGCTCCTGCCACGGGAGGACGAGGACGTCTCGGCGCTGGTCGAGAAGGTTCTGCGCGGCGAAGGGGTGGAAGTCCGGACCGGCCACGAAGCCGTTCGAGTCGAGGGCAAGGCGCTGTTCGTCCGCGCGGGCGCCGAAGAGGCCGCAATCCCCTTCGACGAGATCGTCGTCGCGGTCGGGCGAAGGGCGCGGCTGACCGGCTACGGGCTCGAGGAGCTCGGCATCGAGACGTCCCGGACTATCGTCACCAACGAATGGCTGGAGACCCGCTTCCCCAACATCTACGCGGTCGGCGACGTCGCGGGCCCCTATCAGTTCACCCATTTCGCCGCCCATCAGGCCTGGTTCGCCGCGGTCAACGGCCTGTTCGGCCAGTTCAGGCGCTTCCGAGCCGACTATCGGGTGCTGCCCTGGGTGACCTTCACCGATCCCGAAGTCGCCCATGTCGGCCATAACGAGCTTTCCGCCCGCGAGGCGGGGATCGACTTCGAGCTGGTCCGCTACGACCTTTCCCATCTCGACCGGGCGCTTTGCGAAGGGGCGACCCGAGGCTTCGTCAAGCTGCTGGTCCAGCCCGGCAAGGACCGGCTGATCGGAGCGACCATCGTCGCCCACAATGCCGGCGAGATGCTCGCCGAGCCGGTGCTGGCGATGAAGCACGGGCTCGGGCTCAACAAGGTCCTGGGGACGATCCACGCTTACCCGACCATGGCCGAGGCCAACAAATATGCGGCCGGCGAATGGAAGAAGGCGCACAAGCCCGAGCGTCTTCTCGACTGGCTCGATCGCTATCATGCCTGGCGGCGCGGATGACTCGGATCGTCATCTTCGCCAAGCAGCCGGTGTCGGGGCGGGTCAAGACCCGGCTGATCCCGGCGCTGGGCGCTGACGGCGCTGCGGCCTTGGCCCGAGAGATGCTGGAGGCGACCGTCGAGGAGGCGCTTGCGACGGGCCTTGCGGTCGAGCTTTGCGGCGATCCCGACCCGGCGCGGTGGAGCGAGCCGCGGCCCGGCCTGGCTCTGGCCGCCCAGGGCGAAGGCGGGCTGGGCGAGAGGCTGGCGCGGGCCGCGGAGCGAGTGCTTGGCAATGAGCCGGTCCTGCTCACAGGCGCCGACTGCCCTGAGCTCGATCGATTCCGGCTGAAGGCCGCGTCGGAAGCGCTCGACGATCATGACTCCATCATTCACCCAGCCCATGACGGCGGCTATGCGCTGCTCGGGCTGAGGCGCTTCGACCCGTCCATCTTCGCGGGGATAGGCTGGAGCACTCCGGTGGTGGCGGCGCAGACGGCGGCGAGGATCGAGGCTTTGGGCTGGTCTCTGCACGTAGGAGAAATATTGCGGGACGTCGACGAGCCCTCGGATCTGACCCCCCTGCGTCATCCCGGCGAAAGCCGGGACCTCGGGGACGCCCGCCCAGACCTCTTGTCCTGAGGTCCCGGCTTTCGCCGGGATGACGGGGAGGCTAGACGCTCGCCATGCACCCCCTCCCCCCTTATGCCGAGCTTCTCGGCCTTCGAACCGAGCGAACGGACGACGGCGCGCTGCTCTGGGTGATGCCGTTCCGCGAGGAGGTGGTCGGCCGGCCCGGCTTCCTCCATGGCGGGGCCATTGCCGGGCTGCTCGAATTCGCAGCCCTTGGCACCCTGTTCGAGGCGCTGGGCGAAGGGGCGACCGCCCGGCCGATCAACGTCAGCGTCGACTTCATGCGCGGCGGCACGGACTCTGAAACCTACGCCGCCGCCCGCATCACCCGCCTCGGCCGCCGAGTCGCCAATGTCGAGGCGCATGCCTGGCAGGAGGACCGCTCAAAGCCGATCGCCGCCGCGCGGATGAACCTGCTGCTGCGGCGGGACACATAATCGTCACCCCGGCGAAGGCCGGGGTCTCGTCGGGTGAAAAGCGCGGCGTTGGTTCTCCCCGAGATCCCGACCTTCGGGTTCCCATCAAAGTACTACTTTGATGGACCCCCTCGCGATGACGGAAATCACCCTCCCCGCTTCAGCGTCTCCCGGGCGATGACGAGCTGCTGGATCTGGCTCGTCCCCTCGTAGATGCGGAACAGGCGCACGTCCCGGTAGAGCCGCTCCACCCCGTAATCGGCGATGTAGCCCGCGCCGCCGAATATCTGCACGGTACGGTCGGCGATCCGCCCCACCGTCTCGCTTGCGAAATATTTGGCCGCCGCGGCTTCGAGGGTGATCGGCTCTCCTGCATCCTTGAGCGCCGCCGCTTCCAGCACCAATGCCTTGGCCGCCATCGCTTCGGTTTTGGAATCCGCGATCAGCGCCTGGACGAGCTGGAAATCGGCGATCGCCCTTCCGAACTGCTTGCGCTCCTGCGCATATCCGACGGCGTCGCGGATCAGCCGCTCGGAAATGCCGACGCACACCGCCGCAATGTGCAGCCGCCCGCGGTCGAGCACGCGCATCGCGATCCGGAAACCCTCGCCCTCGTCGCCGAGCCGGTTGGCGGCCGGCACCGGCGCCTCGTCGAAATTGACGTCGCAGACATGGGCGCCCTGCTGGCCCATCTTCTTCTCGGGCTTGCCGACGCTGACGCCCGGCAGGTCCGCCGGCACCAGGAAGGCCGACACCCCCTTCGCCCCCGGCTCCCCCGTCCGCGCCATCACCGTGAAGAGCGACGCCTTGTCCGCATTGGTGATGAAGCGCTTCGTCCCCGACAGCCGGTACACCTTCCCGTCCCGCACCGCGCGCGTCTGCACCGACGCGCTGTCGGAGCCCGCCCCCGGCTCGGTCAGCGCGAAGCTGGTAATGATCTCGCCGCTCGCAATCCGCGGCAGCCACTGCGCCTTCTGAGCCTCGCTTCCCGCCATGACGAGCCCCTGGCTGCCGATCCCGACATTGGTGCCGAAGACGGAGCGGAACGCGGGCGTCGTCCCGCCCAGCTCGAGCGCGACCCGCACCTCCTCCGACATGGTGAGTCCGAGCCCGCCATAGTCCTCGGGAATGGACAGGCCGAACAGCCCCATCTCCCGCATCTCGGTGACGACCTCCGCCGGCACCTCGTCCTCGCGGTCCACCCGCTCCTCGAGCGGGCGGAGGCGTTCGGCGACGAACCGGCGGACCGTAGTGAGGAGAAGATCGAAGGATTCCGGGTCGAGGGGCATTTTGTACTCCGTCATGCCGGACTTGATCCGGCATCCACCTTCTTTTCGCGCGGCATAGAAAGGATGAAGGTGGACCCCGGATCAAGTCCGGGGTGACGCCTGGCGCAACATCAATACCCCAACAGCCTTGCCACCCGCTCAGCATGGTAGTTTGCGTCCCCGAACAGCTCGTTCAGCACCCGATCGCGCTTCATGTAGAGGCCGATATCGTATTCGTCCGTCATGCCGATGCCGCCGTGCATCTGCACGCCCTCCTGCACGGCCAGCGTCGACACCCGCCCCGCCTTGGACTTGGCGACCGACACCATCGCCTCCGCTTCCGCGCTGCCCTCGTCGAGCAGCTGCTGCGCCTTGAGCGCGGCCGCGCGCGCGATCTCTATCTCGGAATAGAGGTGCGCCGTGCGGTGCTGGAGCGCCTGGAACTCGCCGATCAGCCGCCCAAACTGCTTGCGCTGCCGCAGATACTCGACCGTCATCGCCATCGCGCCCGTTCCGACGCCCACCATCTCCGAAGCCGCGCCAGCGCGCGCCGCATTGAGCACGCGCCCAAGCACCGCCTCGCCCTGCCCGACCTCGCCGATCACCGCGTCCGCATCCACCTCGACTCCCTCGAAGGTCAACCGCGCCCCGATGCTCGAGTCCGCCAGCCGCACGCCCTCAACCTCGAGGCCGCCCGCATCCTTCTCGACCGCGAAGAGCGTCAGCCCCTCCTCAGCCCGCGCCGCCACGACGATCAGGTCGGCCGAAGCGCCCTGCACGACGAACTGCTTGCGCCCTGTCAGCCGGAAGCCGTTCCCGGCCCGCTCCGCCTGCATCGCGATTGCCTCGGGGCGGTGCTTCGCGCCTTCGTCCATCGCCAGCGCCGCGACGGTCTCGCCGGACAGGATTCCGGGCAGCCACCGCTCCCGCTGCGCGGTCCCGCGCAGCGCCTCGACCACCGCCACGGCCGTCACCAGAAACGGCGAGGGCGTCAGATTCCGCCCAATCTCCTCGAGCACGATCCCCGCCTCGACATGGCCGAGCCCGAGCCCCCCGTCGGCC
>DASVUZ010000014.1:0-86495 GCA_036386795.1 Allosphingosinicella sp.
ACGATGCGCGGCGGCACCAAGATGGGCGGCATCAGCCTGGTCGACACGATGGTGCACGACGGGCTGACCGACGTGTTCAACGGCTATCACATGGGGATCACCGCCGAAAATCTGGCCGAGCAATATCAGGTCACCCGCGACGACCAGGACGCCTTCGCCGCCGCCTCGCAGAACAAGGCGTCCAGGGCTCGCTCCGAGGGCCGCTTCCGCGACGAGATCGCGGCCGTGACGGTCAAGGGCCGCAAGGGCGACACGGTCGTCGAGAATGACGAATATATTCGCGACGGGGTGGAGCAGTCCGCGCTCGCCGGCCTCCGCCCGGCCTTTCGCAAGGAGGGAACGGTCACCGCCGGCAACGCCTCGGGCCTGAACGACGGCGCCGCCGCCCTGGTGGTGATGAGCCGCGACGAGGCCGAGCGCCGGGGCGCGAAGATCCTCGCCCGGGTGGCGAGCTGGGCTTCGGCCGGGGTCGACCCTTCGATCATGGGCATCGGCCCGGTTCCGGCGACCCGGCGGGCCTTGCAGAAGGCGGGCTGGTCGGTCGCGGACCTCGACCTGATCGAGGCCAACGAGGCGTTCGCCGCCCAGGCGCTCGCGGTCGGCAAGGAGCTCGGCTGGGATTCGGAGAAGGTCAACGTCAACGGCGGAGCCATCGCCATCGGCCACCCGATCGGAGCGAGCGGCGCCCGGGTGCTGACCACCCTGCTCTACGAAATGCAGCGCCGAGACGCGAAAAAGGGCCTTGCGACGCTGTGCATCGGCGGCGGCATGGGCATCGCCCTTTGCGTCGAGCGCTGAGCCAAGCGCTTCTGCCGACAGCATTTTTCCGATGCCGGGAAGCCATGCGATGTTGCAGAACGGTTACACTCGCTGAATTTTCGCTGAACGTTGGTCGCGCCAGTCTTGCACCCGGGGGCTGAATCGTCTCTGCGTTACGAATGGAGGCCGTGCGCGGAAAGCGCGGCTGATTAAGAGGGATGAATCGGGATGAGAAAATTTGGCCTGCTCGGGTCGAGCGCCCTGCGCTCGGCTGTCGTCGTTACCTTTGCGGTCGCCTTTGCGTCGCCCGCCATGGCGCAAACCACGCCGACGGATGACGATGCCGTCACGACCGCTCAGGACCCCGCGGAGCTGGGCCAGAACGAGGTCGAGCTCGAATCGGGCCAGGAAGCCGCTTCCGCCGATGGAGCGCCGGCCGAAGAGCAGGTCATTCAGATCACCGGCTCGCGCATCAACCGCCCGACCCTGACCTCGTCGATCCCGATCACCTCCCTTGGCGTTCAGGACCTCACCACGACGGGCAACACCTCGCTCGGCGACACCCTGAACCAGCTCCCGCAGCTGACCGCGACCTTCTCGCAGGCGAATTCGACGCGCTTCATCGGCACCGCCGGAATCAACGCGCTCGACCTTCGCGGCCTCGGCAACTCGCGCACCCTGGTGCTGGTCAACGGCCGCCGCCAGATGACCGCGACCCCGGGCGTCGAGCGCGTCGACGTCAACACGATCCCGACCGACCTCATCGATCGCGTCGACATCGTCACCGGCGGCAACTCGGCCATTTACGGTTCGGACGCCGTCGCCGGAGTGGTAAACTTCATCCTGAAGCGCAACTTCGACGGAATCCGCCTTCGCGGCCAGGGCGGCATCTCGTCGCGCGGCGACCGCGGCTCCTACTTCGTCAGCCTCACGGCCGGCCAGAATTTCGGCGGAGGCCGCGGCAACGTCGCCGTCGCCGGCGAATATGCGAAGCAGAACACGCTCTACTTCACGCACCGCGACAACCAGACCGGCTCCTTCTCCGGCCGCACCCAGTATCAGCTGGTCGAGAATACGAGCGCGAACCTGAACCCGAGCGCGGGCGTCCTTCGCCCGAACGAGCCGGCCACCGGCAACGGCATCCCGGACCGCACGCTCATGTCCGGCATCCGCAACAACAGCATCTCCGAGGGCGGCCTGTTCACCGCCGCCTGCCCGGTTGCCGCGGCGACCGGCGAATCGGCCGCGGCCTTCGCGGCCCGCCGGGCCCTGGCCTGCACCGGAATCCCGAATCCCGGCAGCACCAACCCGCTCGCCCAGTTCGGCAACACCTTCGTCTTCCTTCCCGATGGAAGCTTCGTCCGCAATCCGTGCATCAACGACCTTCGCGCGGCGAACGGCGGCGGCTCGGTCAACTGCGTGGGCGGCCTCGGCTCGACCCTCCGACTGACCGGAATGCTGGCGCCGGGCCTCGAGCGCAAGGCGATCAACCTGATCGGCCACTTCGAGCTGGCGGAAGCCTTCGTGCCCTTCATCGAGGCGAAATATGTTCGGATCACCGCCAACCAGGAGGGTCAGCCGACCTTCTTCAACAACACGTTCAGCATCGACAATCCGTTCCTGACCCCGCAGGCCCGCGCGACGATCGTCTCGACGCTCGCTCCGGGGACCACCACCTTCGCGGCGCAGCGCTTCAACACCGACTTCGGCGGCCGCGGCGAGCAGCATCTCAGGGAGACCTGGTCGGCCGTCGTCGGAGCGACCGGAACGTTCAACGATGACTGGAAGTACGAGGTCTCGTTCAACTACGGGCGGCTCTACACCTACTACGAGACGGAGGGTAACCTCCTGCGCGCCCGCTACGCCAACTCGATCGACGCCGTGAAGAACTCGGCCGGCAACATCGTGTGCCGGATCAACGCGGACGTCCCGACGGCGAACGACGACGCGGCCTGCGTTCCGGTCAACCTGTTCGGCGAGGGTCAGGTGACCCAGGCCGCGCGCGATTATTTCGGCTACACTTCGAGCCGCGTGCAGCGCGCCAAGCTCTATGACGGACTCGCCTATGTCGCCGGCGACTCGTCGCAGATCTTCGAGCTTCCGGGCGGACCGATCGGCTTCGTGGTCGGCGGCGAAATCCGCCGGCAGACCGCCTTCGCGGCCTACGATCCGACGACGTCGAGCCTCGATTGCGGCGCCGCGGGCTGCACCTTCCTGAACGTCATCCCCGACTTCAAGCCGCCCGCGATGGTGGTGAAGGAAGCGTTCGGCGAAATCAGCCTTCCGCTGCTGCGGGACCTGCCCTTCGCCCACGAGCTGACGATCGACGCGGCCGGCCGTTTCTCCGACTATAACGTGGGAAGCACCGGAACGGTCTTCGCCTGGAACGCGAACGCGACCTGGGCCCCGGTCCGCGACGTGCGCTTCCGCGGCGGATACGCCCGGTCCATCCGGGCGCCTACCCAGAGCGACCTGTTCTCGCCTGCGTCGCAGACGTTCAACAACACCCTGGCCGATCCCTGCGGCCAGCAGAACATCAACAACAACCCGAACCGAATCGCCAACTGCGCCGCGGCGGGCGTTCCGACGACCCAGACGTTCAACGGAACGACCGAGCCGTTCACCAACCGGCCGGCTTCGGGCGTCCTCGGCAACAACCAGGGCAACCCGCTCCTGCGCGAAGAGAAGGGCACCAGCCTCACGCTGGGCGCGATCTTGCAGCCGCGGTTCATCCCGGGCCTGTCGCTGACCATCGACTATTACGACATCAAGGTGGAAAACGTCATCCAGGCGCTGGCGTCGCAGACGGTCATCGACCTTTGCTACGACTCCACGACGGGCATCGACAATCAGTATTGCGCCGCGGTGTTCCGTAATCCGAACGGCACTTTCGCCGGTCAGCAGAACGTCCTCCACGGCGGCGGCACGGTCTCCTTCCCGGCGACCGGACCGGGCTTCCTGCAGGCGTCGTTCAACTTCGCCAAGCTCGAGGCCACCGGCATCGACTTCGACCTGGCCTACCGCACCCGGCTCAGCAGCGCTGTCAAGCTGAGCCTGCGCGGCATCCTGTCCCGCAACCTCAAGCGGAACAACTTCACGAACGTCAACGACCCGGCGTTCGCGGATACGTTCCTCGAGGAGCTGGGCGCTCCGAAATGGCAGGGCCAGCTGTCCGCCAACCTCGAATATAACATCTTCAACTTCGGCTATCGCGGCCGCTGGATCGGCAAGACGGTCAACTTCGCAGCCACCGGCTTCGAGACCTTCTTCTCCTTCCAGGGACGGGCGGCGCTGGATCCGGACTTCGCTTCGAGGATCAAGTACCAGAACACCTTCTACCACGACTTCCGGCTCGACATGAAGGTCGACCGGCGGCTCAACTTCTACATGGGCGTCGACAATGCGTTCGACCGCCTGCCTCCGAGCGATCTCCTGGGCACCGAGGGCGGAAGCCCCTACAACCCGGTGGGCCGCTTCTTCTACGCCGGCGCGGAAGTGAATTTCTAAGCCGAGCCGTCAAGCACACTTTCGGGGCCGCCTTCGGGCGGCCCCTTTTTTTTCGGCCGCCGCGGGTCCGCCGCCCCCGAGTGGACAGCGGAACGCCCGCATCTTATCGCTGCCCGATGCGCTTCGCCGACCTCATCGCGCCGCTCTCCGTCGAGAGCTTCATGAGCGACTATTTCGGCCGGCGCCCGCTCCACCTCCCCGCCTCCGACGGGGCCGCTCGATCCGGACTGATCGGCTGGCAGCGGATGAACGCGCTGCTCGCCATCCGCTCGCACTGGACCGAGGCCAACATCAAGCTGATCATCAACAGCCGGCCGGTCTATCCCAGCCTCTATTTCGAGGATGTCGAGACTCCGGAGGGCCCGGTCAGGCGGGCCAGCGCCGCCAAGGTCCGGGCCCTGCTCAGCAGCGGCGCCAGCCTGGTCGCCAATTCGGTCGAGGACGTCTCGCCCGAGATCCGCGCGGTGGCCTCGGCGCTGGCCGAGCAATTTTCCGGCAAGGCGGGCGCCAACATCTATTGCAGCTTCGAGGGCGTTCAGGCCTTCGCCTCCCATTGCGACCTGCACGAGGTCTTCGCCATCCACTGCGAGGGCGAGAAGATCTGGAACATCTACGAGAATCGCGCCCTCGCCCCGGTCGAGCCGCTGATCGGCGACGACGCCCAGGCGGTCATCGACTCGATCAAGGGCAAGGCCGCGATGACGGTCAGGATGCAGCCGGGCGACCTCCTCTACATCCCCCGCGGCTTCTATCACGACGCCCTGGCGAGCCGGGACGCGTCGCTTCACGTCACCCTGGCGGTTCTTCCGCTGACCGGCCGGATCCTGTTCCGGATGCTGGAGGCCGAAGCGATCCAGGACCCCGAGTTCCGCGAATATCTGCCGGACGCGAGGCTCGACGGCGGAAGGATCCTGGCCGAGCGCCTGTCCGAGCTCGCCGACCGGCTCGCGGCGATCCTTCGAACGCCTCGATTCGCGACCGACGTCGCCATCCGGCAGAGGCAGCTTTGGGACCGGGAGGCCGGCTTCACCTTGCCCGAGCGCGGCCGGGCGGACTTCTACGCCCGCACCGACCGCCCGGCCGAGCTTCGGCGGGAGGAGCGGGGAATCGTGCTGGTCGCCGCTGGGACGAGCCGCGAGCTTCGCCACCTGCACGCCCCGGCCGGATGGATCCTGGGGCAGGCGGCCTTCTCGGTCCCGCAGCTCGCCGCCGAGTTCCGCCATCTCGACCAAGCCGAGCTGGTCGGCCTGGTTCGCGACCTCGAGCAGCTCGGGCTGATCTACGGCTACCAGCCGGAGCGCTAGGGCCTCCCCAACGCGGTTCCGCGTCCTCGTCATGCCGGACTTGATCCGGCATCCACCTTCTCTTTTTGACGGGCGCCTGAAAAAGGTGGATCCCGGATCGAGTCCGGGATGACGATCAATTCGCCGCGTGAGGCGCTGGGCTCCCTTGAACGACGCCTCTCTTTCTCGTCATGCCGGACTTGATCCGGCATCCACCTTCTCTTTTTCACAGGCGCCTGAAGAAGGTGGATCCCGGATCAAGTCCGGGATGACGATTCCTCGGCCGCGAGGCGCTAGGCTCCGGCCTGCGCCGCCTTCGGCGCTTCGCCGGGAGGCCCGGGCGGCTGGACGAGCTGGGCGGCGGCCGCCTCCTCGGGCGAATCGTGGGAGACGGTCCGCGAGCTCCAATCCTCGCCGTCATGCGAGAAGCGGACATGGTTGCCGCGGCGGAAGCCGGTCCCGTCCCAGGCGACGACCTGAAGCTCGATGTCGTTGTGGCGGTGGGCGTGGATCCAGTTGAAGCTCTGAAGCTCGTTGTTGCGGAGCCGGGTCGAGGTCGCCGTCCCGGCCTGGATGACCAGCGCTCCTCCGGCCGTCTCCACCATCTTGCGAGCCGCCGCCGCATAGGTGCGGTGGAAATGGCCGGCGAGCGCGATATTGACGCCGGCGCGGCAGACGGCGGTGACGGCGTCCTCGTGGCGACCGACCGCCTCGGTCAGCTCGGTGCCCTCGCCGATCGGCATCGAGAAGAGCGGATGGTGGGTGACGAGGATCTTGGTCTTGTCGGGCGCCACCGAGGCGAAGCGCTCCTCGATGATCTTCATCTGCTCGCGGTTGATGCGGCCGTCCTTGATGGTGAGCGAGCGCGCCGTGTTGATCCCGAGCACCGCGACCTCGTCATTCTCGAACCAGGGGCAAAGGTCGTTGGAGATGTATTTCTTGTAGCGGTGGAGCGGAGCGGCGAAGCGGGTCGCGACGTCGTAGAGCGGGATGTCGTGATTGCCGGGGACTGCGAGCACCGGCCAGCCCGCCGAGCGGAGCTTGTTGAGCCAGGTCGAGGCCTCCTTGAACTGCTCGATCCGGGCGCGCTGGGTGAAGTCGCCGCTGATGATGACGAGGTCGGGCTGCTGCGCCTCGAGCCAGGCATTGGCGCCGTCGACGACCTTGGGATCGTGGCGGCCGAAATGGATGTCGGAGAGATGGGCGATCCGGGCCATGGTGGGGTGAACGAGTTCAGGGCCGGGTGGGTCCTTCGATACGCCGGTTCGACAAGCTCACCGGCTACTCAGGATGAGCGGTAGAGAAAACACCCCCACCGCTCATCCTGAGTAGGGACTGAGCCTGGCGAAGGCCCGTATCGAAGACCTACCTCCACACCCTCTCATGGCGTCCCCCCAAAGTGGTCAGAAGCTCATATTGCGACAGGCCGGACTGGGCGGAGGCTTCGGGCAAGGCATAGTCCAGCTCGACCCAGTCGCCCTCCTTCAGCCCGGGGGCCTCGTCGACGAGGATGGCGGTGAGGTCCATCGACACCCGCCCGACGACCGGCGCCCAGCCGCTCTCGAGCCGGGCCCGGCCGGTGCCGGAGAAGCCGCGCAGATAGCCGTCGGCATAGCCGAGGTTGAGGATCGCGAGCTCGGCCGGAGCCGGCGCGGTCCAGGTCGAATTGTAGCCGACGCTTGCGCCCGCCTCGACCCGCCGGCGCTGGACGATCTGAGCCTCGACGCGGACGACCCGGGCGAGACGCCCGGCGGCCTCGCGCCTCGGCACTCCGCCGTAGAGGGCGAGGCCGGGCCGGGTGAGGTCGAAGGCGTAATCGGCGCCGAGGCACACGCCGGCGCTGTTGGCCAGGCTTCGGCGCCTCGCCGGGACCCGGGCGGCGACCTCGGCGAAGGCGGAGCGCTGGCGCGCGTTCAGGTCGCTATCCTCGTCGGCGCAGGCGAGGTGGCTCATCAGGACGTCGATCTCGAGCCCGTCGAGCAGGTGCGCCTGGTCGGGCGAGAGGCCGAGCCGGTTGATCCCGGTGTCGATCATCACGTCGCACGGCCTGCCGCGGCCCAGCGCCTTCCAGCGCTCGACCTGGAGGGGGGTGTTGAGCACCGGGCGGGCCGGCGAGGAGGCGGCATGGGCGAGATCCTCCCCGGCGACTCCGTGGAGGACCGAGACCGACGCCCCGCCGAGCCAATCGCGAAGCGCCTCGGCCTCCGCCCAGGTGGCGACGAAGAAGTCGCGGCAGCCGGCATTGGCGAGGCGCATGACGACGTCGCGCGCTCCGAGGCCGTAGCCGTTCGCCTTGACCGCGGCCCCGCAGGCGGCGGCGCCGCCCCGCCCCTCCAGCCAGCGCCAGTTGGCGACGAGGGCGTCGCCGTCGAGGAGGAGGCGAAGCGGGGAATGGGGCTGAGGCACCGGGCGCGGATAGCCGCCGCGGCGGCTTCAGGAAACCGTCATTCCTCGATCTTCTGGCCGGCCGTGTCGTCCAGCCAGAAATAGGTCACGACCAGGGCCATCGCCACGACCGCCCAGGTGTACCAGAGCCCCGCATAGGGATCGCCCGTTTCAGCGACGACATAGGCGCTGATCAGCGGCAGGAAACCGCCGAAATAGCCGGTCCCGAAATGATAGGGGATCGACATCGAGCTGTAGCGGATGTTGGGTGGAAACATCTCGGCGAGCAGGGCCGCGACCGACCCGTAGGTCAGGCCCGACAGGAACATCAGGCCGAGGATCGCGCCCAGCATGAGGGCGATGCTCGCGGCGTCGGGAACGAAGGTCGAGCCGGGAGGAGCGCCGGCGCCGTTGCCCGCCGCGTGGCCGATCACCCAGAACAGGGGGAAGAGCAGGATCAGGGTCAGGGCGTAGCCGATCACGATCGGCTTCTTGCGGCCGATCCGGTCCGAGACCGCTCCGGTGCCGATGTAGAAGACGAGGCCGAGGCAGGCGCCGGCGGCGGCGATCAGCTGGGCGACGGTCTGGTCGACCCGCATCGGCCCCTGCAGGAAGGCGAGCACCGAGAACATCGCCGTGTACCAGATGACGGTGAGGCCGGCGGCGATGCCGAACAGGGCGACGAACAGCCGCTTGAGGTTGCCGGGATAGGTGAAGCTCTCCTTGAACGGGTTGGAGGCGGTCTGGCCGGCATCCTTCATCGCCCGGAAGACCGGGCTTTCCGAAAGCTTCAGGCGCATCCACAGCGAAACCGCGAGCAGAAGGATCGAGAACAGGAAGGGCAGCCGCCAGCCCCAGGCGATCCAGTCGTCCGGCGAGACCATCGCCTTGAAGGCGAGCACGGCGGCGAGGCTCAGGATGAAGCCGCCGACGACGCTCGCCTGGATGAAGCTGGTGTAGAAGCCAGCCCGGCCCGGCGGCGAATGCTCCGCGACGTAAATTGCGGCGCCGCCATATTCGCCGCCCAGGGCGAGGCCCTGGGCCACTCGAAGAAGGATGATCAGCAAAGGGGCGGCGATTCCGATCGTCGAATAGCTCGGGATCAGGCCGATTCCGGCCGTGGCCACGCCCATCAGGGTGATGGTGATGAGAAAGGTATATTTCCGGCCGAGCCGGTCGCCGAGATAGCCGAACAGCACCGCTCCCAGCGGCCGGAAGGCGAATCCGACCGCGAAGGTCGCCCAGGCGAGCAGGGTCGCGAGAAGCTCGTCGCCGGGCGGAAAGAAGCTGCGCTGGAGGATGCCCGAGGCGGTGAGCGTGCCCCAGATGAAGAAATCATACCATTCGAAGACCGTGCCGACCGACGAGGCCGCGATCACCATCCGGTCGCGCTTCGCGTCGATGACGTAATCCTGCCCGACCGCAATTGCCATGAAACGCTCCCCTGCCCGTTGGCGCCAGTCTAGCAGCGCGGGCGGCGGGGGGAAGGTGCCGCGGGCGGGCGCGCCCTGGCTCTCATACCGCGAGATGGTCGAGGACGGCCGGGAGAAGCGCCTCGACCGCCGCCTCCGCCTCGCCCGGCCCCGTCCCGAACTCCCCGTCGATGGCGAGCCGGGCGAAGCCGTGGACCAGCGACCAGCAGGCGATCGAAGCGGCCGTGCCCGGCCCGCCCGGCTCCTCCGCCCCGGATCCGTGCCCCTGAACGGCGGTCTGAAGAAGCAGGAAGGCGCGCTTCGCCGCCGCCGAATAATCGGGATCGTCGCGCTTCAGTAGCCCCGCTCGCCACATCAGGTCGAACCGGGCGCGATTGGCCAAAGCGAAGCGGACATAGGCCATGCCCTGGGCCCGGATCCTGCCGGCCCGGTCGCCTTCCGCCGAGGCGCCCGCCAGTGCGTCGCCGAGATCGACGAAGGCGCTCGCGGCGACCGCCGTCAACAGCCCGGAGGCGTCGCCGAAATGATGGGCCGGCGCGGCCGGCGAGACTCCCGCTCGCCGGGCCGCCTCACGCAGGCTGAAGCCGTCGGCGCCCCTTTCCTCCAGAACCGCCTCCGCGGCCGCGATCAGGGCGGGCCGGAGAGCGCCATGATGATAAGCGCGCTCGGACTTGACACTGTTCAGATCATCCGCCATACACAATCTGTACAGCGTCAAGATTGGAGTGGCAACCTTGCTCGACCCCGCCTTCGCCTTCGGCTTCGCCAACACGTTCGGGCTCGCCGCCTGGGCGGCGCTTTTGCTCTCGCTATTCGCTCCGAAGCTGCGCCGGTTCGTCTGGCCGGCGACTCAATTCGCGATCCCGCTCGCCTGGGCCCTGCTCTACGTCGTCCTGCTCGCCCAGGGCCTGCCGGAAGCGGAAGGCGGCTTCGACTCGATCGCCGGCGTGCGGGGGCTGTTCGCCAACGATTCGGCGCTAGCGGCGGGCTGGCTCCACTATCTCGCCTTCGACATGTTCGTCGGCACCTGGATTGCCCGCGATTCGGTCGAGCGCCGGGTGCCGGCACTGCTCGTCGCGCCCTGCCTCGCCCTCACCTTGATGTTCGGCCCCGCCGGATTCCTCGCTTACGCCCTGCTGCGCCTCGCCTTCGGCCGGCGCTCCCGCACGGAGACCGCATCGTGACCGCTCTCGCCTTTTCCGCCCGGGCCGCGCGCCTTCCGATCCTGTCCGAGCTGCTCGAGCGGCAGCGGGCGCTCGCTCTCTACGGCTTGGCGACCCTGCTCCTCGCTTTGCCGGTGGCGGCGCTTCAGGCGGTCGACCCCCGGACCCTGCACGGGGTCAGCGTCTGGGTGAAACCCGCCAAGTTCCTCCTCTCCGTCGGGATCTTCGCCCTCACCTCGGCCTGGTACTGGGGTTATGTCGCCCCGGAGCGGCGCAACCTTCGCGCCCTGCGCCTGACCGCCGCGATCCTGATCGGCGCCGCCAGCTTCGAGCTCCTCTACATCATTCTCCAGGCGGCCCGCGGCCTCGACTCGCACTTCAACATCGCATCGCCGCTCTACATCGCCATGTACGGCCTGATGGGCGTGGCCGCGGTGATGCTCGTCGGCACCGTCCTTCCCCTGGCCTGGCAGATCGCCCGTCACCCGGCCGAGGGCCTGCGCCGGGACTTCGTCGCGGCCCTGGCGATCGGCCTCCTTCTCACCTTCCTGCTCGGCGGCGGCCTGGGCGGCTATATGAGCGCCCAGCCCGGCCATTCGGTCGGGGCCCATGGCGGCAACGTTGCGCTGTTCGGCTGGAACCGGAGCGGCGGCGACCTTCGAGTCGCGCATTTCCTCGGAATCCACGCCCAGCAGGCGATCCCGCTGCTGGCCGCGCTCGTCGCCGGCCTGGCGGCCCGGGCGCGATGGGCAGCCATCGCCGCCGGGACCCTGGCCTACGTGGCGCTGACCCTCGCGGTCTTCGTCCAGGCGGTGGCGGGCCGCCCCTTGCTCCCGCTCTAGCCTCCCGGGGCTCGGAGGGCCTCCCGCGCCTCGTCCCAGTTGCGGCCGTCGAAGCTCCGCACGGTCATGCTCAGCCCGGACGAATCGTCGAGGGCGTTGAAATTGAGGCTCCACGCCCCGGGATGCGAGCGGGGCTGGTAATAGGCCTTCACCCCGCACACCGAGCAGAAGAGATGCTCGGCGGCGCCGGTGCCGAAGCGGTAGCGGGTCAGCCCGGCCTCGCCGGCGAGCAGCCGGAAGCTCGAGTGCGGCACGATCAGGTGCCTGAATCCGGTCATCGCGCAGATCGAGCAATTGCAGTCCAGGATCTCGACCTCGGCCGGAACCTCGGCCTCGAACCGGACCGCCCGGCAATGGCAGCCTCCCGTCACCTTCATCCGCAACTCCTCCCGAGACAGCCCCGTCATAAGCCCTTTCGCCGCTGAGGAGAGTCGATGCCCTCCTTGTCGTCCAAGCGGGAATCGCCGGGCTCAAGCCAGCCTCGATAATGGACCAGGGGCCCGAGCAGCGGCAGAGCGATCGAGACGTCGAAATGGAACCGGCCGTCCTCCTCCCACTCGCGAGCGTCGGAGCGGGGCGCGAGGGCCAAAGGCATTGGCAGCGGGCCGATCCGCCAGCGCCTGATGATCATCGCGAGGCCGGCCGAATCCGAAGGCAGGTCGAACTCGAAGCGGACGAGCCCGAAGCGCTCGGTCAGCCGGCCGGATCGCTTGGCAAGCTCGCTTGCGAAGCGATGGCCGCCGAAGTCGCGGGTCCATCGCTCGCGGCCGTCGCGCTCGGCGAAGGCGACGTGGAGCGGGTGATCGCCTTCGGGCGGAAAGCCGAAGGCCGAGGCGGCCATGCGCGCGAGCGGGTTGCGGCCACGAGTCACTCGAGCCTCGCCCGACGCGCCGCCGTCGCGAAGTACCGAATGAAGGCCGCGCAGCGTCGGCGGAAGCGCCTCGAAGCGATTGCCCATCACCCGGGCGTAGAGCGGCGGCGGAAGGCTGCGCTCGGTGACGGCGTGGACGACGGCGAGGGCCGCCAGGCTCGGCTCGAAATCGCCGAGCGCAAGAAGCCCGCCGGAGTCGCGCGCCCCGGCCGGGATCGCCCCGGCTGCGAGCCTGCCGAGCAGGATCGGCACCGCCAGGCTCGGGATTTCCGGGCCGTCGCCTTGCTCGGCGATCAGGGTCCAGCGCCGCTCGATCCGTCGCTGGCCCGAATGTCCGAACAGCCGGACCTCGAAGGCCGAGCGAAGCGAGCCCGGGCCTCGAGTCCAGCGCTGGAGCGCCGACAGCAGGCCGGCGAGGCCGCCGGGCCTTCGAAGCCAGCCCCACCGAACCGCCCAGCTCAGAAGCCACAGGCCGAGATTGTGCCAGGGCGCGTCGGTCCCGGCGAAGACTCCGACCGCGGGGCGGCCTGGGAGCCGGTCCGGAAGCAGGACGAGGTCGGGAACGTCCGCGAGCGCCACCAGCCGGCCGCGGAGCGGGCGCGAGCCCGCCACCTCGAAGCGGGCTCGGCGAAGCCCCTGCCAGCCCCAGCCCCGGGTCCAGCGCGCTCCGCGGCGAAGCCGAAGCGGTCGGCCCAGATAGGAGAGGATGGCGGCCGTCACCGAACGGCCGGCCGTGCCCCGGCTCGAGGCGCTCAGGTCGATCTCGACCGCCGTGACCCGGTCGAGGCCCTCGGCGAGCCGGGCGGCCGCGGCTCCGGACAAGGCGGGCAGGCTCGAGGCTCCGGCGATGATCGAGACCCCGGCCGTTTTCGCCTCCGGATCGAGCGCTCCGATGCCGGCGACGAAATCGGTGCCGTCCGCGATGTCCAGATAGTGGCAGCCCGCGGACAAGGCCGCGCGTGCCACTCCGTAATCCGAGCCCTGGAACGGGCCGGCGGCGTCGACCAAGGCGAACGGCCGGTGGCGGGCCAGCAGCTCGCCCAGGCCGAGGTCGCGGTCCAGCCCGACCGGAACCAGCCGCTCGCCGCCGGCGCAGAAGGCTTGAGCCTTCGCCAGGCTTCGGCCGGCGACCAGGACCTCGAACCCGGCGGCCGCGGCGCGCCGGGCGATTCGACCGCCGAACGTGCCGTAGCCGCCGAGGACGAGCACCCGCTTCACAGGATACGGCCGGAATCCGCCGGCTCCGGCGCCCAGCAGGACTCGCGGCGGCCGAACCAGCGAAACCGGTTGCGGGCGATCCAGCGATAGGCCCGATCGCGCAGCGCCCGGGGCACGAGCCGGAACGCGGCCGCCGCTCGCCACGGCCAGCCCAGGCCCGACGGAATCGCGATCGCGGCGTCGGAATCGGTGAGCAGCCGACCCCCCTGGAGGACGAGGAACGTCCCCTCCTCGTCCGCCCGGAGCCCGAAATGCCGGTAGAGCGCGGCTCCGAGGGGGCCTTGAGCGACGGTCAGCCGGAAGCGGCGGCTTCGGTCGCGGCGGAGCACGAATTGCGCATTGGCCGAGCACAGGACGCACTCGCCGTCGAAGACGATCAAGGGATGCTCATCGTCGAAGCGGGGCACGTCCGGATCGGACCGCCACGAATAGGGGCCCCGCTCCATTGCCCGGCCGCCGCGTTAGGCTCAGCGCGGCGGCGGCTTGCGCGGCGGCCGGCCGCCGCTCTTGCCCGGGGGGCGGCCGGGCCCGGCGCCGTCGCGCTTGGGCGGAGGCCGGCGGAAGGGCCGGTGCTGGCCGGCGGGCGGAACGCCCGGGCGCGGCGGGCGCGGAGCGGCGGGCTCTCCGCCCGACACCGAATAGCCTTCCTTCTGGAGCCTCGTGAAAGCCGAGCGGACGCTCGCCGAGACCGCATTCTGCACTTCGGAGGGAAGGTCGGCGAGCGTGGTGTTGGCGTGGATCGCGTTCAGGTCGCGAAGCAGGTTGTTGGGCAGGCCGCGCGACGCGGCCTTGAGCGCCGCGATCGAGTCGAGCACTGCGGCGGCGACGATCTCCTGCATGATCTCGGTCGCGGATTTCCTCATTTCTCCCCCTTAAGCGCTCCCGCCGGCTTTGTCGCCTGCGCCGCTCAGCCGGCGGTAGAGCGCCTCCAGCCGGGCTTCGGCTTCGCGGGGATAGGTGATCTCGTTGGCGAAGACGAACGGGTCGCCGGGCCCGGGGCGGAGCCTCGCGCAATGCTCGTCCCACAAGGTCAGCCAGGCGTCGTAATGGCGAACCAGGGCGGCGGCGTCGGCCTGGAGGTCTTCGGGAAGCCGCCAGCCGCGGCCGATCAGAAGCTCCCGGGCCGAGGCGTTGGTCCGCCTGAGGCTGCTCGCGAACAGGAAGCTTTTGCCCGCGGCGAGATAATCGGCATAGGCTCGGGCCGCGACGAGGAAATGCATGTGCAGCGGGCCGAGCAGATCGTCGAGCAGCCGGGGGTCGTTGTCCTGTTCCACCTTGCAATCCCAGTCGGGTCCTGACGGCGTGGCGTGGTTCGGCCTCGGCGCGCTGCTCCTGCTTCTGGCGGTTCCCGGGCGAAGCGGCAAGCGGGCGTCGGTCGACCTGATCGGAGCGGCGGCGATCGCGACGTTCGCTTCGGCCTTCTGGTGGAGCCTGTCCGTCTATCCGGACGGCAGGATCGCCCCGATCGCCGTCGGCTGGGCGGTGGCGCTCGCCCTGATCCTGGCGTTCGGGGCCCGGAATGCGGCGCCGCGGCCGACTCGCCTGGCGTTGCTCGCGCTCGGCGCAACGTCCATCCTGTTCGCCCTGTTCGGCCCGGCCGACGGCCTGTTCTGACAAGGCAAATGGCCGCCCTTGCGACCAGCCGGTTGAATTCGCGAGCGTCCTGGCCGATGCGGGGGCGTGGCGGACATGGCGGATAGCAGGCTCCCGAAGACGGGCGGATGGCGTTCGGCCCGGCCGCCCGGCGCCTTCCGTGTGGCCGACTGGTGGAGCTACAAGCTGACCCCGCCGCTCGCGATGCTTTGGGCGACGACGATCCAGGCCGGCCGGCCTCTGCTTCCGTCATGGCCCGAAGCGCTCGCTCTGATCGCGGCGATCGCCGTCTGCGCGGCCTATGTGAGCCTGGTCAACGACCATTTCGATCGCGACGAGGACGCGAGGTCCGGCAAGCCCAATCAGCTGTCGAATCGGTCCCGAGGCGCCGTCGCCTTGCTGTTCGGGCTGGTCGGCGGCGCCGGGCTGATCATGCTGCTGCTCTGGTTATGGCTCGGCGTTCCAGCGGCGGCCGCGGCCTATGCCGGGTCGTGGATCGCCTTCACGCTCTACTCGGCGCCGCCGGCGCGGCTCAAGACAAGGGGGTTTCCGGGAATCCTCGCCGATGCGACCGGAGCGAGCCTCCTGCCCTGCCTCCTCGCGGCGCTTCTGGCCGGGCACGCCATCGGACGCCCGCCCGATCCGTTTTGGCTGGCGTCGGTCGCGGCCTGGGCTCTGGGATGGGGCCTTCGCGGAATTCTCTGGCACCAGCTCGCCGACCTCGAATCCGACCGGCTCGGCGGCGTTCGGACCTTCGGCCAGCGCCATGGCCGCGACAACGCCCTTCGAATGTCGCGCTGGCTGGCCTTCCCGCTCGAGCTTGGCGGGTTCGCAGCGGTTATGTGGCAGGTCGGAAGCGCGGCGCTTCCGATCGCCTTGCTATTCTATCTCGCATTGCTGGCGGCCCGCTCGCGTTTCTGGGGCGCGAGGCCGCGGACGCTCCTGCTCGACGAATATTATGACGGGCTCATGCCGCTCGCGCTTGTGATCGGATCCGCCGCTCGACATCCCGCCGACCTGGTCCTGCTCGCTCCCCTGCTCCTGCTCTTCGGCCGGCGGCCGGCGAGGCTGGCCGCGGATTCGTGGCGGGTCGTCCTCACCTTATGGTACCGGCTGCGAGCCCTCCTCGGCGGCTACCGGAGGGAGCGCTGGCGGCCCAGGGCTTCCAGCGCGAAGCCCGTGGTCAAGGCTTCCGAGCCCCAGTAGCAATCCTTGCCGTGGTAGAAATGCTCGGCCGGCCAGGCGCCGGAGTCGAGCTGCGTTTCCAGCAGGCCCGAGGTCAGGGCCTCGTCCGGCTCCATGCCCCAATAGAGCCGCGAGCATTGCGCCGTCGCCATCTCCAGCGGCGTTCGCGCCTCCGCCGAGGCGAGCTTGTCCCGCATCAGCCGGCCCGCTTCCTCGTGGCCGGGCGCGAGGGCGCGGGCGAGGAAGTACCAGATGACGAACCGGTTGAAGTACCAGGTGTCGGATTCCAGCTCCGCGTCGCGGCGGAGGATATCGAGCAGGTAGGGCGGTACGGCGGCGGTTTCGGGCCTCGCGCCGAGATAGAAGAGCGCATTGGCGTTGACGGCGCCGTCGACATTGCCGACCGACGCCGTCGTCCGGGTGAACAAGGGCCAGAGGGTTCGCAAGTGGCGAAGCTGCGGCCAGACCAGCCGGGCATGGGCCAGCCCCGACCAGCGCGGCCGCAAGGTGAACCAGGTGTAGAACAGGCCTCGAGCGTCGCGGTTGGCGAACAGCAGGGCCTCGTTGTCGGGAACCGGGCGCCCGGAGTCGCGGAGCGCCGCCGACGCGCAGGCCGTGTCGTCGACGTCGGGGGGAAGGAATTCCTGCCGGGCCTCGGAGCGCGCCCAATGCTGCCAGACGCCCTCCGGGCTCGCCTCGGCGGCGAGGAAGTCGAGGGCCTTCTCGCGAACCGGCCGGGCTTCCGGAACGAAAGCGAGCGAGTGGGCGATGAGCGCCGCCGGGAACACGTTGCCCGCCTCCACCGGCTCGGCGCCGGCATACCAGAACAGGTTGGCGAACCCGCCGTCGGCCTGCTGCGCCCGCCCGAGAAAGTCGACCGCCCGAGCGATGGCCTCGTCCGGCTCAGTCCCAGTCGACATCGATCTCAACCAATTGTCCCTGCCGAAGCTGGGCGTTGCGGACGAGGTCGGGCTCGGTCGGGACGTCGAGAGCGACGCCCCGCTCCTGGCCGTGGACCGCGAGCGGCTGGAGGGTGGCGTGGTCGACGATCGTCCCCCGGACCCGGTAGCGGCCGCCGACCAGGCGCGGATCGGCGACGGTGCAGCCAAGCTCGGCCGGGCCCTCGCCGAGCCTTCGCGGCCGCATGTCGTAGGCGCTGGAGATGCAGACATTGTTGTCCGAGCTCCAGATCGAGAAGCCCCAGACGATCTCGACCGGCGCCTCGGCGGTGCAGCTCAGGGTCAGCCGAAGCGGCGCCCGCGCCGCGACCGCCCCGCCGCCCTCCCCCGCCAGGGCCAGCCCGGAGATCCGCACCGGTCCCGTCCCGCCCTCGTCCGCCGCCGGCGGCTCGTCCTCGGGAAGCGACTGGAGGATATGGTGGACGGTATCGACCGCGCTCCCCTGGAACGCGACCCGGCCGCGATCGAGCAGCAGCCCGCTGCGGCAGATCGCCTGGGTCTGGTAGGGATTGTGCGAGACGAGCAGCAGGGCCCCGCCGCCGGCGAGGAAGGCGTGCAGATGCTCGAAGCATTTGCGCTGGAAGGCGAGGTCTCCGACCGCGAGAACCTCGTCGACGAGAAGGATGTCCGGATCGATCTGGGTGGCGAGCGCATAGGCCAGCCGCGCCCGCATCCCGGTGCTGTACGACTGGAAGGGCGAATCGACCACCTCCTCGAGCTCGGAGAAGTCGAGCACCCGCTCGGTGAGCCGGCCCAGGGCCCGGCCGCCCACGCCCTGGAGAGCGGCGGCGATCTCGATATTCTCCCGGCCGGTGAGGAGGGGATTGAGGCCCGCGCCGAGCTCAATCAGGGCCGAGATCCGCCCCCGGACCCTGACCTCGCCCTGGTCGGGCTTGAGCAGCCCGGCGACGATCCTGAGCAGGGTGGTCTTCCCGGCCCCGTTCGCGCCCATCACCGCCAGCGCCTGCCCCGGCAGTAGCTCGAAGGAGACGTTATCGAGGCTCCAGAACTCGCCCGGGCGAAGTCCGCTCGAGGCGCCGCGCCCGGCCAGCTCGCGACCGATATCGCGCATTCCGTAAGTGAGGCCGAGCCTCAGGTCGCGGCAGAATTTCTTCGACACTCCGTCGGCGACGAGCCGCGGCTTCATCCAAACCTCGCCACCAGATGAGGCTGGGCCAGCCGGTAGGCGAGCCACGACGATGCGAGCACAAGGATCGCTCCGCCGGCAACCAGTGCCGAATCGAAGAGAGGCGCCTCGCCCCCGGTCAGCAGTCCGCGGCCCGCCTCGATCAGCGGAGTCGCGGGATTGAAGGCCAGCGCCTCGAACCGATCCGCGGGATAAAGGACCGGGCTCAGGAAGAACCAGAAGCCGGTGAGCAGAGCCAGCGCCGACCCGCCGTCGTCGTAGAGCAGGCCGAGCGGCGCCAATATCATCCCCAAGGCGAGGCCGAGCAGCGCCAGGCCGAGCAGCGCCAGCGGCAATAGCAGCGCCTCCGGCCCCGGCGCCGGCCCGAACCACAGCGCCGCCGGAAGCCCGAGCAGCGCGATCCGGAGAAGCGCGGCGACCAGCGCCTCGCCGGCGCCGGCGAGGATGAAGGCCTCGTGCGGCACCGGGCTCCGCGCGAGGACGTGGCGAGCGCCGCCGAGCTGCTGGAGCGGGGCCCCCACCGTCTCGACGAGCAATTGCCAGAAGATCATCCCGGCCAGCACGAACAGCGGATAGGGCATTGCGCCCCCCGGCATCTCGGCCGTTCGCCGCCCGATCAGAAGCGAGGCGACCAGCGCCGCCCCCGCCGACGGAAGGAACAGCCAGGCGAGGCCGAGCCAGGCGCGCCGGCGACGGATCCGGAGATTGGCCCGGAGAAGCCGCGGAGCGATCGCCAGCGACAGGCGCAGCGACCCGGCGGCCCGGCGGAGGAAGGACCCCGGCCGGGACAGCTCCGACGCTGCGCTGTGCACCACCTCCCGCATCGCGGCAGCTTAAGCAGCAAGCGGAGCGGGTGTCGATGCGGCGCCCGTGGTTAACCCGCTCTTTACCAGGCCCGTTTACCATGACCGGGGAAGAGGGGGATCTGACCAATGATCGGGATAGTCATTCTAGCCGCCGCCGCTCAGGCGCCTTTATTGCTCGCAAGCAACGACGAGACTCAATGGCGCCGGTTCGTCCGGGCCAGCCTTCAGCGCCCTGCGGTGCCCGGCGCGCGCGACGCTTCGCGGCTTCGCCAGCTCCAGGGCGTCGTCCGCAGCCTCGGCGACGACCGCCGCTCCGCGGTTCCGGGCCCCTCGGGCCTCTAGAGCGCCGAGCGTCAGATGGCCGCCGCTCGTCACGCCGGCCTCGATCCGGCATCCACCTTCCCTGACCTCGTCATGCCGGACTTGATCCGGCATCCACCGTCGTCATGCCGGACTTGATCCGGCATCCACCGTCGTCATGCCGGACTTGATCCGGCATCCACCTTCCCCTTCGATTCCAGCGCGATGAAGAAGATGGATCCCGGATCAAGTCCGGGATGACGACTGGGCCTGAACACCTGTCGCTCCCGGGCGTCCGCCGCGCAGATCGCGCCGACCTCGTCATGCCGGACTTGATCCGGCATCCGCCTTCGCCTGACCTCGTCATGCCGGACTTGATCCGGCATCCACCTTCCCCTTCGATTCCAGCGCGATGAAGAAGATGGATCCCGGACCAAGTCCGGGATGACGATCGGGCCTGAACACCTGTCGCTCCGGCCGGGTCCGCCCCGCGCCGGTCAGCCCCGGTTGCGGACGTAGCTTCCGGGCGCGGGCTCCAGGGCCTTGAGCTTGCCCTTGCCCGGAATCCTCGCCTTCACCTTCGCCGCCTTGCCGTCCTCGCTCAGCCGCGACTGCCAGTGCGGCCACCAGCTTCCTTCGCGGCGCTCGGCGCCCTCCAGCCAGGCTTCGGCCGTCTCCGGCATCGCCGGATTCACCCAATAGCCGTGCCGGTTGGCGCTGGGCGGGTTGATCACTCCGGCATTGTGGCCGCTTCCGCCGAGCAGGAAGGCGACCTCCCCGCCAACCAGCCGCGCGCTGTCGTAGGTCGACTGCCAGGCGGAGACGTGATCGTCCTTGAGGCTGATCGCGAGCAGGGGAGTCCGGACGGCGCCGAGGTCGATCGCGACTCCGTCGAGGACCAGCCCGCCCTTCGCCAGCTTGTTCTCCTTGAGCAGGTCCCGGGCCCATTCGAGAAGGAAGGCGCGCGGGATATGGGCCCCGTCCGCGAACCAGTAGAGGATGTCGCTGGGCGGCGCCTCGCGGTCGAGCAGGTAATGGTTGACCACCGAGGACCAGATCAGGTCGTTGGCCCGGACCGCGCTGAACAGGGCCTGGAGGTCCTGGGCGCCCATGAAGCCCTTGTGGAGCAGGTGGCGCTCCATCGCCCGCAACTGCTCGGGCTCGGAGAAGGCGGCCCACTGGCCAAGGCGCGCGAAATCGAACATCGTTCCGATCGTCGTCGCCGACGCGACCCGGTCCCCCTGCCCTTTCGCCGCCAGCCAGGCCAGCGCGATGGCGAGGAGGGTCCCGCCCATGCAGAAGCCGAACATGTCGACTTGGCGCTCGCCGGTGGCCCGCTCGATCGCGTCGAGCGCCTCGATCGGCCCCTGGCGGATGTAGTCGGCCAGCCCCTTGTCGGCGAGCTCGGGCCCCGGATTGACCCAGGAAATCACGAAGACGGTGTGCCCCTGCTCGACCAGCCAGCGGATCAGGCTCGATTTCGGCTGGAGATCGAGCAGGTAATATTTGTTCACCAGCGGCGGCACGTAGAGGATCGGCCGCTTGAACACCTCGTCGGTCGACGGGGCGTATTGGATCAGCTCCATCAATTCGTTGCGGTAGACGACGCTTCCCGGAGTGGCGGCGATGTCCACTCCAAGCTCGAACTCGCGCTCGGCCCGGCGCTGGACGATCCCCGGAGTCTCGGCGGCGTCGGCGAGCAGATTGGCGAGGCCGGAGAGGAGCGAGATCGACCCGGTGTCGATCGCCCTCCGGATCGCCTCGGGATTGGTGAAGGCGAAATTGGCGGGCGAGATGGCGTTCAGATATTGCTGAGTGAAGAATTCGACCCGCGTTCGGGCGCCTTCGTCCAGCCCTTTCGCCTCCTCGACCATCTCGAGCGCCCGCTTGGCGGTCAGCAGATAGGCCTGCTTCAGATAGTCGAAGACCGGCTCCTCGCTCCACGCCGGATCGCTGAACCGCCGGTCGCCGCGCTCGGGGGCCGCGACCGGATCGGACGGCCGTCCGGCGGCTCGCGACGCCGCCGACTGCCACAGCTTCATCCAGTCGGACGCCGCCTTCTGCTGGGCCTTGAGGATCTCGCCGGGATGGCTCCAAAGATGCGCCGCGAACTCCCCGAAGGCTCGCGCCGGAGCGGCCGGATCGAAGGGCTTGGGGACATGCGGGTCGAGCGGCCGGGTCGCCGCGCTGGTCGCGAGATGGACCGCGTTGGCGATTACCTTCGACCAGGCTTCGGCGAGGTCGGCCGGGCTCGGCAGGGTTTCGGGGAGCTTGAAGACGGTGGAGGGCGTGTCGGTCATCGTCATCTCTCGTCGTCCCGCCGAAAGCCGGGGTCAAGCCCGGGATCCCGGAGCGTGCTTCGATACGGCATTTCGACTTCGCTCAATGCCTACTCAGCATGAGCGGAAAATCCCCGACCGCTCATCCCGAGCAGCGGCTGACCGGAAAAATCCCCACCCGCTCATCCTGAGTAGCGGCTGAGCCTGGCGAAGACGCGTATCGAAGGACGCGTATCGAAGGACAGGCTCGGTCCCACCCCCCTCGTCAGAGCGCCATCAGCTCCTCGAAAGCCCCACACGCGCGCGGGGTGACGAACAGGAACAGCATGGCCTGGTCCGGGTTCCGGGCGGCCCAGCCGGCCTCGGGATCGGCGGGCGTGCGGAAATCCGCAGCCGCGGCTTCGACGGGGGCCTGGTGGGTGGCGAGCACAGCGGCGGTCCGGGTCGCGAACATGGAATTTCTGCCTCTTGAAGGGGAGGACCTCCTCTCACATAAGAAGGGCCGGACCGCCATCGGCAATGTTCCGAAACCACTGTGCAGGAATTCCCAT
Organism: Allosphingosinicella sp.; assembly: GCA_036386795.1. Taxonomy (GTDB): domain Bacteria; phylum Pseudomonadota; class Alphaproteobacteria; order Sphingomonadales; family Sphingomonadaceae; genus Allosphingosinicella. The sequence goes on from DASVUZ010000014.1 coordinate 22,282, forward strand.
ACCCATGGCCGAATTCGACTGGAACGACGTCCGAAGCTTTCTCGCCGTCGCCCGCAGCGGCCGGCTGACCCTGGCCGCCGGCCGGCTCGGGGTCGACCATTCGACTTTGTCTCGCCGGATCGCGGCGCTCGAGCATTCGCTTCGAACCCAATTGTTCGACCGGAGCCCGTCCGGCTACACCCTCACCGAGCAGGGCCGCCGGCTGCTTCCGATCGGCGAGGAGATGGAGCGGCTGGCGCTCGGCGCCGGCGAGGCGGTTGGCGGAAGCTCGACCTCGGTGGCCGGAAGGGTGAGGATCGGCTCGCCCGAGGGGTTCGGAAGCTATTTCCTCGCCCCGCGGATCGCCGGTCTGAAGGCGCTCCATCCGCGCCTCGCCATCCAGCTCGTCGCCGCACCGGCGGTGTTCAGCCTCGCCCGGCGCGACGCCGACATCGTCATCTCGGTCAGCCGCCCGCCGGCCGGCCGGCTCACCGTCTCAAGGCTGATCGACTATGATCTCGGCCTCTACGCGGCGCCCGCTTACCTCCGCGACTCGCCCGCCCTCGCCTCCTCGGAAGACCTCTCCAGGCATCGCTTCGTGAGCTATATCGGTGAGCTTCTCCACTTCCCCGAGCTCGACTTCCTCCAGCATGTCGCCCCCGGCGGAACCACGTCGGTGGAGAGCAGCAACCTCGTCGCCCAGCTCAAGGCGACTCTCGCCGGAGCCGGCCTGTGCGTCCTCCCCGCCTTCCTCGCCTCGAGCGAGCAGGGGCTGGAGCGGGTGCTCCCCGGCGAGATCAGCCTGACCCGCTCCCTCTGGCTCACCGTCCACCAGGACCTGGCCGAGCTCGCCCGGGTGCGCGCCGCGGTCGCCTTCATCCGGGACGAGGTCGACAAGGCCAAAGGGCTGTTCAAGCTCTGAAACCCTCTTCGTCATGCCCGGATTCGATCCGGCTCATCGTCATGCCGGACTTGATCCGGCATCCACCTGCCTTCTCCCACGCAGACAAGGGTAAGGTGGACCCCGGATCAAGTCCGGGGTGACGGCCCCCCCTTCGTCATGCCGGACTTGATCCGGCATCCACCTGCTTCTCCCGCGCGGACAGGGAAGGTGGACCCCGGATCAAGCCCGGGGCGACGACCCCCCTTCGTCATGCCGGACTCGATCCGGCTCTTCGTCATGCCGGACCTGATCCGGCATCCACCTGCCTTCTCCCGCGCAGCCAAGGAAGCTGGACCCCGGCTCAAGTCCGGGGTGACGACCCATTGCGTTACGCCAGTGCCCGGTAGAGCCCGTAGGCGCTGCTCGCCGTCAGGACGATTCCGACGAAGGTGAGCAGCCGGTCGGCGTCGACCTTCTTGGCGATCCAGGCCCCGAACGGGGCCGCCATCACTCCGCCGATCAGAAGGCCCAGGGTCGCGACCGTGAAGGCTTCCCAGCCGAGGGTGACGATGAAGGTCGCCGAGATGGTGACGGTGAGGAAGAATTCGGCGGTGTTGACGGTTCCGATCGTCTTCCTCGGGCTCGATCCCTGGACGAGCAGGTTGGAGGTCACCACCGCCCCCCAGCCGCCGCCGCCCGCGGCGTCGAGGAATCCTCCGACCAGGCCGAGCGGCGACACCACCTTGGGCTCGCGCTCGTTGTGGCGGTGCATGACTCCCCGGTAGAGCAGATAGAGGCCGAGCGCCGCGAGATAGGCGAGAACGATCGGCTTTGCGGTCGAGGCGTCGATGTTGCTCAGGACGTAGGCGCCGAGCACTCCGCCGATCACTCCGGGAATGGCGAGCCGAAAGAACAGCGTCCAGTCGACATTCTTGTGGGCGATGTGGCTGATTCCCGAGACCGCGGTGGTGAAGGTCTCGGCGGTATGGACTCCGGCCGAGGCCGCCGCCGGCGGAACCCCCATGCTGATCAGCAGGGTCGAGGAGATCTGGCCGAACGCCATTCCCAGCGCTCCGTCGATGAGCTGGGCGGCGAAGCCGATCATGATGAAGGGCAGGATGTCGAGCAGCCCCACGCCCCCAAGGTCGAACATGCCGGCTCCCCGCTTCGAGTCCCCGCCGATGTGCTTGGCTCAGCCGCCGTCGCGCAAGGGAAAAAGCGCCCGTAACGGAATTTCAGCGGTCGGCTGGCATTTTCCTGCGACCGCCCCTATTTTGCCGGACAGGGGAGCGGAGTGGGAGTGGCTATGCTGCCGGGGCTTGTCGCCTATCTCGATTCGATCAAGGCCCGCGATCCCGCCCCCCGCAGCCGCTGGGAGGTCCTCCTCTATCCGGGAGTCTGGGCGGTCGGCTTCCATCGCCTCGCCCACTGGCTGTACAAGGGCGAGCTCTATTTCCTCGCCCGCTTCGTCAACCACCTCGGCCGCTTCCTGACCGCGATCGACATCCATCCCGGCGCTGTGATCGGCGAGAATTTCTTCATCGACCACGGCTTCGTCGTCATCGGCGAGACCGCCCGGATCGGCGACGGGGTGACGATCTACCAGCAGGTCACCCTGGGCGGGACCAATCCGTCCAGCGGCGAGGGCGGCAACCGCCACCCCACGATCGGCGATCATGTCATCATCGGCTCGGGCGCCCAGGTGCTCGGGCCGATCAAGGTCGGCGACCGCGCCAGGATCGGCGCCAATGCGGTGGTCACCAAGGACGTTCCGGACGGGGCGACGATGGTCGGCATTCCGGCCCGCTCGACCCTGGTCAGCGCCGAGCAGAGCTCGGGAAGCTTCCTTCCCTACGGAACGATCTGCTCGGAGAATTTCGATCCGGCGACCCAGAAATTGGAGCTTCTCCAGTGCGAGGTCGAGCAGCTTCGCCGACGGGTCGCCGAGCTGATCGAGGAGCGCGACGGCAAGAGCAGGAAGGAGCGCGGCCGCGCCTGATGGGCAACGTCCTTCCTTTTCCGGGTTCCTCCTCGCCGCAGATCGGCTTCACCCGGGCCGAATTGAAGCGGATCATCGACCTCTACGGAAGGATGGTCGCGGCCGGCCTGTGGCGGGACTATGCGGTCGAGTTCGGCCGCGACGGAGCCGCCTTCTGGGCCTTCCGCCGGACCGCCGAGCGGCCCGAATACAAGATCGAGAAACGCCCGGCCCACCGCAACCGCCAGGGCCTGTGGGCCCTGGTCAACGAGTCCGGGATGGTCGTCCGCCGAGGCGACGAGCTCGGCCCGGTCCTCGCCCCCCTGGAGCGCCGCCTGATGAAGGCGGTCAACGGATAGACTGATCCTCCCCATCGGAGATGGGGAGGGGGGCCAGGCGGAGCCTGGTGGAGGGGTATTCGCGCAGGCGTGTGCGAATACCCCTCCACCGCCCTTCGGGCGGTCCCTCTCCCCATGCTCTCGCATGGGGAGGATCAGATCAGGCCGCGGCCGCCGCGGGCACCGCCCGGTCGAGCACCGGAAGCCGCTCCTGGAGCGCCGGCGGAAGCGGCCGGACGACCGAGCGCCGGACGCCGTGCCAGAAGGCCGAGAGCAGGAGCAGGCCCGAGCCGATCACGAAGGCGGCGAGAGCGATGTTGAGCTCCACGGCCCCGAACTCCCGGAACAGGCTGATCAGGGCGAACAGGACGTAGGCGAGCGCCGAGACGAGCAGAGCCCGGCGGTCGATCGCGAGCGCGGTGATCCCGAGCAGGACGTAGACCGCGAGAACGATCAGGGCCTCGCTTACTCCGGCGTCGCCGTCGGTGAGGCCGAGCAGCGAGAAGATCGGGTGGACGATCATCGGCGCCGCCAGCAGATGAAGCCAGAAGGCGACGTCGGAGCGGCGGGTCTGGCGCGCCCGGTCGGATGAATCCCACCACATCGCGAACAGGAAGACGCAAAGGCCGAGGACGAGGCCGGTGACCAGCAGCGCGTCCTCGAGCGCCGGGACTTCGCCGATCGCATAGGCGACCAGAGCCATCACCACCCCGACGACGGTGAGCGCTCCGGCGGCGACGGTGATCGGGACCCGGAACCGGCGCCAGTGCAGCCAGGTCGCTCCGGCGGCGATCGCCGCCGACGCGGCGATGACCAGGGCGACCGCCCGCTCATTGTTCTCGAAGCTCGACTCGCCGACGGCGAGGACCAGCGAGGAGAAAGCGGTCAGGAGGACTCCGCCGGTGAAGGCGAGCAGGAGCAGGATGCTGGGCAGGGCCATTCGGCGCTTGCGGGTGAAGAATTCGGCGAGGCCCCAGGCGGTGCCGGCGACGAACAGGCCGGCGAAGGGGGACGGGCCGTCGCCGCCGATGTTCGGGCCGGCCGCGTTGCCGATCCAGCCGACCGCGAACAGCAGGATCGCCGCGGCGATGCTGACGAAAATGTCGTTGAAGCCGGTGATCAGCCGGAAATGCTCCTCGTCGACCGGCGAGCTCGCCGACCGGCTGTCCATGTAGGCTCGAAGGCTGGTGGCGGCGTCGGGGCTCAGGGCCCCCGCCGCGACCGCCGAATCAAGGTCGCTGTCGCTGTACATAGGCTCGTCTCCTCTCAGGATCGCGGAGCGCATAGCATAGGTGTATTAGTGTTGCAATACGGCACATCTCTCCCGGCTCCTCCACCCCGTTCAACTGGGTGCAATGGCGGGAGGAAGCGGCGGTCAGCCCTTCAGGGTGCTGAGGATCGCCATCGCCTGCTCGGCCCCCGACTGCGGCACCGTCTCGAGCGTCCGGTCGGCGACCTTGTCCCAGTTCGCCGCCACCTCCTCGGGGGTGCGCCGCCCCTCCGGCAGGGCATAGCCCGGGGTCAGGGTGACGTAGGCGGCCTGGACCACTCCGCCGCCGGCGCCGACGATCGCGTTGGACGGCGCCTCCCGGGAGACCAGATACAGCGCCGCCGGGACGACGGTCTCGGGGTTGAACAGGCCCAGCAGCTCCGCCGGGAAGATGTCCTCGGTCATCCGCGTCGCCGCGGTCGGAGCGATCACGTTGACCCGGATGTCGTATTTGGCGCCTTCGAGGTGAAGGGTCTTGGCCAGGCCGACCAGGCCCATCTTGGCGGCGCCGTAATTGGCCTGGCCGAAATTGCCGTAGAGGCCGGTCGAGCTCGACGTCATCAGGATCCGGCCATAGGCCTGCTCGCGCATCGTCTCCCAGACCGCCTTGGTGCACAGCGCCGAGCCGATCAGATGGACGTCGACCACCGCCCGGAAGTCGTCCGAGCTCATCTTCGCGAAGCTCTTGTCGCGAAGAATTCCGGCATTGTTGATGAGGATATGGACTCCGCCCCAGCGCTCCTTCGCCGCCGCGACCATCGCCTCGACCTGCTCGGCGTCGGTGACGCTGGCGCCGCTGGCCATCGCCTGGGCGCCGGCCGCGGCGATCTCGTCCACAACCCTGTCGGCCGAATCCGAGCGGCCCGAGCCGTCCCGGGCGCCGCCGATGTCGTTCACCACCACGCTTGCCCCGCGCCGGGCGAGCTCGAGCGCATAGGCGCGGCCCAGCCCGCCGCCGGCGCCGGTGACGATGGCGACTCGGCCTTCGAAGCTGATGGTCATAAGTCCTCCCGCCTGATGGTCAGCGGGGGCTCATGGCAGATCGCTGCGGTCGAGGACAATGGGGCGCCGCTTCCGGCGCCCCAGAGCGCTCAGCGGCGCACGCCCCGCTCATAGGCCTGGACGCAATGGTCCGTGACGGTCTTCGAGCAGCGCGGCGGAGTGGCGGTGCTGGCCGGGGTGCCGCTGCCGGCCTCGCAGGTCGGATAGCCGGTCGTTCCGGCATTGTAGCCCGGAGGGGTGCAGGCCTGGCCCTCGGGATCGGTGCCCTGCTGGGTGACGCCGCGCGGGCCGCTGCTCTGCGAGGGATCGCTGACCGTGTTGCCGGTCTGGGCGAGGGCGGCGCCGCCGAGGGTGAGGGCGGCGGCGAAGATGATTATTTTCATGGGTACAGTCCTCCTTGGACACAAAGCGGCCGCGCCTACTCCGGCGACCTCACCTCCTAAACGAGGCCGAAACGTTTTTTCTCCCGCCAACCGTCCACATGCGGGACAATGCGCCTCCGCCCGTCTCGCCAATGGGCCGCTTTACCCTTATGAAAGAGGCTTGGCGTATGCAGGTGCGATGAGCGGACGAGACGACACGACAGGCGATGAGATCGGCGCTCGGCCGAGCCGCCGGGTCGTGCTTGCGCTCGGAGCTGCCGCCGCCTCGACGGTGGTGACGATCCGGCCGGCCCTCGCCCAGACCGCCGGCTCGGTTCTCAATTGCGAGATCCCGGTTCCCGCCCCGCAGGCCGGAGCCGGCAATTTCATCGCCGCCGACGGCTCCCTCGTCCCCGCCGGCACCGCGGGCGCCTATCCGCCGCTGACCCGGCGGCTGAAGGGCGAGGAGGTCAAGGCGATGCTGAACGGCGGCCGAGCCCCGGCCGGAATCGACAGCGAGGCGGCCCAGGCCTACGCCAACTATATTCGCCGTCTGCAGGCGGGGATGAGCGGCTTCACCTGCTACGCCTCGCTGCAGATGCCGCGCTGAGCCGCAAGGCGGCCGCAATGGCCGCTTCCCTCTACGCCGCCGATCCGCCCGACGCGCTCCGAACGGTCGAGCTCGAGGGCCTGACCCTGCTCTACCATCGCCGCTCCGGCCTCACCCACTTCCTCGCCCCGCCTGCTCCCCAGATCCTCGCCGCGCTCGCGACAGGTCCGGCGAGCGCCGCCGAGATCGTCGCCCGGATCGGCGCGGAATTCGACCTCGAGGCGGACGATCCCGCCGCGGCGATCGCGGCCCGCCTGGCCGAGCTGGAGGCCGCGGGCCTGGTCTGGCGCCCGTGAGGCACGCTTTTCGCCTCCAGGTCGGGCCGGTCGCCTTCCGGGTCGGAGCGCAGTGGCGCGGGCCCGTCGAGCAGCTGCGCCGGCTCTACGCCGGCTATCCGGAGCCCGGCGGCCTGTGCGACTTCACCGTCCGCCTCGAGGCCGAACGGCCGCTTCGGCGCTTCGTTCGGCCGTCGGTCGCGATTCGCGGCGACTATGTCCTGCCCGACGCCGCTCCGCTGCCGCTGGCGCTCGGCCTGCTCGCCGCCGAGATGGGAATGAATTTGCAGATGGCGCTCGGGCAGAAGCGCTTCCTGCTGCTCCACGCGGCCAGCGTCGAGCGCGACGGGCGGGCGCTTCTGATGACCGGTCATTCCGGAGCCGGCAAGTCGACCCTCGCCGCGCTCCTGGGCGAGCGCGGCTGGCGCTTCATGGGCGACGAATTCGCTCTTCTCGACCTCGACGACGGGCGCCTCCACCCCTTCCCCCGGGCAGTCAGCCTCAAGAACGAATCGCTCCGTCTGTTCGAGGGGGTCGAGCCCGGCCGGCTCGGCCCGGTGCTGACCGGCACCCCCAAGGGCACGATCCGCCACCTTCGCCCGAACCGCGAGGCGGTGGCCCGGATGGGCGAGGCGGCGACCCCGGTGATGATCCTCTTTCCGCGCTTCGGCCGGGACCTCGAGCCGGAGGTTCGCGACGTCGGAGCCGCCGAAGCCTTCATGCGGCTGACCCAGGCGTCGACCAATTATGTCGCCCTCGGCGAGCGCGGGTTCGACGCCCTGACCCGCTTCGTCGGCACGCTGCCGGCCAAGGCGATCGACTATTCGGACACGGCACAGGCGGAGGCGCTGGTCGAAGGGCTGTGGAGCGCGACATGAGGGACGCTCGACCGCTCGTCCGGCTGCTCGCCGACCCCGCGCGGGCCGGCGAAGTCGCGGACTGGACCGCGATGGTGGCGCTCGCCCGCGCCGAATCCCTGCTCGGCAGCCTCGCCTGGCGGCTCCGGGGGGCGGCCCTGCCCGAGCCGGTCGAGGTCCTGCTCGAAGCGGCGCGGCGGGACTTCGAAATCGTTCGGGCCCAGGCGCTGTGGGAGTCGGAGATGGCCCGGCGGGCGCTGGCGCCGCTCGGAGTCCCCATGATCCTGCTCAAGGGCACCGCTTATGCGGCGGCCGGGCTCGAGGCCGGAATCGGCCGCTCGATCGGCGATCTCGACATCCTCGTCCCCCGGGCGGCGCTGGCCGAGGTCGAGCGCGCCCTGCTCGCCGCCGGCTGGGAATGGGTCAAGGAAGACAGTTACGACGACCAATATTACCGGCGCTGGATGCACGAGCTGCCGCCGCTCATCCATCGCGAGCGCGACCGGATGATCGACGTCCACCACGCGATATTGCCGCTGACCGCGCGTCCGAAGCCCGACATGGAGTCGATGGTCGCCGACCGGGTGGCGCTGGACGGCGGCCTGTTCGTCCTGTCGCCGGCCGACATGATCGTCCATTCGGCCGCCCATCTCTTCGCCGACGGCGACCTGGCCGGGGGGCTTCGCAACCTCTGGGACATCGACCGGCTGCTTCGCGAATTCGGCGAACCGGACGAGGCGTTCTGGCCCGCCGTGCACGAGCGCGCCAGCCGTCACGGCCTTCTCCCGGCCGTCGCCCGAGCGGTCCGACTCGCCGGCCGGCTCTACGGCACCCCGGGGCATCGGCGCCTGACACCCTCGGTTTCAAAGAACGCGCGGAGCGAGATGGGTGTCCGGAGTCCATCGATCGCGGCGGACTCGCCCTTTCTTCGTCGGCTGCTGGCGCGCGACGGCTGGGGGCGGGCGACTCGGCCGCTGACGCGGCTCGGCTTCTACGTCCGCTCTCACCTGCTGAGGATGCCGCCGGCGATGCTCGCGCGGCATTTGTGGGTTAAGGCGCGCAGGCGCTAGGCGGCGGCGTCCTCGGCGACCGGCTTCCAGCCGAGCTCCTCGAAGGGCGGGCTGTAGCCGCGCCGGCGATATTGCTGCTCGGGAAGATCGAAGGCGACGCTCCGGTCGACCACTCGAGCGGTGTCCGAAGCTCCGTCCGAGCCGCGCGTCCTGTAGGTACCCTTGCCGTCCATGAAGCCTCCTGGTCGCAATCGCCTTACAGCAAGCCGGGGCCCGCGGCGATGGCCTAAGTTCGGCGGCAGCGACCCCGCTTCGCCCGCTATGGAATTGGCAAGCTTTCCGTGCGATTGGCCTGCCCATGACGACCCCCCGGCCCGTGGCCGCAATCATCCTTGCCGCAGGCAAGGGGACCCGGATGAAATCCGACCTCCACAAGGTGCTGCACCCGATCGCCGGGCGGCCGATGATCGATCACCTGCTGGAAAGCGTGGAGGCGCTCGGCCCGGAGCGGATCGTCGTCGTCGTCGGCGACCGCCGCGAGCCGCTCGAGGCCGCTCTCGCCGGACGGGTCGAGTTCGTCGTCCAGGATCCCCAGCTCGGAACCGGCCACGCCGTGCTTCAGGCGAAGGCGGCGCTGGCCGGCTTCGAAGGCGACGTGCTCCTCCTCTCTGGCGACGTCCCCTTCATCCGTCCGGCGACGATGCGCTCGATGCTCGACGCGCTTCACGGAGTCGCCGATCCGGCGGCGGTCGTGCTCGGCTTCCGCCCGGCCAATGCCGGCGCCTACGGCCGAGTCGTCGCGGCGGCCGACGGGCGGGTGGCGAAGATCGTCGAGCACAGGGACGCGACCGACGAGGAGCGCGCCATCGGGCTGTGCAACTCGAACCTGTTCGCGGTCCGGTCCGCGGACCTGTGGACTCTGCTGGAGCGGGTCGGCAACGACAACAGCCAGCAGGAATATTACCTCACCGACATCGTCGCGATCGGAGCGTCGGCGGGTCGGGCGACGCTACTCGTCGAGGGCGACGCGGCGGAAGCGATCGGCCCCAACAGCCGCTCCGAATTCGCTCTCGCCGAGGCGGCGTGGCAGGCCCAGCGCCGGGCCGAGGCCATGGCCGAAGGCGCCACCCTCACCGCCCCCGAGACGGTATGGTTCGCCTGGGACACGAAGCTCGGCCGCGACGTCACGATCGAGCCCAACGTCGTCTTCGGCCCGGGCGTCAGCGTCGCCGACGGAGCCCGGATCCGGGCCTTCAGCCATATCGAGGGCGCGCTGATCGGAGCCGGCGCCGAGATCGGGCCCTTCGCCCGGCTCCGCCCCGGCACCCGGATCGGCGAGCGCGCCCGGATCGGCAATTTCGTCGAGACCAAGAAGGCGATTCTGGGCACCGGCGCCAAGGCCAATCACCTCACCTATCTCGGCGACGTCGAGGTCGGAGCGGGCGCGAATATCGGCGCCGGCACGATCACCTGCAATTATGACGGCTATTTCAAATATGGAACGGTGATCGGCGAGGGCGCCTTCATCGGCTCCAACACCGCCCTGGTCGCTCCGGTCACGATCGGCGCCGGGGCGATCGTCGGCGCGGGCTCGGTGGTGACCGGCGACGTCGAGGCCGACGCTCTTGCGCTGGCGAGGGGCTCGCAGGAGGTGAAGCCCGGCTGGGCCGCGCGCTTCCGGGCCGCCATGTCGGCGAAGAAGAAAGCGGGTTGAACGGCCAACCGTTCGGCTGAGCCTGTCGAACGGCCTTCTTTCCTTTACGAAGCTGGAAAAGTAGGGCTTCGACAGGCTCGGCCCGAACGGAGCAAGGTGTCGGCTCGAACCGGTCAGGAGATGCGTAAAACATGTGCGGAATCATCGGCATCGTCGGGCGCGAGGAAGTGGCCGGCCGGCTCATGCAGGGCCTGAGAAGGCTCGAATATCGAGGCTATGACAGCGCCGGGATCTGCACCATCCTGGAGGGCCGCCTCGAGCGGCGCCGGGCCGAGGGCAAGCTCGACAACCTCGCCGCCGAGCTCGCCGACGAGCCGCTCGCCGGGACGATCGGGATCGCCCACACGCGCTGGGCGACCCACGGGGCGCCGACCGTCGGCAACGCCCATCCCCACATCGTCGGCGGGGTCGCCCTCGTCCACAACGGAATCATCGAGAATTTCCGGCCGCTTCGCGAGGAGATGCAGGCGGCCGGGCGGACCTTCCAGTCGGAGACGGACAGCGAGGTCGTCGCCCATTTGATCGACCACCAGCTCGAGCGGGGCAAATCGCCCCAGGAAGCGGTCGCCGCCGTCCTTCCGCGCCTCCACGGCGCCTTCGCCATCACCATCCTCTTCCGCGACCATCCCGGCATGCTGATCGGCGCCCGAATGGGCGCGCCACTGACGGTCGGCTATGGGGAGGGCGAGACCTATCTCGGCTCCGACGCCCTCGCTCTCGCCGGCCTAACCCAGCGCATCGCCTATCTCGACGAAGGCGACTGGGCGGTGATCCGTCACGACGGAGCGACCTTGTTCAATCGCTCCAACGAGGAGGTGACCCGCGAGATCGTCACCTCCGGGGCTTCGGACGCGGCGGCGGACAAGGGCAATTATGCCCATTTCATGCAAAAAGAGATTTTCGAGCAGCCGATCGTGGTCGCCCAGACCCTCTCCTCCTACCTGCGCCCGTTCGAGCGCAAGATCGCGCTCCCCGCCATGGACGAGGATTTCGCGAACGTCCCCAGGGTCACCATCGTCGCCTGCGGAACCAGCTTCTACGCCGGAATGGTCGCCAAATATTGGTTCGAGCGCTTCGCGCGGGTCCCGGTCGACCTCGATGTCGCGTCCGAGTTCCGCTACCGCGAGCCGGTGCTCGAGCCGGGCGGGCTCGCCCTGTTCATCTCGCAGTCGGGCGAGACCGCCGACACGCTCGCCGCGCTTCGCCACGCCCGGGCCGAGGGCCAGCGAATCGCCGTAGTCGTCAACGTGCCGACGAGCTCGATGGCGCGCGAGGCGGACCTTCTCCTGCCCACCCATGCCGGCCCGGAGATCGGAGTCGCCTCGACCAAGGCCTTCACCTGCCAGCTCGCCGTCCTCGCCGCGCTCGCCGCCAAGTTCGCCCGCGACAAGGGCCGGATGAGCGAGGAGGAGGAGCGCGAGATCGTCGACCATCTCTCCGAGGCTCCGGCCGCGATGAACGGGGCCCTGAACCACGACGAGGAGATCGCCGCCATGGCCCCGCTGATCGCCGCGGCGCGCGACGTCCTCTATCTCGGCCGCGGCGCCGACTACCCGCTCGCGATGGAAGGCGCACTCAAGCTGAAGGAGATCAGCTACATCCACGCCGAGGGCTATGCCGCCGGCGAGATGAAGCACGGCCCGATCGCCCTGATCGACGACAATGTCCCGGTCATCGTCCTCGCCCCCTCGGGGCCGCTGTTCGAGAAGACCGTCTCCAACATGCAGGAGGTCCAGGCCCGCGGCGGCAAGGTGGTCCTGATCAGCGATTCCGAAGGTCTGAAGGCCGCCGCGGACGACCGCCTGCTGGCGACGATCGAGATGCCCCGGGTCCATCCGCTGATCGCTCCGCTCGTCTACGCGATCCCGGTCCAGCTCCTCGCTTATCATGTCGCCGTCGCCAAGGGCACGGACGTCGACCAGCCCCGAAACCTGGCGAAGAGCGTGACGGTCGAATAGCCGGCGCGAGCCGGCCTGCCGGCCTCAGGCGTGCCAGTCCAGCGGGCGAATGTCGTGGCCGCTGCGCAGGGCGCCCGTGGCGCTGTCCTGAGCACCGAACGAACCGAGGGCCTGACGCATCAGAGCGAGCCTGTTGGCGACCACGGCATCGTCCTGAGCGAGGCCGGCGAATTCGACCGCGTCCTGAGGGAAGACCGCTTTGGCGAGGTGCCGGCCGAGCCCGGAACGGGGCGCCCGCTGGAGCGGCTGGATGCCCATCGGCTCGCCGCCCAGCCGATCCTGGCGCCGCCCCTGCCCGTTCGCCGCTCGCCCGAGACCCGCCTCCGAAGCCTGGGACGCGTTCCAGCGGGCGGAGAAATAGGTCAAGGCCGCGTCGGCGAAGCCGCGGACCGTGCCGTCGGCCAAAGTGAACGCGCCGCCGTTGAGAATCGCCGCGTCGCCGAACCGGTAGGTTCCTTCGACGGCGGTTCCGGCCAGGCCGAGCGAGGCGATTCCCGCCGCGACGAGCGACTTCGCCTCGCCAGGCTCGACCTTGCCGTTGCCGTTGGAGTCGCGCCACACGCCGAATTGGGCGAAGCGCTGGTCGGCCGAGTCGAGCCTGCCGTCGCCATTGCTGTCGAAGGCGCGTAGGCCGGCGAGGTCCGAGGCGGCCCCGGGCAGATCGTCGATGAAGGTGATCTCCGCCGCTCCGGAGACGGTGCCGTCGCCGTCGCGGTCGAGATAGAGTAGCCCGTCATCGCCCCCGACCCAGCTGGTGTCGTCGGCGAAGCCGTCGCCGTCCAGGTCGAACCGGGCATGGCTCTGCGCCGCGCTTAGGGTTTCGACTCCGTCCCCGTCCAGGTCGAGGAGGATCGGCGAGATCACCGAGGCGGTCTCACCGTTCTTGAACGACAGCAATTCGATGCTGGAAATCGTGTCGGTGCCGTCATTCCCGTCGATGGCGGGGGCGGCGTCGACCACTCTTACGGTCCCGCCGATGGTCTGGATCAGGTAGGACGAGCGCAGCCCGAAGAAATAGGCGGTGTCGAAGCCGCCATTGCCGTTGAGCTGGTCGTCGCCGGCATTGCCCCACAGATGGTCGTTGCCCGACAGTCCGACCAGCTGGTCGGCGCCGGTGCCGCCGGCGAGCCAGTCGGCCTCCTGGCCGCCCTTGATCATGTCGTTGCCGTCGCCGCCGTTGATTCGGCTGGATTCGCCATGGTTGCCGAACAGCTTGTCGGCCCCGGTTCCGCCCTGCGACCAGCCCACGAAGGGGCTGTCGACGCGGACGGAGACGGTCCCAATGTCCTGCTCGGTGCCGTCGGAAACGACGTAGGTGAAGCTGTCGGTTCCGATGAAGGCGCTGTCGACAGTGTATAGGATTCGGCCGTCGGAACCGAGCGTGACCTGGCCGAACGCGCCGTTGCCGATCGAGACGACGGTCAGCGGATCGCCGTCCTCGTCCCTGTCGTTGGCGAGCAGCTCCGAGGCGAGGATCACCAGCTGCTGAGCCTGCAGGCCGATGAACAGGCCGTCATTGCCCGCCTCGGGCGCCGCGTTGGGATCGATGACGGTCAGGGTGAACGAGTCCGACACGCTCAGCAGGCCGTCGCTGGCGGTTACGGTGATGGACTCGACGCCGCTGAAATTCGCCGGCGCCCGACCGGTGAATCGTCCGCCCGCGAAGCTCAGCCAGGCCGGCAAGGCGGTCCCGTCGGACCGAGTCGCCGTCAGGATCAGAGCGCCCGGGTCGACATCGGTGAAGGTGCCGGCCGGCACCGTCCAGTCGAGCAGAGCGCTTTCGAGGACCTCGCGGTCGGCGAGCGGAGCCGCCAGCACCGGCGAGTCGTTGACCGGAACAATCGTGAGGTTGAAGCTGTCGCTCGCCGCGAGAGCCCCGTCGCGGGCAGTGACGGAGATGGCCAGGACGCCGTTGAAATCGGCCGGCGGCAGCCCGGTGAAGGCCGACCCGTTGAACTCCAGCCAGGCCGGGAGCGCCGAGCCGTCCGCGAGGGCCGCGCTCAGGACGAGAGCGTCGCCGTCCACATCGGCGAAGGCCCCCGCGGGCAAGGCGAAGGCGATCGCGCCGTCCTCGGCGCCGACGACGTCGGGAAGCGGAGTCGCCACGATCGGCGAATCGTTCACCGCCGTGATGCTCAGGTTGAAGCTGTCGCTGACCGAGAGCAGGCCGTCGCTGGCGGTGACGGCGATCGCGAGAGTGCCGTTGAAGTTCGCCGGCGGCCGCCCGGCGAAGACGGTTCCGTCGAAGCTCAGCCAAGCCGGGAGCGCCGAACCGTCGCCGAGGCGGGCGGTGAAGGTCAGCCCGTCGCCGTCCGCGTCGCCGAACGCGATTGCCGGAAGCGCGATGGCGACCAGGCCGTCCTCGACGAACGCCGCGTCGGGCAGGGGCGCGAGCAGGACTGGCGCGTCGTTGACCGAGTCGATGGCAAGGACGAAGCGGGCGGTCGCCGCGAGCAGGCCGTCGTTCGCCGTGACGTCGATCTCGAGGGGGCCGTTGAAGTTCGCCGGCGGCGTCCCGGTTAAGCTCGCACCGTCGAAGCTCAGCCACAGGGGCAGCGCGGTGCCGTCGGCGAGGCGGGCCGAAAGGGTCAAGGCGTCGCCGTCGACGTCGCCGAAACTGCCGGCGGGAACGGCGAAGGTGAATGCGCTGTCCTCGGCCGAGCTTCGGTTCGGCAAGGGGGCGAGCAGGACCGGCGCGTCGTTGACCGCGAGTATCGTCAGCCGGAACGGATCCGCGATGGCGAGCTCACCGTCGCTGCCGACGAGCTTGAGGTCGAGCGTGCCGTTCCAGTTCGCGGGGGCGGTCCCCTCGAGGCGGGATCCGGTGAACCGAAGCCAGGACGGAAGCGCGCTTCCGTCCGCCTGAACGAGGCTGAAGGCGAGCGGATCGCCGTCGAGGTCGGACAGGCCGGAGGTCGGAATGGCGAAGGAGATGGGATGATCCTCGCCCGCGACGAGGTCGGGCAGAGGCACGAGCACCGCCGGGCCGTCGTTGACCGGAGCGACGACCAGCCGGAACGAATCCGACACGGCGAGCGCGCCGTCGCTGGCGAGTATCTCGATGTCGAGGATTCCGTTGAAGTCCGGCGGGGGCGTTCCGCGCAGCGAGGCGCCGTCGAAGGTCAGCCATTCCGGCAGGTCGGCGCCGCCGACCAGCCGGGCGGACAGGGCCAGCGAGTCGCCGTCGGCGTCGGCGAACGCATCGAGCGCCACCGGAAGCTCGAAGGCCGTGTCCTCGATCGCGGCTAGGTCGACGAGCGGCATGACCAGGATCGGGCGGTCGTTGACCGGATCGATGACGAGGTCGAGCCTCGCGCTGGTGCTCAGAGCGCCGTCGCTCGCCGTGACTCGAAGTGAAAGCAAGCCGTTGAAATCGGCCGGCGGAGTGCCGGTGAAGCGAAGGCCGTCGAACTCGAGCCAGGCGGGGAGCGCGCTTCCGTCGGCGAGGGCGGCCGAGACGGTGAGCGAGTCGCCGTCGACGTCGGTGAAAGCCGCGGAGGGCAAAGCGAGGTCGATCGCTCGGTCCTCGGCCGAATGGACCGCCGCGGAGAACCAGGAAGCGACGACCGGAGCGTCGTTGACCGCACCCACCGAGAAGGTGAAATCGTCGCCGGCCGACAGATGCCCGTCGCTGGCCGTCAGGCGCAGGGTCAGGCTTCCGTTCCAGTCGGTCAGCGGCGTTCCGGAAAGAGTCCTGCCGTCGAACCGCAGCCACCCGGGCAGGGCGCCGCCGTCGGCGAGGGTCAGCGCAAGGGTGAGAACGTCGCCGTCAATGTCGGTGAAATTCGACGGATCGAGCGTGAAGCTGAAGGCGCTGTCCTCGGCAATTTCGAGGTCGGCGAGCGCAGTGGCCACCACCGGCGAGTCGTTGACCGGCGAGATCGCCAGAGTGAAACCGTCGCTGGCGGACAGAATGCCGTCGCTGGCGGCGACCCTGATCGACAGGATTCCGTTGAAGTCCGCCGGCGGCTGGCCGCTGAAGGTCGCCCCGTCGAAGGCGAGCCAGCCCGGCAGGGCGCCGCCGTCGGCCAGAGTCGCGATCAGCGACAGGGAGTCGCCGTCGACATCGGCAAAGCTGCCCTGGGGCAGGATGAACCCGACCGGCCCATCCTCGGCGAAGACCATGTCGGCCAGCGGCGCCAGCAGGACCGGCGCGTCGTTCACGGAATTGACCGCAAGCCGGAAGGTGGCCGAGGTCGAGAGCGCGCCGTCGCTGGCCAGGACCTCGATCGCCAGAATGCCATGGAAATCGGCCGGCGGAGTGCCGTTGAGACGCGCGCCGTCGAAGGCGAGCCACGCCGGCAATTCGCCGTCGTCGGCCAGTCGAGCGGTCAGAGTCAGCGCGTCGCCGTCCACGTCGGAGAAGCGATCGGCCGGGATGGCGAAGTCGAAGGCCGTGTCTTCGGGCGCGGACAGGTCGCTCAGCGGCACGAGCAGAACCGGCGAGTCGTTGACGGCGCCGACGGTGAGGCTGAACGGGTCGGATACGGTGAGCGTGCCGTCGCTGGCGACCAGCTGGAGATCGAGGCGTCCGTTCCAGTCCGCGGGCAGGGATCCGACCAGATGGGTCCCGGTGAAGGTCAGCCAGGCCGGAAGCGGGCTACCGTCCGCCCTCCGGACCGTGAATGCGAGCGAGTCGCCGTCAACGTCGGAGATTCCGGAAGTCGGCAGGGGCAGCGAGAAAATGAGATCCTCGATCGCCTGAAGGTCGGGCAACGGCACCAGCACCGCGGGGCCGTCGTTGACCGGAGCGATGGTCAGGCGGAACGTGTCCGACGCGCTGTATTGGCCGTCGCTGGCGGTGACCCGGATATCGAGCTCGCCGTGGAAGTCCTTCGGCGGGCTGCCCGTGAAACGCGCCCCGTCGAACTCCAGCCACTCCGGCAGTGAGCTTCCGTCGGCGAGCGCGGCGGTGAGGACGAGGGCGTCTCCGTCGATGTCCGTGAAGCTGCCTTCCGGAAGGACGAGCTCGAAGCTGCTGTCCTCGTCGTAGATCGCGTCGCCGAGCGGAGCGGCGAGCACCGGGGCGTCGTTGACCGGCGCGACCCGCAGAACGAAGCCCTGGGTCACGCTCAGCGCTCCGTCGCTCGCGGTCACGGCAAGAGCGATCTCGCCGGTGAAATCGGCCGGGGGCGTGCCCGATATCCTTCCATCCAAGAGACGCAGCCAGGAAGGCGCCGCCGAGCCGTCGGCCAGGGTCAGCGAAAGCGTGAGGTTGTCGCCGTCGACGTCGGCGAAGGCGTCGGTGCGAAGCGCGACCGAGAAGGCCTCGTCCTCGACCGCTGCGACGTCGCCGACGCCCGAGCCGACGACCGGAGAGTCGTTGACCGCTTCGATCGAGACGATCACCTCGCGGACCGTCGTCGCATTGCCGTCGGAAGCGACGACTTCGAGCTCAACCGTGCCATGGAAGTCGGCCGGCGGGTTCCCCGACAAGGCCCGCGCCTGTGCGTCGTAATTCAGCCAGCCGGGCAGGCTCGCGCCGCTCTTGCCGCGAACGCTGACCTGGAGGATGTCGCCGTCCGGATCGGTGGCCAGGCCGGCGGGCAGCGCCGCGCTGAAGGGCAGATCCTCGAGCCCGCGAAGCACCGGCACGAGGGAGATTCCGGGCGCGTCGTTGGCCGGCGCGACCTCGACCGTCACTCGCGCCACGTCGGTCCGGCCGGTGCTGTCGGAGAGCTCGTAATCGAACCAGGCGGTCCCGTTGAAATCGGCGTCGGGCGTGATCGCGAGCTGGCCGAATCCGAGATCGGTCACCGTCACCCCGTGGGCGGCGACGATCCCCGAAATGAAGATCGCCTGCGGATCCGAGTCGTGATCGTTCGCGAGGAGCCGATCGGCGAAGATCGTGAGGACGGTGTCCTCGACGGTGGCCAGCCCGGCGTCGGCGGCCGCGACCGGCGAGTCCTCGACCGGGATGACGGAGATGGTGACCGTGCTCCAGACCGGGAAGCCCTGCTCATTCTGGATCGCGTAGCGCAGCTTGACGTCGCCGAAGACGTTCGCCGCCGGAGTGAAGCGGTAGCGGCCGTCGGATTGAAGCACGGCGCCCTGAAGCGTGACGAAGCTGAGAGTCGAGCCTTCGGGCGCCGTGTCGTTGGCCATCAGCGTGGCCGGATCGATGTCGATGAACCCGTCCTCGAGCATCTCCAGCCCCTGGTCGGACGAGGCGATCGGAAGCGGAAATTCGGGATGGATGGTCAGGTTGACGTAGCCGACGCTGGAAGCACCCTTGCTGTCGGTGACCCGGTAATGGAAGCCGGCGTCGCCGAAATAGCCGCCGTCGGCGGTGAACACGGCGGTGTCGCCGTCCCGAGCGACGCTCCCCTGGTCGCCGTCGAACAGCTCGACGATCGAGAAGCTGTCCCCCTCGACGTCGCGGTCGTTCGCGATCAGCAGAGCGAGGTCGATGACCAGGGGCTGGTCGACCTTGCCCTTGAAGAAGCCGTCGTCGTTCGCGATCGGGGCGTCGTTGACGGCGCCGACCTGGAAGGTGACCGAGCCGGTCGACGAGCGGCCGCCGTCGCCGATCACGTAGGAGAAGGTCAGCGGGCCGGTGACGTTCTCGTCGGGAACGAACTGGAAGCGGCCGCCGGGCAGCTCGAGGATCCGGCCGCCTCCGACCGAGCGCTGGATCGAGTGGAAGCTGAGCGAGTCGCCGTCCGGGTCGCCGTCATTGGCCATCAGCTCCGCGATGGTGAAGGCGAAGGGCGTGTCCTCGACGGTCGCGAAGACGTCGGCGCCCGGCGTGGGCGCACGGTTCGTCGAGACCACGTTGACGGTGACCCTGGCCGAGCTGACCCCGTGACGGTCGTCGGTGACCTGATATTCGAAGCTGGCCTTGCCGGAGAAATTGGCATCCGGAGTGAACAGGATCCGGTCGCCGTCATAGTCGACGCTGCCGTGGCTGGCGTTGCTCACTCCGAGGAAGCGGATCGGGTCGCCGTCGACGTCGAAGTCGTTCGCCAGAAGGGCGGCCGGATCGATCGCCAGCGGAGTCTCCTCCAGCGTGGAGATCGAGTCCTCGCGGGCGACCGGCGGGTCCTCCACCGGGTTCACCGTCATTTCCACCTTGCCGGTGGAGCCGCCCTCGCGGCCGTCGGTGACGGTGTAGCCGAACGAATCCTCCCCCGAAAATGCCGGATTGGGCGTGTAGACCGCGAAGGCCCCGGCATTGCCGTCGAAGCTCCGGCTGACCGTCGCGCTGGCGCTCGTCCCGTCGAGCGTGCGGGTGACCTGGATCGCCAGCGTGCCGATGAAGGCGAGCGGTATCTCGCCGCTGATCGCTCCCGTCGAGCCGTCGATCGACAGCCAGTCCGGCAGCGCGCCGCCCCCGACGAGCGCGGCGCTCCACGTCGCGCCTTCAAGCTGGCCGAGCTCGGCGGGCGCTTCGATCGCGACCCGGGCCAGCTCGAGCGCCACCTTGCCGTTCGCGGGTGTGCCGAGGCCCATCACTCGGAGAGGGTCGCGATCGCGGTCGAAATCGTTGGCCAGAAGCCCGGCGATCGAGAATCGGACGCTGTGATTCTCGTCGACCGAGCGCTTGTCGGCGCCCGCGTCCGGCCGCTCGCGAGTGGGGCGGACGTTGAAGAAGATCAGGGCCGGCTCGGCGGAGACGGCGCCCTTCTCGTCCGTCGTGTCGTAGCTGAAGACGACGGTGCCGTTGAAATCGGCGGGAGTCCTAAGGTCGATCCGCTCGTCCCTGACCGCCAAGGCGAGGCCGCTGACATTGTTCACGCGGAACACATCGTCAACGATCACTTCCGTGATGATCGACATCGCCGGAAGGCCTCCGCCGGCGACGTCCATCCGCACCGGCACGGCGCCGACCCATTCGGGCGGCGGGGTGCCGGCGAAGCTCAGCGTCTCCGGGTC
Source organism: Allosphingosinicella sp. (assembly GCA_036386795.1). GTDB lineage: Bacteria > Pseudomonadota > Alphaproteobacteria > Sphingomonadales > Sphingomonadaceae > Allosphingosinicella. The sequence continues at coordinate 42,393 of DASVUZ010000014.1, forward strand.
GAACGACAGCCAGGGATTGAGCGGGGCGCCGCTCTCGCGGGTGGCGGTGACCGTGCTTCCGGTCAGGTCGAGCGCGAACAGGCCCTGGTCGGCGAAATAGGGAATTCCGGCGAGGACCGTGTTGATCGCATCGAGCGGAGTGCCCGGCGCGATCAGGAATTCGAGCGTGAAGCCTCGGTCGGTGGAGGCGCGAACTCCGTCGGGCAGGTCCCGCTCGGGCGGAGTGAAGACGATCTGGAGCCTCACCGGCCCCGAATCCTCGTCCGGCTCGAAGCCGGTCAGCTCGACCGTCCGGGTGGCCGGGTTGAAGCGCAGCCAGCTCGGAGGCGCGTTGCCGCCCTCGATCGGCCCTCCGTCGAGGACGGGGCGGCCGCCGTGGAGCTGGGCCGTGATCGTCGCACCCTCGAGGTCGAACAAGGCGACCGAGCTTTCATAGGCGATCCCGGCGGCGAGTCGGGCGGGATCCAGCACCAACGAGTCGGTGAAGGCCAGCGGAGCGCCGCCGGCGCCGGTGCGAGCGAAGTGGAGCTCCACTTCGACCGGCGCACTTCCCTCCGGCGCGGCGCCGCTGAAGCGCAAGGTCCCGGCGTCGAACGCGAGCCAGGCGGGCAGCGGCGCGCCGCCGCGAAGCGTCGCGACGATGCTTTCCGAACCGTCGAGGCTTTCGGCGCCGAACTCGTAGCGGGTCTCGTGCGCCTGGCGCACGCGATAGCCGGACATGACGGCGGCCCGGGCATCGAAGCTCCCGCCCGCAAGCTTGTCGGCGTCGAGCGAGAAACGGCGGTTGAAGACGTTGCCATTGGCCGGATCGTCGACCCAGACGTCGACCGAGACGGCGCTCGTCCCCGCCGGCAGGCTGCCTTCGAAGCGCATCGTCGAGGCGTTGAAGGAGAGCCACCCCGGCAGCGCCGAACCGTCCGCCATCCGGGCGCTGACCGTGAAGCCGGGCGAGAGGAAGCGATGGTCGATGACCCCGAGGATCTTGGCGCGCTCGAAGAAGAGCACGTCGCCCTCCGGCTCGATGTCGTTGCCGAAGGCTTCGGCCGGGATCACGAACAGGGCCGCGTCCTCGAGGCCTGCGACGAGGTCGTTGCGCAGGACCGCGGCCTCGTTGCGCGGCAGGATCGTGATCGACACGTAAGCGGTCGAGAAGCCGCCCATGCCGTCGCTGATCGTGTAGGAGAAGCCGGCATTGCCGTTATAGTCGGAGCGCGGAGCGAACTCGATCATCCCGGCGTCGTTCAGCCGGACCTTCCCGTTCTCGGCGAAGCGGGAGATGCTGTCGAGCACCAGGGTGTCGCCCGGATTCTCGTCGGTGTCGTTGGCCAGCAGGGACGCGGGATTGATGACCAATATCTGGTCCTCGAGCGTGCGCAGCCCGTAATCGTTCCTCGCCTTGGGCGGATCGTTGAGCGGACGGACGCTGATCTGGTAGCGCAGCGTCGAAGCCGCGCCGCGGGCGTCGATCACGTCATATTCGATGAAGGCCTTGCCGAGCCGGTCGGGCGTATAGAGGAACGCGCCGGTCGCCTCGTCGACCGCGACGCTTCCGCTCGACGCCGGATTCTCGTCCGCCCCGCCATGCAGGCCGACGAACGTCACGACGTCGCCTTCGATGTCGTAGCTGTTTGCGAGCAGCTGAGCGGCGGTGATCGTCAGAGTGTTGCCGAGCCGCATCGAACGGGTGTCGTCCTTCGCTCGAGGGGCGTCGTTGACCGGCGAGATGTAGATCTGGACGCTGGCAGTCGAAGTCGCGCCGGAGGAATCCGCCAGCACATACTGGAAGCCGGCCGCTCCGAAGAAGTCGGGGCGCAGCTTGAACTCGAGATAATCGCCCTTGACCGAACCGCTGACGTTGCTTCCGGCGCCCTGGTAGTCGACATGCTTGAAGCGGTCGATCTCGCCGCCCTGGAAATTGCGGAGCGGGCGGATCCCGACGATGTGGAGCCCCTCGACATTCGCCGCGCCGTCGACGTCCCAGTCGTTGGCGAGCAAGGTGTCGATCCGGATCCTCAGGATCTGGTCCTCGAGCGCGTAGACGAGGTCGTCGTCCAACGCCGTCGGGGCATCGTTGACCGGCGCCAGGTTGACCTCGACCCGGGCCGAGGATTCGCGGCCGAACTCGTCGCGCACGAGATAGTAGAAGAAAGCGTCGCCATTGTGGTTCGGAGCGCCGATGAACTCGATCTTGCCGTCGTCGCGCAGCTTGACCGAGCCGGACTGCGGCCGCTCGATTCCGGCGAAGGTCAGGCCGGCGAGGTTCTCCACGTCGTTGCCGATCAGATAGGCCGGATCGATCACGACCGGCTGATCTTCGAGCGCGAAGCGGACGATGTCGTCGGCCGCGTTGAACCGGCCGATCCGCTGAAGGGTGTCGATCGTGTCGCGGTCCCACCGGGTGTTGTCCGAGAACAGGATCGCTTCGATTCCTGTCGAGCTCCCGAGGAAGTGGTCGCGGACGCGCAGCGTGGCGATCTCGAAGCCGTCGCCGCGCTCGAGCTCGACCATGAGGTCGTCGCCTTCCCGACGGATCGAGACGTCCCTCGGGCGCACCGGCGACAGCATGACGATTTCGTCGCTGTCGGCGGCGTCGCCGAGCTCGACGACGAGATCCTGTCCGCGACCGAAGCCGAACTGGTAACGGTCGGACCCGGCGCCCCCGGCGATGCTGTCCGCGCCGTAACCGCCGTCGAACGTGTCGGCTCCGGCGCTGCCGGTGAGGCTGTCGCCATGCTCGGAGCCGACGAGCATCTCGATTCCGGCCAGAGTGTCGCCCGCCGCTTCGCCGGCGCTTCCGACGCCCTGGGCGAGGTCGACGACGACGGCGTCGTCCGAGTCCGAATAATCGGCGATGTCGAATCCGCCGCGTCCGTCGATGACGTCGGCGCCGCGGCCGCCGCGGATCCGGTTGCTCCCGGAATCGCCCCGGATCACGTCGTCATGGAACGAGCCGATGACGATCTCGATCGAGCTGAAGCTGTCGCCTTCGCCGTCGCCGCTTCCGACGGTGCCGTCGACCATGTCGATGGCGATGCCTTCGGCCGAGCCGGAATAGTCCGCGACGTCGGTGCCTTCGCCGCCGATCAGCTGGTCGGCGCCGCGCCCGCCAACCAGGGTGTCGTCGCCGGCCCCGCCGGAGAGGACGTCGTCGCCGCGCTTGCCGGAGAGGATGTTGGCGCCGGCATCGCCTTCCAGGGCGTCGGCCTCGTCGCTGCCCGTCAAATTCTCGATGCCGGTTAGAACGTCGCCCTCGGCCTCGCCGCCCGAGGCGGTGCCCGAAGCGAGCGATATCGCGACTCCTTCGACTGAATCGGTATAGCTGGCCGTATCGACCCCTTCCCCGCCTTCGATCAGGTCCGCACCCTGCCCGCCCGAAAGCGAGTCGTCGCCCGCGCCGCCGAGCAGGATGTCGTCGCCGCCTCGGCCCTCGAGGGTGTCGCGTCCGGCAAAGCCTTCGAGCCGGTTCTCGACGCCGTCGCCCCCCAGCTGATCGTTCCACGCCGAGCCGGTCAGCGCCTCGATTCCGATATAGACGTCGCCCTGGGCGAAGCCGGCCTGACCGACCCGCGATTCGAGGTCGGCTCGAACCAGGAAGTCGGATTGTGCAAAAGTGACGGTATCGTATCCGGCGCCGCCGTCGATCCGGTCGGCGTCGTCGCCCGCGTCGATCCAGTCGTCGCCCGCCCCGGCCTCGATCCAATCGTCGCCTTCCGCCGCCTCGATGACGTCGTTGCCGCCAAGCGACAGGATATGGTCGGCGCTCGACAGTCCGCGGACCCGGTCCTCGCCCGCGGTGCCCTCGATATAATCGGGGTCCGGCGTGCCGATCAGCGTTCCGGCATAGAAATCGGCGACCGATCCGAAGGCGAAGCCGACATCCTCGGCCCCCTGCGCATCGGCGATCCGGTATTCGATCGCGATCTGGCCGCTGAACCCTTCGGCGAAGCGGGCGACCACGAACTTCTCGCCAGCCCATTCGACAACCTGAGCGGTTCCGACTGCTACTCGCTGGCCGAGCTGGAGCGCATCCCAGGAGAGGACGGCCTCGATCCCGACGAAGCGCGGCCGCGGACGGTCCGGGTCGTCGAGGTCGTGGTTGCGCCGGCCGTCGCCGTCGGTGTCGGCCTGCTCGATGTCGAAATCGTTGGCGAGCAGGTCGCTGACCCGGATCACCAGCGGCACGTCGAGCGGCGAGATGAAGCCGAAATCATCCCCGGTGGTCGGATCGTCGTTCGAGGCGACGATGCTGATGTTCACCTTCGCGGTGGCGCTGCCGCCTGAAACGGTATTGTCGGTGATCCGGTAGCGGAAGCCGCCCGACGAGGTGGCGTCGGCATCCGGCGTGAAAAGCAGATCGCCGTCCGCATTATATTCGAGCTTGCCGTTGAGCGGTCCGTCGAGGATCGAACGGAACCACTCGAGGAACTGAAGCGGATCGCGGTCGATGTCGGTGTCGTTGGCGAGCAGCGACGCGATCGGAATGACGGTCGGAACGTCCTCGTAGACGACGATGCTGTCCGTCCGCGCCACCGGCGGGGCGTCGCCGACATTGGCGAACCACAGGGTGACGATTCCGCCGTCGACCTCGCCTTCGGGATCGCTGACCAGGTAGCTGAAGGTCGCCTCGCCCCAGAAATCGGCGTCGGGCGTGAAGGTGATCTTGCCGTCGGCGATCTGGATGTCGCCGTGGACCGCATTGCCAGCGCTCTCGAAGCGGACGGCGAAGCCTTCGACGTCGCTGTCATTCTTGGTCAGCTCGACGATCGGGATCACGATCGCCTTGTCCTCGAGGCCGCGCAGGATCGGCAGCTGGTCGCTCTTGTAGCTGTCGTCGCGGGCGTTCGGGCGGTCGTTGACCGGCTGGTAGACGATCGTCGCGCGCGACCAGGACTGGCCGCCATGGCCGTCGTCCACCTTGTAGTCGAACCAGGCCTCGCCGTTGAAGTTGCCGGACGGCTCGAACAGGATCGTCCCATTCTCGAGCAGCCGGGCATTGCCGCCATGGTCGCTTCCAACGGCGACGATCGTCATCGTGTCGCCGTCATGCTCGAGATCGTTCGCGACCAATTGCGCGGCCGCGATGACGATCGGATTGTCTTCGAGGATCGGTCCGCCCGCGCCGGTCAGCTCGATCCGGTCCGGATGGAGCTCCGGTGCGTCGTTGACCGGGACGACGGTGAAGTTGACCCGCCCGGTGGCGGTCCCGCCCTTGCCGTCGGCGATGACGTAATCGAAATAGGCCGCGCCCCAATAATAGTCGCGCGGAGTGACCGTGATGAGCCCGTCGAAGCCGATCGCGACGGCGATATTGGCGTTCGGCGCGACCGACTGCACCGCCAGCGTATCGCCGTCGACGTCGCTGTCGTTGGCGATCAGGACTCGCGGATCGATGGTGAAGCTGCCGCCTTCGGCCACTGCGGGACCGGAGTCGGCCCGCGCCACGGGAGCGTCGTTGACCGCGGTCACGTCGATATACACCTTGGCCTCGGCGCGGCCGCCTTCGGGCGTGTTGGCGACGTAGCTGAATTCGGCCTTGCCGTTGAAATTGGCGCTCGGAGTGAAAAGGATGTTGCCGTCGCTCGACAGGGCCACGGTGCCGTTCTTCGCGCCGAGCACCTGGCCGACCACCATCCGGTCGCCGTCGAGGTCGTTCGACAGCAGCCTTTCGACCCGGATGGTGATGCTCCCGTCCTCGGCGACGGCGAAGCCGGTATCCGCGAGCGCGGTGGCGACCGGACGGACTCGGATGTCGACGGTGGCCTCCGCGAAGCCGTTGCGCCCGTCCGAGACGACATAGGTGAGCGTTGCGGCGCCGTAGAAGCCGTCGATCGCGGCGTAACGGACGTTGCCGCCGGCGTCGATCGTCGCCACCGCCTTGTCGCCGCCCTCGACCGCGACGATGCGCAGGCTGTCGCCGTCGGCATCGAAATCATTGCCGAGCAGCTCGGCCTTGGGGATGATGAGCTCGGCGCCGGTGGTCACCGAGAAGAAGCCGTCGTCATTGGCGACCGGCGCTCGATTGTCGAGGCGGTCGCGCAAGGTGTCCTTGCTCCAGGTCACTCCGTCGGAGAAGACATAGGTTTCGATGCCCTTGGCGTCGGTGGCCAAGGCGTCGGCCACGGTCAGGCTGTCGCTTGAGTTGCCGGCGATCGTGAAGACGATGGTCTCGCTGCCGCGAAACAGGCGCCTGACGGCGACGTCGGTCGAGGCGATTGCGAGGAAGCGCACCGTGTCGCCCGTGCTCTGCGAAAGATCCGACACAGTGTCGACGTCTGAGCCCCGAGCGAATTCGTAGGAATCGGCTCCGGCGGCGCCGGACAGCAGGTCGCGGCCGGGGCGGGCGGCGAACAGGTCGTCGCCGTCGAACCCGTGGACGTTGTCGTCGCCGGCGCCATCGGTGTCGGCCAGCGCACGGGCGCGCATCGCGGCGCGGTCCCAGGTCGCGCCGTCGGCGAACTCTATCGTGAAGGCGGTGGCTCCGGCGTTGCTCGTCCCGAGCGCGCCCACCACCGCGACCCGGTCGCCTTCGGCGAAAGTGAGCACCAGGTCGTTGCTGTCGGGGCCGGCCCGGACCGCCGACACGAGGTCGGAGCGCTTGTGGTCGAGCAGCCGAAGCCGGTCGCTGCCGCCGCCGAACGGCTCGATCCGGTCGTCGCCGTCGCCGCGGCGGTAGAGGTAGGTGTCCGCTCCGGCGCCGCCGCCGAGGAGGTCGTCGCCGAGCCCGCCGTCGAGCACGTCGTTGCCGGACGTTCCGAGCAGCCGGTCGTTTCCGTCGCTGGCGGATTCCTCGGCGATCGCCGCCTGGATCGCGGCGAGCGCGACCTGGGTTCCGTCTTCGAAGACGATCGTCTCGATCCCGGCGAGATTGTTGGCGAGGCCGCCGACGATCACGATCTGGTCGTCGCTGTCCTGGAATCGGATCGCGACGTCGTCGCTGCCGGCGCCGCGGCGGACGAAGCTGACCTGGGAGCGGGTGTAGCCCTTGATCTCGAGCCGGTCGGCCCCCGAGGTTGCGCCGTCGCTGATCACGTCGCTGCCGTCGCCGCGTTCGAAGCGGTAGGTGTCGTTGCCGCCGCCGCCCGAAAGCAAATCGTTGCCGAGCCCACCCTCGAGCAGGTTCGAATCGCCGTCGCCGGTGAGCCGGTCGTCGCCGAAGGTGCCGGCTCGGGCGATCAGGTCGGACGTCGTCCAGACCGTTCCGTCGGCGAACTTGACGCTCTCGATCCTGCCCGCGCCGAGCGCGTTCTCGATGGCGATCCTCGCGCCGGTCGCGAGCACTCGAAGAACGATCGAATTGCCGTCGCTCGACTGCTCCACCGCCACCCCGTCGGGCTCGATGCCGGCGCCGAGGACAAGCTGGTCGACTCCGTCCTGGTCGGCGATCCGGTCGTGCCCGCCATCGCGGCCGAAGAGATATTTGTCGTCGCCGGAGCCGCCTTCGAGGCGGTCGCCGCCGGCGCCGCCGTCGAGCTCGTCATTGCCGGCGAGGCCGAGCACGAGATCGTCGCCGCCCTGGCCGGCGAGAAGGTTGGCGAGAGCGTCGCCCTGGATGACATCGCCGGAGTCGGTGGCGGCCCGGGCGAGAGCGACGAGGGTCGCCTCCGTCCACACGGCGCCGTCGCCGAACTCGACCCGCCACGCGCCCATTCCGTCGCCGGCCGGGACTCCGAGGTCGATCCGGTCGCCCGTGCCCTCGATCGCAACCACCAGGGTCGCCGAGCCCTTGACGGCCCGGACCGCGGTCGAGGCGATACCCTGGCCGAAGACGATCCGGTTGATCCCGGACGAATCCGAGATCGAATCCTGGCCATCGCCGAGCTCGAAGCGATAGCTGTCGTCGCCGAGGCCGCCGGCCAGGACGTCGTTGCCCGTTCCGCCGATCAGGGTGTCGTTGAAATGGCCTCCGGTCAGCCGGTCGTTGCCGCCCCCTCCCGACAGGGTCGCTCCCGAGCCGTCGCTGCCGGCATGGCGAAGCTGCACGTTGTCGATCGCGGCTCCGACGCTGTCCTGGGCGCCCTGCCCGAGGAAGGTGAGCTTGTTGGAGCCCGCGATCCCGGTCAGGAACAGGTTGACCCGCTTCATCTCCAGGTGCGCCTCGGCGAACGAGGCGAGGACCTGGCCGTTCCAGAGCACCTGGAAGGCGCTGGTTTCGGCCGAGTCCCGGCCGGCGAAGTCGAAGCTGAGGACGTAGGTCTCCCCGTCGGACAGGTTCGCGACGGTCTGCGAGATGGACTTGTTGCGGTTGAACGAATCGACCTGGGTCCAGTAGGCGCCGTGGCTCGCGACGACTCCGGCGAAGCCGCTGTTGACGATGTCCCAGACGACCCCGAAATCGTCGGTCCAGCCGGGCACCGAGGTCACGAAGCCGTAGCCCCAGGACGTGGCCTGGCCGACCGGAGGCTGCTCGAAGCTGCCGTTGACGATCAGGTCGGAATCGCTGCCCAGCGCGACCCGAAGGTTCTGGCCGGCCTCCGACGGGACCAGCGACTGGGCGTAGAGCTGGCTCCAGGAGAGCTCGCCGCCGTCGGCGAAGACCACCTTCTCGATCCGCGCCGCGGAGGTCTCGAGCGCTCCGGCGATCCGGATCCTGCCGCCCTCCCCGGCCACGGTCAGCACCATGTCGGCGCCATCCTGGGCGACGCTCAGCTGCGAAGCCGCGATCCCCTCGCCGAACACGATCCGGTCGGCGCCGCCGAGGTCGGCGATCGTGTCCCGTCCGTCGCCGCGGGCGAAGCGGTAGGTGTCGTTGCCCGTGCCGCCGCGCAACGTGTCGTCGCCGGCATCGCCGGCGAAGACGTCGTTGTCGGCGCTGGTGCTGCCCGGGCCGTAGCCGGTCAGAGTATCGTCGCCGGTCCCGCCGGACATCGTGTCCGAGCCTTCGCCTCCGACGACGACGTCCCTGCCGCCTTCGCCCGCGATCAGGTCCGCCCCGAAGCCCCCGTCGATGGAATCGCCGCCGAGGCCGCCGGCGAGCCGATCGTTGCCGGCAAGTCCTGAAAGCGTGTCGTCGCCGCCATTGCCGAAGAGGCGGTCGTCATAGATTCCGCCGGCCAGCACATTCGCTTCGGCGGTGCCGTTGAGGACGACGCTATTGTCGATCGCGATCGCCAGCCCGGAGAAATTCTCCGCGGTCAGGGCGGAGGCCTGAACGTTCTGGAGGCGAAGCAGCACGATCTCGCCGGCCGCGTCGTCGCGGCGAACGATCAGGGCGTCGGCGCCGGCCTGGACCAGGGTGATGCCGCCCCCCTGGAAGGGGTTGGGGTGGCTTGCGGAGAGCCGGATCACGTCGCCGCCCGGGCCCGGCGTGAAGTCGGCGATCGTATCCGCGACGACGTTATCCGCGCCGGCGCCCGTGGGCAGATAATAATAATGGTCGCGGCCGGCGCCGCCGGTGAGGATGTCGGAGTCGCCGTCGGCCGAAAGGTCGGCGAAATGATCGCTTCCGGCCCCGCCCGAGAGCGTGTCGGCCCCTTCGCCGCCGTAGAGATAGTCGTCGCCGTCGCCGCCGGCCAGGCTGTCCGCCCCCGAGCCGCCGCGCAGGTAAGCGCCCGACACGATCACGTCCTCGACCAGCCGGGCGCTTATCTGCGCCGGAGTCAGAGCGGTGCCGTCCGACGCGAACTCGACGGTCTCGATCGCCTTCGCCGCAGCGCCGAGGCCGCCGCGGATCGTGATCCGGTCTCCGGTCCCGTCGAAGCGGATGACCAGGTCCGTACCGACGATCGAGAAGCGCGCCTCCGCCGAGGAATAGCCGTCGATCCGAAGCCGGTCGGCGGCGGAATCGCCGAGATCGTCGATGACGTCGGCGCCGTCGCCTCGGGCGAAGTGATAGAGATCGCCGCCGGTGCTCCCGGTCAGCAGGTCGTCGCCGGTATCGCCGCTCAGCGTATCGGAATCGGCCCCGCCGTTCAGAGTGTCGTTGCCGCTTCCGCCGGAGAGGGAATCCAGGCCCGCGGCGCCGGTGATCGAGTCGTTGCCCTGACCGCCGGTCATCGTGTCCGCCGCCGCCGTCCCGGCGATCGTCTCGTTGCGGTCGGTGCCCAGCATCGAGCGGCGGCGCAGCTCCGCCGAGTTCCAGTTCGTCCCGCCACTGGTGAAGAAGACGTTCTCGATCGCGTTCGCGGCCGTCGCCGACGCGCCGACGAGGCGAAGCGTCTCGCCGGTTTCGGGGATCCGGAGGACGAAGTCGTTGCCGGAGACGGACACTTCGACCTGGTCCGGGAGCAGTCCGTCGGCGATCTCGACGGTCTCGATGCCGCCGCTGTCCGACATGCTGTCATTGCCGAGGCCGCGGCCCCACACGAACCGGTCGTCGCCCGCGTCGCCGTTGAGCGCATCGTGACCCGTGCCGCCCTCGAGCCGGTCGTTGCCAAGGCCGCCCGACAGGGTATCGTTGCCGCGGTCGCCGAGCAGATTATCGGCGCCGTCGCCGCCGTTCAGAATGTCGTCGCCGTCGAGCCCCGAGATGGTGTCGTTGCCGGGGCTGCCGAGACGGGTGTTGTTGCCGGAGCCGGCGCCAAGCGAGAAGGCGACCAGCTGGTCGTGGGTCCAGACCGTTCCCGGAATCTCGGCGGTCCCGTCGGCGAAGCGCACTTCCTCGATCCGGCGAGCCGTCGTGTTGAGGGCGCCGGCCAGGATCAGCCGGTCGTCCGTGCCGCGGATGCGCAGCTGGATGTCGGTCTGGTTGACCTGTGCGACCAGCACGTCGCCAGCAGCGATGCCGGGGCCGAACTCGATCCGGTCGATCCCGCCGGTATCGGTGATCGTGTCCTGCCCGTCGCCCAGGCCGAAGACATAGACATCGTCGCCGAGCCCGCCGAGCAGAGCGTCGTCGCCGGTGCCGCCGTCCAGCAGATCGTTATTGTCGCCGCCGTCGAGCGTATCGTTGCCGGCATCGCCTTGCAGAATGTCGTTGCCGGCCACGCCGTTGAGGGTGTCGTGGCCGCCGAGCCCGACGAAGCTGTCGTTGCCCGTGCCGCCGGTGCGGACGTTGTTGCCGGAATTGGTGATCACGAGCCGAGCGATCAGCTCCTCGTGGGTCCAGACGGTCGGCGGAGTCTCGTCGGTCCCGTTCTCGAAGCGGAATTCCTCGATCCGGCGAGCGGCCGTATTGTAGGCGCCGGGCAGGACCAGCCGGTCGCCGGTGCCGCGGATGCGCAGCTGGATGTCGGTCTGGTTGAGTTGAAAGACCTGAACGTCTTCGGGAGCGATATCAGAACCGAATTCGATCCGGTCGATTCCGCCCGTGTCGGTGACGTTGTCCTGGCCGTCGCCGCGATTGAAGCGATAGGCGTCGTCGCCGAGGCCGCCGAGCAGGGCGTCGTCGCCGGTGCCGCCGGCCAGAACGTCGTTATTGTCGCCCCCGTCAAGGGAATCGTTGCCCGAGCCGCCCTGCAGAACGTCGTTGCCGGTGCCGCCGGTGACGGCGTCGTCGCCGCCGCCGGCTTCGACCAGGTCGTTGCCGGCCAGGCCCGAGATGGTGTCCCGGCTGGAAGCGCTGCTCGCCGTTTCGGCGAGCCGGTGCAGCTGCACGTTGTCGAGGGCGGCGCCGAAGCCGTCCGCGGTGCCGGTCGCCCGGAAGGTCAGAATATTGGTGCCGGCCAGCGCCGTTACGAGATAGGCTTCGGCGACCATGGTGGCGCCGGTGTTGGTGAAGGCGGCGATGACGGCGCCGTTCCACAACACTTCCATCGGGCCGCTGGCGGCGGTCGTCCGATTGGCGTGATTGAAGCGCAGAAGCAGCTTCTCGTCGGCCTGCAGGTCGGCGATCTGCTGCGAGATGCTGTTGTTTCGATTCGTCGTCGAGCCGTCGGCGAGCTGAGCGTCGAGGTCGAGCCAATAGGATCCCTCGGCGCTGGCGATCCCGTTCACGGCGCCGGAGAGAAACAGGTCGAATGCCGTTCCATTCGAGCTCACCCAACCCGGGATGGTCGAGCTGGTCCGGCCGAGGTTGCCGCTGCCCATGATCGTTCCGGGGTCTTCGAACCCGCCGTTGACGAGCAGGCTCGTTCCGGCCGCCTGAAGCAGATAGCCGGTGTCGCCGACCATCGTGTCGTGTCCGGCGGTGCCGGTCAGGGTATCGCGGCCGGCGGTCCCGGTGACCGTGGAGCCGGCCGGGACCGAGCCGACGGCGAGGAAGCCGGCGGGTTCCGCCCCGATCCCGTTTCTCGCCTGGACCTCGGTATAAGGCACCAGCGTGCCGCCGATCCGGAAATTCTCGATTCGGTTGTCGCCGAGGGTCTGGCTGGTGATCGTCAGCTTGTCCTCGGTGCCGGCGATCCGGATGATCATCGTCGATCCGGAAAAGCTGACCTGCAGCATCTCGAGCGTGATGCCTGGGCCGAATTCGACCGTGTCGTTGCCGCCGTTGAAGGCCCCGTTGGAATCCAGGATCACATCCTGGCCGTCGCCCAGGTTGAAGACGTAGGTGTCGTCGCTGGGACCGCCCTGCAGGGTGTCGTTCCCGGTGCCGCCGATGAGCCGGTCGTTGCCCGAGGACGAGTCCAGCAGGTCGTTTCCGACCCCGCCGACGAGGAGACCGGAACTGGTCTCGTCATACAGGCTGTCGTCCCCGTCGGTGCCCTGGGTGACCTGGGCGATCGCCTCGAGATAGGAGCGCGTCGTGACGACGCCGTTGTTGGTGAAGCGGAAGCTCTCCACCCAGTCGTCGGAATCGCGGAACACGCTGGAAAGCGTGATCCGGTCCTCGGTCCCGTCGATCTCGATGATGAAGTCGCCGCCCGAAACCCGGAAATTGAGCATCTCCCAGGTGATGCCCTGGCCGAACTCGACGGTGTCGCTGCCGCCGGAGAAGGCGCCGTTATCGTCGTAGATGACGTCCTGGCCGTCGCCCAGGTTGAAGACGTAGGTGTCGTCGCTGGGACCGCCGTACAGGGTGTCGTTCCCGGTCCCGCCGATCAGCCGGTCGTTGCCGGAGCTCGAATCCAGCAAGTCGTTGCCGATCCCGCCGGTGAGGAGGCCGGAATTGACGTCGTCATACAGGCTGTCATCGCCCGTCGTGCCCTGGGTGATCTGGGCGATCGCCTCCAGGTACGAGCGGGTCGTCGTGACTCCGTTGTTGGTGAAGCGGAAGTTCTCGATCCAGTCGTCGGTGTCGCGGAACACGCTCGACAGCGTGAGCCTGTCCTCGGTCCCCGCGATCTCCACGACGAAGTCGCCGCCGGAGGCGCGGAAGCGAAGCATCTCCCAGGTGATGCCCTGGCCGAACTCGACGGTGTCGTTGCCGCCGGAAAAGGCGCCGTTGTCGTCGTAGAGGACGTCCTGGCCGTCGCCGAGGTTGAAGACGTAGGTGTCGTCGTTGGGACCGCCGTAAAGCGTGTCGTTGCCGGTCCCGCCGATCAGGCGGTCGTTGCCGCCGCCCGCGTCGAGCACATCGGTTCCCGCCCCGCCGGTGAGGAGGCCGGAATTGGAGTCGTCATACAGGGTGTCGTCGGCCGCCGTGCCCTGGGTGACCTGGGCGATGGCGTCGAGATAGGAGCGAGTCGTCGTGACTCCGTTGTTCGTGAAGCGGAAGCTCTCCACCCAGTCGTCGGAATCGCGGAACACGCTCGAAAGCGTGATCCGGTCCTGGGTCCCCTCGACCTCGATGACGAAGTCGCCGCCCGAGACCCGGAAGTTGAGCATGTCCCAGGTGATGCCCGAACCGAACTCGACCGTGTCGCTGCCGCCCGAAAAGGCGCCATTGTCGTCGTAGATGACGTCCTGGCCGTCGCCGAGGTTGAAGACGTAGGTGTCGTTGCCATTGCCCCCCTGCAGGTTGTCGTTCCCGCCCTTGCCCTGCAGCCGGTCGTTGCCGCCTCCCGCCGAGATCGTGTCGTCGCCGAGCTCGCCGAGCAGGGTGTCGGCTCCCGACGTGCCCGAGACCGTCCGGCCGGCGATGATCGTATAGGGGACGCCCGCGAAGTTGGTCGCCATCAGGCTCGCCGCCGCGACGCCTTCCAGGCGAAGCAGGGTACGGGCATTGGCGAGATTCTGCGCCTGATCCTGAGCGAAATAGATCAGGGTGTCGGCGCCGGACTGGCGCGCGAAGATCCGGCCGGACAATCCCACCGCGGTGACGATGTCGAGCCTGTCGCCGCCGTCGCCGGCCTTGAAGTCGGTGATCGTGTCGACCTTGTCCCCCCAGGCCTCGAGCGGGACGAACAGGTGATAGCTGTTCTGGGCCGCCGTGCCCGCCAGCCGGCGGGCGTAGGCGCCGGAGCCGATCGCCTCGACCTTTCCGATCGAGTTCGAGTCCGGCCCGGAGGAGGCGATCGAGACGATCTCGACTCGCTGCTCCTGGGGAGTCGAGCCCGTGGCCGCGCCGAAGCCGAACCAGACGGTCGGATCGCCGGCGAACAGGGACCCGACGATGTCGTAGACCTTCGACCGGACGAGGGCGCCGTCTATCGAATAGCTGAGCGTCTTCGTGTCCGGGTTCCAGGTGATGACCCAGTCGCGCCAGGTCGACGTTTCCAGCTGGGCATGGTTCACCGGCGCGTCGAAGGCGTTGTTGCCCATCTGGCCGTTCAGCACCATCTGGCTGAAATCGATGGTCGAATCCGGACCCTGGACGTCGAGCACGATTCCGATCGAGCCCGCCACGAGAGTCCCCATGCCGCTGGCGCCGGCCGCCGACAGGACGTTCGGCCCGATGTTCTGGAGAGCGAAGGACATGCCCTCGCCGCCGTTCGAAATCCCGCCGGCCCAGAAGCGGGCGGTCCAGGTGACGTGCCGGGCCAGATCGATCGTTCCCCACAGGGCGCCGACCCGGTTCGCGGTCGCCGGGGCGAGCAAATAGGCTGAGCCGCCGAGGGAAGCGGCCGAGCCGAGGAGAGTGACGTCCGTCGGCGACTGCGACGATTCCGTCACCACAGCGACGGTCGGCGACGAAGCGCCCGCGCTTCCGCTCCCGCCGCCGCCGGGAGCGGATCCGAACAGAGGGTCGGTGAACGGGTTGGGCGAGGCTGCGGACGGATTGAGCAGGGCTTCCGCGGCCGCTTCGGTGACCGCGAAGCCGAGCAGCTGCGCCGCCGTCCATTGGGCGCCGCCGTCGGTGAACAGAATGCGGTTGATCGGCGGCGACGGGGCATTGGCCTGGCCTACCAGGCGGAGCCGGTCGTCGCTGCCCTTCAGCCGAAGCTCGAGGTCGTTGCCGATCCGGGCGACGACCACGTCCCCGACGGCGATCCCGCTCTTCAGGGTGAGGGTGTCGTCCGACCCGCTCCAGGTCCCCGCCTCGACGATCGTGTCGCGCCCGTAGCCGCGGCCGAAGACATAGGCGGTGTCGCCGATGCCGCCGGCGAGGCTGTCGTCGCCCGTTCCTCCGTCGAGGACGGTGGTGAGGTCCATCGTCGAGCCGAGGTCGATCGAATCGGCTCCCGCAGTGCCGGCCATCGCCCGGCTGAGGATCTCGCCCAGGTCCCACTCGGTCTGGTCCTCGAAGACGAAGCGTTCGATCCCGTAGTCGAGGTCGGCGGCGCCGGCGCGGAACATGTCCTTCAGGATCAGCCGGTCGTCCTGCCCGCCGATGCCGATGACGAGGTCCTGAGGCCCGACCGCGAGGAAGCGGATGTCGCCGGGGGCGACGTTGGGGCCGAAGCGAATGGTGTCGACCGCTGCGGCCGAGCCCTCGTCCGCGACCACATCCTGTCCGCCGCCGCGGTCGAACCGATAGGTGTCCGAGCCGCCGGCTCCGGCGAGGGTGTCGTCGCCGGCTCCGCCCGACAGCGTGTCGGCCCCGGCGCCGGCGGTCAGCCGGTCGTTGCCGGCGAGCCCGTCCATGGTCACTCCGGTCGCGGCGGAGGACGGCACGAACAGCGCGTCGTCGCCCGAAGTGGCGGCGGCGGCGGCGGCGAGCTCGGCAAAGCTGGCCGAGCTTCCGTCGGCGAACAGGACCGTCCCGACCACGGGGTCAGTTCCGCTCGAGGCGAGGCCGAGAGTGACGCGGTCGTCGCTTCTGGCGATCGCCAGCACCAGCTCGCCCGCGAGGTTGCGGGAGACGATCAGGCTCGAGCGGGCGATGCCGTCGCCGAAGCGCAAGACGGCGGCCGGGTTGCCGGCGCCGGCGGTTTCGATCCGGTCGTGGCCCCAGCCCCGCTCGAAGCGGAATTCGTCGGCGCCGCCATTGCCGGTCAGGCTGTCGTCGCCGAGCCCGCCGGCGAGGGTCTCGGCGGCCGAGTCGCCGAGGATCCGGTCGTCATGGTCGGTCGGCGCCAGGGCGACGAGCCGAAGCAGTTGCGCCCGGGTGAAGGCGGTGCCGTCGCCGAACTCGACCCGATCGACCCCGTTCCAGCTCGAATCGTAGCGAAGGACGATCTCGTCGCTGCTTCCGGCGAAATTCAGCACCAGCTCGTTGCGGTCCGGGGTGAGCCGGCTCACCCGCAATTCGTCGGGGCGGTAGCCAGAGATCGCGAGCACGTCGGCGCCGCCGCTGTCGGCGAGGATGTCGCGGCCGTCGCCGCGGGCGAAGGCGTAGCGGTCGTCGCCGCCATGGCCGCGAATCTGGTCGTCGCCGGCCAGGCCCTGGAGCCGGTCGCCGCTCGGGCTTCCCTCGATGATGTCGTCGCCGGCCGTGGCCTGGCCGTCGGCGTAGCGCTGCAGGAGCGCGGCCTTGTTCCAGGTGGTGCCGTCGCCGAACTCGATCGCCGGCACGGCTCCGCTGCCGAGGGCGCCTCGGACGATCAGCTGGTCGCCGCTTGCGAAGGCGACGATCAGGTCCGCCGACCCGTCGCCGGCCTGGCGGACCATGGCGCTGGCCGCGGCCTGCGATTCGAGCACGACGGTCGCGGCGGTAACTCCGGACGGCATCTCCACCGAGTCGATGCCGTCGCCGGCGGCGAGCACCAGCCGCGAATTCTGGGCCAGGATGATTCGGTCGTTGCCGGCGCCGGGGCGGTATTCGCGGTCGTCGGGCAGGTCGCGCAGGTCGAGCAGGTCCTGGCCGGAGTTCGGCCGGCCGTCGAGGATCTTGCCTCGCACGGCCTCCAGCGTGAGGGAGGTGCCGTCGGCGAAGACGAAAGTCTCGATCGGGTTGGAGCGGTAGCCGCCGAGCAGGGCGAGGCGGTCGCCGCCGTCACCGAGAAGGATGAGGATGTCGCCGTCGACTTCCGAGAAGGTGACGATGTCCTGGGTGACGTTGGCGCCGAAGACGATCCGGTCGATTCCGCCGGTGTCGAACACGCTGTCGCTGCCGTCGCCGAGCCCGAACCGATAGGTGTCGTCCCCCTTGGCGCCCTCCATCGCGTCGGAGCCGGCTCCGCCCGAAATCGAGTCGTTGCGGTTGTCGAAGCCGAGCAGGCGCTCGTCGCCGTCGCCGCCGGCCAGCATCCGGTCGATGATCGTCTCGAGCGAGAGGATCGAGCCGTCGGCGAATTCGAAGCTCTCGACCCGGGTCGAGCCGAGGCCGCCGACGATGGTCAGGACGTCGAGGCCGTTGCCGAGGCCGATCACCAGGTCCGAGCCGTCGCGGGTGACGACGATGTCCTGCTGCCGGACCGAGGCTCCGAAGATCACCCGGTCGACGACATTGGCCGAATCCGGCTTCTCCACGATCCGGTCGAAGCCGTAGCCGGAGGTGAAGGCGTAGGTGTCGGCCTTGAAGCCGCCGTTGAGAGTGTCGTCGCCCTGCCGCCCGTCGAGCGTGTTGGGCGCATCGGGAATGCCGGTGATGACGTTGTCGCCGCGATTGCCGCCGGCGATCTGGAGGAGCTGCTCGACGTCCGAGATCTTCATCGTCGAGCCGTCGAAGAACTTGAACAGCTCGATCTCGTCCTCGGGCGAATGGAACTGGTTGCGAACCCGCAAGGTGTCGGTCCGGCCGACGATCGAGATGACGAGGTCGTCGCCGTCCTTGGTGAAGACGACATTGTCGCGGTTGATGTCGCCGCCGAACTGGATCGTGTCGGCAACCGGGACGATGACTCCGCGCCGGTCGTTCCAGCGGGAGCGGACCCGGCGGTCGACGATCACGTCCTGGCCGTAGCCGACGTCGAACTTGTAGGTGTCGCCGCCGTCGCCGCCGGTCAGGAGGTCGTTGCCGGCGCGGCCGTCGATCAGCTCGCCGAAATTGGAGCCCTGGATCTCGTCGGCGCCGGCGCCGCCGATCAGGTCGACATTGTGCGGGTTGAGCTCGATGAAGGACACGGTCCGGTCGGTGAACTGGAGATATTCGACCGCGAAATTCTGCTGGCCGTCGCGGACATACTGGTTCTCCAGCACGATCCGCTCGCCGGTCGAGCGAACGACGATGACGAGGTCGAGGGCGGTGCGCTCGATATCGACGTCGGTGGTGGCGAGGCCGTCGAACACGACCCGGTCGTCGCCGCTCGAGTCGAGGATCGTGTCATTGCCCTTGCCGCGCCCGACCAGATAGCGGTCGCCGCCGCCGAAGCCGACCAGCCGGTCGTTGCCGAGCCCCCCGTCGATCACGTCGGAGATCGGGTCGAAGCCGTAGATCGTGTCGTCGCCGCCGGTCCTGGCGAGGTCGACATAATGCTGGAGCAGCTGGTAGGCCGTCCACCTGGTGCCGTCGCCGAACTGGATGGTCTCGATCAGGTTGACGAAGCCGATGATCGGCACCTGCTTGAGCAATTCCGTCAGCGTGACCTGGCTGTCGCTCCCGGCGACCCGGAGTGTCAGGGTGTCGGAAGCGCCCGACCGCAGGAATTCGAGATCGGTCCAGCGTATGTCGTCGACGAACTTCAGCGTGTCCTTGGCCGGCGGAGCGAACATCGCCAGGCTGAAATCGGCGTCCTCGACGACGTCGTGGCCGTAGCCCCGGCCGAACACGTAGGTGTCGTCGCCCTGGAGGCCGGTCAGATAGTCGTTGCCGGCTCCGCCATCGAGCGTGTTGTTGTTGATGAAGCCGTAGATCGCGTCGTTGCCGGCCGTCTTCGCATTGACGAGCACCCGCTCCATGATCTGGGTGGAGTCGAGCGTGTCCCCGCTTTCGAACAGGAACTTCTCGATCATGTTCGGGGCGATGTAGTCGAGCCCGGCGTCCGAGCCGAGGACCTGGCCGAACAGCCCGAGGTTGAGCCGAACCCCGCCGAACTGGTCGACGATCTCGATCGTCTGGCCGGTCTGGTTGCCCTGGCCGTCGAGGATGAAGATCTTGAGATTGTCGCTCGGCCCGTCGCGGACCAGCTTGAGGTTGTCGACGGTGATCCCGCCGCGGAAAATGAGGAAGTCGAGCCCGGCCTGGACCGGCCCGAACGAGAAGTTGCCGCCGTCGTCGATGACGTCGCGCCCGTCGCCCGGCTCGATGATGTAGAGATCGCCGCCGGCGCCTCCGGACAGATAGTCCTGCCCCTTGCCGCCCCACAGGATGTCGGCCGAGCCCGAGCCGATATAGCTGTCGTTCGAGAGCGTCGCCGCCAGCGCCCGGTCGACCACCTCCATCGACATCCGGAAGCGATCCCAGATCACTCCGTCGGCGAAGATGATCGATTCGACCCCGCTCTCATATTTCTTGCCGAGGCCCGCGGCCGGATTCTGCTCGCCGAGGAACTGGTCGGTGAGCCGGACGAAGTTGGTCCGGCCGCTTATCTGGAGGATCAGGTCCTGACCGTCGCGGATCGCCTTGACGTCGGTCGACAGGACGTCGGTGAATCGAAGCTCGTCGTCGCCGCCCAGGTCCTCGTCGTGAATATGGTCGTCGCCCGAATTGCGGCCGACGAAATAATAATCGGCGCCGCCGCCGCCGCGGAAGGTCTGGTCGCCTTGCGACATGTAGAAGAAGTCGGTGCCCGACGTCCCGTCCACCGCCGTCGCGCCCGCGGAGTGGGTGACGATCCGGCTTTCGTCGATCGACAGGGCGTTGGCGACGCCGCGAATGTCGAGGTCGAGATCGCTGGCCTCGAAGGCGGGAAGAAGCATCTGGAAGATGAAGGCCTGGTCGACCCCGACCCGGGCGCCCCAGACATTGCCCCGGCCGTCGGGCGCGTAATCGGGATAGATCTGCCAGAGGATCTCGTTCCAGCGCTCGAGATAGTCGGTGACCGCGTCGCCCGAATTGCTCTCCGGCGCCGACTCGAAGATCGCCTCGAACAAGGGCGCGAGCTCGCGCTCCTGGGTCGCCTTCCAGGCGTCGGCGGCGGAATCGTAGCGGATCCCCCGGGCGAATTCGGAGAGGCCGCCCTGCAGGGCGAGCCGGACCGCGAAGCGGCGCGAGGTGACGATGTATTGCGCCATCGCCGCTCCGAGCAGGTCGATCATCGGCCGGACCGGAGAGGCGTAGCTCGCCGCCCCCGCCGCCGGCCCGACCCCGCCGGTCGAGTAAGCCAGGTGGCCGGTCGCGTAATTCGCCGTCGCCTGGAGCATCTGCGGACGGAACTCGATCCCCGCCTGCTGAAGCGCGAAATGGAATTGCTGCGGAGTCAGAAGCTCGACCCGGTAGGCGGAATCGTCGCTCGACCCGACCTCGTCGAGCGTCTCGAAGTCGATCGCATAGTTGCGAAGGTTGAACTCGCGATAGTCGCCCGTCTTCCACTCGAGCTCGAGCGCCCGGTCGAGGTTGCGCGCCCAGACGTGGAACTTGCCGTCGCGGTCGGTGACCTCGACGGTATAGTCGACCGCGACTCCGTCGGTGAAGCGCACCCCGATCGACTCGACCGGGATGTCGGCATAGGGGTTGAAGCCGATCCGCTCGCTTCGCCATTCGCGCCCCGCGCCCGGCGCCAGCGCCAGGATCGCCGCCTTGCTCGAATAGCTCGCCGCCGGATTGCTCGCCAGCCTCCAGCTGCCGTCCGGCTGCTCGATCCCGTAGTCGACGACGACCGCCCGGCCGCCGGCGATCTCGACCAGATAGGGCGCCTCCTCGCGGTGGAGGACCGGCTCGCCGCGCGAGGTCGGCGACCACAGCTGCTCGAGCCTCCACCCGCCGCCCTGGGCGAGCACCTGCTCGAGCGTCGCCCGGGCGATCGCCTGGCCCTGCGGGTCGAGCACCGCCTGGCCGGAATCGAGCGCCCACCAGCCGCCGGCCGGATCCTCGCGATAGACCGCCCGGTCGAGAAGCACGGTCTTGCCCGCCGAATCGGTCCCGACCCGGACCGCGGCCAGCTCGCGCGTCGTCTCCAGAGTCTGGCCCCACAGGCCGAGCGCCGGCCCGGCCTGAGCGACGAGGTCCTTGAGCCGGGGCGCCGAGCCGTCGGCCGGGGCGGTCATCGCCGCGCCCGTCGCCGCGATCGCCTCGCCGAGCTCGATGTCGTTGGCCATCGCCACCGACAAATCGGTGATCGCCCCGAAGCCCTTGGCGTCGAAGCCGGGCCTCTGCCAGGCGGCGAGCCCGGACTCGCCGGCATAATGCGTGTCGTAGGGGCTGGTCTCGAAGATCGCCTCGAACATCCGCCGGACCGCGCCGCCGGCGAAGGTCACGTCGGCCCGGCTCAGTAGCCTTGTGCCCTGCGGAGTGGTGGTTCCGAGCGCCGTCCCGGCGAGCGACAGCGAGACGATCCCAAGCGAGTCGAGCGAGGCGAGCTCGCCGGAATCGCTGACCCCGTCCTGGTCGAGGTCGCGCCACACCCGGAGATCGCCCCAGACCGAGTCGCGGACGTCGATCAGTCCGTCATGGTTGAGGTCGTGCGCCGCGAGCTCGGCCAGCCCGCCCTCGAACCGGCCGCCGAACAGCTCGCCGCCGTCGTCGACCCGGCCGTTGCGGTTGGAATCGAGGACGAGGAGCCCGTCGTCGGCCTTCACCCAGCCGGTGCGCTCGGCGAAGCGGTCCGAATCCCCGTCGAAATAGACGGAGCCCATGTCCATCGCCGTCAGCTCGATCCCGTCCCCGTCGAGGTCGAGGATCAGCGGATCGCGCCCCTCGGCCCAGTCCGCCGCCTTGGCCGCCCGGACGATGGCCGACATCGTCACCAGCAGCGCGTCGAGCGAGAGCATCGCCTGGAGCATCATCCCGAACAGGCCGGAGCCGGCGATCGAGGGGAGCATGGTGATGAGCTGGAGCGGGGCGAGGTACGGATTGCCGTCCTTGAACACCATGTTCATGGTGCCGCGCGGCTTGCTTCCGTCGAGCGAATCGATCGTCGCGAAGCCGTTCTGGAATCCCCACATTCCGCTGACGAGGTCGAAGTTGCGGATCCGCTGGACTCCGAACAGCTCCAGCTTGCCATTCTCCCCGTCCGGGACGTTGAAGATCCCGTCGCGGCCGGTCACCGCCGAGAAGAAGGTGTCGAACACGTTGCCGACGAGAAGGTCGTCGCCGTCCTTCTTGTAGGTGATGAACGGCAGCAGATGGTCGAAATAGACCGAGTTGCCGGTCGCGTGGGCGGCGAGGTTCGCGGCTCCGAGCACTCCGGTCACCACCGTCATGCTGCCGCTCCGGGCGCCGAGCGCGAAGGCCACCATGCTCGCCGCGGCGTCGCCGCCGGTCAGCGGGATCCCGAAGAACTTCAGCACGTCATAGTGCTGGGCGTCCATGATCGTGGTGTCGGGGAAGTACCAGAAATTGTCCGCGTTGCCGGACTCGTC
The DNA here is from genome assembly GCA_036386795.1 of Allosphingosinicella sp. Lineage (GTDB taxonomy): Bacteria > Pseudomonadota > Alphaproteobacteria > Sphingomonadales > Sphingomonadaceae > Allosphingosinicella. The sequence goes on from DASVUZ010000014.1 coordinate 64,872, forward strand.
CTCGACCGCGACCGTCTCGGTCTGCGGGTTGCCGTCGGCGTCGTACTGGATCTGGCCGGTCGCGTCGCGGACGATCCGCTCGTAGAGCCCGTTCTCGGAATCGCCGTAGAGCAGCCCCTTCTCCGAGGCGTTGAAGATCCAGTCGCGGCCGATGCCGCCGATCGTCGTCGCCTCCTTGCCGCCGAGCGCGATCACCCAGTCGTTGCCGTCCTCGCCGTCGAGCCTGAGCTTGTGCTCGGCCTCCAGCCGGGGGATCTGCATCGACTCCGGCGGGTTGGGCGGCGGCCCGAGCTTGTGGACCTCCCACAGGGCCAGGTCCCATTCGTACTGGGCCTTGTCGTGGACATATTGCTCGATCAGCGCCCGGTAGGCCGCGTCGTCCTTGCCGCTCTTCTCGGCGTCGCGGATCGAGCGCTCGATCGCCTCGCCGGCCTTGAGCGCCTCGGGAAGCCAGCCGACGAGGACGTCGTCGCCCTTGCCGCCATAGACTTCGCCCGCGCCGCGATGGGCCAGCCAGTTCTCCGCGTCGTCGCCGACCAGGAGGGCGATGTCGTCGCCGATCAATATGTCATTGTCTTCGCCGGTGATCGCCGCATTCTCGCCGCCCGACCATTCGATCGCCCGCCCGGTGAGCTTCTCGAGGCTCTTCTCGGCGATGTCGGGGAATTGCTTGGCCGCCTGCTCCAGGGCGGCGGTGATCCGGCCCTCGAAGGCGGTCAGGGCGTCGTCGATATTCTTGAGGAAGGCGTAGGTCGCGCCGCTCTGGTCGAGGCCATATTCGTTGACCAGGTAGCTGACGACGTTGCGAATGCCCATGTAGGTGCCGACCGCGGTCGCCGCGAACAGCACCGCCGGCCCGGCCGGGGTCAGCGCCGCCGCCGCGATCGCTCCGGCGATCGGCAGACCGGTCAGGAAGTTGTTGGCCTGGGTCTTGATGAAGCTGTCGAAATCGCCGCCCGAGGCCTGGTGCCGCTCCCACTCGACCCAGACGTTGGCGACGGCGAGGACGCTCGCCGCCATCGACACTCCGACCCGCGTCCGGTTCGTGCTTCCGTCCTCGTTCTGGAAGTAAGTGGTCGCCTTGCGAAGGCCGTTGCGGACGAAGTCGGGGACCCGGTCGCCGAGGTCCTGCGCGGCGGCGATGACCACCCGAGCGCGGCTTGCGGAATAATCGGAATATTGGGCAAGTCTCGCGGCGGAGGTCCGGTAGGTCCGCAGGAAGCTGCGCTCCAGCTCGGCGAGGGTCCTGGGCCTCGCCCTGTCCGGATTCGCCGCCGCTTCGTCCACGGCCATCTGGATGGCCCTGGCTTCCATGTCCTTGAACGTGGCTTCCTTGAGCGCCTGGTCGAGCTTCTGGCCGTTGACGACGCTGTCGCCGTCGAAGTGGTAACCGGTGATCGAGTGCCTGGCCATGATCCGGCCGCGGACCCGCTCGTCCAGGTCATCTATGTTCTCCGGAACCCAGATCCGTCCGTAATCGGGAATGGCCCGCCGGATCGCGTCGCGATAGGCGAAGTCCTTCGCCGGATCCGACGCGTCGAACGTTCCGTCGTCCGGAACCTGGGCTGCGATCGTCTGCCACAGCGTCGAGTTGCGTGCATTGTCGTAGAGGTGGGAATTGCGAACGCCGTCGGAGGCGAGATAGTCGTTGGTGGACTGGCCGTTGAACTGGCTCGTCCCCGAGCGGTAGTCGGCATTGTTGTTGGCGATTCCATGGGGCTTGAACCCGCCGTCTCCGGCGATCTTGTTCAGCGTCTCCTGATCGAGATTGAGCGCTGCATTGTAGCGCTGGTAAATATAGAATTCCCGCGCGATTCGACGCCGCTCAACCTGACGCTCAGACTCTGATAATTCCGGATCGCGATCAACCTCGCGAAGCTGATTTTCCAGTTCGTTAAGCACAGTACTGCGCTGCCGATCCTCATCGTACTGCGCAGCATTCAGTGCTTCCGGGTGCGGCCCATCGTGGTTGGTCGCACCGAGAACCATTCCTCCACGCTGAGACTGTGCCAGCATTTCGCCGTTGGAGGACGCATTGGCACCGATGCCGAACTGGGCGAGGGAGCCGAACTTTCCGTCAAAGTCGGCACGGGTCCACAGGTCCGACCCGATCTGATGCGCACCTTGAAATCCGCTACCACCGACCGTCGCCCGGTTACGTGGGTTGATGATTTCCTTGAGCCAGGTCGGATAAGGAAGGTCAGGGAAGTTAGCCATATCCTCTTCCCCCGATCAGACCGTTGCGCGCTTGGAAACGTTCACACCCGTATAGTTGCCCGCCGTGACGGCATCGGCAAAAGAGTCCGAACACAGTCGCTCGCCGCCAGTCAGAAGCTGAGGGTCCTTCCAGATATGGTGCCCATCAGTTCTTGAGTTGCTAAAAAACAGCTGAGCTCCAGGTATGTCTTCATATCTTTGCAGTTCTCGATTTCTTTTTCTTTTTGACCAATAACCGTCTTCAGGTTGGTCACTAAATGCTTTAAAAATATAAGTTGTATGCTCTTCGTCAACACTGCAGACTCTTTGTCCAATGATGAACCAATAGTAGATCGCAGCAGACTCTCCGTCGCGGGACTTGTAGATCTCCACAGGCACGAACTGATGAACTCCGGGCTCGAATTGCTCGACCAGGTCACGAAAGCGAGGCGACACCACAAACCTCGGTAGGACGTCAGGAATCGGTTTCGTCCCGTTTGCCCACAGGACTTTTTTGGGCAGGCTTTCCGGTTTCACCCAATATCCCTGCTCGAGCCTAGAAACATTCTCGCCCAGCGCGCTGGGATGCACCTGATCGGGATCGGCATATTCGGCCTGCCGGGACATCGTTGCCACCGGCATGTCGAGAAGGTCCCATTCGGTTTCGGCGTAGCGCTCGATACCGTCGCCGCTTCGAGCCAGATAACAGACCATTAAGCCACCTCCCGCGCGGCGCCGCGCCCATCTGAGAATTCAAATCGCGGATCAGGCGTCTTAGGAGGGCCGAGATGATGCCGGGCGAGCAGGAATGCACGAAGCCGGTCGATCATTTCGGTGGGTCCGAGGAAAAGGGTAGGTTTTTCCGGCTTCCCGCTGGGCAACCACGCTTCGCGCACGACGTAGTGCACAAGCGTCGCAGCCCCCCGCCCGCCGGTCTGGTCGACCGCTTTATCTTCGACCTCAGCGGCGAAGAGCGGCGACCCGTCCGCAGCGTAGATTGTGCAGTGTAGGTAGGGATCCTGCCAATGATCGCTCTTGGCCCGAAAGGATTCCCCGGTATCCGTGTCGATTATGCGAGATTTCTCGGCATCATAGATGAACGGCACGACTTACCTCCCACGTTCGGAAGGCGCGCCTCGTCGCCGCCGGAAACGCGCCCTGTGCGCTTCCAGCGTCGCCTCCGGACCGGGCCGGACGCCTGACTCGGGAATTCCCCCCGCCCCGAACTTCGCGCTTATGCCGTTGGGCGTCAATGGCTTTTCGAGACGATATCGCATCGCCCCGACCGTCCGGAAACGGGACTGGCCGCCGCTCGCGCCGCCTCCCCGAACCTTCGCGGCCGGCGCCGGGGATCGAAGCTCGCGCCGGACGTCGGCCGGCCTTCTCGGAGCCGGGACTTTATTTTACATCCGAATTCGTGGGACCGGCACTATCCCGATAGTCAATCCGGTTTTTCCGGCCTAGACTTGCGGTTCGGCTGTGGGGGACGGATCATGGGCAGGTCGGCTGGAACTTATCGGTGGATCTCCGGGCGGATCGGCCAGATCGCCCTCGGGGCCGCCGGGCTCGCGGCGCTGGCCGCGATTGCGACCTCGCCCGGCCGGCTCGCCGCCCAGCAATCGCCGGTCGCGGCCGGCTCGGCCCAGCCGAGGCCGGTCTGGCTCGACCAGAACTGGACCGACGCCGACCGGGCCGAATACCATCATGCCAGCCAGGGCACCGCCACCATCCCGGTGCCCTACAGCTGGTTCATGGCGCTCGAGCAGCCGGATTCGCGCGGAATGTTCAGCGATCCGGCCTATCTCGATCAGTTCGGCTTCATCCCGAGCCCTCGAAGCGCCTCCAATCCCGGCGGGCTTCCGGTCGGCTTCGCGGTCACTCCCAATCCCGCTGCTCCCAACGGGGAAGCCATGCTCGGCTTCACCTGCGCCGCCTGCCATACCGGCCGGATCGACTATAACGGCACCAACATGCTGATCGACGGCGGCCCGGCCCTGACCAATCTCGGAGCGTTCCGAAACGCGCTCGGCAACGCGGTCAAGAAGGCCGCCGACCTTCGGAACGGCAATTTCGACCGGTTCGCCCGCCGGCTCCTGCCGCCGGCCGACGCCCGGCCGCTCAGCCGCAAGCGGATCGAGCTGTGGGAGAAGGTGACCGGCGGGCTGATCAAGGGCCTGCTCGCCCAGCTGGCTCTGGACGGCCGCGGCGAGGGCACGGTCCAGGAGGGCTTCGGCCGGCTCGACGCCCTCAACCGGATCGGCAACGAGGTGTTCGCCAACCAGATGGGCCGCCCGGACAATCTGCGGGCGCTGACGGCGCCGGTCGCCTTTCCCCATATCTGGGACACGAGCTGGTTCGACTGGGTTCAGTATAACAGCTCGATCGAGCAGCCGATGGTGCGCAACGCCGGCGAGGCGATGGGAGTCGGGGCGAAGGTGAACTGGGATCCGGCCAAGGGGCCGCTGTTCACCTCGACGGTTCCGCCCGACCGCCTCTACGCCATCGAATCGAAGCTCGCCGGCCCCAGGCAGCCGCAGCAGGACAACAAGTTCACCGGCCTGAGGTCGCCGCGCTGGCCGGAGCGGATCCTTCCGAACATCGACGAATCGCTCGCCCGCCAGGGCGCCGCCCTCTACAAGGACAAGTGCCAGGGCTGCCACCTGCCGGCCCCGGGAACCGACGAATTCTGGAAGGGGCCGCACTGGACCCCGGCCGACGCCAATCCGGGCGGAGAGCGCTTCCTGGCGCTGAGGGTCGTTCCCGTCCGGGCGATCGGAACCGACGAGGCCCAGGCGGCGGACATGAAGGCGCGCCGGGTCAAGGTGGCGGCGGCGGTGGGCCTCAAGGGCCCGCTGACCGGCAGCGGCCGCGACCGGCTCTACGCTTTCGGCCCGGCGCTCGGCGACGCGGTCGAGAAGGTGGTCGATCGCTGGTACGACGGCCATGGCACCACGCCCGCCGACCGCGAGCGGATGAACGGCTACCGGCCGAACAATGTCCGCGACGGCCTTCCGCTTCGCAACGGGGACACCGAGATCGCCTACAAGGCGAGGCCGCTGAACGGCATCTGGGCGACCGCGCCCTTCCTCCACAACGGTTCGGTGCCGACGCTGTGGGCGATGCTCTCGCCCTATGACGAGCGCCCCAAGCGCTTCTGGCTCGGCAATCGCGAGTTCGACCCGGTCAATGTCGGCTACCGCATCGAGCAGGTGCCGGGCGCCTTCGAGCTGGTCGCCGCCACGGTCGACCGAAGGGGCGCGGTCACTCCGGTGCGGGGCAATTGGAACGGCGGGCACCTGTTCGACGTCGCCACCCCGCGCAACCGCGGCGCCGGCCTTATCGGCGGCCCCCTGTCGCCCGCCGAGCGCCGCGCCTTGGTCGAATATCTGAAGACCCTCTAGATCGGGATGCGCAAATCCCGGATCGTCACCCCTGGCTCATGACGGGATGAGGATCGTCACCCCGGGCCCGACCCGGGGCCCATCTTCTTCCCGGCGGATCTGGATCGTCACCCCGGGCTCGACCCGGGGTCCATCTCCTTCCCGGCGGTCACGGACCAGAAGGTGGATGCCGGGTCGAGCCCGGCATGACGTGATCCGGATCGCCACCCCGGGCCCGACCCGGGGTCCATCTTCTTCCCGGCGGTCACGGACCAGAAGGTGGATGCCGGATCAAGCCCGGCATGACGGGACCTGGATCGTCACCTTGGGCTCGACCCGGGGTCCATCTTCTTCCCGGCGGTCGCGGACCAGAAGGTGGATGCCGGGTCAGGCCCGGCATGACGGGATGACGCGGATTGTAGCGCCCGACGCTCCAGGCCGCGCCGGCTAGGCGAAGGCGGCCATCTGGCCGGCGAGCGCGCGCCGGAAGGCGGGCCGGTCTTCGCAGCGCTCGAGCCAGGCGGCGAGGCTGGGCTGCTCGGCGACCAGCTCGGTGTGGCGAAGGATTCGAAGCACCGTCGCCATCATCAAATCGCCGGCGCTGAAGCGGGCGCCGTCGAGGCAGGGCCGGTCGCCGAGCGCCGCGGCGAGCTCGCCGAGCCGCTTTCGAACCGCCGCCTCGGCGTCGGGACGGCGAAGCTTCGCCCAGGGCTGGCCGGATTGGAAGAGGTCGATCGCCGCCAGGGCCTGGACCGGCGGCTCGATCGTGTTGAGGGCGGCGAACAGCCACTCGATCGCCCGCGCCCGCGCCGCCGGGTCGCCGGGCAGCAGAGTCTCGCTGCGCTCGGCGATTCGAAGAACGATCGCTCCGGATTCGAACAGCTTGAGGCCGTTCTCCTCATAGGCCGGAACCTGGCCGAAGGGCTGCCACGAGCGATATTCGGGACTGTCCTTCTCGCCGTCCCCGAGCAGCCTGACCTCGTGGCGCAGGCCCGCCTCCTCCAGCGCCCAGCGCACCCTGAGGTCGCGCACCAGGCCCTGGGCGAAGGGCGGCACCGACTTGAAAGCGCTGACGACGATCATGGCGACTCCTCGGGGCGGGACCGCCTGAGCGCTTCGTCGCTGGAAGCCGAGCGATCCAAAGGTCGAACCGGGCCGCGCTTATTCCGCGGCGGCCTGCCAGATCCGCTTGAGGTCCTTGCGGATCGAGGGCCCGGCGAGATGGGCGTCGACGGCCTCGTGGCGTTCCCCCTTCAGCGCCGCGGCGATGGCCGAAAGATTGTCGCAGGAGCCCGAGCGGGCGAGCTCGAAGGCGCGCTCGACGGTGGTGGGGCGGTTGGGCAGGTCGGTCATCTCAGCGATCTCCCGCGGCGTCGAGCCTCAGCCGGGCATAGCGCTCGGCATGGTCGAGATGGGCGTCCCGCTCCGCCGCCCCATCCGAGCGCGAGGCGAGCCAGCGAGCGCCGGTCTCCAGCTGGGAGTAATAGCCGACGTCGATAGAGTGAAGCTGTTCCATGATGAGCGGCCTTTTTGCGAAGCGGCAAGCGGGAGCACAATCGTCTCCCTGTCACGCGATGCTTGCGGGCTCGATCAGGTGATGAACCCCGTGTAGCAGGTCCGCCGGCCGATAGCGAGGACGGCGTCGGGCCTATTCGCAGAGCCGCTTCCAGGCGATCTCCATCACAGTCCCCGCCTCGATCGGAAGCGGAGACTGCCACGCCGCCGTATAATCTTCCTGCTGAGCGACCTTGCCGTCGGGCGCATATTTGCGGGCGGCGGTCGGGGTGATGGTCCGGGCGGGGCAGTCGACCCGAAGCCGATAGGCGTCGAGGCTGGGAGCGGGGTCGCCCGGATTGGACAGCCTGAACCAGCCTTCGCGCCGCTCGGCGTTGATCACCACGGTCGAGATGTCGACCGCGATCCGCTGCCCGGTCTCGGCCGCTCCGAGGTCGATCCAGCGCAGCGGCTGAGGCGGCGCCGCCCCGGGCTCGAGCCCGGTCCCGGCTGCGGGCGCCGCCGCCGCCGGAGGCGCCGAGGCCGCCGGGGACTCGCCGACATTGCAGGCCGCCAGGGTCGAAGCGACTTCCGGGCCGACCTTGGGATCCTGGACCAGCCCCGCGACATAAGCGAGGTCGCGCGGCGCCAAGGCGGAAGCGCCGGCCCGCGGAGTCAGCCGGCGGGCGAGGTCCGCGAGCTGGCGCAACTGCCAGACGTTGAGGTTCTTCGTGAGCCGCTCGCCGACGCAGCGGCTCTGCTCGGCGGAGATCCCGTAGCGAGGAAGCTGCGGCGCGATCAGGCTGTCCTTGGGCCTCCAATAATCGGCGGCATAGCCCGCACAGCCGGAAAGCAGGCCGAGGGCCATCAGGGTCAATCCGGATCTGTGCACATTCGTCCTTCTCGCTGGCGTCGGCGTCGCGGATAGCGGAAGCGGGCGGGCCGGTGAAGGCGTCATGCGCGGTGCCGGGCGGACGGCCGAAGGTCGCGGGCGTAGACGTCCTTCTGGAGCGCTATGCCCCGGGCCGGATCGGGAAGCGCGGTCAGGTAGGTGATATAGACCGGCACCGGCTCGGGCAGGTCGACCCGCTGCTCGGGAGTCGGGCCGGCCGGGCGCGGCTCGGCGCCCCCGAACAGGAAGCGCGCCAGCCGCGGAGCGTCGGCGAGCCGGACGCAGCCCGAGCTCAGGCGCCGGTCGGCCCGGGCGAACAGGCTCTTGTCGGGAAAGTCGTGAAGATAGATTCCGAGCCGGTTGGGAAGCATGAACTTCATCGCCCCCATGACGTTGCCGCCGCCCGGCCGCTGGCGCATCCGAAGGCTGGTCCTGCCGCTCGCCACGGCGCGCCAGTCGACCTGTGCCGCCGAAATCACCCGGGGCCGGTCGCTCCAGTCGGAGAGCAGGTCGATCCCCTCGCGCTCGAGGAAGCCGGGGCCCGACTTCAGCACCCGGCGGGCGCGGCTTCGGGCGAGGTCGGGAGGCACGTTCCACCACGGGTTGAGGGTTACGTAGCGGATCAGGCCGGCCAGCGCCGGAGTCTGCATGTCCGGCTTGCCGACGATCACCGGCATCGGGCCGTCGACCCGGCGCCCGTCGATCATCCAGAGCCGGGCCGAGGCGGAGTCGACGATGACATAGCGTCCCGGAAGGGCCGGGATCAGCCGGGCGCGGTCGAGATTGGCCCGGATCGCCGCCTCCTCGGCCGGCGCAAGCCGGCCCGCGGCGGCCCGGCGCCGGGCATAGCCCCGGCTCAGCGCCTCGTAGAGCGGGTTCATCGCGATCGAGCGTTCGAGATGCGCTCCGAGGTCGGGCGCCGCGGCGGCGGCCTCGAGCAATGCCCGAGGCTCGGGCGGCTCGGGCTCGAGCTCCGAGTCGACCCAAGTGACTCCGCGCCCGCCCCGCGCCGGGATCCTGAGGTCGCGGACGAAAGCGGGATAGGCGCGCGACAGCAGCAGCTCGGCATGGGCTCGGGCGGCCGCTCCGCCCGACCCGGCGGCGTCGATCGCGGCCTTGATCTCGGCGGCCCCGTAGCGCTCCGGTTCGAGGCCGTGGTCGGCGGAAGCGGCGATCGCGTCCGCAAGCCGGATCGCCTCGGGTCGAACCCCCCGCCGGTCGACCCACAGCGGCCGGCTGCCGCGATCGCGATAGAATGCGGCGACCTCGGCGGGGACCCGGACCGGCTCCGGGGCCGCCGCCGGCTTCACCGCGGCCGCATTCGGGGTCGCCGGGACCGAAGGCGCGGGCCCCTCGCCGCAAGCGGCGAGCGCAACGAGCGAAGCGGCGGCAAGAAGCGATCTGAAGATCATTGCCCGTCGATAGCATGGTCGGAGCGAGCCGCTAAGGCCCCGAAGTCGCACCTCCCGGATTGGGACGGGAAGTCGGACTCGCAGCACTGCCGGCTTTGCGCTATCCTGGCGAAAAGCGGAAAAGGCATGCCCACGAACGAGCCACTGGCAAGGCTGGACCAGGATCCAGGCGCTCCGGCGGCATGGCTCGGCGCGGCCGCCATTCTCGATCAGATACCCGATGGAGTGATCGTCGCGGATCCGGAAGGCCGCATCGTCTTCGTCAACGAGGCGGCGGAGCATCTGCACGGGATGAAGAAGCTTGGAGTCGGGCCGGCGGACTATGCCCGGGCCTACAGCCTGTGGACCCTGTCGGGGGAACCCTTTCCCGCGGCAGAGCTGCCGCTGGCGCGCGCCACTCGCGGCGAGACGGTGAGCGAGGCGCGCTGGCGGATTCGCCGCCCCGACGGGCGCGACCTGGTGGCGATCGGAAGCGCACGCCCCTTCTACGATTCTTCGGGCAACCAGCACGGGGCGATCCTGACCCTGCGCGACGACAGCGCGCGCCATGCCGCCGAGCTCGGCCTCGCCGAGAGCGAGGCCCGGTTTCGAACCATCGCCGACTGCGCTCCGGCCCCGGTCTGGGTCACCGGCCCGAACGGGGTCGAGTTCGCCAACCGAGCTTATAGCGAGTTCGCGATGCGGCCGGTGGAGGAGCTGCTCGGCCATTCCTGGGTCGGATTCGTCCACGAGGAGGACATCCCCGGAATCCTCGCACTTCGAAGCTCGGCGTGGGAGACCGGATCGCCTTATGCCTGGGAGGCGCGCTTCCGCCGAAGCGACGGCGAGTGGCTGTGGATTCACGCCAGTTGCGCGCCCCGGTTCGGCCTGGACGGGAAGGTCCAGGGCTATGTCGGAATGGCGGTCGACGTCACCGAAAGCCGCCGCGCCGAAGCCGAGCTTCGCGATAGCGAGCGGCACCTGCGGCTGATGGTCGACGAGCTCAACCATCGGGTCAAGAACACGCTCGCCATCGTCCAGGGCCTCGCCCAGCAAAGCTTTCGCGGCGGCGGCGTATCGGAGGAGGTGCGAAGCAGCTTCGAAGGACGCCTGGCCGCTCTCGCGGCGGCCCACGACCTGCTCACCAGGCGGAGCTGGGAGGGCGCGGAGCTGGGCGAGCTCGTCGTCGCGGTGGTCGCGGCCCATCGCAGCGATCGCGTGGCGATCGACGGCCCGCCGCTGGAGCTGTCGCCAAAGCTGGCCGTGACCCTTGCTCTCGCGCTCCACGAATTGTGCACCAACGCCGTCAAATATGGCGCCCTGTCGGTTCCCGGAGGACGGGTGTCGATCGCCTGGGAGTGCAAGCCGGATCGCCTCGCCTTGCGCTGGCGCGAGAGCGGCGGGCCGCCGGTGGCCGAGCCCCGCCGCCGAGGCTTCGGCACCCGAATGATCGAGCGCGCCTTGGCGAGCGAGACCGGCGGCCGGGCCCGGCTCGAATTCCGGCGCGCGGGCGTGGTCTGCGAGATCGAGGCGGCGCTTCCGCCCCACGGGCCGCCTGGCGAGGCGGGCGTCGCGTAGATGGGAGAAGGGGCAGGAGGCCCGAAATCGAGCCTCCCGCCCCTCCGCCGCCCGGACCTGGGCTCCCCCTCCCCGTCGTGCGACGGAGAGGAAGGGGTTACTTGCCGGCGAGTGCGGTTCCGCCGCTTGCGCCCAGAAGCTTCAGAGCGACCTGGAACTCCTTGGCGGCGGCGCGCTCGTTGTTGGCGCGGCAAAGGGCTTCGCCGGTGCGAAGGCGGCGAACCGCATTCCTGGCGACCGAAGGCTCGGCATTGGCGAGAGCGCTTCGGACCTGCTGCGGCATCGCCTCGCAACGCGCATCGGCGGCGGCGGAGGCGGGAGCGGCGGTGGCGGCGATCGATCCGGTGAGGACGAGGCCGGCGAGGGTGACGATGAGATTGCGCATGTCGGGTTCCTTCCTGAATGTGAGGACGGAATAGGCGCACTGGATTTCATTTATAATCGGCTATAATGTCGATGAGCCATGAAGCAGGAATACATAATAGCTCGGAACCAACTCGACGGGGTCGAGGCATTCCTGCGAGTCGCCGAGCGGCGCAGCTTCCGGGCTGCGGCCGACGACCTCGGACTCTCGCCTTCCGCGATCAGCCAGACGATCCGTGCGCTGGAGGCGCGCGTCGGAGTCCCCCTTTTCACCCGGACCACGCGCAGCGTCGGCCTCACCGAGGCCGGCGAGCGCTTCCTCGAGCAGGCCCAGCCCGCTTTCGCGGGCCTTACCGCGGCCTTCGAGGCGGCGCGCAGCTTTGGAGAGCGGCCGGCCGGGCTGCTCCGACTGAACGTGCCGCGGGCCGCCATCCCGTTCCTCATCGAGCCGGTGATGGAAGGGTTCACCGCCGCTTTTCCGGACGTCGAGGTCGAGATTTGCGGCGAGGACGAGCTGATCGACCTGGTCGAGCGCGGCTTCGACGCCGGCATCCGGATGGGCGACTACCTCGAAGCGGACATGATCGGGATCCGCCTCACCCCGCCTTTCCGCCTGGTGGTGGCCGGATCGCCTGAATATTTCGCGAAGCACGGGCGGCCGAGAGTGCCGGCCGACCTTCGCGAGCACCGCTGCATCCGAAGCCGGGCGCCGACCACCGGCGCGATCTTCCGCTGGCATTTCGACATGGCCGGGCAGCCGCTGGAAATCGCCGTCCAGGGGCCGCTGATCGTCAACGACCTCGACGTCGCCAAGGCGGCGGCGCTGCGCGGAGTCGGCCTCGCCTATCTGGCCGAGCCGCTGATCACCGAGCATCTCGCCACGGGTCGGCTGGAGCTCGCCCTGGAGGAACATGCCGCCTGGTCGCCGGGCGCCTATCTCTATTATCCGAGCCGGACGCAGATGCTGCCCAAGCTTCGAGCCTTCATCGACTTCATCCGCGACCATCGCCCGCCCGAGCGCTTCCTCCAGACGAAGAGCGCCTGACCGTCATCCCGGCGAAAGCCGGGACCTCGGGGAGACCCGTCGCGCCTTCTTGTCCCGAGGTCCCGGCTTTCGCCGGGATGACGATTATTTCGGAAGCCGCAAGCTCGCCCTCAACCCACGCCCAGCGCGATTGGACAGCACCAGCCGTCCGCCATGGGCCTGAGCCACAGCGTTGGCGATGGCGAGGCCGAGGCCGGCGCCGCCGCTGTCGCGGTTGCGCGAGGTCTCAAGCCGGCGGAACGGCTCCAGCACCTCCGCGAGCCGGTCGGCGGGAATTCCAGGTCCCTCGTCCTCGACCTTCAGTTCGATTTCCCCGCCGCGCTCTTCCACCGCCACGCTCGCTCCGCCGCCATAGGCGACGGCATTGTCGACCAGATTGCGCAATGCCCGGCGAAGCAGGTTGGGCTGGACTGCAAGCACCGCCCGAGCCGAGGGGACGAACGCCACCGGGCTTCCGAGCTCCCGATATTCCTCGACCACCGCGTCGGCGAGCGCCGCCAGGTCGACCAGGCGCACCGGCTCGCGCGCCCGCCCGGTTCGGGCCAGGGTGAGGATGTCCTCGAGCGTCGACGTCATTTCCTCGATGGTGGTCGCCAGCCGCTCGCGCTCCTCCTCGGGGCCCATATTCTCGGCGCGGATGCGAAGCGACGCCAGCGGCGTGCGCAGGTCGTGGCCGATCGCCCCGAGCATCCGGTCCTTCTCGTCGAGCAAGGCGAGGGTGCGCCGGTTCATCGCATTGAAGGCCTCGACCGCGCGGCGCAGGTCGGAGGGGCCGCTCGGAGTCACCGGATCGGCCGGGCCTCGGCCCTCGAAGCCCTCCGCGGCCCGGGTAAGGTCGCGAAGCGGCCGAGCCAGCCTCCGGGCGATCCACCAGGCCGCTCCGAAGACGATCAGGAACAGCGCGGAAGTCGCAAGCAGAAGGCGATGGACCAGCCAGGGATCCGGCCCGGGGGCGTGAAGACGGGCGTCGAGCCAGACTCCATCGTCGAGCTGGGCCGCGAGCAGGACGACCCGGTGGTGGCGCCGGTGGCCCGGCGGGTGGTGAGCCCGCGGCCCCGGACCCGGCTCGGCCCGGGAGGCGCCGCGCACCGCCCGGACCCGCACGCCGGCCTCGGCCAGCGCGGCTGCGAGCCGCTCCTCGATCTCCGGCTCGCGCTCGAGGCCCTGGGCGTCGATCGCGCTTTGCCTGACCAGCCGGTAGTCGGCGCTCGGGCCGACCCGATGCGCTCCAAGAAGCATCGGCCGGACGGCCGGAGCGGTCGCGGCGACGACTGCGGCCGCCTCGGTGAAGCGGCCGATCGCCGGGCCCTCGCCGCGGGCGAGGCTCAGCTTCTGCTGCTCGTTGAGGATGAAGGCGAGGTTGACCACCTGGGCGACGAGTAGGGCCGCACCGATCAGGAGCAGCATCTGGCCGAGCAGGCTCGAGGGCAGCAGCCGCCTCACGGCCGGCGGACGTCGACGGCGAGCATGTAGCCGCCGCCGCGGACCGTCTTGAGCAGGGTCGGCTGCCTAGGATCCGGCTCGATCTTGCGGCGAAGCCGGCTCACCATGTTGTCGACGCTGCGCTCGAACGCGGCAAGCTCCCGGCCCTGGGCGAGGTCGAGCAGCTGGTCGCGGGTTAGCACCCGCCGCGCGTGGGTGACCAGGGCGAGAAGCAGATTATACTCGCCGGTCGAGAGCGGGACGGCGACGCCCTCCGAATCGATCAGCTCGCGCTCGCCCGTTCGCAACACCCAGTTGCCGAAGGCATAGGCCTCGCAATCGGCGGCCCGCAGGAGCGACGGTCGCTCGCCCGACCGGCGAAGGACGGTTTTGATCCGGGCGAGCAGTTCGCGGGGGCTGAAGGGCTTGGTGACATAGTCGTCGGCGCCTATCTCGAGTCCGACGATCCGATCGGTCTCCTCGGCCCGGGCGGTGAGCAATATCACGGGAATTCCGCTGGTGGCCCGGACGTGGGCGCACAAGGCGAGGCCGTCCTCGCCCGGCATCATCACGTCGAGCAGGATCAGGTCGACGGCATAAGCGGAGAGCGCCTGGCGGGCCTCCGCGGAGTCCTTCGCCTTGGAGATGCGCAGGCCGTTCCTCGACAGATACTGGGCGAGCGGATCGCGGATCGACCTCTCGTCGTCGACGAGCAGGATGTGGGGCTCGGAGAGATGACATTGCGGGACTTGTCCGGCGCGCGGCGGGCCTCGTCAAGAAACCCCTCTCGCCGCTTGCGCGGGAGAGGGGTCCCCGGGGCTAGCGGCGGGCGCCGCGGTGAGCCTCGTGCGCGGCACGCATCTCGGCTTCCGTGATCGAGCCGTCGCGATTGGAGTCGATCTCGACGAAATGACGCTCGATTCCGCTTTGCGCCTCGGCAAGGCTGAGCGCTCCGTCGCCGTCGGAGTCGAGGTGCATCGGGCCGCGGCCGGCATCGCCCTTCGGCGGCCCGCCATGATGGCCGCCGCCGCGGTGATGCCCGCCCGGCTTGCCGTGGCCCATCTTGGCGTGGAAGGCGCGCATCTCTTCCTGGGTGACGCGACCGTCCTTGTTGGAGTCGGCGCCCTCGAACATCTTCGCCGCGCCGGCCCGGGCCTCGGCGAGACTGACCGCTCCGTTGCCGTCGGAGTCGAACTTGGCCATCGGTCCGCGCGGGCCTCCGGCATTGGCGTAGAGGGCTCCGCCGGCGAGCAGAGCGGCCGCAGCGGCCGCGCCGAGGCCGATCCTGAATGTGTTCGTCATATCTTGAATCTCCTTGTGGAACGCCGTCTCCGGCGCACTGCCGCAATGGACCGCCATTGTCGCTCGTTCGTCCCGGGGCGACAGGCGAATTGTCGCAAATTGTATCGACCTCGCGATTTTTCGAGGACGATTGCGCAGCCGGCTGCAAGGCCATAGTCGTTGCGGCGACAGGGCGGGGAGAGGGAAGTGCTGAAGCGTCGAATCCTCGCGGCCTTCGCCGGGCCCGGCCTGCCGATCGGCGCGGTCGGGCTGCCGATGATCGTCTACCTGCCGCCTTATTATGCCGGCACTCTCGGCCTCGATCTCGCCGCGGTCGGACTCGTCTTCTTCCTCGTCAGGGCCATCGACCTGCCGCTCGACCCGCTGCTCGGCCACTGGGTGGACCGAACCCGAAGCCGCTTCGGGCGCTACCGGCCCTGGCTTCTCGCCGGCGGAGTCACGCTCGCCGCCGGCGCGTGGTGCGTGTTCATGGCCGAGCCGGGCGTCAGCGCCCTCGCCGCCTTCGGCTTCCTGATGCTCCTCTACCTGGGTTACTCGCTGACCATGGTCGCCCAGCTCGGCTGGGGAGCGACCTTGTCGGACGATTATCACCAGCGCTCGCGGATCTTCTCCTGGTGGATGGCCGCGCAGGTGCTCGGGATGATCCTCGTCCTGCTGCTCCCGCCGCTGGTCGGCGGAGGGACTCCGGCGGGCGGAATCCACGCCATGGGCTGGTTCGTGATCGCACTGGCGCCGCTCACCGTGCTGGTCATGGCCGCCCTGGTCCCCGAACGGGAGCGGGCGGGGGAGCGGCCTCGGGCGAGCCTGGCGGAGCTCAGGGCGCTGGCGAGGAACCCGCTCCTGCTTCGGCTGATCCTGCTCGACGTCCTCACCAGCGTCGCGCCCGGGATCACCGGGGCGATGTTCCTATTCTATTTCGAGCATCGGCTCGGCTTCGACTCGCGCGAGGCGAGCCTGCTCCTGCTCGTCTATTTCGTCGCGGGCTTCGCCGCCGCTCCGCTCTGGATCGGGCTCGCGCGCCGGATCGGCAAGCATCGTGCTCTGATGACGGCGGGAGTCAGCTACGCCTGCTTCCATTTCAGCCTGAGCCTGCTGCCGCCGTCGATGGGCATGGCCGGAGCGCTTCCGGCGATGGCGATCGCCGGCCTGCCCTACATCGCCGCTCCGTCCCTGTTGCGGGCGATGCTCAACGACGCCGCGGACGTCGACCGGCTCGAGACCGGACTCGATCGCAACGCCCTGCTGCAGGCCCTGCTCACCAGCACCCAGAAGATCAGCTACGCAGTGCCAGTGGCGGTCATCTACCCGATCCTGAGCCTGATCGGGTTCCGGCCCCAGCCCGGCGCCCCCAACACCGACTCCGCGATCCTGGGAATGACCTTGCTGTTCATCCTGGCCCCGCTGGTGCTGATGTTCGCCGCGGCCTGGGTCGCCTCGCGCTGGCCGCTCGACCGGGAGAAGCATGCCCAGGTGCAGGCGGAGCTGGCCGCTCGGGGCTAGAGCGTCGAGTGGACGGTCGCCACCGCCTTGATCACGGCGGCGATCCGAACCGCGGTCTGGATCGTCTCCGCCCTGACCTTGTGCTGCTGGAGGATGCGCTCGTGGCTGTCGATGCACATGCCGCAGCCGTTCATCGCCGAGACGGCGAGGCTGAAGAGCTCGAAATCCTCCTTCGCGATTCCAGGCGCTCCAATCGCGTTCATCCTGAGCCGCGCGGGAAGGGTCGCATATTCGGGGTTCGAGGCGAGGTGGACGAAGCGGTAATAGACGTTGTTCATCGCCATCACCGCGGCGGCGGCGCGGGCGGCATTGGCCGCCTCGGCGCTCAGCTTGCCCTCGGCTTCCGCCTCGGCGGCGGCGACGACCGGCCGGTAGCCGGTGCCGTGGGCGCAGGCGAGGAGGAGGCCGTATTTGCGCTGGTCGCCGAGGCTCTGGTCGGCGAGCAGCGAGGAGAGGTTGAGCCGAAGGTCCTTCGAATAATCGGGGAGGGAGTCGGCGAGCTGCTTGAGGGACATGATGGGCCTTTCGTCATCCCCCGGAAAGCGGGGATCTCGGGTCGGTAGGGCTCGGCGGGTCTCGCCGAGATCCCGGCCTGGGCCGGGATGACTAAGGGGCGCGGAAGCCGAAGCTCCCGCGCCCCCCGTCGCGAGGTCTGCGTTCCGGCGGCCCAGGGGGGCTCAAGCCGCCGGGCGCAGGACCTCCTCGCCTTCCTGCCAGTTGCAGGGGCAGAGCTCGTCGGTCTGGAGGGCGTCGAGCACGCGCAGGGCTTCCTGGGGGTTGCGGCCGACGTTGAGGCCGTTGACGGTGACGTGCTGGATGACGTTGTCGGGGTCGACGATGAAGGTGGCTCGGAACGCGACTCCGGATTTCGGATCGATTACTCCCAGCATTGCACCCAGCTCCCTGGTGGTGTCGGCGATCCAGGGGAAGTCGCAGGCGGCGAGGCGCTCGTCGGAGCGGCGCCAGGCGTGGTGGACGAAATCGCTGTCGGTCGAGGCCCCGATCAGGACCGCGTCGCGGTCCGCGAAATCGCCGGCCAGCTCGCCATAGCCGATGATCTCGGTCGGGCAGACGAAGGTGAAGTCCTTGGGCCAGTAGAACAACACCTTCCACTTGCCGCCGGTCTCGGCGAGGTCGAGGGTCTCGCCGGCGGGAAGGGCGAGGCCCTGCTGGACGGAAACGGTGAGGGCGGGGAACTTGTCGCCGACGGTAAGCATGATGATCGAGCCTCCTCAAGGGGTCTGTTATGAGGGATGTTGCGGTGCAGCATGACTGCCCGGACGCCCCATATGGGGGCTGGCGGTGATCGGGCAAATTGATTAGTTCGCGCACTTTGATCGGACCGGCCGATCAATAGGCTCCCGGATTTTCCGGGCGAGGGGGACCGCCCGAAGGGGGTGGAGGGGTTCCGCAGGCCCGGAGAACCCCTCCACCAGGCTTCGCCCGGTCCCCCTCCCCGACGAATGTCGGGGAGGAATTGGAGAGGCGGCCATGTCCACGCACGTCCCGACCCTCAAGCAGCTCCAATATCTCGTCGCGCTGGAGGAGACCGGCCATTTCGGCCGGGCGGCGGAAGCCTGCTTCGTCACCCAGTCGACCCTGTCGGGCGGGATCCGGGAGCTGGAGAGCCTGATCGGGATCGTGCTGGTCGAGCGGACCCGCCGGGTGGTCCGGTTCACCCCGCTCGGAGCGCGGGTCGCGGCCAAGGCGCGGCGGATCCTCAAGGAGGCCGAGGAGCTGGCCGACATGGTCCGGGCGGCGGGCAAGCCGCTCGCCGGCGAATTGCGGATGGGCGTGATCCCGACCATCGCCCCCTTCCTGCTGCCCAGGCTGCTGCCGAGGCTGAGGCGCGACTTCCCCGAGCTCAGGCTCTACCTTCGCGAGGAGACCAGCCCGGCGGCGTGCGACAGCCTCCATCGCGGCCAGCTCGACTGCGTCCTTCTCGCCCTCCCTTATGGCTGCGGCGAGGTCGAGTCGGCGGAGCTGTTCGACGACCGGCTCCACGTCGCCTTCCCGCCGGGCGAGGCTCCGGAGCGGGACGAGGCGGTCCCGGCCGCGGCGATCGACGAGGGGCGGCTGCTCCTGCTCGAGGACGGCCATTGCCTCAAGGAGCATTCGCTCGCCGCCTGCAACCGGCCCGAATTGCGGGCCGAGGCGGCGATGCTCGGGACCTCGCTCCACACGCTCGTCCAGATGGTCGCGAACGGGCTCGGCCAGACCCTGGTGCCGCAAATGGCGCTGGAGTCGGGGATCCTGGAGGGCACGGGAGTCGCGTCGAGGCCGCTCGGCGCCGAGCACGCCTTCCGCCGGATCGCCCTGGTCTGGCGCAAGGGCAGCCCCCGCGACAAGGAATTCCGGCTCCTCGCCGAAGCGCTCACTCCGCCGCTCTGACGGCAACGTCCTGGAGCATCCGGGGGCCGAGCGAATCGGCCCCGCCCGACCCCCGAGTCGGGACCCCGAACGGAAACTCGGTTCGTCGCATCGGCGACTCCAAGCGCCTGACTCCCCGAAGGAAATTCCTACTAAAAATAGGATTTGCATAATCGCATAAAGTTTGTTCTACTTATGTTCACAGCGACTCAGGTTGCCCGCTGGGTGAAACAGGAGCAAACCATGATCTATAAGGCCAGGATCCGGATCGCTCTTGCCGGAGCGGCGGCGGCGGCGCTCCCCGCGCCGGCGGCCGCCGCCGAGACCATTTCCTACGGCTATGACGCCCGAGGCCGGCTGGTCCGGGTCGAGCGGGCCGGGACGGCGAACGGCTCGATCACCGCCTACGCGTTCGACCGGGCCGACAACCGCACCGCCATGACCGTCACCTCGGCCCCGGGCCGAGGCTACCGGATCCTTCCGACCGGAGCCGGCGGACCGCCGGGAGTGATCGTCGTCCCGGCCGGCGCCTCCCCGGCCGCCCCCACCGGCTGAACCCGGCCCCAAGGCCGCGGGCGAGCCCGCCCGCCCAAGCAAGGAGATTTGTGATGAAGACGTTTCCGATCGCGGCATCCGCTCTGCTTCTCGCCCTCCACCCCGCCGCCGCTCCGGCGCAGACGGCCCACGAGAACAAGATCGTGGCGGACGTGATCGAGGACGGCACCCGCCCCTGCCTGTTCTTCCAGCTCGAGGGAGTCGCCTCGGCCGACCCGGCGGCGCCGATGGTGTGGTTCGCGATCCCGCGCACGCACATGGCCTTTTCGGAGCTGTTCGCGCTGCTCCTGACGGCCCGGGTCCTGCAGCTTCCGGTCCGGGTCAACACGACCGGGGCCGTCACCTGCGGCTTCGCGGCCGTCGACGGAATCACCATCCACGGCTGAGCCCCGCCGGCGCGCGCCGGACCGCAAAAATCCGGCCGCGCCCCAGAAGACGAAGACGGGGCCGAGGCGCCCCGCTCACTGGAGACCGACAATGACCAACACGTCCATCCGGACGCGCGCCCTCGCCTGCGCCCTCCTCGCCGGCACCGCCTGGTGCGGACTTGCGGCCGCCCCCGCCGCCGCCCAGACCCCCCGGGAGCACCGGACCCTCGACTCCAACGGGGTCGACCTCACCCATGGCGACTTCGTCCTGGCCTTCGTCGAGGGGTCGATCGGATCGGGCGACGGCGAGCTGGCGCTGGTCAGGACCCGGATCGGAAGCGGCAACGGCAGCTGGCACGTGAGCTCCGGCGGCCATCAGTGGGACGGCCTCTTCCTGACCCGAAGCGTCGGCGCGGCCGGAACCGTCATCAGCGTCAACAAGGACAATCGCTACGAGCTGTTCAGCTCGTCCGGAACGCTACCGACCGGATCGAGCCTGACCGCCGTCGGGGCCGAACATCTCTACCGGAGCGCCGACGGCACGTTGATCACGTTCGGCGATCCGACCGGGAGCCAGAGCAGCAGCTCGACCCATTGCAACGGCAGCGCCGGGCAGGGCAATTGCAGCCAGCTCCCGCTCTCCATCTCGACCCCGGACGGCAAGAGCGTCGGCATCAGCTGGGAGATCTGGCAGAGCTGCTCGAACGAGCTGATCCACGTCGACAATCCGGCGCTCGACTGCAGCTACTGGGCGCGGATCGCCAGTGTTTCGAACAGCTTCGGCTACCGAATCGCCTTCGCCTACGCCTCGGACGGCAATTTCAGCTCGAACGGAGCGCCCCCGCCCGACAGCTGGCAGCGCCGGACCAGCGCCGCCCTCTACAACGACGTGGTCAGCCCGACCGCCGCCCAGGCGACCATCGCCTATTCCTATCCGTCGACCAGCATCGTCGAAGTCACCGATATGGGCGGACGGGTGTGGCGCTTCAGCAGCGGCGGCTCCCGGATCACCGGAATCCGCCGCCCCGGCGCCCAGTCCGACACGAAGACGATCAGCTACGGCGCCGGCAACGACGTCAGCACGGTCGTCAGCGAGGGCGTGACGACCCAATATTCGCGAAGCGGAAACGTGATGACGGTGACCCAGGCGCTTCCCGGCGAGCCGGACCTCGTCACCACCATCGTCTCCGACCTGACGATCGGCCGCCCGACCTCGGTCACCGACCCGCTCAGCCGGACCGTCGCCTACGAATATGATTCCGGCGCGCGCCTCAGGAAGGTCACCCAGCCCGAGGGCAATTTCGTCCAGTACGGCTACGACAGCCGAGGCAACGTCACCGAGACCCGGCTTCGCGACAAGGCCGGCAATTCCGCCAACGACATCGTCGCGAGCGCCAGCTATCCGGCGACCTGCGCCAACCCCGCCACCTGCAACAGCCCCGACAGCGTCACCGACGCCCGAAGCCACACGACCACCTTCACCTACGATCCGGTCCACGGCGGAATCCTGACCGCGACCGGCCCGACGCCGGGCGCCGGCGCGGTTCCGCCGCGGATTCGCTACCGCTACGACCTGGTCAATGGCGAGCACCGGCTGACCGGCACCTCGCAATGCCGGACGCCGGCGAGCTGCGAGGGCACCGCCGACGAGGTGAAGACGTCGGTCGCCTACGATTCCAACGGCAACGTCCAGTCCGCCTCGAGCGGCGACGGCACCGGAGCCCTGACCGCGACGACGGCGATGACCTACGATCCGGCCGGCAACCTC
>DASVUZ010000015.1:0-14975 GCA_036386795.1 Allosphingosinicella sp.
ACCGCGCCATGAACGCTCCTGAAAAGATCGCCGCCGACCCGCGCCACGACCCGAGCCGCCTGATCCGCGCCCCGCGCGGCAGCCAGCTCAGCTGCAAGAGCTGGCTCACCGAAGCCGCCTACCGCATGATCCAGAATAACCTCGACGCCGAGGTCGCGGAAAACCCGCAGGCGCTGGTGGTCTACGGCGGCATCGGCCGCGCCGCGCGCAACTGGGAATGCTTCGACAGGATCGTCGAAACGCTCGAACGCCTCGAAGAAGACGAGACCCTGCTGGTCCAGTCGGGCAAGCCGGTCGGCGTGTTCCGCACGCATTCGGATGCGCCGCGCGTGCTGATCGCCAATTCGAACCTGGTTCCGAAATGGGCGACGTGGGACCATTTCCACGAATTGGATCGCAAGGGGCTGATGATGTACGGCCAGATGACGGCCGGATCGTGGATCTATATCGGCACCCAGGGCATCGTCCAGGGCACCTACGAGACCTTCGCCGAGATGGCCCGCCAGCATTATGGCGGCGACCTCAAGGGCCGCTGGATCCTCACCGCGGGCCTCGGCGGAATGGGCGGGGCGCAGCCGCTGGCGGCGGTGATGGCGGGGGCGCATTGCATCGCGATCGAATGCCAGGAGAGCCGGATCGAGAAGAGGCTGGAGACCCGTTATCTCGACCGGCGAGCGAGCAGCATCGACGAAGCGCTGGAGATCGTTGCGTCGGCCATTGCACCCACTTCAGTGGGGGTTCTCGGCAATGCGGCGGAGCTTTTGCCGGAGATGGTGCGGAGGGGGATCCGGCCGGACGCGGTGACCGACCAGACTTCGGCGCACGACCCGGTGAACGGCTATCTGCCGGTCGGCTGGACGGTCGAGAAATGGATGAATATGCGCGAGCGCGCCCCCACCGCGGTGGAGAAAGCTGCAAGAGAATCCATGGCGTTGCATGTTCATGCAATGCTCGCCTTCCGGGCGATGGGCGTCCCGACCTTCGACTATGGCAACAACATCCGCCAGGTCGCGAAGGACGAGGGGGTGACCCACGCCTTCGACTTCCCCGGCTTCGTCCCGGCCTATGTCCGGCCGCTCTTCTGCCGGGGAATCGGCCCGTTCCGGTGGTGCGCGCTCTCCGGTGATCCGGAGGACATCTACCGCACCGACGCCAAGGTCAAAGAGCTGATCCCCGACGACCCGCACCTCCACCGCTGGCTCGACATGGCGCGCGAGCGGATCGCCTTCCAGGGGCTTCCGGCGCGGATCTGCTGGGTCGGGCTCGGGCAGAGGCACAGGCTCGGAATGGCGTTCAACGCGATGGTGGCGTCGGGCGAATTGAAGGCGCCGGTGGTGATCGGCCGCGACCATCTCGATTCCGGCTCGGTGGCCAGCCCCAACCGGGAGACCGAGGCGATGCGGGACGGGTCCGACGCGGTGTCGGACTGGCCCTTGCTCAACGCCCTGCTCAACACCGCGTCCGGAGCGACCTGGGTGTCGCTCCATCACGGCGGCGGGGTCGGAATGGGCTATTCCCAGCATGCCGGAATGGTGATCGTCGCCGACGGCACGCCCGACGCCGCCCGGCGGCTCGAGCGGGTGCTCTGGAACGACCCGGGCACCGGAGTGATGCGACATGCCGATGCCGGCTATGAGGAGGCGATAGACTGCGCCCGGGAGCAGGGTCTGGACCTGCCGATGGTGGGGCTGTGACCGTGGGTGAGAGCGACACCGTTCGGGCTGAGCTTGTCGAAGCCCTCCCTTTCCCTTGCCCTTGCGGAGAAAGAGAAGGAAAGGCCTTCGACAGGCTCAGGCCGAACGGAGGAGGGGGGCGGTGAGCCCTATTCGACTCCGACCCGGCTCCGTCACGCTCGCGGAGCTTCGAGCGATCTGGGCGGGCGCGCCCGTCGAGCTCGCGGCCGGCGCCTGGGGCGCGGTCGACTCGGCGGCGGCGTGCGTCGGGCGGATCCTGGAGAGCGGGCGCACGGTCTATGGGGTGAATACCGGCTTCGGGCTTCTCGCCCAGACCCGGATTCCGCCCGACCGGCTGGCCGAGCTCCAGCGCAATCTGGTGATGTCGCACAGCTGCGGGCTGGGCGACGACCTCGCCCGGCCCGTCGTCCGGCTCGCCATGGCGACCAAGGTGATCGGCCTCGCCCGCGGCCATTCGGGCGTGAGGCGCGAGGTGGTGGAGCGGATCCTCGCCTTGCTCGAGGCGGACGCTTTGCCCTGCATCCCGAGCCAGGGCTCGGTCGGCGCCTCGGGGGACCTGGCGCCGCTCGGCCATCTCAGCGCGGCGATGCTCGGCGAGGGACGGATCGACCTTCGAGGAACGATCGTCCCGGCCGGAGAGGCGTTGCGCGAGCTCGGGCTCGAGCCGCTGGTCCTCGGCCCCAAGGAGGGCCTGGCGCTGATCAACGGCACCCAGATATCGACCGCCGTCGCGCTCGACACTTTGTTCGCGGCCGAGCGGCTGTTCGCTTCGGCGCTGATCTCCGGCTCGCTGTCGCTCGACGCCCTCAAGGGCACGGATTCGGCCTTCGACCCGCGGATCCATTCGGCGCGCGGCCAGCCGGGCCAGATCGAGGTCGCGGCCGTTCTCAAGCGGCTCCTGGAGGGAAGCGAGATCCGCGGCAGCCACGAGGGCTGCA
The DNA here is from genome assembly GCA_036386795.1 of Allosphingosinicella sp. Taxonomy (GTDB): domain Bacteria; phylum Pseudomonadota; class Alphaproteobacteria; order Sphingomonadales; family Sphingomonadaceae; genus Allosphingosinicella. The sequence continues at coordinate 2,633 of DASVUZ010000015.1, forward strand.
CCCGGGTGCAGGACCCGTACAGCTTCCGCTGCCAGCCCCAGGTGATGGGCGCCTGCCTCGACCTGATCCGAAATTCGGCGAGGACCCTCGAGATCGAATCGAATGCGGTCACCGACAATCCCTTGCTGTTCCCGGAAACCGGCGATTCGCTGTCGGGCGGCAACTTCCATGCCGAGCCGGTGGCCTTCGCCGCCGACACCCTGGCGATGGCGCTGTGCGAGGTGGCGAGCATCTCCGAGCGCCGGACCGCGGTCCTCGTCGATCCCAAGATGAGCGGACTTCCGCCCTTCCTGGTTGAGGACAGCGGGGTCAATTCGGGCTTCATGATCGCGCAGGTCACCGCCGCGGCGCTGGTGTCCGAGAATAAGAGCCTCGCCTGGCCGGCGAGCGTCGACACCGTTCCGACCTCGGGCAACCAGGAGGACCATGTCTCGATGGCGACCCATGCCGGGACCAAGGCGCGGCGGATCGCGGGCAATTCGGCCGGGGTGGTCGGCATCGAGCTTCTCGCGGCGGCCCAGGGCTGCGACTTCCATTCGCCGCTGAAGAGCTCGCCGGCGCTGGAATCGGCGCGGGAAGAGATCCGGCGCCATGTGCCGCATTACGGCTCCGACCGGTATCTGGCCGACGAGTTGCGCTGGGCGCAGGACGCCGTGTTGGCGGGGAGGCTTTCGGGCGAGGTCGAGGCGGAGTTGTTCGCGCGGTGAGCCATTCCCGTCATGCCGGGCTTGACCTGGCACCCAGGAACACCGCCGGGGGAGTCCGGACACCGCCGGTGTTCATGGGTCCCGGCTTTCGCCGGGATGACGGCACGTGATCGATCTTGCGCGAATTCCCGGGGCGATCGAGCTGGAGGGCGAGGTCTGCGTGATCGGGGCGGGGGCGGCGGGGATCAGCCTCGCGCGGCGGCTCCTGAAGCTCGGGCGGACGGTCGTCCTTCTGGAGAGCGGCGGGCTCGACTACGAGGCGCCGGTCGCGGCGCTCAACTCCGGCGAGAATGACGGCGAGGATTATTACGAGCTGGAGGATTCGCGGCTCCGCTTCTTCGGCGGAACCACCGCCATCTGGGGCGGGCGCTGCGCCGAGCTCGACCCGATCGACCTCGAGCGGCGCGACTATGTCCCCCATTCGGGCTGGCCGATCGGCTGGTCGGAGCTGGAGCGCTGGTACGAAGAGGCCCGGCCGCATTTCGGGCTTCCCGCCCGGCGGCCCGACCCGGACGACCTTCGCTCGGCGGGAGTCAGCCTGCCCCGGTTCGAGGAGCTCGAGACTCCCTTGTGGACCTTCGACCGCCGCTTCAACCGCTTCGCCTGGGAAAGCTGCTCCGACCTCGAGGCCGATCCCAGGTGCCAGATCGCCATCCACTCGACCGTGACCGCGATCGTCCGGGGCGGGAGCGGAATCGAGCGGGTCGAGGCGCGATCGCTCGGAACGGGGCGGCTAACCGTCCGGGCCCAAGCCTTCGTGCTGGCGGCGGGCGGGATCGAGAATCCCAGGCTGCTGCTCGCCTCCGGCCTCGGCAACGACCAGGTCGGCCGCTACTTCATGGAGCACCCCCACGCGCGCGGCGGACGCATCGTCAGGGGCGCGGCCTGGCCGCTGCTCAAGGCGTTCGGCCGGCGCCACCGGGTCGCGGGCCAGGACCTCGCCGCTCTGATCGCCCCGTCCGAGGCGCTTCAGAGGCGCGAGCGCATCCTCAACACCTCGCTGACCATCGTCGCCCGCCAGCCGGAGGGACGGCGCCAGTTCATCGGGATGAAGGCCTATTCGGGGCTCAAGCACAGCATGGCTCCGACCAAGCGCGGGCGGGCGCTGTGGATGGCGACCAAGAAGGCGGCGGGATGGGCCCAGCGCCATGTCGACCCGGCGCGGCCCTGGCTCCTCCACAAGCTCGGCAATCTCGAAGTGGCCCTTCTCGTCCGGGGCGAGCAGGCGCCCAATCCGGAGAGCCGGATCACCCTCAGCGGCGACAAGGATTCGACCGGGGTCCCCCGGGTCCGGCTCGACTGGCGGCTTAGCGAGATCGACGTCCGAAGCGTCGCGGTGCTCGTCGACACGCTGGGCAAGGAGCTGGCCCGGCTCGGGCTCGGCCGGGTCGAGCCGGCGCAATGGCTCGGCTCGGGCCGCTGGCGGACCGACCCGCTGATTTCGTCGCATCCGATCGGGGGCTATCACCATATGGGGACGACCCGGATGGGGACCGATCCCGGGTCCAGCGTCACCGATCCGGACGGGCGGGTGCACGGGCTCGCCAATCTGTGGGTGGCGGGATCCTCGCTCTTCCCGACCGGGGGCTGGGCCAACCCGACCCTGACCATCGTCGCTCTGGCGCTTCGAAGCGCCGAGCGGATCTCGGCGGGGCTGAAGCCATGATCGCGGTCGCTCCGGTCGGAGCCAACGATACCCGGCTCTGGGGCCTCACCGCCGAGGAGCGGCTGAGGCGGATCGCCCGGGCCCAGGGCCTGGAGGTGCGCGAGGAGGGCGAGCTGCTGGTCAATCTCGGCTACGCCTTCGATCCGTCCTGGCTGAAGCTGGCCGCGGCCCGGCCGGGCGTGGTCGTGACCCGCGGCGGAGTGCCGGTGCTGGCCCATGCCACCACGGCCCGGCAGGAGATCGTTCGGGGGATGCGGGAAGGGCGCAAGGTCCTCGCCGCGAGCGACATACTTCCCTGGGAGGAGGCGGGCGGCCTCGGCAATGAGGAGCTTCGAAAGAAGGAGCGGCCGTTCATGGAGCGGCTCGAGCCCGGCACGGTAGGCTCGCTCGAGCGGGCGAGCTATTTCGGCGCCTATAAGGGCGTGACCGACCTTCTCACCAAATATCTGTGGCCGGAATGGGCCCTGGTCCTGACCCGCTGGGCGGCCCGGATCGGGATGAGCCCCAACCAGGTTTCGCTGGCCGGAGCCTTGCTCTGCCTGCTCGCGACCTGGCTGTTCTACCGCGGCCTTTACTGGCCCGGCCTCGCCGCCGGGCTCGCCTTCATGGTGCTCGACACGGTCGACGGCAAGCTCGCCCGCTGCACCATCACCTCGTCCAGGATCGGCGAGGCGATCGACCATGGCATCGACCTCGTCCACCCGCCTTTCTGGTGGTGGGCCTGGGGGGTGGGCCTCCACGCCTACGGGCGGCCGCTCGCTCCGGACCTCTTCTGGTGGACGCTGGCGGCGATCGTCGGGGGCTATGTCGTCCAGCGGCTGATCGAGGGCGCCTTCATCGCCCGCTTCGGAATGCACATCCACGTCTGGCGCCGCTTCGACAGCCGCTTCCGGCTGGTCACGGCGCGGCGCAACCCCAACATGGTCATCCTCCTCGCCTTCCTGATCGCCGGCCGCCCCGACTGGGGGCTGGTCGCCGTGGCGGCGTGGACCTTGATCTCGCTGGCGGTCCACCTGGCCCAGCTCGTCCAGGCCATGGCGGTTCGGGCGGCGGGGCGGCCGGTGGTGTCCTGGCTGTCCTGAGCGGCGCGCTCCACCAACCTTTCGCAGCATGGTTCGCACAAAGGACACGAAGGGCACGAAGGCACAAAGAGTCCGCGAAGCGACTTAGCAGGTGCCGATCGGACAGGCCGGGCGGCCAGCGGCCCACGAGGCCCCTTTGTGCCTTTGTGGCCTTTGTGGCCTTTGTGCGAAACCCATTGCGACCTTCGGCGGGGGCCCGGCGACCGCCGCCAGCGCCCTGCGCGCCGGTCGGATTCAGAATTGATTTCGCACAAAGGGCACAAAGGACACAAAGAATCCCGCGCCTTTCCGACAAACCGCCATGCCCGCGCTCGGCGGATCCCTTCGTGCCCTTTGTGGTCTTTGTGCGAACAATAATCGGCCTTCCGCCGGGGAGCGTAGGGGTATTACCCAGCCGCAAAATAATTGTTGGCGAGACGCTTCACGCCCTCTCGAAACGACATGCCTCCAAAGTTCATCAATAGACCGAGCGGCCGTCCAGACAGGCGGAGATAGGTGAGCAGCTGCTTGGCATGGATCGGTGCCAGCCGTTCAACCGACTTCACTTCGATAAGAAGCTCGCCTTCCACCACGAGATCGGCCCGGAAGCCTTCCCGGAAAATCAGTCCTTCGAATTCGATCGAGATCGGCTTCTGCCGCTCTACCGCCAGCCCGGCGCGAAGCAGGCTCGTCGCCAGCACCGCCTCATAAACCGATTCAAGAAGCCCGGGCCCGAGTGAACGATGAACTCTCAACCCGCAATCCACCGCTATTCGCGCAAGTTTCTCGACATCCTGCATCGGAGCCTTTTCGACCATGTCCGAAAGGATGCAAAATTCGGATTGGGTCGCACGAAGACCACGAAGGTCACAAAGGATCCGCATCAGCTCCCTGACCGTTGCCGGAGCCTTTTCGACCATGTCCAAGCGGATGCAAAGTTCGGATTTGGTCGCACGAAGACCACGAAGGTCACAAAGGGTCTTCATCAGCTCCAAATCCGCTGCCTATCCGAGAAGACTCGGAAGCAAGCCCATGCGCCAGCTTCGTGCCCTTTGTGGTCTTTGTGCGAAACTATTGCCGCCTTCGGCCGGGACTCGGCGGTCGTCGCTAGACGATTGCGTCGAGGCGGGAGGGCTGCGAGGACGGGGGGATGAACGGGACGATCCTTCGGTTCGGTTATCCGGCGACGCTGGTCGCGGATTATGAGCATTGGGTGGTGCTTCTTCGGCGCGCCCAGCCGGCGCTGGGAAGCCTGGTCCTGGCCGCCAAAGGCGAGGCGACGGCCTTCGCCGACTTGTCGGACGGCGCCTTCGCCGAGCTGCAGCGGGCGGTGGGGGACATCGAGGCTGCGCTGGCGTCCGCCGTGCGGTTCGAGAAGATCAACTATCTGATGCTGATGATGGTGGACCCGCACGTCCATTTCCACGTCATCCCGCGCTACGAGGGCGAGCGGTCGGCCTGTGGGGTGAGCGTGAGGGATGCGGGGTGGCCGAAGGCGCCGGCGCTGGGCGAGGCGGTGGAGCTGGAGGCGGGGCAGGTCGAGGCGCTGGCGGGGCATTTGAAGCGCCATTGGCCGCGATCCTGACGTCATCCCCGGCCTGACCCGGGACCCACCTTCCTGACGCGACGGATGAAGGAAGACCAGGTGGATGCCGGATCAAGTCCGGCATGACGAACGCGGTGCAGGTGAATGCCCGACGCTCTACGCGGCCGCCCATTTCGCGGTCAGCGCCCTGGCGGCCTCGACGTCCTCGGGGAAGTCGACCTCCTGCCATTGCTCGCCCTTGATGGAGACGGTCCGGACGTCGGCTCCGGACTGGGCCAGGGCGTCGATCGCTCGAAGGTACCAGCGGCGGGTGCCGTCGGGCTGGCGCATCATCCGCTCGACCTGCTCCGCGAACAGCCTCGGCCCTTCGCCCCGGAAGGCGAGGAGGCCGATCGATTCCGAATTGTACCCGCCGGGCTCAAGCGCCTTGCCGATCCGGAGCAGCCGGTCGCCGTCGCGAAGCACCTTCATGTCGTCCGCATCGTAGCTCTCCTTCTCGTCGACGGTGACGGCGATCGGGCCGGTGTCGGCGGCGAGCACCCGATCGAGCAGGGCGGGCGAGACCAAAGTGTCGCCGTTGAGCAGCAGGGTGTCGCGGTCGAGCTCGGAGCGGGCCATCCACACCGAGCCGAGATTGTCGGCGACGTGGTAGAAGGGGTTGAACAGGGTGCGCACGCCCGGGCGCCGGGCCGCCACCTCGGCCACCGTCTCCTCGGCGAAGCCGGTGACGACGACGATGTCGGCCACGCCGGCGCCCTGGAGCGAGTCGAGCTGCCACTCGAGAAGGCTCTTTCCGCTGAGCTCGATCAGGCATTTGGGCCGCTCGGCGGTGAGCGGCAGCAGGCGCGAGCCCTTGCCGGCGCTGAGGACGATGGCTTTGTCGATCGGCATAAGTGGTTCATTTCGCTACAGAAAAGGCTTAGAGTTACGACCTCTCTTACTTGCGCGCGGCAAGGCCGTCACCTGTCCCGTTCTTGCTTTATTTGGGGAATCCCCTTTTCGGTCAATTCCGGGCGGGATTCTCGTTAATAATCAATTGACAACATTCGGTTTCCAGCGGAGCTTCCAAGTCTGCGCCGGGGGGCCAAATCGACAGGCTGCCGCGCATATCCAACACTCCATTGGGGGGATTACACTGTGGCAATCGAGAAAAGTAAATTGCGCCTCGGCGGTCTTGGCCAGGACGGAATCACCATGACCGGCGCCGACGGGATTACCCTGACGGGCGCCGACGGGATCACCCTGACGGGCGCGGACGGGATCACCGTCACCGGCACCGACGGAATTACCGCGACCGGCACCGACGGGATCACCGCGACGGGCGCCGACGGAGTCACCGCGACCGGCTCCGACGGAGTCCTCGTCGGCGACGGAGTCCTGGTCGGCGACGTCGCTCCGTTCATGGTCGACGATTTTGTCGGGGCCGTCGCGGGCAACGGCAAGACCGTCTTCAGCCAGCAGCAGATCATCAACCAGATCGACGGCGGCGCCATGATCCCGGGCGGCAACGACAAGATCACCTACAGCTTCATGACCGGCAATCCGGTCGGCTGGTACAACAGCCCGAAATATCAGGCGCTGGGAGTGACCGAGGCGTTCGGCTTCTCGGAGATGAGCGACGCCGAGAAGGCGGTCGCCCGCGAGGCGATGACGCTTTGGGACGATCTCATCCCGCAGTCGATCACCGAGATCAAGGGCAAGGGCGCGGACATCACGCTCGCCAACACGACCACGGGCCCCGCCCAGGCGCATGCCTATTTCCCGGGCAACGGCCCCAAGCTCCAGGGCGACGTCTGGACCGCCGACCCGAGCGTCAACTGGACCAACGCCTGGCTCCAGTATGACGGCTACGGCCGCACCACCCTGATCCACGAGATCGGCCACTCGCTCGGCCTCAACCATCCGGGCAATTACAATTTCGGCGACGACGGCCCCGATCCCGACACCGATCCGGATCCGATCACCTATGCCGGCGACGCCTTCTACTACCAGGACACGAAGCAGTTCACGATCATGTCCTATTTCAGCTCGACGATCACGGGCTCCCAGCAGATCAACGCGGCGCTGTTCATCCTGGGCAACCCGCAGACTCCGCTGCTTCACGACATCCTGACCATCCAGGCGAAGTATGGCGCCGATCCGACGACCCGGAGCGGCGACACCAACTACTTCTCCAACTCCAACGCCGGCAACGGGGTCTACGACCTCGCCCAGAACCCCTATCCGTACCTGTCGGTCTATGACGCGGGCGGAGAGGACACGTTCGATTTCTCGACGGCCAACCGGAGCGTGTTCATCGACCTTCGTCCGGGCGCGTTCAGCTCGGCGGCCAAGGGCGCGGTGACCCTCGCCCAGGCGAACGCCATCACCCAGGCGTTCAACGACGCCGCCGACGCCAGCCAGGGCCAGCCGGACTTCGCGCTCTACAACAGCCAGGCGGAGGTCGACGCCGACGCCAACCTCGCCGGCAATTTCGGCCACAACCGGGTGCTGAACGATACCGGGATCTCCGGCATCTTCGCCACCAGCCACCGCAACATCTCGATCGCCTATAACACGATCATCGAGAATGCGAACGGCGGCTCGGCCCGCGACTATCTGTTCGGCAACGACGTCTCCAACAAGCTGAACGGCAACGGCGGCAACGACGTCCTGAACGGCGCGGGCGGCGACGACATCCTGTCGGGCGGAGCGGGCAATGACGAGTTCCGCTTCTTCCAGAACAGCGGCAATGACGAGATCACGGACTTCACCAGCGGATCCGACAAGATCCACCTGACCGAGATCGACGCCAACACCAACGCCGCCGGCAACCAGGCCTTCACCTTCATCGGCAATAACGCGTTCAGCGGAGTCGCCGGCCAGCTGAGGACCTACAGCCAGGGCGGCGACAATTACGTCGCCGGCGACGTGAACGGGGACGGCGTCGCCGACTTCACGATCAACGTCAACAACGCCAGCGTCGTGGTGACGGACTTCTTCCTCTAGAAGCCCATGCCGGACGAAGGGAGGGCCTGCCGCCTCAAGCGGCGGGCCCTTTCTTTTGCGCGGCTCGGCGTGGCGGATCGGCAACGGCGCCGCGATTAACCGCGCCGGGCGCATTTTTCGGTGGCCCGCGAGGCGCCTAGCTGGGATGGACTGGGCTCGATGGGGGATTGGACCGCAATCGTGCTGGCCGGGCGGCGGCCCGGGGAGGACGGCTTCGCGGCGGCCCATGGAGTCGCCGCCAAGGCGCTGATCCGGGCCGGCGGCGAGCCGATGCTGGGCCGGGTGGCGCGCACCCTCCTCGCCTCGCCGTCGGTCGGCCGGATCGTCGTCCTCGCCCAGGAGGCCGGGTCCCTGCTCGAGGGCGAACTCGGCTGGATGGCCCGCGAGCCGAGAATCTCCACCGCCGAAGCCGGCGACGGAATCTCGCTCAGCGTCGCCGCCCTCGCCGGGACAGGCGCCGCCCCCTACCCCGTCCTGGTCACCACCGCCGACCATCCCCTTCTTCGGCCGGAAATGGTCGAGGCCTTCATCGCCGAGGCCGCCGGCGCCGACGCCGCCTTCGCGATGGTCGAGCGGCGGACGGTCGAGAGCGTCCATCCCGACACGAAGCGGACCTGGCTCAAGGCCGCCAACGGCCATTTCAGCGGCGCCAACCTGTTCGCTCTGATGACTCCGGAATCGCAGCGCGGCGCCGCTTTCTGGTCGCGGGCCGAGAAGGACCGCAAGCGCACCCTGAAGCTGCTCGGCTATCTGGGCCTCGGCACCTTCCTTCGCGCCCTCACCCGCACGATCTCGCTGGAAGCGGCGGCCGAGCGGACCGGGCGCAAGGCCGGGATGCGGCTCAAGGCGGTGATCCTGCCGTTCGCGGAAGCGGCGATCGACGTCGACAAGCCGGCCGACCTCGAGCTGGCGGACCGGATCCTCGCCGCCCGGGCCGCCCTACCAGCCGCCGCCCCCGCCGCCGCCGCCGCCGCCGCCCGACGATCCGCCGCCCCCTGACCCGCCGCTCGAGCCCGGCGCGGTCGAGGCCGAGGATATGGTGCTGGCAAGCGAGGAGCCGACATTGTCCACGAAACCGCCCGGATCGCTCCACGGGTCGGAAGTCCCGGAATACCAGCTCATGGACTGGGCCTGTCCCGAGGCCGCGGCCGCGGCCAGGACCGAGGTGAAATGCGAGGCCCATTCATTCTCGACGTCGAGGGCGATCGCGTAGGGAAGATAGCGCTCGAACAATTCAGGAGTCTTTTCGGGCGGATGGAGGGCCTCCAGCCGATCCTCCTCGGCGACCTCGAGATAATGGCGGAAGCCGGCGATCCGGTCGAGCACCGCTCGCCCCTCGCGGGTCGGCGCGGCCATCCAGTGGAAAGCGGTGAGCACCACCGGCAGAGCCAGAAGCGGAAGCGCCAGCGGGATCAGGCGCCTGGCCTCGCCATAAGCGAAGATGCCCTCCACCGCGTTGCCGATGGTGACGACGCCGGCGACGAGGCCGATCACTCCGAGGAAGGCGGCGCAGATCTTGGCCGATACCGCCATCGCGCCGTATCGGCCGCTCGAGAGGACATAGAGGCCGAGCGCGGCCGCCGGCAGGAGCAAGGCGGCGAAGGCGACGAGGAGGTCGTTGCGTCCATAATCGCCGGGCGAGGCAAGCAGGGCCGCCGCCGCCGGGACGGCGAGCGCTCCCACCATGAGGACGAGGCCGCGGACGGCCCAGATCCGGTTGCGGACGAAGAGCCGCCCTTCATAATATTTCTTCAGCTCGGTCTCGAGCCCGTCCTTGGCGTCGGAGAAGGTCGAGTGGTTCTTCTGCTCCATCTCGATCGAATCGCCGTCCCGGAACAGGTAGGACGTCATCGCCGCCTCGGGTTCCGGCGGGGTCGTGCGTCCGGGGGTCTTGTCGACCCTGACCTTGTCGCGGCTGAAGAAGCCGCCGTCCTCCTGGGTGATCCTGATGTGGCCGCCGACCCCGAGCTCGACGAGGGCCGCGGCGAAGGCTCGGTTGTCGACCCCCATCCTGGTGATGTAGCGCATCGTCGCCGCGGTGAGCCCGTCGGGCGGGCTGAAGAGGGGGACCATCGTTCCGGGCTTGGGATCGCGCCCGGCGCGGCGCCAGGCGTGGTAATAATAAGCCAGCAGGGCGATGAGGGCGAGAGCGCCCGCCGCCGGCGGCCCGTTGTCTCGCAGCCAAAGTCCGGCGGCGGTCGGCGGGGGCGGAGCCGTCACCACGCCTTTGCGCCAGGCCGCCGCGACGGTCAGCCCTTCCCCCGGCCCGAGGGGCGCCGTGGTTCGGAAATGGATCTCCCCGGGAGATTCCGAAACCACCTCCGCGTCGCGTGCCGTCGACCCTTGAGGGCCGGTGTAGATTGCGCGCCGGCCGAAGGGGACGGGCTGTGGAAGCCGGATCCGCGCTTCGGCGACGTCGATCGGGAAGACCCAGCCGTTCCCGGTCGCGTTCCAGTAGAGCTCGTCATAATCGTCGAAGAAGCCGATCTGGCGGGTGGTTCGATAGCGCAGGACGTAGACATGCTCGCCAGGCGGGACGTTGGTGTCGGCGTCGCCGGCATAGACCCGCACGCCATTGCCCTGACGCTCCGTGTGCCAGGGCTCGTCGGAACCGTCGCGCTCCACTCCGACCACCTCGAAGCCGACCCGGACCTGCGAGCCTGCGCGGCTGGTGTAGCGAGTCGGGAAGTCGCGATAGATGCCGTGGTTGATCCTGATCGCTTCGGACCGAACCCGGATCGTCTCGGTGACGTCGAGCGTGCCGTCGGCGCCGACCGACACCTCGCTGAGATAATGGAGGATTCGCTCGTCGGCGGCCGCGGCGGCGGGGAAAGCGAGAGCGAGCGCCGCCAGCAGCGCCAGCAGGAGGCTGCGCATCAGCCGGCCCGGCCGAAGCTGACCTTGGGCGCTGTCTGGATGCTCGAATCGGCGTCGGCGTAGAAGGGCTCCTCCGAAAAGCCCAGCGGCCGCGCGACGAGCACGTCCGGGAAGGACTGGACGCTGGTGTTGAGATCGCGGACGGTGGCGTTGTAATAGCGCCGGGCGCCCTGGAGCTCCTCCTCGATCTCGGCGAGCTCGTCCTGGAGCGCCCGGAAATTCTCGTCCGCCTTGAGATCGGGATAATCTTCCGCCACCGCCATCAGCCGGCCGAGCATGGCCCCGAACGCATTGTCGGCCTCGGCGGTGGCCTTGACCGAGCCGGCGTTGGTCGGATCGGAGCGATGGGCGGTGACCTGGGTCAGAACGTCGCGCTCGTGGGTGGCATAGCCTTCGACGGTGCTGACCAGGTTGGGGACGAGGTCGGCTCGGCGGCGGAGCTGGACGGTGATCCCGCTGAACCCCTCGCGGACCAGGGCTCGAAGGCGCACCAGCCGGTTGTAGACGATGATAGCGTAAAGCAGGGCCAGAACGAGCAGGCCGAGCGCGATCCAAAGTCCCATGGCGGTCCCCCCTTGTGGAGCCCTGTCTAGGGCAGGCGCGACCGTCCGGCTAGCCGGTGCTTCGGGCACAAAAAAAGCCCCGTCTTGCGACGAGGCCTGTTGGCTTGCGGGGGCAGGATTGGCCGCGGCCTTCGGCTGCGTCGTTTTCGCCGGCTTCGCCGGCTGAACGAGGTTCAAGCTCCACAGCCGCCCAGAAACCAACAAGGCCCCCGTCTTGCGACGGGGGCCTTGTTGGTTGCGGGGGCAGGATTTGAACCTGCGACCTTCAGGTTATGAGCCTGACGAGCTACCGGGCTGCTCCACCCCGCGCCAATGTAGTTGAGCCGCCCAGGTGCGTCCGAAGACGCGCCATGGGCGGCTCAAATGTGAATGGGCTATCTTATGCGCCGGCCGCAAAGCCTGGCGACGACCTACTCTTCCATCGCTTAGGCGATAGTACCATCGGCGCTGTCAGGTTTCACGGCCGAGTTCGGGATGGGATCGGGTGGGTCACTGACGCTATGGCCACCAAGCTATGGGGCCGGCGCATAAGAAGTTCTAGAAATCGTGCACTTTTTGACCGTCTGGCTGAGATCCAACCGACAGCCAAAGCTGTCGTTGATGGTGGGATTCTCAAGCGCGAATAGAGCAATTAGGACCGGTTAGCTCCATGGGTTACCCCACTTCCACATCCGGCCTATCAACGTCGTGGTCTTCGACGGCTCTATGAAGTCTTATCTTGAGGGAGGCTTCCCGCTTAGATGCTTTCAGCGGTTATCCCGTCCATGCATAGCTACCCTGCTGCACCGTTGGCACGATGACAGGTCCACCAGAGGCATGTTCAACCCGGTCCTCTCGTACTAGGGTCAACTCCTCTCAAACTTCGACGCCCACGGCAGATAGGGACCAAACTGTCTCGCGACGTTCTGAACCCAGCTCACGTACCACTTTAATTG